>CAWCBC010000029.1:0-51371 GCA_963793705.1 uncultured Acidobacteriota bacterium | reverse complement strand
GCCACGCAGACTCCGCCAATTCCGTAATCCGCTTTCACCTTACCTGTCAGAGCCCGGCGTCGGCGGTTGCCCAAGAGAGAGCACTACGTGTACCCAGCCGCGCGTGACAAAAACCCTAGTGTTTCTACAGATGCTCGCTCCAACCGGACGTGCGTATCCGGTCCATTGAATCCACGCGATCCGGAGATCCGAATCAGACCGCCTGAGGAACGAGCGGGATAAACGGCGAAGGCCTGGCCGGCGGTGGAATCTCGCCGTCGGGCATATCGCCGGTGTCGGCGCGCAGGTACTGCCGCATCGACGGCTTGACGGTCGCCAGCAGTTCCTTGCGGGTCTTGATCGTGCAGCGGCTTGCCCGAGATAGATCTTGCCCATCGTCGCCATCAGCCATTCCGGCAGCGCGCCGGCGAACATCAGCAGCGGCCATGTGAAGTTCGGCCCGTTCAGCTTGCGCAGCTTCCAGAGCCACAGGCCGATGCGCGCCGACGCGCCACGCCGTCGGCCCCCACCAGCTGTACTGGCCGGGCCGCAGGTTCATCTTCCAGCACTTCATCATCAGCTGCCACTGCAGCGGCGTGAGCTGCGCGCGTCTCGGTGACGCCCTTCTCTTCTCCATCCGCGTGTCGTGCAGCGGCGTGAAGATCGACGGGATGAAGAACGCGAACAGGCCGCGCCGCTCCATCTCGTAGATCAGGTCGAGCGTCGCCATGACGTCCTCGTCGGTCTCGCCCGGGTTGCCGACGATCAGCGTCATCGCCGGGAACCAGTTGTTCTCGTTCAGCACTCTCGAGCCCTCGATCACGACGCTCGGCCAGTCCTCGATCGGGAACGGCACGCCCTTGCTCGGCATGATCTGCTTCGCCATCCGCACCGAGCCGGTTTCGAGGCCGATCAGCGGCGACGAGCGCCTTCTTCTCCGGATGCGTGCTCAGGTAGCGGCAGATGGATCGGGCTCTTGTCGAGCAGCATCGTCCGACAGCTGCTCGATCAGCATCGGATCGACCACGGCCGGCGCGATCGTCGCGTGGCTCAGCACGTGCTGCTCGACGCCGGGCGTGTTCGACGATGTCGCTGTACAGATCGAGCAGCGCTTCGCGGTTCGGGAAATAGAACGGCGTGTCGGTGTGCACCTGGCCCCAGATGAACATGTCCTCGGTCGCCAGCGAGATCTGCTTGTTGCCTTCGCGGACGTTGGCGCGCACGGCGCGCCATGATCTTGTCCTTCGGCAGGTCGATCTGCGGGTTGAGGTCGGGCACGCAGAACTTGCAGCGGCGGCCGCAGCCGGTGGTCATCTCGACCACGCCGAACGTCGTGCGCTTGTCGGGCAACAGGATCGCGTCGCGCTCCTTCGGATGCGCGACGTCGATCTGCCGCGGCAGCTCCTCGCCGCGGATCGCCTTGTCGAACAGCGTCGAGCGTCTCGGCCGATTCGCTGCGGCCCTCGACGACGCAATCGACGCTCGAGCTCGTCGTAGCAGTTCGGTCTGCGATGATCTGCCAGCCGCCCGAGCCGCCGACGATGACCTTGAACTTCTGCGCGGTACGGATTCGCCTTGATGCGCTGCGAACAGCTCGCGTGCGTAGTGCGAATTGATCGGCTTCTTCGACGAGCCGAAGATCGACGTGTAAACGCCGGCGGCGAACGTCACGCCGAGCGGATTGTGCGTCGAGACGGCCACGACGCGCGTGCGCGGGCCGATGAACTTGTCGCAGGTCGTCCGGATAGCAGGCAGACGATGTCGTCGGCGCGGATAACGCGCGCAGCAGCGACGTCTTCGACCAGCGCGCACGCCCGCCGGCATGTAGCGCGCGGAGCCGTCGTCGTTGTGCTCGACGTCGCGCCACTTCGGATACTTCCGGTTGAGGATGCCTTCCAGCCAGATCGGCAGCGACGCCATGCCATCTGGATGAAGTAGCCGGCGTGGTCGATGGTCTCGGTGAGCGGCGCGGTCAGGACGATGCGGGCGCCACCTATGGTCTGGCCCGTGTTATCCAAGTCGGTTTGCCTCCGGTAGCCACGATTATTCACCAGCTAATGCGATTTCGCACGGACCCTTCCGTCCTTAGAGCAGAAGCTACGGGTAAGCTTATGGGTCGGCTCGGCCATGGACCCTCAGCACCTCTCGCTTCTCGCCATCACCTTCGTCGCGGCCATCGTCAACGGCGCGCTTGGCTATGGCTTTTCGTCGATCACCGTCCCGATCGCCCTCCTGTTTCTGACCAACCGGGTGCTGAACCCCGCGCTGGTGCCGATCGAAGTGGCGCTCAACGCCTACGTGCTGTGGGTGAATCGCGCATCGCTGCCGAACGTGTGGCGACGGGTCTTCCCCATCGTGATCGGACTGCTGCCTGGCGTCATCGTCGGGACGGCGATGGTGTCGCAAGTCAACCCGGGCTGGCTGAAATTCTGGACGTTTCTGGCGCTGCTCCCGCTGATTCTGCTGCAGGCCGCGGGCTATCGCCGGCCGCTCAAGTCCGAACGATCGATCGGCCTTGGCTTCGGCGTCGGGGTCGGGGTGCTCTACTCCGTGACGACGATCTCGGGTCCACCGCTGGCGGTGATGCTCAGCAATCAGGGCTTCACCAAGCGCGATTTCCGCGCGGCGCTGGGGTTCATCAGGCTCGCGGAATCATCGTTCACGGCGGTCGCGTACCGCATGGGCCGGTCTGTACTCGGTGGAAAGCCTCGGCCTGGTCCCCTACATCATCCCCAGCATCGCGATTGGTGTGCCGATTGGCGCGGCGCTGATCCAGCGCATCCGGCCCGAGACGTTCCGGCGAGTCTGCATGAGCTTCGATGCGTGGATCGTCGCCTTCGGGCTCTCGAACCTCGTGAAAGATCTGCACCTGATCGAGAGCAACCTCGCGTTTCTCATTCTTGCTTGCCGTCGGCGCACTCGACACGTCGCTGCTGTATCGCTTCTTCACCGTGCAGTTGCCGACGGTGAAGGCGGCCGAGGCCGTAGGGCGCATGCAGGGCGCTCCTGCCGACACCTGATCACGTGAAACCTCACACGAAGTTGCTCCTCGCGCTCGTTGCGGGGTTTGCGGCCGGAGCCCTCGCGCACGCCTACGGCGATTCAGCCACCATCGACTTCGTCGGTACGCAGCTCCTTCGCCCGATCGGCCAGATATTCCTGCGCACGATTTTCATGACCGTGGTCCCGATGGTCTTCGCCGCGCTGGTCGTGGGCGTGTACGAGTTGGGTCGGGAGCACGGGCTGGGCGGAGTCGCCGCCCGGACGCTTCTCTTCACGCTCCTGCTGAGCGCCGCATCCGTGACGATCGGCCTCGTCCTGGTCAACATCGTCCGGCCGGGCGCTAACCTTCCGCTCAGTTCGGCGCAGGCCACAGCTGCGGCAGTCCAGACGCTCGAGACCAACGCCGCCGCCGCCAAGCCCGTCAGCGACGTCGCTCGTCGAGTTGATTCCGCGTAATCCGCTGGACTCCGCCGTGCGGGCGCTCGATGGCGAGATGTTGCCCTTGATGGTGTTTGCGTTGATCTTCGGATTTGCGATCAGCCGCGCTCCGGCTGCTGACGGCGAACGAAACATCCTGATACGGGTCTTCGATCAGGTGTTCGACGCCTGCATGCGCATCGTCGGCTGGGCCATGGTGATCGCGCCGTTGGCCGTGTTTGCCATCGTGTTCAACACGGCGCGAACGTTCGGCACAGACGTATTCGCGGGCGTCCTGCTCTACGTCGCGACCGTGGTTGCCGGTCTGCTGGTCCAGCAGTTCGTGGTCTACAGCGTGATGCTCCGCCTTGCCGCTCGGCGATCACCGCTCGAGTTCTTCCGCGACTGCCGCGAAGTGTTGCTCTACGCGTTTTCGACTGCCTCCTCCAACGCCACGTTGCCCGTGTCGATCAAAGCGGCCGAGACCAAGCTCCGCCTGTCGCCGCGGGTCGCCCGATTCGTGCTGACCGTCGGATCGACGGCGAATCAGAATGGCACGGCACTGTTTGAAGGGGTGACGATCCTGTTTCTGGCCCAGGCCTATGGACTGGAGCTGACCGTCGGTCAGCAGGTGCGCGTGATGGTGATGTCGATCGTCGCGGGCATCGGCACCGCCGGCGTGCCAGGCGGCTCGCTGCCGATGGTGCTGATCGTCGCTCAGTCGGTGGGGATTCCGGCCGAAGGCATGGGGCTGATCCTCGGCGTCGACCGGTTCCTCGACATGTGCCGGACCGCCGTGAACGTCAGCGGCGACCTGGTGATTGCTGCGCTCGTTGATCGGCGCCCTTAAAAGGGCGCCCTACGTAACTCACGTAGGGCACCCCTTTACGGGGTGCCATTCCCGCGCGGCCTGACGTAGACACGGTCGCCGACTATCACCCGCACCGCTTCCGACCGCTCGCCATCAAGTTCCATCGGCATCGGCCGTCCCTCCTCGTCGTGCACCTCGACCTGCACGCGTCCGTGGAACAGGTTCACGTTGCCGAGGAAGTTGGAGACAAAAGGCGTTGCCGGATTCTCGATCACCTCGCCGGGCGGCGCATCCTGCTCGATCTTCCCCTCGTTCATCACCACGACCCGATTGGCCAGCTCGAGGGCTTCCTCCTGGTCGTGCGTGACGAAGACGCTGGTGAGGTGAATCTCCTGGTGCAGGCGGCGCAGCCATCGCCGCAGCTCCTGCCGCACCTTGGCGTCAAGCGCGCCGAACGGCTCGTCGAGGAGCAGCACTTTCGGCTCGACCGCGAGCGCACGGGCCAGCGCGACCCGCTGACGCTGGCCGCCGGAGAGCTGCGACGGATAGCGATCGCCAAGGTAGTCGAGCTGGACGAGACTGAGCAGTTCATGGACGCGGCGCTTGATCTCGTCCTCGGTGGGACGCTGGTCGCGCGGTCGCACCCGAAGCCCGAAGGCGACGTTCTCGAAGACCGACATGTGCCGAAACAGCGCGTAATGCTGGAAGACAAAACCCACACCGCGGTGCCGCGGATCCTGCCTGGTGGCGTCGTCGCCGTCGAAGAGCACGGAGCCGACATCCGGTGTTTCGAGGCCGGCGATCACCCGCAGCAGCGTCGTCTTGCCTGAGCCGGAGGGCCCGAGCAGCGCGACCAGCTCGCCCGAGTGCACGGTGAAGCTCACGTCGCGAAGCGCGAGGAAGCTGCCGAAGGATTTCGTCAGATTGCGGACTTCGATACCCATGCATCAATCCTTGTGTCGAAGGCCGACCTGAAGCTCGGCCTCTACCGTCTAGGGGCTGACCTTCGGTAGACCGGACCGACCTTCAGGTCGGCCTTTCACGAGGCCAATTTCCGTTCGAGAATCGTCTTGACGATCAACGTGACCACCGCCAGCAGCGTCAGCAGCGACGCCACGGCAAACGCCGCCTGGAACATGTACTCGTTGTAGAGGATCTCGACGTGCAGCGGCAGTGTGTTGGTCTCGCCGCGAATCTTCCCAGAGACCACCGACACGGCGCCGAACTCCCCCATCGCTCTCGCATTGCAGAGGATGGCGCCGTAGATGACGCCCCACTTGATGTTCGGCAGCGTCACGCGGAAGAACGTCTGGAAGCCGCTGGCGCCGAGCACGCGCGCCGCCTCCTCCTCCTGCGTGCCGGCCGCCTCCATCACTGGAATGACCTCGCGCGCGACGAAGGGAAACGAGACGAAGATCGTCGCCAGCACGATCCCGGGAACCGCAAACACAATCCTGAGGTCGTGCTCGGCGGCCCATGGGCCGAGCAGCCCCTGACGGCCGAACAGCAGCACGAACACCATGCCGGAGATCACCGGCGAGACGGCGAACGGCAGGTCAATCAGCGTCGTCAGCAGCGTCCTGCCGGGAAACTGGAATTTGGCAATGGCCCACGCGGCGGCCACGCCAAAAACCAGGTTGGCCGGGACGGCAAAGGCCGCGGCAATCAGTGTCAGCCGGAGCGCCGCCATGGCGTCCGGCTCACGAACCGACTCGAAGTACGGGAGGATGCCGTTGCGAAACGCCTCAACGAACACGACCGCGAGCGGCAGCACCAGGAAGAGCGCCAGAAATGCGAGGGCGAAGCCGGTGAGCAGCCATCGCACGACGCGCGGCTCAGTGAGTTTGCGGTGCGCCGCCCCGACCACGGCGCGCCCACAGCGCCCATCAGCCGGCCACTCGCCGCGTTGTCCAACCCTGCAGGGCGTTGATCACCAGCAACAAGACAAAGGACATGGTGAGCATGACGACGGCGATTGCCGTCGCGCCCGCGTAGTCGAACTGCTCCAGCTTCGTGATGATCAGCAGCGGTGAGATCTCCGTCCGCATCGGCATGTTGCCGGAGATGAACACGACCGACCCGTACTCCCCGACAGCGCGCGCAAACGCCAGCGCAAATCCGGTCAGCCACGCTGGGTACAGTACGGCAGGATGACGCGGGTCAGGACCTTGAATCGTGTGGCGCCCAGACTGGTCGCCGCCTCTTCAATCTCGACGTCAAGGTCCTCGATGACCGGCTGCAGCGTGCGCACGACAAACGGCAGGCCGATGAACACCATCGCGATAGTCACACCCACGCGGGTGAAGGCGATCTTGATTCCGTACGGCTCGAAGAGCTGGCCGATCCACCCGTTCGGAGCGCACAAGGTGGTCAGCGTGATGCCGGCAACCGCCGTCGGAAGCGCAAACGGCAGGTCAACCAGCGAGTCGACGATGCGGCGGCCCGGAAACGAGTAGCGCACGAGCACCCACGCCACGACGAGACCGAAGAGCGCGTTGATGCTCGCGGCCACAAACGACGCGCCGATGCTCAGTTGATACGACGCGACGACCCGCGGATCGGTGATCGTGGCTTTCAACTGCTCCCACGGCACCGACGCCGCCCGCAGCGGCAGCGTCAGCAGCGGAATGAGCACGATCAACGTCAGGTACACGAGCGTGTACCCAAGCGTCAGCTTGAATCCGGGGAGAACCGAACGCTTCATTCAGGACGACGACTTTACCATCGCTCCTCATCGTCCCGGCCGGTAGATCTTGTCGAACGTGCCGCCGTCGTTGAAGTGCGCCTTCTGCGCATTCTGCCAGCCGCCAAACGCCTGATCGATCGTAAAGAGCTCCACCTTCGCGAACGTCCCGGCGTACTTCGCCGCCACCTTTTCGTCGCGCGGCCGGTAATGATTCTTTGCGGCGATCTCCTGACCCTCGGGCGTGTAGAGGAACTGCAGGTACGCCTCCGCCACCGCTTTCGTGCCCTTCTTCGCAACCACCTTGTCGACGACGGCGACCGGCGGTTCCGCCAGGATGCTGATCGAGGGCGTCACGATCTCGCACCTTGTCCTTCTCTTCCGCGAGCGCGAGATAGGCTTCGTTCTCCCAGGCCAGCAGGACGTCGCCGATGCCGCGCTGCACGAACGTGGTCGTCGCGCCGCGGGCGCCGGAGTCGAGCACGGGGACGTTCTTGAACAAGGCCGCCACGAATTCCCTGGCCTTCGCCTCGTTGCCGCCGTTCTTGCGTTTCGCGTACTCCCACGCCGCCAGGTAGTTCCAGCGGGCGCCGCCCGAGGTCTTCGGGTTCGGCGTGATCACCTGCACGCCCGAGCGCACCAGGTCGCCCCAGTCCTTGATGCCCTTCGGGATTTCCCTTGCGGACGAGGAAGACGATCGTCGACGTGTACGGCGCAGCTGTTCTGCGGCAGGCGCTTCTGCCAGTCCTTGTGAATCAGTCCAGCGTTCGAGATGGCATCGATGTCGTAGGCCAGCGCCAGCGTGACGACGTCGGCCTCGAGGCCGTCGATGACCGCGCGTGCCTGCCCGCCGGATCCGCCGTGCGACTGGCGGAAGCGCACGTCCTGGCCGGTCTTCGCCTTCCAGTACTTCGCGAACGCCGCGTTGACCGCGACGTAGAGCTCGCGCGTCGGGTCGTAGGAGACGTTCAGGAACTGGGTCTGCGCGGAAACCGTTGCCGCAATGAGCACCGCGACCGCGGCGGTGAGCACGATTCGTATCAATGACTTCATGACTGTCTCTGCCGACCTCTCGCTAGAAATTCAGCTGCGTCCGAAAGCCGATGCCGTTCTCCGGCGCACGCGCGCCGGCGCGGTTGTCGTCGAACACCGTGCGCTCGAAGTTGAGGACGTATTTCACGTTGCCGGTCAGATACCAGTTCAGGCCGACCGTCCACGCCTGCGCCTTGCGGCTGGCGCCGGCGGCGGCAAAGCCGAGGTCGACGGCGCGCCTGATCGACTTCGAGTTGATGGACGCGCGCGGCAACCTGAAACGCGCCCCAGTGGCCGGTTGACGGGATCGAAGTTCGCGCGCGGGTCGAACGCCGGCACCGGCGTCAGTGGCCGCTTCGCCGGTCAGCACCCACGATGCCGCGACCTGCCAGGCGCGTGTTCGCAATGTCCTCGGTGACGCCTGCGCGCGAGACCGGCACCTCGGTGTGCACGTACTCGGCCCATCCGCCGAACGAGCCGCTGAAGAAGAAGACCTGCGGTGAGTACCGATTCCTGCGGCCGTTGGCGGCTGCGCCCGTGGCATAGGAGAAGTAGGGCTGCTGAAGGGTCTGCGTTCTGAACGAAGGCAACGCCGTAGCGCCTGCCTGGCGTCCCGTGTTGCCCGCGATGGCGATCCCAAGACCGCGCAGCGGGCTGGCCGACGTTGCGCGGTGAACGGACGGACGATGAGGCGCGCCGACGACGTCCTTGCCATCGTTGCGTGTCGAGGTCGCGCGCTGCCGCCGTCGGCCACGCCGTTCATCACGCCGGCCGAGATAGCTGATGACGCCGCCCTTGACGTCGCCGAGCACCTGCACGCCCAGATCGCGGTTCGGCGCCAGCGCGGTCGGGAGCGCGCGATCCATGAACAGCAGGTTCGACGCCGAGTGCAGGCGCTCCATGCCGAACGGCGTCTTGCCCTTCCCAGCGCGAATGCGGAAGGCCGGCGAGAAGATCGTGTCGAAGTACGCGTCCTGCACGACGAGCGTGCCGCCGGCGAAGTCCGGATTCAGATAGAACTCGAAGCGGCGCGGATGCCGCCCTCGCAGATACGGGCGCAGGCGGCGAATGGCGAACGTGTCGACTGACCTGCCGCCGTGTCGTCGTTGGCGGCAAACCGGCCGTCCGCCTGCAGCGAGCAGCCCGATCTGCAGGCGGATACTCGCCGTTGCCCGACTCGATGGCCAGTCCATCCTGGCCGGCAACGACGCGAGCGGGCGGCGCCACTCCCGGCACGTCGGTCGACGGTCTCGACCGCGCCTTGCTGCGCGAACGTACGTCCGCGGCATGCCGCCGATGGCAGCCCCCACCACCAGAACGATGGCAAGGACTGCCGACGGGCAGCGGCGGCGAATGTGGCTCAGTGTCATGCGTCCGGTTGTCTTCTCATCAGCGCCTCAGTGCCAGCTTCAACGTGACGCCGACCGCGCGAGGGTCACCAGGCTGCCCGACGTAGAGGCCGGTGTTGCCGGGCGCCGCGGTCAGCAACTCGTAGTAGTCCTTGTCGAGCAGATTGCGCGACCACAGACAGACCGTCCAGCCGCTGCGGTCGCGGAAGCCGACGCGCGCGTTCACCAGTGAGTAGCCGGGAATGTCGAGGTAACGCGACGCCCTCGGGCTCGACGAGAACGAGGACCGATAGCTCGTATCGAGCGCGCCGAACAGCTCGCCTTCGCGGCCGAGGATCGTCCGCGGTGCGCATAGTCGCCGCCGAGCGAGTACGCCCATTTCGAAATCCCGGGCAGCAGAGAACCCGAGATGTCCTTCACCTGCGGTCCGCCGGTATCTTCGAGCGGCGGCGGAGCATCGGGGAACGAGACGTAGCGGCCGTCCGTATAGCTCACGCGCCAGTACAGCGAGCACGCGTTTGCCGAGCCGCGCATTGCCGTCGAACTCGAGGCCGCGCACGCGCACGCTTCTCGGCGTTGGCGAGATAGCCGCGCAGCACACCGACGCCGGCGTTGACGACCTGCGCCTGGAAGTCCTTGATTTGCGTGTCGAACGCGGTGAGGTTCGCGGTGACGCCACGGAACGGCTCGCGTCTTGATCCCGAACTCGATGTGCCGCTCGTCCTCCGGCTTCACCGTCGCCGCCGACAGCACGGGCTGATCGGCCGCATCGGTCGGGACGCCATTCAGGTTCAGCCCGACCGACTTGAAGCCGGTCGCGTAGGTCGCGTAGGCGTTGACGCCGCTCGGCAACCTGATACGCCAGCGTCAGCTGACCGGAGAGGTTCGTGTCGTCGACGTCGGCCACGTACGACTGCGGCGCCAGGATCGAACGCTGCAGCGCGACCAGCGCCGGATCGGTCGTCTGCAGACCACCGTAGACCTCGTCTGCTTGAAATCGACGTCCTTCTTGTCGTAATTGAACCGGAGTCCCGGCAGGACAGCGCAGCCGATCGGTGAGGCGTATTTCCGACCTGGCCGAACACCGCGGCACTGGTGTTGTGGAAATTCAGGAACTGATCGAAGCCGTAGCCGTCGAGCAGGCCGGGCGTCGCCGCGGCCGCGCGTCGGCGCCAGCAGGAAGCGCGCGGCGGCCGAACCCTGCTCCTGCTTGAAGGCCGGATCCGAGTCGAGCGTCTGACGGAAGCCGAATGCGCCGACGACGAAGTTCACGCGCGGGAGATGTCGCCGGCGTAGCGCACCTCCTGCGTCCACTGCCGCTGCTTCGACGGCGCCGCCGAGACGGTCGTCACCGGCAGGCCGATGAAGTCGCGATCGTTCGACGGATTCCAGTTCCAGTAGCGCCAGCCGGTCGTCGACGTCAGCCGGCCGCGGCCGACCTTCCAGTCGATGTTGAGCGCGCTGCCGCCGAGTCCTGATACGAGCGCAGCGGTGTATCGACGTCGGTGACGCGGTCGAAGGCATTGAAGCTCGGGCGCGCGTGTAGCCGAGGTCGGCGGCGATCTGCGCGTACTGGCGATTGGCCGGGCGCAGCGTCGGCGCCACGCCGGCGACGACCTGCGTGTAGCCCTGCGGCCGCTGCCGCGATGGTCGCTGGCCAGTGGACGGCGAGCCGATCCGACGGCGCAAACAGCACCTGGCCGCGAAGCCCAGATTGTCGAGATCGTTGACCGTTCGCTGTTCGTGGCCACGTTAGTAGATCAGACCCGTCGCGCTGTGTGCCGGAGAACGACAGCCGGCCGGCGACGTTCTTGAACAGCGGCCCGACACCGATGCCTTGGCCTGCACGAACCCCAGCGTCGCCGAGATTCAGCTCGAGGTCGGTCTCCGGCGTGAAGCTCGGCCTGCGGGTCGTGACGTTGATCGCGCCGGCCGTGGTGTTCTTGCCGAACAGCGTGCCCTGCGGACCGCGCAGCACTTCGATCCGTTCGACGTCGAGGAAGTCGAGCGTCGCCGCTGCCGGACGCGCGTAGAACACGCCGTCGATGTACAGGCCGACGCCTGGTTCGATGCCGTCGTTCGTCAGGCCGAACGGAGCGCCGATGCCGCGGATGTTGATCGACGAGTTGCGCGGGTTCGTCGAGTAGAACTGGACCGTCGGAATCAGTTCCTTGAGGCGGTTGACGTTGAAGGCGCCGGCGTTCGTCGACCAGCTCGCCGCTCACGACCGAGAGCGGAATCGGCACCTCCTGCGCCGTCTCCTCGACGCGGCGCGCGGTCACCACGACGTCTGACGACAAACGGGCCGGGCTTAGGACAACGTCGATGGCCGCCTGCTGGCCGACGGCAAGCGAGCCGCGCCGAGTCGCGGTCTCGAATCCATCGAGCGTCGCCTCGAGCCGGTATCCACCGGTCGGAACTGCGCGAATGACATAGGTGCCGTCGGCATCGGTGACCGCCTCGCGGGTCGTGCCGGCAACGTCACTGACGACCCGGACGGTCACGCCGGGTGTCGCGCTTCCCGAGACATCGCGAACCACCCCGTGGATTTCCGACGCGTCTGCTCCCTGCGCGACAACCTGACGTGGGACGATCAGCGCGGATACCACAACGAATAAAACAGCGAACGAACGTGACATGAATTCCTCTCCCCTTGAATGAAGTGCGGCCAACTACGGAACTGGCAGCCGACGCGGGGCGGGAAAGGAAGAAAGGACTTACTGGCTTCTCACCCACCAATCGCCGGCCTGGTACACGCGCAGCGACACGGCGCCCCCGCACGACAACAGGCCCGACAGGTAAGGTGAGAGAGAAGACATCGATGAGGTAAATATCTATACGTTGACTAGGAGTTTTATGTCAAGTCGCTTCGGCGAGACAGGCTCGCCCGGGACCGGGCGTTCAGCCCCGCCAATGTGGTGTTGTCGAGGATATGGGAGGTGGCGTCGCGGACCTCCTTCATCGCCAGCCTCACGCCGCAGGTCTCCTCATCCAGGCACTCGTCACAGCGGCGATAGGCGGTCTTGCTGACGCACGGAATGAGCGCCAGTGGCCCCTCCAGGACCCGAATGATCTCGCCGACCGTGATATCCCCGGGCTTTCGCGCCAGCACGTAGCCGCCTCCGCGACCGAGCTTGCTCTGGATCAGGCCGTGTCGCGTCAGCTCGAGCAGAATGGCTTCAAGGAATTTTCGGGGCAGCTGCTGTCGTTTGGCCAGTTCGGAGGCCTGGAGCGGCCGCTGGCCGGACTCCTCCGAGGCGAGCTCCAGCATCGCCTTGAGTCCGTACTTCGACTTCTTCGAGAGCACGTCGTTAGTCTACAAGATTGATAGGTTATACCGTGCGGAGTGTCAGCGGCGGCAGATCGATTCCCTCGACGATCGCCGTCCACGACTCGCCTGCGCGCGATCGGTTGCGACTCAGTCAGCGTCCCGGAGCTGACGAGTTCGCCGCCCTCGAGCGGATCCTCCGGCGTCTGGCGCGCGATCGCCGCGGCAAGCTCGCCCACGCAGAGGGCCGGGCTGCGCAGCGAGTTTTTTCCGGATCCTTCCGCCACGACATCGCCGTTCTTCAGCAACTGGACTTTGAATCGCGCCAGCTGCTCGACGAGCGCCGGTATCGAGGCCGGCTCAATTGGACGTGGATCGCCGACGATGAGCGCGGTGTGCAGCCCGAACGCAGCCACGAAGTCGGCCGGCTGAAACGTCCAGTCGGCGAACACGCAATCGATGATCTCGAACCCGAGCGCGATCCACTCTACGGCGTTCAGCACGTCGGCGGCCTCGCTCGCTCCGTTCAGCGGCGTTCGGATCTTGAAGACGATCTCCGGCTCGATTTTCGGCGAGCACAGGCGAGTCAGGTCGAGCGATGCCGTGTTCCCGTCGGCATACCGCACGGTGTCGTCGTACATGTGCGCCCAGACGAGCGTGTCGAGTTTCAGCGCGCGCCAGATGGCCTTGTTGGCATATCCAACTTTGCGCCCGACCGTCGTCCGCCCGTCGGCGCGCCGGAGACGGACGATTTCGGCCTCGACCGCATATGCAGCCGCGAGATCGAAGCCCGGATCGCGCGCGGAAGGAGGCTCTGGAAGAATCTGCCGGTTCGCGTACGCGGCGATCAGCTCGCGGGCTATGTCGATCGGAATCATGCGGTAATTCAAACGCAAAATTCGAAATGCAAACCGGATCAGCCGTCGGATCTCCGTTTATGCATTTTGCATTTTGCATCTTACATTCCGGCGTTAGCCAGCTACGTGGCGCGGTTGGCGGCGGCTTTCAGCGCTGCCGCTGACGCACGCAGCCGAACGGCCACTCCACACGCGCGTTCACTTCCCTTGAAGAGTCAGGTCGGCTATCGTAAGCGCTTCGTATCGCGGTCGGCACCGCGAAGTGAACCGTAATAAGAGGACACACTACGATGGCGTCCACAGCGAACACGTCTGCCGGCGCCGTCCTGGCCGAGGCATCCCGCTGGCCCCAGTTGATCTTCGGCATCGTCTGTATGGTGGCCGCCTCGAACATCCAGTACTCCTGGACGCAGTTCGTTCCCGAGATTCAGAAGGCACACGGCTGGGAGCGCGCCGCGATCCAGACGGCCTTCAGCATCTTCGTGGTCGTTCAGACATGGAGCACGCCATTCGTCGGCCACTTCATCGACCGTTACGGACCACGTGTCCTGGTCCTCCTTGGCGGCGTGCTGACGGGCCTGGCGTGGGTCGTCAACTCCTACGCCACCACGCTCCCCGGCTTCTACGTGGGGTCGGTTGTCGGCGGTCTCGGAGTCGGCGCCGTGTACGCGACCTGCATCAACAACTCGTTGAAGTGGTTTCCGGACAAACGGGGTCTGGCAGTCGGTTTGACCGCGGCCGGTTACGGTTCCGGCACGATCCTCACCGTCATCCCGATCGCCAACATGATTGCGACCGCTGGATACCAGGCCACGTTCTTTACTTTTGGCGTGATTCAGGGCGCGGTGATCTTCCTCTTCGCCTGGTTCCTGCGGGCGCCCCGGCCCGGTGCGATCACGTATTCGGCGAACGTCGCGCAGTCCCGGCGCGATTACACCCTCGGCGAGGCGCTCCGCACACCCGTGTTCTGGGTCATGCTGGTCATGTTCACCAGCACGGTTACCGGCGGCCTGATGGCCGTGGCTCAGCTCAGCGTGATCGCACAGGACCTCGGTGTCAGGGACATCCAGATCAACTTCTACTTCTTCACGATGGCGGCGCTGCCCTTCGCGCTGATGATGAACACCATCGTCAACGGCATGTCCCGGCCGATGTTCGGGTGGCTCTCGGACCACATTGGCCGCGAGATAGTGATGTTCATGGCGTTCTCGCTCGAGGCCGTGGGCATTTTGGCGCTTGGCTGGTACGGTAGCAATCCTTGGGCTTTTGTCGTGCTCTCGGGCGTTGTCTTTTTCGCCTGGGGCGAGGTCTACAGTCTCTTCAGCGCCACCGCCGGGGACACGTTCGGCACCAGGCACATTGGCAAGATCTATGGATTGCTCTACTGTGCCAAGGGCGTCGCCGCTTTGCTCGTGCCGTTCGGGAATCTCCTCATGGAGGCGACCGGGTCGTGGACCAGCGTGCTCTACACGATGGCCGTCTTGGACCTCGGCGCGGCGTTCGCGGCAATCCTTATCCTCAGACCGATGAGGCGCCGTTACGCGCAAGCCGATGCCGCGCTGGGCCTCCGCCAGAAGTCGATCCTGGCGGAGGGGTGAGGGCTCGATTCTACGCCCAACAACCTTCGCCGGCGACGGCGGACACGCTGAAGAAGGATGCCTCAGCATGGACGAGCCACCGCCTCCGCAGGGGCGACCGCGGAATGTCCGCGGTGTTCACCGATGAATTTCACGCACGCATAGACGGCGCTGGTCGAGGGCATAGCGACTCCGAGCCGCTCACCGAGCTCGACCACCGCGCCGACGACCGCCTCGAGTTCCATCGGCCGGCCAGCCTCGTAGTCCTGGAGCATCGACGTCTTGTGCGCGCCCACTTTTTCAGCGCCGGCCATCCGCTGGTCGATGGTGATCGGCAGCTCGATGCCAAGTTTCAAGGCGACCGCTTCGGCTTCGACCATCACGGCCCGCGCAAGACGGGAGACCTCGGGATGCCTCGTCAGCTGCTCGAGCGTGCCGCCGGTGAGCACGCTGACCGGGTTGAACGCGACATTGCCGAGCAGCTTGACCCAGATCTCGTGCCGGATTCGAGTGGTGATCGGGCAGCGAAAACCGGCGGCCGAGAGCGCCGCGGTCACCTGCTTGACGCGCTCGGACCGCTCGCCGTTCGGCTCTCCGAAGCTGATTCGATTGCCCTCGGTGTGATGGATGACCCCGGGCTCGACGATGTCGGTGGCGAAGTAGGCCAGCGACCCGATGATGCGGCGATATTCGATAGACGAAGCGATGACGCCGCCCGGGTCCACGCGCTCGAGGCGTAGCCCGGCGAACTCGCCCCCGTGATCCTGGAAGTACCACCACGGGATCCCGTTCTGCGTGCTGACAACCACCGTCTCGGGTCCGAAGAGCGGACTGAGGGCCGGCGCCATGCTGGTGAGACTGTGCGCCTTGACCCCCAGGAACACGACGTCGGCGACGCCGATCGTCGCGAGGTTGTCGCTGACCTGCGGACGGGCCAGAAAATCGCCGTCGGGACTGACCACGCGAACGCCGTGCTGCTGCATCGCGCGGAGGTGCGGTCCGCGCGCAAACAGCACGACATCAGCGCCGGCGTGCGCCAGCCGCGCGCCGATGTACCCGCCGATCGCGCCAGCGCCGGCGATGACGATCTTCACGCTGCCTTCATAACGGCTGGGCGGAGAAGGCCTGCGCCACAATCCGGCGCTGAATCTTGCCGGTCGCGGTTCGGGGAATCGCCTCGGTGATGAAGATCTGCTTTGGCCGCTTGAAGTCGGCCAGGCGCTCCTTGCAGAACGCCAGGATCTCCGACTCTTTCGCCGAGGCGCCCTCGCGCAGCACGACGGCGGCAGCCACTTCCTCGCCCCACGTGGGGTGCGACGTCCCGAACGCCACCGCCTCCGCGACGTCAGGGTGCGCCAGCAGGACCTCGTCGATCTCGCGCGGCGAAATCTTCTCGCCGCCGCGGTTGATCATTTCCTTCAGGCGACCGGTCAGCGCGAGATAACCCTGTTCGTCGAGCGTGCCCTGGTCGCCGGTGCGAAACCACTCGCCGAAGAACGCGGTGGCGTTTGCCTCCGGATTATTCTCGTAGCCCGTGACGACGTTCGGTCCGCTGATGCACACCTCACCGCGCTCACCAGCGGGAAGGGCGTTGCCGTTTCCGTCTCTGATGCTGATGCCGACGTTCGTCCCGGGACCCACCGACCCTGGTTTCCGCGCGGCCGGGGGCAGCGGATTGGACGCCATCTGATGCGCCGCTTCCGTCATACCGTACGCCTCGAGCACCGGTGCACCGAAGGCCGCTTCCAGACCGGCCATGACCGGCGGCGGCAGCGCGGCGCTGCAGGAGCGGATGAACCGGAGCTTCTCAGCGCCCGCTGGCCGTGACCCCGTCTCCGCACGTGCGAGCAGCAGTTGATGAATCGTCGGCACTGCCGAATACCACGTCGCGCCAGCGTCGCGGGCGATGCGCCAGAAGGACAGCGGGCTGAACTTCGCGGGGACCACAACGGTTCCGCCCGTGGCCAGCGTCGCCAGCGTGGACGCCACGAGACCGTGCACGTGAAACAGTGGCATCACGCACAACGACACGTCACTTGACGACAGCGCGTAGGTCGCCGCCACGTTGTGCGACGAGATCGACAGGTTGGCGTGTGTCAGCGGCACGCGCTTCGGCCGACCGGTGCTGCCGCTCGTATGCAGGATGAGCGCGACGTCGTCCAGGCTCGGAGCGTCGTATGACCGGCCTCCCGTCTTACCGTCAATGGTGATTGTGCCGTCGGCGTTCATGTCGATAGACACCACGGGCACATTGCCGCTGGCGGCGGCACGCCGCGCGTCGTCTGCCCCTGTTGGCGGAAGCAGCAGGACGCGTGCGCTCGTATCCTCGAGGAAGAATTTGAATTCGTCTTCACGATAGCCGGGGTTCAGCGGCGCGGCGGTCCCGGCTTCCGAAGCGGCAAGGAAGGCGACGATGGTCGGCAGCCCGTTGGGAAGCGCCATGCCCACCCGGTCACCGCGGCGGATTCCGGCGGCGGCAAGCGCTCCGGCGACGGCCTTGACCTGGTCGCGCAGCCCCCCATACGTGATGCGCAGGTTCTGCTCGGGAAGGACGATGGCGGTCTGGTCTGCAGGAATCGAAGAAATAAGGCCGAGCAGGGTGGACGGGCCGGGTGTAGAGGTCATGGAAACTCCGTTGGGCGTTCCTAAAGGCAGCGCAGTATATCCAATGCGGGCCCGCAGCGGAGCTTGAGCTGGAGGCGGACCAAACAGGTCGGGTTTGGGGTAGAATCTCAGGACAGTGTTTCTCTCAAACTGCTGCTGTACCTGCGCTTGTTGTAACAGGACCCCCTCGGTCCCGGCGCTTGCGGTCCAGCTGTTTGGGTAACAACCAGAAAACACCAAAGCTGAAACGAAGCCCGGGACAAAATCCCGGGCTTTTTTGTTTTGGGCCGACCTGAAGGTCGGCCTCTACCAGTGAACTCGTAGGGCACCCCTTTTAGGGGTGCCGGCATCCTAATGTCTACAGTGGCCTTAACTCCGGACGTGACAACCGACCTCCGGCTCGATCACCTTCGCGCGCTGGAAGCCGAAAGCATCCACATCCTGCGCGAGGTGGTGGCAGAGTTCGAGCGGCCGGTCATGCTCTATTCGATCGGCAAGGACTCGTCGGTCCTGCTCCGGCTCGCGCAAAAGGCCTTCTTCCCCGGACCCATTCCCTTCCCGCTGCTCCACGTCGACACGACCTACAAGTTCCGCGAGATGATCGAGTTCCGCGATCAGATGGCGAAGGCCGTCGGCGCACGGCTGATCGTCCACACGAACCAGGAAGCGATCTCCGACGGCACGCAGCCATTCAAGGTGGGCACCCAGCGCTGCTGCGGCCTCCTCAAGACGAAGGCGCTGCTCGACGGGCTGGAATCCGGGAACTTCGACGCGGCGATCGGCGGCGCCCGACGCGACGAGGAACGCTCGCGGGCCAAGGAGCGCGTCTTCTCGGTGCGCGACCCGAACGGCCAGTGGGATCCGAAGCGCCAGCGCCCCGAGCTGTGGAACCTGCTCAACGCGAAGCTGCGGCCGGGCGAGAGCATCCGCGTGTTCCCGCTCTCCAACTGGACCGAGCTCGACGTCTGGCACTACATCTCGGTCGAGAACATTCCGATCGTTCCGCTCTACTTCGCCAAGGAACGCGAAGTGATCGTCCGCGGCAACTCGCTGATCGTGCAGGAGCAGCCGTTTGTCGTGACGATGCCGGGCGAGAAGCCGCAGATGGTGAAGTGCCGCATGCGTTCACTCGGCTGCTCGCCGTGCACGGGGGCGATCAAATCGGACGCCGATACGGTGCCGAAGATCATCAAGGAGCTGATCGCCACGCGTCAGTCTGAGCGGCAGCTGCGGATCATCGACCACGATCAGGACGGCTCGATGGAGCTCAAGAAGCGGGAAGGCTATTTCTAATGGCCGTCTACGGTTCTGAGAGCGGCCTGCTTCGCATCTGCACGGCCGGCAGCGTGGACGATGGAAAGAGCACGCTGATCGGCAGGCTCCTGTACGACTCGCAGTCGGTGTACGAGGACCAGGTCAGCTCGGTCGAAAAGGCGTCGAAAAACCGCAACGCCGGTCCGATCGATTTCTCGCTGTTCACCGACGGCCTGCGCGCCGAGCGCGAGCAGGGGATCACGATCGACGTCGCCTATCGCTATTTCGCGACGGCCCGGCGCAAGTTCATCCTCGCCGACACGCCGGGGCACGAGCAGTACACGCGCAACATGGCGACCGGTGCCTCGACGGCCGACGTCGCGATCCTGTTGATCGACGCCCGCAACGGCGTCCGCGTGCAGTCGAAGCGTCACGCCAAAATCGCGCGGCTGCTCGGCATCCAGGACTTCGTGCTGGCGATCAACAAGATGGACCTCGTGGACTACGACCGCGAGGTCTACGAAAAGATTCAGGACGACTTCGAGGAATTCCTGACCGGCGCCTCGGTCCACGCGATCCCGATGAGCGCGCTGAACGGCGACAACGTGATCACCCGGAGCGACCGCACGCCCTATTTCGATGGCCTGCCGCTGCTCGAGTATCTCGAAACCGTACAGATCCACCGCAACCTGCCGGCGGCGCCGTTCCGGTTCCCGGTGCAGCTCGTGGCCCGGCCGGATCAGGACTTCCGTGGCTATGCCGGACAGATTGCCTCCGGGATCGTTCGTGTCGGCGATCGCGTGACCACGTGGCCTTCAGGGAAGTCGGCGGTTGTCGAGCGCATCGTCACCTGGGATGGCGACCTCGACATGGCGTTTGCGCCAATGTCGGTGACCTTGACGCTGGATCACGAGATCGACATCAGCCGCGGAGACGTGCTGACGATCGAGCCGGCGTTCGTCGGCCAGAAGTTCGAGGCCGAAGTCGTCTGGATGGACGAAAAGCCGCTGGATCCTGGCCGCGTGTATCTCCTGAAGCAGGGAACGCGGACGGTGACCGCCGAAGTCAATCACGCGCTGATGCTGAATCAGATTGGCAACGTGCACGTCTCGACCGCACGGCCGATCGTGTTCGATCGTTATGCGGAGAACAGGGGCACCGGCAGTTTCATCCTCATCGATCCGGCGACGCACTTCACCTGCGGCGCGGGGATGATCACGGATCCGATTCGTGAGGCGTCCCACCTGCACGCCGCGCCGCTGACGTTTGCCGAGCGGCTGGCGCACATGGCGCGGCGCGCCGAGTCGGACGAGGAAGCAGCGGAGCTTGTCAGGAAGGCGCTCGAGGAGATGCTTACGTGAAGTCTCAAGTTCCAACTGACAAGTTTCAAGTGCTCGTTGACGAGCGCGAGGAGTGTAATCGCTTCCGCTCTCGGGCATCAGCCAAGGCCCCGTGCATCACGTCGAGCTTCCAGGCCGAGTGCGTCGTCCTGACGCACATGCTGCTGCAGGAGCAGCCGGATATTCCGGTGCTGTTCCTCGACACCTTCCATCACTTCCCGCAGACGCTCGCTTACCGCGACGAGCTGACCGAACGCTGGAAGCTGAACCTGATCAACCTGCGCGCGAAGGAGCCGCAGGTCGGGCTGTGGGAGCGTGAGAGCACGCAGGCGTGCTGCGCGCGGCACAAGGTGGAGCCGCTCTTCCGCGCGCTCGCCGGCTATGACACCTGGTTCACGGCGCTGCGCCGCGACCAGTCACCGTCGCGCGCCAACCTGAAGGAAGTCGAGCCGTTCCAGCTGCCCGACCGAGTGATCTCGCGCGTCGCGCCGATCGCCGGCTGGCACGCGCGCGACGTCTGGAAATACGCCAAGGACCACGACATCCCGCTGCTTCCGCTCTACGAGCTCGGCTACACGAGCATCGGCTGCGAGCCGTGCACGACCCCGCCGCTCGATCCCAACAACCCGCGCTCAGGCCGCTGGCAGGGCGAGAAGCTCGAGTGCGGGATCCATATTCAAGCGAAGTGAGTGCACGGCCTTAACCACGAAGGCACGAAGAGGTCGAAGAGCCACGAAGAAAGCTTTCGTTGTCTCTGGTAGAAGCCGACCCTGGGTCGGCCTCGATTTTCTTGGACTTCGTGAGCTTCGTGGTTGGAAGATAATTCCGCCGTCTACCGTCTAACGCTCAGCACTCATGGCGAGACTGGCCCTGCTCTTCCTGGCGCTGCTTCAGGCCCCGGCTGGACGCCTGACGCTTGAAGGTCAGGCCGTCACCCTCGGCCCGAACACCCCCGTCCCCCACGCCCGCATCGTCGTCGCCAAGGTCGGCGGTTCGGTGGCCGACTACCGAACCGGCGTTGCCGACGCGAACGGCCGCTTCACGTTCCGTGATCTGACCGCCGGGAGTTACCGCGTATTCACCGAGCGTCAGGGCTACCTCCGCGGCGAGCACGGACGCCGCGCTGCCAGCGGCAACGGTAACCCCGTGTGGCTGGTTGAAGGTCAGACCACGCGAATCACGGTCACGATGATCCCGACCGGCGCGATATCCGGCCGGGTGCTCGACGACGGCCGCCCGGCTCGAGGGGTGCTGGTGCGTGCGATGCGCGCCTCGTTCTTCGACGGCCGGCGGACGCTGAACATGGCCGACTACGCGAGGAGCGACGATCTCGGCGAGTACCGGCTGTTCGGCCTGGCACCGGGCATCTACTACGTGACGGCGGCTCCACCCGACGGCCCTCGAATCGAGGGTGATACCTACGTCGTCCCGACAATTCCCAGCAACGCCAATCGCAATCAACGGCAGGTCCGCACACCGGCGGTCGACGCACTGGCAAAGGACCTTGTTGACGCGACCGCACTGGACAACCGCATCTTTGTGCCCGTGTTCTTTCCAGGCACGACTGACGAAACGTCTGCGGCGGCGATTGAGGTGCAGGGTGGGCGGACCGTCCCCGGCATTGATCTCACCGTCGCACGTTCCCCGATCGTGCGCGTCCGCGGACGTGTGGTTGACGCAGCAACCGGACAACCGGTGCAGAACGTCTCGGTCGGCGTGGCGCCACAGGAAGGCCGCACGCTCTCGATTGCGAGCAGCATGGTTGACGCCTCCGGTTCGTTCGAGCTGGCCGCTGTCCCACCCGGACGATACGACCTCGTGGCGAGAACCACGACAAACGTGCGTCTTTTCGGCACCATCGCAATCGATGTCAGGGATCGAAATCTCGAGAACGTGACCCTCGCGATGACTCCGGGCACCACGATCCGGGGACGCGTGTCGTTTACAGGTGTGCCGGCTGGCACTACGGCGCCCTCGAGCTTTGTTCAGCTGAACAGAATGCCGAACTACACGGGATACTCCGTGCTGCTTCAACCCGACGGCACCTTCACGATGGAGAACGTGGAAACCGGCGAGTATCGGACGCGGATTGCCGCGGGACGACGCGGCTTCCTTGTGCCCGTCTCAGCGCGGCTGGGAGCAGACGACGTGACTGGCCGCACGTTTCGTGTGGGACCTGAACACGCGAATACGCCACTCGAGCTCGTGTTCAGCCTCGCCTCGGGCGGAATCGACATCATCGTGGTCGATGGCAACCAGCGGCCGGTCCAAGGCGCAACCGTGGCCCTTGTCCCCGACGCGCCGCAACGGAACGAGTCGGCGCGCTACCGCAGTGCATCCACGGACGAATTCGGCAAGATCCGATTCGACGAGGTGCAGTTGGGCGAGTACCGGCTGTTCACCGAGGATGTCGATCCGCCGACGTGGCAGGACCCGGATGTCATTCGCCGCTTCGAAAGCCGCGGCACGCGGGTGCGCGTCGTCGAGAACGCCCGGCAGACCGTCACGTTGAGGCTGCGATGAGACACCTGCCCTCCTGCTCGCGGCGCTGCTGCAGACGTCGCCTCCATCCGTGGAGGGTGTGGCGATCAAAGCCGGCACGACGGAACCGGTCGCGCACGCACGGGTGATGCTCACCAGCGTTGAAGGCCGCCTCACCGACACTCGCGTCGCCGATACCGACGAACGCGGACGCTTCATCTTTCGCGGCGTTGCGGCCGGAACGTATCGGCTTCTCGCGCAGCATGATGCGTTCGTCCGCGCCGCCGGCCGCACGGTGACGATCGCGTCGGGTCAGTCGATCCGCGATCTCGTCGTCGCCATGACTCCGACCGGCGTCATCACCGGGCGAGTCGTCGATGAGTATGGTGATCCCGTTCCCGACGTCTACGTGCGCGCGTCGCAGAAAGACTCCACGTTCGAAGCGACGACCAACGATCTTGGTGAGTATCGCCTGTACGGCTTACTACCAGGCGCGTATGTCGTCAGCGCCGCACCCTATCTGGCTGCGCGGATCGAAACCGAGATGACGGCTCGGCAACGCGCCTCCAACAGCGATGATCGTCGTGCCCACTCGCCCCGGTCCGTACAGCCCCGGCGAAGGCCAGGGGATGACGTCGCTGGCGCAGATGCTGAAATCCGGAAACTTCATCCCGTTCATGGCCCTGCGGGGTGAAACCTATGCGACCGTCTACTATCCCGGCACCACGGATGCGACGGCTGCCGCGCCAGTCGACGTTCCGCCCGGCGCTGTGATTGGTGGAATCAATTTCGTGACGCAGGCCACGAAGACCACAAAGTAATCACGGCTGTCCGCAGGTGGTTTCAGCGCGCGGAGGTGGGTCGGAGATCGAGGGCGAGCCGCCGCAGCTCACGCATTTCCGGGCTCGCAGCCTGGCTGTCGTCCCAGCTGGCGACGTAGGTGCGAACGACATCGCCTTCGCGCCGCTTGAGGACCATGGTCGTCTGTATGCAATCCCGGCACAACCCGGATGGCGTCCGCCGAATCCAGGCAGCATCGATGATCGACGCGATCGCGGTAGACACTGGTTTCAGCCGCGCCACCGCGACCGGCGTGGCACAAGGCGCGGAGCCGCATCCCATCTGACCGTCGGAGCTGATCGTCACAGACCCGACACCCTGGCCGGTGAATCCTCCCGTCGTGTAGATGATCAGCGACCACGCGGCAGCGCCAGCCGGTGGATCAGGCGGCTGCGGCGGCTCCTGCGCGTGGGCGCCGGTGGCAATCAGCACGGCCACGACGGTCAGAAGGCGAACGCTCATGCCCGTAAGGACGACGCCGCCAGGAGATTGGCCGTCACAAACGCGATCATGCCGGGGCGTGGGAGCGTGACGGTGAACGTTGAGCCGTGGCCCTCGCCCTGGCTCTCGGCGCTGATCGTCCCGCCGTGGAGTTCCACGAAGTGGCGCGCCAGCGCGAGGCCGAGGCCCATGCCGCCGTGGGCCCGCGTGTGCAGCGTTGTCCGCCTGCCAGAAGCGCTGAAACAGGAACGGCAGCGACTCGGGCCTGAGGCCGATTCCCGTGTCCGCCACCACAACCGACAGCGCATCGTCCTGCGCGGTCAGCGTCGCGTGCACGACGCCGCCGCGCGGCGTGAACTTGATCGCGTTCGACAGCAGATTCCAGAACACCTGCTGCATCCGATCGGCGTCGCACCGGGCAGTGACGGCGCTCATCAGGGATCGTGACCCGCAACGCCACCCCTTTGGCGTCCGCCGACGGACGCACGCTGTCGACGGCGGCCAGCAGCGTGGCTCCCGATATCGCACGGCTTCAGCGTCAGCCGGACCTTGCCGGTGACGATGGCGGAGACGTCGAGGACGTCGGACACCAGCTGCGACAACACACGGGCGTTGCGTTCGATGATCTCGATCACCTGTTCGCGACGCTCGACCGTATACCGGCCGTCGCGGAGCATCCGCGTGTAGCCCAGCACCGCGTTGAGCGGCGTGCGGAGCTCGTGCGACAGCATCGCCAGGAAGACGTCTTTCGCGCGCCCGGCTTCTTCTGCCCGCCGCGCCAGACGCCGCTGCTCGGAAATGTCCCGCGCGATCTTCGAGGCGCCGATGATCGTGCCGTCGCGCGCTCGCACCGGCGAGACGCTCAGCGAGATTTCGATGAGGCTGCCGTCCTTGCGCTGCCGGACGGTCTCGAAGTGTTCGACGGCGTCGGCCTTCCCGGATCGTCGCCAGAACCTTGTCCTCCTCGGACTGGCGCTCCGCGGGAATGATGAGCCGGATCGGACGTCCGACGATTTCCTCAGCGGTGTAGCCGAACATCTTCTCGGCGGCGCGATTCCATGTCTGGACGATCCCGTTCAGGTCTTTGCTGACGATCGCATCCTCTGACGAATCGACGATCGCCGCGAGGCGCAGCGCCTCCCGCTCGAGCTTTTGCGCATCGGTGAGGCTCATGGCTTCTGATGACGTGTCGACCAGCAGGCCGCCGCACCGTGGTGGGATCAAACATCAGCGATCAAAATATATGTTGGATGGCCCACGGCAAAGCTCAACCGAT
Organism: uncultured Acidobacteriota bacterium; assembly: GCA_963793705.1. Classification (GTDB taxonomy): domain Bacteria; phylum Acidobacteriota; class Vicinamibacteria; order Vicinamibacterales; family UBA2999; genus Gp6-AA40. The sequence continues at coordinate 26,159 of CAWCBC010000029.1, read as the reverse complement.
GAGTTCAGGCCCGGGCTTCGACTGATTCGGCCGGCGGGTTCGGCGCCAACGGCCAGAACGCGAAGTAGGCCGCGAAGAAGATCAGGAACGGGAACGTCACGCTGAGGAGTGCGTTCACCAGCCACAGCTCGTATTCGTAGCCGGGTGCGCCCGACGGCAACTCGATTCCGACGAGCAGCCGATCGACCTTGCCATACAGCTGTGCCAGCACCACGCCGATGACAGCCGCAGCAATCGCGTTCGCCACACCCTTGAGCGGTTGCCGCAGCGTCGCGAACAGCGAGTTCTGCAGCATGTTCAGCACGACGATCGTGCCGAAGATAAATGGCGCGGTGATCCGCGTGAGCACGTACATCGGGTCGAGCGCCAGTGGACCCGTCGCCACCGCCATGACAATCGCGCCAACCGCCGCGGCGATGATCGTCCACACCAGGCCGAGCACGGGCTGCTTCATCAACGCCGGCGACGAGGTCAGCGGCCACAGGTCGAAGTGCAACATCAGAAACATGCCAGCCAGCATCGTCACGTAGAACACGAGCGCGGTCACCGCGTTGAACATGCCGGTTGGCGCGGACTCCAGGTAGACGGGCGCGCCCTGCAGGAACTCGTAGTTGAAAAAGACGCGGAAGAGCGCGTACGTCAACACGTAGGAGGTCACCAGCAGCAGGAACCCGGCCACGCCCATATTTCTCGAGAGCCGTGTAAACGGCCACCCGCCGAACGCGATGGCCAGGAAGAAGGTCGTCGGCACGACGATGACCGCGAACTGCGAAGGAATCGGCCCAGGAGGACTCGCGCCCTCGCCGACGAGCATCCAGACGATGGGCGCGAGGATGAAGCCGGTCACAGCGGTCGCGGCGAGCATCACCGCGCCGCGGGCGGGCTGCGCGTGCGGAGCGAACGGCGGGTTGGTCGCAATCACGGCCGTGACGATTTGCGGTGGGATGAGCGCGAGCATCACGAACGACACCCACCCCACGAACGTCGGGAAGTCAAAGAGCGCGAGGAACCCGAGCGAGACGGCGACCACGACTGCGGTCGCGACGATTCCGAGCAGCGGCTGCTTCATCGGCCCACATCATAGGCGGGCTGACCGCCAATGGCTATCGTTCCCGGACTTCCGCCTGAAGGCGGAAGCTACGGTTCAATGGTCGGCAGGAACCGGGGTGGACGACGAGCCTTCGTCAGCTGCTCCAGCGCGTACGCCAGACCAATCAGCTGCCCTCGCTGAACGGACGACCCATGAAGGTCAGACCGAGAGGCAGGCCGCGGCTCTCGCCGATCGGAATGGTGATGCTCGGAGTGCCGGCGATGGCTGCCGCGCTGTACCCGCCGCCGATGCTGGGTGTAATGATCGCGTTCAGATTGTCGCGGGCGAGGATCGCCAGCAGGCCGTCGGCACCAGCGAGCCGAGTGGCCGTGTCGCGCGCCTTTACGTACGCCGCGTCCGTCAGCGGCCCCTTCGACTGTGCCAGCTCGAACATTTCCTGGCCAAACAGCGGCATCACACGGTCTGCATTGGCACGATTCCAGGCGATGAGGTCCGCGAGCGACTTCTGCGCCGAGCTGCCCCCGGCAAGGTACTTGTTGATACTGGTCTTGAACTCGTAGAGCAGCACCTCGGACTGGTCCCATTGGCCGAAGGTTGGCATCTGCACGTCAATGATCGTCGCGCCCGCACGGCGCATCGCGGCGAGGGCCGTCTGCATCGCCGTGTCGACATCCGGCGCCAGCACGGACGGCCGCCGCAGCGCGCCAATGCGCGCGCCGCTCAGCGCGCCGGCGTTCAAGGATGCCGTGTAAACGGATCGCGACGTGACTGCGGCGGCTTTGGTCGCGGGATCGCGTGGATCGACGCCAGCCATCGCGCCCAGCAGCGCCGCCACGTCGGCGACGGTGCGTCCAACCGGTCCCGCCGTATCCTGCGATGGCGCGAGCGGGATGATTCCTGTTCGGCTCACCAGACCCACCGTTGGCTTGAGACCGACGACGCCGTTCACCGACGCGGGACAGATGATGCTGCCGTTCGTCTCGGTGCCGATCGCCACGGACACCAGGCTCGCGGCGACCGCCACCGCCGAGCCCGAACTCGAGCCGCACGGATTGCGATCGAGCACGTGCGGGTTCTTCGTCTGTCCTCCGCGCGAGCTCCATCCCGACGTCGACCGCGTCGATCGGAAATTCGCCCACTCACTCAGATTGGTCCGGCCGAGAATGACGACACCGGCGTCACGAAGGCGGCGAATCACGAAGGCGTCGGACCGAGGACGGTTGTCGGCGAAGGCGAGCGAGCCGGCAGAGTTGATCATCCCTGCGACGTCGATGTTGTCCTTGATCAGCACGGGAATGCCGTGCATCGGTCCGCGTGACTTGCCGACTTTCCGCTCCGCGTCGCGTGCCTCCGCCTCCTTGAGGGCGGCGGGGTTGATGTCGATCACGGCATTCAGCTGCGGGCCGCTGTCGTCCAGCGCAGCGATGCGATCGAGATAGGCCTGCGTCAGCGCACGGGACGTCAGGGTGCGGGCGATCATGCGTCGCTGCGCCTCGGCAACGCTCAGGTCAACGACGTCGATCGGCGCGCCGGCGCTTTGTACGGCGGCGGCTGCGGGTTGCCCCGCACGCGCGACGTGAACCACGAAGACCACGAAGGTCGCGAAGGCCACGAAGAACGAAAAACAGATCCTTGATCTTCTTCGCGTGCTTCGATCGCTTCGTGCCCTTCGTGGTTTCACGTTGTCTGTAATCGCTACAGCTTAGCCCCGAGATACGAGCACACGCGCAGCAGGTCGGCGAACACGCCGCCGGCGGTCACCGCCGGGCCTGCGCCCGGCCCCTGCACGACGAGCGGGTTCTGGTGATAGCGGCTGGTCACGAACTGCACGATGTTGTCGGTCAGGTTGATATTGGCGAACGGGTGGCTGCGCTCGAGCTCGACGAGACCCACCTTCGCCGTCCGGCTCGAGGCGTCGAGCGCGGCCACGTAGCGGAGAACGCGCTTCGCCTTTCGCGCGGACTCAAGACGCGCCAGCATCGGCGCGTCGAGCTCGCCCAAACGGCTCATGAACTCGTCCGGTGGACACGTCGCCAGCTGCGCTGGAATCAGCCCCTCGAGCGCGACGTCCGCCAGCTCGAGCTTCAGTCCCATTTCCCGCCCAAGGATGACCAGCTTCCGGGCGACGTCCATGCCCGACAAATCGTCTCTCGGGTCCGGCTCGGTGAATCCCTTCGCCTTGGCATCGCGCACGACAGCGGAAAACGGCTGCGAGCCGTCCCAGACGTTGAAGAGGTAGGCGAGCGTTCCGGAGAAGATGCCTTCGATGCGGCGAATCTCGTCGCCGGTCTCGCGCAGATCGCGCAGCGTGACGATGATCGGCAGGCCGGCGCCGACGGTCGCTTCGTAGAGATAGTGCGAGCCCGCCGAGCGGCGCGCCTCGGCCACACGCGTGTAGAGCTCCAGCGACCCGCTGTTCGCTTTCTTGTTGGGTGTGGCGATGTGAATGCCCGCGGCCAGCCAGCGCGGATACTGGTCAGCCACGGTGGCGCTGGCCGAGCAATCGAGGATCACCGCGTGCGGAATGTGCTCGGCATTCACGTGCTGCTCGAACGCCACGATGTCCGCCGGCTGAGCCGCGTCGGCGCCGTCGCGCCAGTCCGCCGGTGCCAGCGAGCTCTCGGACAGCCGCATGCGCTTCGACGTGAGGATGCCGCGAACCCGCAGATCCAGGTGGAAATCACGGAGCAGCCGCTCGCGCTGCGACTCGATCTGTTCGAGCAGCACGGCGCCGACCGTGCCCGGCCCGATCAAGCCGATCGAGACGGTGTGCGGCGACAGGTAGAAGCGGGCGTGCACGGCGCGAAGCGCGCGGGTGCTCTGGCGTTCGTCGATGACGGCCGAGATGTTCCGCTCGGATGATCCCTGCGCGATCGCCCGGATGTTGACGCCGGCCGCGGCCAGCGCGCCAAAGACGCTGGCGGCGATGCCCGGCGTGCCGGCCATGCCGTCGCCGACGACCGACAGGATGCTGCACCCGCCCACCACGTCGACGTTCTGAATCTGACCCTGCCGGAGCTCGGTGTCGAACGCCTGCCGCACCGTCCGTTCCGTGAGCGCGGCATCGGCGTCGGGCACGGCAAAGCAGATCGAATGCTCCGAGCTGCCCTGCGAAATCAGGATCACCGACACGCCTTCGTCACGGAGCGCGCCGAAGAGCCGCTCGGCGGTGCCGGGCACGCCGATCATCCCGGCGCCTTCGACGTTGACCAGCGCGATCCGATCGATGCTGGTGATCCCCTTGACCGCGTGCGACGACACCGGCGCCTCGCAGATCAGCGTTCCCGGCTTCTCCGGCGCGAACGTATTGCGGATCCAGATCGGAATCCGCTTCTCCACCGCCGGCGCCATCGTTTGCGGATGAATCACCTTGGCGCCGAAGTAGGCGAGCTCCATCGCCTCGTGATAGGAGAGCGAGTCGATCACCGTGGCGTCGGGCACGCGGCGCGGGTCGGCGCTGAGCACGCCGTCCACGTCGGTCCAGATGTAAATCTCTGAGGCATCGAGCAGGTCGCCGAAGATCGACGCCGAGAAATCGCTGCCGTTGCGACCGAGCGTGGTCTGCAGCCCCTTCGGGTCGCGCGCAATGAAGCCGGTGATGATCAGCGTGGCCGGGTTGTGATCCCGCAGTGCCGCCGCGCGGGCGCGCGACGCCTCCCATTGCACCGAGGGCCCCAGCGGCGTCCATTCCACCTGAATGACCTCGCGGGCATCGACCCACTGCACGCCCTTCCGGTTGCCGCGGCTGCCGAGAAACCGCGCGAAGAGACGCGTGGACCAGATCTCGCCGAAGCCAGCAACCAGATCGCGCGTCTTGCGCGAGGCCGCGCGCGTCAGGCGCACGCCGTGAAGGATGCTGCTGATGTCGCCGCAGTCGGCGTCGAGCGAGCGGATGAATTCGGCGGCCGAATGCGAATCGCAGAGCGTCGTCGCCATCTCGACGTGACGAGTGCGGACGGCATCGAGGCCTGGTGCGACGTCTTCCTGCCGTTCGGCGGCGGCGATGAGGCCGAGCAGGGCGTCCGTCACGCCACGCGCGGCCGACAGGACCACGGCAAGGCTCGGCGACGGGTCGGCCTCGAGAATGGCGGCGACCTGCGTCATGCAGGCGGCATCCGCCACGCTGGAGCCGCCGAACTTATGAACTTTCCACGAGTGAGACACAGTGAGTCCGGGATACGAGTCGGTGGAAACCTAATCGTATATCGGAGGCAGGAAACGCCGGGTCCGCGCCGATGGAACCGGCCCGTCGCGGAACCTGGCCTACGAAGGTACCTGTAGGGCGGGTTCCGCCGAGCACTGAAAGCCAAGCGAAGCGGACCCGCCGGCCGCTCACTTAGCGGTCTTGAACTCCTCCATGATGATGCCGAAGTTGCCGCCCGGGCCGCCGCGGCCGCCGCCGGCATGGTAAAGCCTCGCCGCGCTGAACTTCTCGGGCAGCTTGAATTCCGTCATCGCCTGCTCCGGCGTCTTCCCCGCCTTCAGCGCGTCGCGCGCGTGCGCGAGCGCCAGCGGTTGACTTCGCCGAAGTCAACGAAGTCCTGCCACGGCAGCACGGTGCTGTGGCCGGTGATGACGCGGTCGACGTTCTTGATGCCGCCCGCCGCCTTGCCGATGGTGGCGCCGTATTCCACGCCGCTGCCGCCGTTGTTGCGATCGATGAGCGGCTGTCCCTTGCCGGCGAACATGTCGCCCGCGTGCATGACGCGCAAGTTGCGGAATACCACGAGCGCGTCGCCGTTGGTATGCGCCGGCCCGAAGTAATACAGGTCGATGGCGTCGTTGCCGCTGAGCACCGTCAGCCGATCGCTGAACGTGCGATCGGGCAGGCCGTGCGCGTTGGCCGGCTCCTGGAAGGCCGGCATCTTCTGCATGTTGGCCCTCGTGTTCTCCTGCGTGACGATCTCGACGGTCGCCGGGAAGAAGACTGTTGCTGCCGTTATGGTCGCCGTGCGTGTGGGTGTTGATGATGTGCGTGATCGGCTTGTCGGTGACGGTCTTGATCTGATCGAGGATCAACTGCCCGTTGTTCGGGTTCTTCGTGTCCACGAGCACGACGCCGTTGGCGGCGAGATACACCCCGCTGTTCCCGCCCGCGCCGGGAATCATGTAGAGGTTGTCTGGCCACTTTCTCGATGGGGCCAGGGACGGGCGCGGGTCCGCGACCGCCCCCGCGACCCTGCCCCGGCGCCGCAGGAGCACCAGCCGGAGGCGCCTGCTGAGCAGCAATGGTCGCCGCGGCCGTCACCAACGCACCGGTCAGAACAACGCCTGCCAGAACAAACTCGCGTCTCATGTGTGTCCTCCGCTCACAGTCCTTACGCCGCTGAGCGGGCGAGCCTTTACCTCACCCACTGAATCTTGTCCGACATCCCGTCTTCCCAGCTGCTCCAGCCCGACGGCATGCCGTAGGGAACGCGCTCGAGGATGGCTTCGATTTCGTGGAGCAGCCCGCCCTCCACCTTGAACAGCTCGGCAATCATCCACGTCCAGGGCTGCACCGGCCCGGCCGTGACGCTCCGGCCGGACGGGGTCTGGAACGTGCGGGATGGGCCCGCGTCGTGATCGAAGAACGCGAACGCGACAACCAGACCGCGCTCGTGATCGACCGCGACGTAACGACGATCGCGGATGCGGCTGACGAAGTGGATCAGGCCAGATTCGAACTGTTCCCGGCACGACCACATGGGGGAATAGCCCGTCGCCGTCTTCGGGTCCGGGCGCGCCTGCCCGGCCCGACCGGCCGCGTTGGTGGCCTGCGCACCGTTCTCGATTCGATTGCAGTCGTCGGCAAACGGGTACTTGCCCTTCCCATCGTTCAACTGCATCCCCGAGAAGTACATGTTGGCGGTGCGGACCAGATCGGGCCTGGTCATGCGTTCGTTGGCCGGCGTGACCCGTGAGAACGCCTCGCGTGGCTGTCCCAGCGCCTCGAAGCCTTTGGCGCCATTCTCACTGCGCGCCACGATCGTTTCGATCTCGGTGATGCGCTCCTTTTCGACCCGCAACCGGACGGCGACAATCAGCGGCGTCCCGTTCTCGCGCATCGTCGAAAAGGTGACGACCTGGCCGGCAATGGCGTCGGCTACGTGAAGCTTGTAGGTACCTCGCGCGGTAATGGAATTCCACAGGCCGTCACCGAGCTTGAGGCGCTGGCCGTTTTCCGTGTAACGCGGGTTCGCCAGCGGCAGGCGCCTGGAGTCCTTCGCGGCGAGTGCGTCAAGGTATTGCTCGGCGATACCGATGAGGCAGTCGCGATCGCAGCCCTTCGGTTGTCCCTGCGCTGAAACAACGGCTCCGGAGATCGCAATCACCGCAGCAATAAGCAGATGAGCCCGCATCCTTACCCTCCCTGGCCCTGCCGAAGCGCCTGCGCGAACGCGGGCTGTCCCGCTGTAGCGCTTGCGAAGACGGACGGCATCACATGTGCACTGATTATGAACATGGCCGACGTAGATCGCAGAAAGCATGACGTCGACATCCTCGAACGCGTGCTCGGCGGCATCCGGGACTCCGGCGAACCCGACAGGCACAGCCGCGTAGTGGACGTGGACGTCCCAGGGGCTGGTGGCTCCCCGCACTCCACGCTCGAACTGACCGTCGGCATCGACGAGAACGTGTCTTCCCCCGATCGCCCCGAGCGTCCGCGCCGCCGATCCTAGTCGAAAAGCTCCTTCCCCCTCCCCGCGTTCTTGGATAGGATGCGGCCTCCATGTCCACAACACAGGCTGCTCGTTCGACAGACGCCACACTCGCGCCCGGCTGGCGCATGTGGGTGCCCTGCCTCGGCATGGCGTTTTGCTCCTGGCTCGCCTTCGTCGATCGTCAAGTCTGGTCGGCGCTCTCTCCAACAATCCTCAAGGAAACGGGTCTGACGGCCGGGCAGTTTGCCGACGCGTCCTCCCTGTTCTTTCTCGCCTACATGTTTGCGAACCCGGTGTGGGGTTCGACGCTCGACTACGTCGGGCTGCGCGTGGGGATGTTGCTGGCAGTGGCGCTCTGGACAACGGCCAGCATCTCCCACGCATGGATGACCACGTTCGCGGGATTCGCGCTCGCCCGCGCGGTGCTCGGCCTGGGCGAAGGCGCGACGTTTCCAGGGGGCCTGCGCACGGCGGTGGAGTCGCTTCCGGTGCACCTGCGTGCGCGCGGCATCGCCACGTCGTTCAGCGGCGGCACCATTGGAGCGATCGTCACACCGCTGATTGCCGGGCCGATCGCCGTTGCATACGGCTGGCAAGCGGCCTTCTATCTGACCGGCGGGCTTGGCGTGATCTGGCTCGTGCTGTGGGCCTCCATCGCGAGGCCGCCGTTCCTGCCGCGACGAGCCGCGCGAACCGGCAAAATGGCGATTCCGAATCCGTTCGAGCGCCGGGTCTGGGCACTTGTCTTCAGCTATGCGCTGCCAGCGCTATCGCCTGGTCCTATTCTCACGATTCTTCCGGTGTATCTGAATCGAGGGCTTGGGATCACGCAGGCGCAGATCACGCAGGTGTTCTGGATTCCGCCGCTCGCCTGGGGGATCGGATACTTCTTCTTCGGATGGGCGGCGGACAAGTTTGCCGCGAACAACCGTCGTCCGATCGGATTCTTCCTGCTGCTGACAGCGGGATCGCTCGTCCTTGCGCTGACGACGTTGACGCAGTCGCTGACGATGACGATCGCATTGATGTCATGGTCCTGCTTCATTGGCGGCGGTTTTCAGATGCTGGCCCTGAAGGTAGGCTCCTACGCGTTTCCGCGCGAGCAGGCGGCGATGATGTCGGGCATCGCCTCGGGCGCATGGGCATTCGTGAACTTCTTCTTCCTGCGCCTGATCGGCGGCCAGGGTATGGGATGGATGGACGCCGGGCGATGGGATCTGATCTTCTGGATCATCGCGGCGATGCCGGCGACTGGCATTGCCGTCTGGCTCGTCCTGAGCAGGAACGAGGCGTCAGGCACACGCGTGGAGGCCTAAAGCCTGCCACGCCGAAGCTACGGCGAGAGCGAGTTGCGAAGGCGGGGGCTGGGCAAGGACGGCGACGGCGTCTGCGCGACGTTCATGATCATCGCGAGCGTCGTGTAGTAGCCGATCAACGCGACGAGATCGACCACGCCCTGCTCGCCAAACTCATCGACTGCGGCCTCATAGGTCGCATCGCTGACCGCATGCCCACGATGAAGCTCGGTGAACACATCGTGGACCAGCGACTCACCACGCTCGCGTAACTCAGGGGCGCGGCCCTCGGCGATCGCGGCAATCGTGGCGACGCTGAGCCCGGCCTTCTCCGCGAGCGGGGCGTGTACATCCCACTCGAAGCCCTGGGTCCATTCCCGCGCCGTGAGGAGAATCGCCATTTCCCTCAGCTTCTCGGGCAGCGCGGCATCGAAGCGGATGTAATCGCCCAGCCGTTGCAGCCGCCGGGTCAACTCCGGGCTGCGCAGCGTCGCGATGAACGGACCGATGACGGCGCCGCGACGGCCCGCGACCAGTTCCTGCGCGGCTGCCTCCTGATCCGGGGTCAGTCGATCGGTCGGGATCGGCGGGAGGCGATTCCGCGAAGCCACGGGTGCAGCTTACTTCAGGCCGAAGGGCTAAGGCCTAAGGCCGAGAGCGCTGTCTTTCCGCAGCGACTCGGCATACGACCACAGCGCGTTCAGAATCTCGAGCGTCAAGCGCTGGTCGGGGCCGGAAACCGACGTGTTTACTGAAGAGAATGATTCCGACCTCGCCGGTGAGGTCAGCCAGCATCTCGGCGCTCAGCCCTGGATCGTTGCCCCGTGGCCGACGCGTGTGCCGTTGAACTTCGTCCGCCAGAAGAGCCCCGAGTTGCCCTCCCCGGCCGGGTAGTTCTCGGGCCGGTTCGCATCGGAGAATTGAAACGTGTCATCTCGGCGGCCATCTTCGCGTCCAGGATCCGCGTGCCCTGGTATGTCCCTTCGTTGAGCAGGGCGATGAAAAACCTCGAGAGGTCCGACACCGAGGTTTGAACCCCACTGGCGGGATAGTCGGTGAGCTCGTATGGCTGGATGGGGATTGCCATGCCGTTCTGCGAGACGAAGTTCGTGGTGTGCGTGTCGAGCTCCACCTCGGACAAATGCCACGGCGTGCTCGTCATCTCAGCGGAGCGAAGATGTGCTGGCGTGTGTGGGCGGGCAGCGACTCGCCGAACGCGCGCTCGATAATAAAGCCGGCGAGCGCAGCCCCGATGTTGGAGTATTCGCGGAGGGCACCCGGCCGCGCGTCCAGGAAGTTGTCGCGGGAGTAATGCGCACCCTCAGTCCCGAAGTAGTCGGCGAGAAAGTCGCCGAGCGGCGCGGGCCGTTCACCGCCGTAGCGATAGACGCCGTGGTAGACATCCCACCGGTCCTTGATCCCCGACGTGTGCGTGGCAAGGTGCCGGAGCGTGATCAGCGCGTCTGGGCGGTGGGGATTGACCACCCGGAAGGGCAGGTATTTGTTGATGTCAACGTCGAGCGAGAGCCGCCCTTCCTGGACGGCCCGCATCATCGCCACGCCGGTGAAAGTCTTGCTGATGGATCCGACGTTCATGACGGTGTGCGGGGTGAACGGTCGTGTGCGCTGCGTAGTCCGCGAACCCGTATCCCTTCATCCACACGACCTGCCGCTTCACGATGACGGCGGCCCCGACGCCCACAATGTTCGCGTCAGCCATCTGCTTCGCGATGAGACTGTCCAGAGCCGCATCAGCTGGCGGCCCGACTGAGCGCTGAGAGAGACGGCAGCTCCCACGGAGAGCACCATGGCGGCAGTCATCGCCAGTATTGTCGTGAAGCGCATGGGTCCCTTAGACCTTCGAGCCTTCAGCGAAGAAGAATCTGAGCGAAGAACTCTACGGCGCGAGGATCCTTCGAGTCGCCGAGCCGCAACATCGCCTGGCGCCGGACTTCCGCGTTGCTGTGCGAGCGTGCGACCTCGATCAGCTTCGGCACGCCTTCCTGATTCGGGAACCGGCTCAGCGCATTGACCGCCTGTTTCTTCACTTCGAGCTCCGGGTCCTTCAGGGCCGCGTCGATCGCCGGGAGCGCCTCGCTGGCGGCACGCTGCGCCAGCCAGGACAGCGCGCGGCCTCGCAGCTGTGTCGTTCCAGTCTGCGGCGAATCGCACGAGCGCCGCAGATGCGCTCGATCCGGCGTGCTGCGCAATCGCGACAAGCGCATTCTCGGAGAGGCGACGCGTGCCGTCAGTCTGGGCTGTGACCAGCGTGCTCAGCCACGCGACGCTTGCATCAGCACTCACCCCGTCGAACCAGACGAGTGGCATGCCGCCGGCATCCATGTCGCAATCGACGGCCAGGGGCCGCAGCTCGGCGACCGCCCCGCCCTGCACCCTGGCAAGCACGACGAGATCCGTCGGCGGGGCAAGGCGGCATCGCCCGCAGCAGCTGTCGCCGGTCTGAATCGACACCTCGCGTCGGCGTTGAATCGGAACCCGATATCCGATCCACGCCGCCGTTGGCCGCGCGGCAACACTCTGCACGTCACGCGCGAAATCCGCCGACGGCGTCCGCCGCTCGACGACGGCGTTGACGACCGGGGACTGGGCCGACAAGGAGACAGGCGGCGCTGAGAAGAACGAGCACCGCCAGGAGTGCGCGTGTCACTTCGCCAGAATCTCCTCCATAAAGGTCTTCGCTTCGGGGGAGTTCATGAAGTTCGAGTTGGTCAGGTGCCGCATGATCAAGTTCTTCAACTCAGGGTTCCGTTCGGCACGTGCGAGCGCAACGAGCGCCGTGACTGCGCCTGGATTTCGCGACGACGCCAGCGCCGAGATAACCGCCTTCTTCGTGTCCATCGAGTTGCTGCCGCGATACACGGTGGACAGTGTCGTCATCGCGTCGACACTGTTCGACTGACCGAGATAGCGGATCGCGCGTTGCTGGAGGTCTGGATTGGTATTGCTTCTGGCCACATTGCTGATGGTACCGACCGCTTTCTCACTCCGGCTCTGACTGAGCACGAACAGCGCGCGGTCTTTGAGCCTGACGTTGGCGCTGCCGGCAAGCATCTTCTCGACGGCAGCAAGCGCCCTGTCCGGATCCGTGCGCATGAGCCCGTTCAGTGCCAGCAGCTTCGTCTCGTCGTCCACCCCATCCGTCGCGGCGTTCTGACCGGCGGCCTGCTTCACTTCGACTTCAAGCGCGCGCCCATCGCGAACCCACGGGCTCTCGGGGAACTGCTTCGTCAACTGCCCGAGGGTCGAGAGAGCCTCGTCGCGGCGCGCCAGCTTCATCAAGCTGTACGCCTTCCAGTACATCGCACCGTCGACGCGCTCGCCCTTGGCGCTGATCACCCGATCGAGCGGCTCGAGGGCGCGGTCGTACTGGTTGTTGTCGATCCGCTGCCGTGCCTGCGAGTACCTGGGACTCCACCTGGCTGTGTTCCTGGTGCTTGAAATTGAACGGCTGAACCGCCATCGCTACTTGCTGAGCCATTGCTACGCTGTCACGAATCGCCTCGAGGTCCAGGTGTAAGTCGGGCAACTCGATGTGCGGCAACTCGATGCGAGGTATCCCGTTCTGGCGTGCGGCCGTGACAACCGGAAACGGGGTCTGCTGAGGCGCGGGTGGCACTGCCACGGCCTTCTGCGCAGATGCCGCGACGGCAACGGCCTGCTGCGCCGACGCGGCGCCAGCAATGGTCAACAGAGCAATCGAGGCAAGAACAGTCAGTTTTGTGGTCATGGTGTCAGCCAATCGTAGAAGTGGACAAGGTTGCGCCGGGGGGTGACGGTTGCGCGAGCCGATGCTGCAGCTCGTTGGTCATCACACGAACTTTGAAAAGAAGTCCCGCCGAATCGATGCGACGACGGATGTCATCGAGGTCGGCCGCGGTGGCCCGCGCCGGTTGGTGCACGATATCGAGCAGCACGTGCTCAACCTCTTCGAGCACAGCCGCCAGCGCCGGCTCGTTAATGGCAACGGCGTTCTGGCGATAGAGCCGGCTCGCCGCCAACAGGTCGGCTGCCCGCAGACGCTCCGCAGGCAGATCGCGCGGCCCGGCGGCGTTCATCACCTCTGCGAGCACGCCATCCGAACGACCGAAATGATCGTTCACGTCCAGCAGCACGACCCGGCGGCGTGCCTCCTCGTCCGCCGCCGACGCGCGGGCGACGGTTCCTGCATCCGAGGCCGGCGACGTCTGCTCCGCTCGTGGCCACACCCGACCCGCGGTGAATCCGACGGCGAGCAGCAGCACGGCTGCCGCGGCCAGGCCCCATCGCGGAGTCACCAGACCGAGCCAGGTTCGTTCGCGCGCCGGCAACCGATGCCGAATCGCCTGCCAGACCTCGAGACCGTATCGCTCGCCGCGGTCTGGCGGCTCCAGCGCGACCTCGTCGAGAAGCGCCTTCAGCTCGCGATACCGCGCGGCGCAGTCCGTGCACGCGCCGAGGTGCGTCGCCGCGTCGGAGGGCTCCCCGTAGTACTCGAGCAGCAGGTCGTCATCTGAGCAGTGGTTCATGTGGTTCTCCGCAATGGCTCCAGGGCGGCGCGAATCTTCTTCACGGCGCGGAAAATCGCGTGCTTGGCCGCGCTCTTCTGCACGCCCAGCGTGCGCCCAATCTCGTCGATGCTGCGCCCTTCGTAATGGCGCAGCGCAAACGCCACGCGCTCCTGCGGCGTCAATCCAGCCATCGAGGCATCGACGCGGCGCCGGATTTCGGTACTGAGGGCCAGCCGCTCCGGCGAGGGCTGGTCGGCCGCCGCCGTGTCCGGCACGTCCTCGACCACCGGACTCAGGCGTTCCATCCGGCGCGTCTGCCTCGCGCGCAGGCTGTCCATCGCGCAGTTGACGACGATGCGATGGAGCCAGGTGCCGAAATTGGAGCGCGCCTCGAAGCGACCGAGCTGGCGATAGGCGCGGATGAAGCTCTCCTGCACGACGTCCTCCGCGTCCCGCTCGTCACCGGTCAGCCGGTAGGCCAGCCGGAACGCCGTCCGCGCGTGCGAATTCACCAACAGGCCAAACGCCTCCCCATCACCCCCGCTCGCCCGGGCCAGGACGGCGGCGACGTCGCCTTCCATTGGCCACTTAGACGATGGGCTGGCGGTTACGGTTAGGCCCAAGATCTGGGGACGGAGAAGGTGAGGTAGAGGCCGACCTTGAGGTCGGCCTTTCGTCCGGCCTAATGGCTGGAAACAGGGGCAAACTATTGGGGTGTTTGGGATAAGGGGGACGGTGGTGATCGCCGCGGCGTGCGTGTGGATCTCGAGCGACGGCGGCACTTTGCAGGCTGGACAGTCCGGCGGTGCGACGTCGCCGGCGATGACGTTCTTCGTGACGAGCGTCGGACGCGGTTTCGGCGGCAACCTTGGCGGATTGTCGGGGGCCGACAACCACTGCCAGAGGCTCGCGCAGAACGCCGGCCACGGCAATCATCGATGGCGTGCCTATCTCAGCGCTCCGGCGACGGCGTCGAGCCCGGCCGTCAACGCCCGCGATCGCATCGGCAAAGGACCCTGGGTCAACGCCGCCGGAGTGCGCATCGCCGCGGATCTTCGTGAACTGCACGGCGAAGGGAACACCCTCGGGCGTGAGACGGCGCTCACGGAAAAAGGCACGGCCGTGGCGCCTGGACGCCACGACATTCTGACTGGCAGCAATCCGGACGGATCGCTCACCGCTGGTCCCGCGGACACGACCTGCGCTGGATGGACCAGCCACGACGCTGCAGGTCGCGCGATGCTCGGCCACCATAACAGGAGCGGCGGCGGCCAGCGCTCCGACTCATGGAACTCGGCACACCTCTCACGCGGCTGCAGCCAGCGCGCACTGCGCGCGTCGATGGGAGATGGGTTGTTCTACTGCTTTGCGGCTGACTAAACCACGAAGCTTACGAAGAGATCGAAGACCTCCTTCATCGTCGCGTCGGGATTCGCGGCTTTGGCGTTGAGGTCGAACTTGCGCGACGTCACCCAGGACGGCCCACCCACGAGCTGGAAGTCCTGCAGCTCGTAGGCGGTAAGCACGAGTTGACGGAGCGCCACATTAGTCCCGGTCAGACGTCCGCCAGGGGCCGGCATAATCATCGGGAAGGCTGACAATAGGGTTGGAGACGTCGGGATTACTGGGCTTTACCGACGCCACTTCGAACGCCGGAGCCGCCGATCCCTGGCCCTGGACTTGCGTTGCCCCAATTGCTGCGACTGACACAAGAAACAGGCGCGCAGCAATGGTCGGCATTCTCATCGTGGGGTCCTTTCGAATGGAAGGAATGTGGAATTATCGCTCACCTGTGACGACGTTACGGAGCCTTGCGTTCAAACGTCTTTCAAAGGCGAGCGATAACGTCTCCACTGGATCGGGGACCGAAGCGGCCATTGTCTTCGCGATTTTCATGGCCGCGCAGATCGCCGACGGGCTGCTGACCTACTGGGGCGTCACCACGCTCGGGATTCACGTCGAAGGCAACGACCTGCTCGCCGCGACGATGTACGCGATCGGTCCATTCCGCGCGCTCGTCTCTGCCAAGCTGCTCGCGTGCGTGTGCGGCTACATCCTCTATCGGACCGCCTCGCACAGGCCGCTGGCGATCATGGCTGGACTCTACATCGGCGTCGCCGTCGCGCCCTGGCTGATGGTCCTCGGCGGCGTCCTGGTCGAGTACTGACGACTCATTGATGCGGCTTCGCGCGGCGGCGATTCCGGCGCCGTCAGCGGAGGATGAGAACGACGCCCCAGACGGCAGCGGCAAGACCGCCGATCCGTCCGGCGATGGCGCCTCCGGGGCCGAGCTTTTCGAGCAGCACGAACGCCGCGAGCGCGGCGATCCACACCAGATTCATCACCCCGACCACGAACAGCAGCGCCATCAGCAGCCAGCAGCACCCGACGCAGTAGGCGCCGTGCCGCACCCCCATCGCCAGACCGCCCGCCACGCCCCTGCGCCAGTGCTGCGTGAGAAACGCGAGTGGCGCCTGGCAGTGCACGAGGCATCGGTTCTTGAGCGGCAGCCATTGATAGACGCCGACGAGCAGCAGGATCACACCCGACACCACCGCTGAACGGACGCGCATGTCTTCGCTCAGCACCGCCGCGCGATGCAGCAGGAGTTGCCCCAGCGCAGCAACGGCGCTGAACGTCGTCCAGACGAGCAGATAGCCGCCCATGAACATGAGTGCGGCCAGACGCGCGTGTTTGTCGCGGCGCAGACGGTAGGCACTCAGGACGAGCAGGATGACCGGAGCGGCGGACGGCAGCATCATGCGCGACCATCATCACGGCCCACATGACGAAGAGCGCCAGCCAGTCGGACGCGCCCCACGCGCGCAGGTTCACGCCGGCCATGCCCATGGCGGCGTGCAACCGCGCGTCGGCGACCATGACGTTCATGGCTGCCGCTTCGCGCGTCAGGTAGAACCAGGCGACGCCAATCGCGACAAAGAGTCCCAGCCGCGATCCACACTCGATCGCGCTGGATCAGGCGTTCGATGGACGTGATGGAATCAGTGACCGCCTTCATAGGAGCCTCTTCCGGATACACTTCACCTGCTCAATTCCAGGATGTCAACCGCGTTCCGCTTCCAGCCCGACGGAAGTGTGAAGGCCGAAGGAGATACCGACTCGATGACGACTGTGTCAGCGGACCCGGCGTCGGTCACGACCATTCTGCAGGTGGCGGGCGGCGCCGTGCTGCCGCGTTGCCTGCATGCGATCGCGAACCTCGGCGTTGCCGACGCCCTGGGAGATCAGCCACAGAGCGCCGACATACTCGCCCAGGCGACCGGCGTTCACCCGGAGGCGCTCGCCCGCGCGATGCGCCTCCTCGCCGCCAACGGCGTCTTCGAGTACAGCCACGGCTTGTTTGCGCACTCGCCCGCGTCGCGGCTGCTGCGCTCGGACCATCCGCAGTCGCTGCGCCAGCTCGCGCGCATGTTCGGGCTCGATGCGTTCTGGCCGATGATCGGCGACCTCGAGTATCCATCAAAACCGGCCTGCCGTCAGCTAATCACGTGCTCGACGGTGGCGTTTGGGGTTACCTGTCGACCGACGCCAACGCGAGCCGGGTGTTCGACGACGCCATGACCGGAAAAGCGCATGGGCAGATCGCCGGCGTCATCGACGTCCTACGACTTTTCAAGCACCCCGGTGATCGGCGACATCGGCGGCGGCCGCGGCCATCTGCTGCGAGGGATCCTGGACAAGGCGCCGTCGGCGAAAGGGGTGCTCTTCGACCAGCCACACGTCGTCGATCAGGCGGAGGTGTCCGAACGGATGACCAGGCAGGGCGGCGATTTCTTCAAGGACACGCTGCCTGCCTGCGACCTCTACCTTCTGATGGAGGTGATTCACGACTGGGACGACGACCACGCCCGGCAGATTCTGTCGCGGGTGCGCGCCTCGGCGTCCCCGGGCGCACGGGTGCTGCTCATCGAGGCGCTGATTCCGGAGAGCGCCGAGCCCAGCTGGCCCCTGACGCTCGACCTCTGGATGCTGACCATCAGCGGGAAGCAGCGCACGCTCGAGGAATATGCCGCGCTGCTCGCCCACTCGGGATTCAGATTCACGAAGGTCGTCAACACCGGCGCCGGCGTCTCGATCGTCGAGGGCACTGCCTGACTACTTCTTCTCCTCGGCCGGTAGAGGCCGACCTTCAGGTCGGCCTTCGCCGGCGGGAACCAGGATCCGCATCCGCATGTCCGTCGAGCGCAGGAACCGCCGCTGGTCCGGCGTGAACCCTTCGTACTGGTAGGGCACGAACTGCAGCGGATGGCTCGCCGACATCACTTCGACTGAATCAGCCGGCACCTCCAGCTTCACTGGCGGGTAGGTGTATTCGGTGTAGAGGCTGGCGGCGCGCGACGCGCCCAGCCGGCCGGCCGCCTGCTCGCCGTTGGCGATGAACTCCGGCGGAAACTGCTGCGCGAACACCTGCCTGGCATTGAAGGCGGCTTGCAGCACGACGGCAGCAGCAACGGCGGGGATGAGCGCGTGCGCCAGCGACGGCCGCCGCACGCTGACGCGCACCAGCACGGCGGCGGTCACCAGGCAGAAGAACGGCACGAGCTGCCGGGCGAGCCGGCCGTAGACCACGAACACGCCCAGCCCTGTGGAGAGGATGGCAAGCGCGCCATAGACGCAGAGCAGGCCGATCAGACCCGCTCGCACCGCCCGGACATTCCGCCACGACGGCCACGTCGCGACACACCATCCCACCGCGGCGATCCACACGACCAGCAGCAGGTGCTCGGTGTGCCACAGGTACTCAAACGGCAGCCGCCACCCCTCGGCGACGCTCCCCTGCGTGACCTGCCCGGAAAACTCGCGCAGCAGCGATGCGAAGCTGCCGCTCATCGCGGCGCTGGACGCGCTCAGTGCCAGCAGCGGCGCCGCGAGTCCGGCACCAGCCGCCACCGCGCGCCGGGCGGAATCCTTCCACGACGCGCCGCCAAGCACGCACACGACGCAGGCCGCGCCGCCAAACGCCCAGTAGCCGAAATAGGTGAGGAAGGCGCATGCGGCCCAGCCACCGCACGCCAGCCACGACCGCCATCCCCCATCCTTCGCCGCAGCGGCATGCAGCGCGAGCAGGCCGAACGTCATCGCGACGTCGTACGGGAACAGGTGCCGCGCGTAGTAGAGGAACGAGGTCGAGGCCGCAAACAGCACGGCGGCCAGCAGTGTCTCGGCCTCGTTCGCACCGAACCGGCGCGCCACACACGCCAGCAGCCAGATGTTGAGCGCTCCGAAAACGGCAAAGAAGACCGCCGGGATGCGCGGATCGCGGCCGTACTTCCATTCGATGGTGCCGGCAGCATTCCCAGCACCTTGAACAGCGGGTGCCCTGACGCCATGGCGCGGGTCCACACGGCCTGCGTGTCTCCGGCGACTGCCGCTTCGACCATGTCACGCGACTGGCGGTATCGATCCTCGTCCGGCCAGTAGAACTGGCCGCCGGACGTCACGAGCATCACCCGTAACGCCAGCGACACGGCGAGGATGCCGCCGAGCAGCAGGCGCGACGGAGCCGACGCTGATGCGCGCACCGCGGGCCACGCCAGCACCAGCCCGATGACGCAGAGGATGGCGCTCACCGGCTGCCAGCCTGCGGCAATGGCCGCCAGCGGCCCGCCCTCGTAGAGGCGGCGCACCGCTGCGCGCGCCGGCGGAAGCTCCGGACTGAACGTCGCCTCCGCGCGATCGATGTGATGGGTGTCTTCGACCAGCGGGTGCTGGATGATCTTCGGGATCAGGCCGGCGTCAGGAACCTCGTAGCTCCACGTCCGCTCTTCGCGAGACATCACCGCCCGTACGCCGAGTTCCTGCTCGGCGGCCACGCGGGCAGCAAGCGTCGCCGACGGAGCCCACCGGATATTGACGCGCCGAGGTCCGGGTGCAGCGATCCCCAGCGCCGCGACGACGGCGGCCACCGTCAACGAGCGCGTAGGCGATTCGCTGGCGCATGGCATTGGCACCCCTAAAAGGGGCGCCCTCGAGGCAGTGCCCACTACTGAGGCAGTGCCCACGCGTAGAGGACCGTGCCGCCACCGAACAGGACGAACTGACGGCCGTCGAGCTCGTAGGTGATCGGCGCATTGCCGACGCGCCCGATGCCGGCGTGCCAGAGCGTCGACCCATCGCTCGTACGCAGCGCCAGCGCGTTGTTGGCGGAATCACCGGTAAACGTCAGGCCGGTCGCGGTGGTGAGCACGCCGGCGGCTCCGGCGCCGCCATGGAGGTCGTGGCTCCAGCGAATCTTTCCCGTCTGGTACTCGATCGCCCGCAGCACGCCGCGCCCGTGCACGGTGTAGTCCGCGCCCGCCCAGCCGACCGACCCGTGCTCCGGCTTGAAGAAATAGATGCCGTACGCGTCGTGCGCGCTGACGATCAGCAGCCCCGCGTCTGGGTCGAAGCCGGGCGAACGGTAGTTCGTGCCGCCGGCCTCGTCGGGAGCGACCAGCCGCCCATCGCGCGCCGGCTCCTTGTCCGGATTGGGAATCGGACTTCCATTCGGACCAACACCTGTGGCCCAGTTCGTTGTCGCGAACGGCGTCGTCACCAGGCTCTCGCCCGTCGTGCGATCGAGGACGAAGTAATAGCCGTTGCGCGACGCCTGCAGCAGCAGTTTCCGGCGAGCCCCGCGGAAATCGGCGTCAACGAGGACCGGCACCTCGGACGCGTCCCAGTCGTGGGTGTCGTGCGGCACCGCCTGGAAGCCCCACTTCATCTCGCCGGTATCCGGATTGAGAGCGACGATGCTGCCCGTCCACTTGTTGTCGCCGGGCCGGGCGGGACCGTTCAAGACCGGCGTCGGGTTGCCGGTACCGACGAAGAGGAGATTCAGATCCGGGTCGTAGGTGCCGGTCATCCACATCTGACCGCCGGTCGCGCCGCCGCTGATCGAGCCCGGCGTGCCGGCCGGCGGCGTGCTGTAGAACGTCCACTGCGGCTTCCCGCTCTCCGCGTCGAACGATCGGAGGGTCCCTGGCAGATTGTCGAAGTCGCCGGACACGCCAACGATGAGATGGTTGCGGATGACGAGCGGCGCGTTCGTGGACCAGAAGCCTCGCTTGGCGTCGGCAATCTCGACGTTCCATCGCACGCGGCCGTTCCTGGCGTCGAGCGCCAGCAGATGCGCATCCGGTGTCGTCAGGTAGACCAGATCGCCGCGAACAGCGACGCCGCGCTGGCCGATGTGGAAGCCGTCGTTCGCCGGATAGGAGTAGCGCCAGATCTGGCGGCCGGATCGGGCGTCCACCGCCCAGAGGTTGTCCGGCGTCGTGATGTAGATGACGCCGTTGACGAGAATCGGGGTCGCCTTGATCGCCTGCGTCTGATTCGTCTGGAAGGCCCACGCCAGCGTCATCTGGTTCACGTTGGCCGGTGTGATCTGCGTCAGGCGGCTGTAATGCTGGCCCGAGTAGTCGCCGTGATAGGTCGGCCAGCTGTCGGCGGTCGGCTTCAGCAGGAGCGCCGGGATCGACGCCCTGCGCGGCCAAGGTAACCACGAAGGACACGAAGAGCACGAAGACCGCGAAGAGAGGCACCCCTGAAAGGGGCGCCCTACGACCAATCAACGAGGAGGGCGCCCCTTCAGAAGTGCCCTCAGCGATACGACCAATCGTCACGTGGGGCGCCCCTTCAGGGGTGCCCTCAACGAAGCGTCTGCAAGTACGCGAGAACATCGTGCATGTCCGCATCGGTGTACTTTCCCAAGCTGCTCGACGTGCGCCTGCAGCGGATCGTCAACGGTGAATCGAACCTGCTTCGTCGGCCATGACCGGTACCAGCCCGACGCATCCGTGAGCGCAATCGTGAACTCATCCCGGTAGGCCAGCCGTCCGGTGACCACCTGCCCGTTCGCCAGCGTCACGGTCGCCTGTGCTGCGCGGGCGGGATCTCGCGGGGCGCCGCTCGGATACAGCATCCGTTGCAGCAGCGTGAGTCCCTGCAGCCGCGTCGCCAGGCCGGCGAGATCGCCGGTAGCGGAATGGCAGCGCGTGCACGCGGTCTCGAAATACCGTTTGCCGGCGGCGGCATTGCCGGTCTGGAGATCAGCGACGTCAACGCTTCTGCGGCCGCCGACCGCGGTGTCCGCCTGCGTCTTCTGATCGTGAATGAAGGCGACGATCGCCGCCAGATCGGAGTCGGACAGATTGAAGGGAGGCATTCCCTGCCGGCCCTGGCGCACGACCGGGCTGATGCGATCACCGCGCACGTCAGCGGCGACCAGGTCGGAACGCGTCAGATCGGGACCGCCTTCTCCACCTGCGGCGTCGCGGCCATGGCAGAAGCCGCACTGCGCGGCAAACCGCGTGCGGCCTGCGTCAATCTGCTCGGGCGCATAGGTCTGCGGCGTGGCCGTCTGCGGCGGCCGCCGCGATGCCGGACTCGCCTGCCCGCGTCCCTGAGGAGCGCGCCGGCGCCGCGCCCGCGCCACGTCCACGTTGCGCGTGACGGCATGGCGCGCGTATACGAGCAGCGAGCACACGAGGAGACATTCGCAATCAACATGCGCGCGATGGGGTCGCGACGTGACAACAGTCGCGCCACGATCGATTCGGAAGCGAGTTACCGGCGAGCATCGAGCGCACGAGTCGTATCGGATCGTCGTATTCTGGTCAACATTGGAGGACTTTCGTGAAACGGATTGGTATGGGGCTCGTCGGCGCCGGCTTCGTCGGACCGCATCACATCGACGCCGTCCGCCGTCTCGGCTTCGTCGACATCGTCGCCGTCGCCGGCAGTAACGACGCATCAGGCCGCCAGAAGGCAGACGCGCTCGGCGCGCGCAAGGGCTACGGCAGTTATCAGGCGCTGATCGACGACCCGGATGTTCAGGTCGTGCACAACGCGACGCCGAACTATCTGCACTACGAGGTCACATCGGCGGCGCTGGCCAAGGGCAAGCACGTCGTGTCCGACAAGCCGCTGGCGATGACGGCGGCGCAATCGAAGAAGCTCGTGGACGAAGCGACGGCGCGCCGGCGTTGTCACCGCCGTCACCTTCAATTACAGAGGCAATCCGCTCGTCCAGCACGCGCGCCAGGCGATCGCCAGCGGCGACATCGGCACGCCGAGGTTCCTGCACGGCTATTACATCCAGGACTGGCTGCTCAACGAGACCGATTACTCCTGGCGCCTGGATCCGGAGAAAGGCGGCGCCTCCTCCGCGCTGGGCGACATCGGCTCGCACTGGTGCGACCTTGCGCAGCACATGAGCGGGCTGACGATCACACACGTGCTCGGCGACATCACCACGGCGCTCCCGAAGCGGAAGAAGCCGCGCGGCTCGCGCGAAGCGTTTCAGACCACCGCCAGCGACGACACCGACATCGTTGACATCAAGGTCGAGGATCTCGCGTCGGTGCTCGTGCGGTTCGACAACGGCGCCAAAGGGACCTTCTCGGTCGGCCAGGTCTGCGCCGGCCACAAAAACGACCTCGTCCTCGAGATCTGCGGGTCGAAGGCGTCTGTGAAGTGGCGGCAGGAGCATCAGAACGAGCTCTGGTTCGGCCATCGCGATCGAGCGAATGAGATCCTGCAGAAGGACCCCTCGCTCATCGTCGACAGCGCACGGCAGTACGCGCACCTGCCTGGCGGCCATCAGGAAGCCTGGGCGGATGCGTTCTGCAATCTGATGCGCGACATCTACGGCGCATCGCCGCCGGCAAGCCCTATCGCGACGCTGCCTCCGACCGTCGCCACGTTCGAGGACGGCTATCGGGCCAATCGAATCGTTGAAGCCATCCTCGACGAGCGCCAGCACGGTGGCGTCTGGACCGCAGTGTCACAACTGCCAATCCGAATTCACCAACTCCCAAAGATCATGACACAGCGCGTTTTCGCCGAAGTTCATGAAAGTCGGCATCCTGACAGCGGCGCTGCAGGAGCTGACGCCGCGCGATGTGCGCGACGCCGACCCCGATCGCGCGATCGAGGATTGGCTCGCCTTCGGACGTGAGCTCGGCGCCGACTACATCCAGCTGTCGGCGGCGCTCCATCCCATCGGAGTCCGACGTGCCGCCCGAGGCGATGCTCGATCCGGTGGCGAACACGCTGGATCTGCGGCAGCCGTTCGACCAGGCGCGTGCGACGCGCGTTCAGGCAGCTGTCGCGTCGACCGGGACGCGTATCTCGGATCTCGCCTACTTCGACAACCTGCTCCATCACGATGCGCCGACGCGGCAGAAGAAGCACGATTTCCTGCTCCGCGTCTTCGACGCAGCCGTGCTGCTCGGCGTGGACGCGGTATGCGGCTTCGTCGGACGCAACCAGCAGCGGAGCATGGATGAGAACCTCGTCGACTTCGAGCAGCACTTCGTCCCGCTGCTCAAGGCGGCGAAGGCGCGGGGCCTGACCTATCGCGTTGAACAGTGCCCGATGCCCGGCTGGACCACGAGCGACAACTGGCACAACAACATCGCCTACACGCCGGGCGCATGGATCGCGCTGCATCGAATCTGCGAGAAGCACGGCGTCGGCGACCAGTTCCGGATTCATTACGACCCGTCGCACGCGATCCTGATGGGTCAGGACACGCGGTCCATCTTTCAGTTCCTGAAGGATCAGGGTTACGGCTTCCTGATCGGCGGATTCCACGTCAAAGGGCAGGTCATCGACTCCGCCGGCGTCTCGGCGTGGGGCTACGGCGGCCAGACGATGGAACGCGGCGACTGGATTGGCGGCAAGCCTTCGCCGAGACCGGCAGATCAGGTGAACGCGTGGAAGAAGCAGGTCGTGCTGTGCGAGCACGAGCTGCCGGGCACCGCGCGGCACGATCCGCTTGCCTATCTGCAGAATCGAACCGTTGACTGGCTCGATCACCAGCTCGCCGCGCGCGAGCTGCTGCCGCTCGACGTCGCGAACACGTACCTGATCGTCGAGCACGAGTACCCGGCGGCGCGCATTCAGGATCGCGAGCGGCTGAAGCCGATCCTCCAGGGGTCGCTGGCGTTCGTGCGTCGCATCGATGAGGCCGCCGCGCTGCATGTACGCGCTGCAGCACGAGGTGCTCGCGGGTCAGGGCATTCCCGTTCAGGGGGTTGGGCGGCAGGCGTACAGGAGTTGAGGTGCTCTTATGAAGTCGTCGGCCCTTTCAGCCGCGGCGACGAACAAAAGCCTGCTGGTGGCGGCGCTTTTCTCCCTCGCGTTAAACACGGTATCTGCGCAGACCGAACGGCCCACGAGGGTTCGCGCAAATGGCGTGGAGTTGCACTACATCGAGCAGGGCCAGGGCGAGCCGCTGATTCTGCTACACGGGGGCCAAGGCGACTATCGCGCGTGGCAGCCGCAGATGCAGGCACTCGCTCCGCGCTATCGAGTCATTTCATACAGCCGCCGTTACCACTACCCGAACGATAATCCGCTGACAGCGAGCAATCATTCGGCGCGCATCGACTCGGCGAACCTCGCTGGATTGATTGCCGAACTGAAACTGGGTCCCGTGCACCTTTCAGCATTCGTTGGGGCACTCACAGCCTTGACGTTGGCCGCTGAGCGGCCCGACTTAGTCCGGAGCCTGGTTCTGGCGGAGCCGCCGATTCATCGATGGGTGACGGACACCGAACGCGGCGCGACGCTCTTCCGCGAATTCATGACGACGGTCGGGCAAGCCGGGACGGCGTTCGCCTCGGGAAATGACGAAGCGGCGATGCGATCTTCATCGACGAGTTCGACGGAGCCGGGACCTTCGACCGTCTGCCAGCCGAGCGACGGGCTGCTGTTTTGCAGAACGCGCGCTTCTTCAAGGCGGTGACCTCGTCCTCGGATGCGTTCCCGAATCTGCCGAAGGATCAGGTACGCCGATGGCGCATGCCCGTCCTGGTCGTCAGAGGCGCCGACACCGATGAACTCCATCGGCTCGTCACGGAAGAAGTCGGCGTGTGGTTCCCGACGCTGAACGAGTGACAATCCCGCAAGCTGGGCACGGCTCGCCACGCCAGAACGTGGCGGCATTCAATGCGGCGATGCTTGACTTTCTCGGTCGTCGTAGAAAGTGAATGGTCATCGAGTATGAGCAACAACGTGGATCGCACACGACGTTGGTACAAGGAAGTCTGGAAGCCCGGGGGGTCGAGCACTGTTCACGAACTCATGGCGGAAGACATTGAAGGCCACATGGAGGGCGTCGATGTTCGCACCCGGTCGGAGTTCCTTGTCGAACGGCAACGGCTTCTTCGGCGTTTCCCGGACCTGGAGATCGTCGTTGACGACTGCATCGAGGACGATCCCAGGTTGCCGTGCGCTGGCACGTGACCGCCACGCATTCTAGCGACGCCCTCGGATTCCCCGCGACCAATCGAAAAGTCGCCGTTTGCGGCATGACGTGGCTGGAGTTCAAGGATGGCCGCGTCGTGAAGGGGTGGGACAGCTGGAACCTCGGCGGACTGCTGCAATCGTTGGTCGCATAACAGTGAAGGTCGTAAGAGGCGCGTGAACGCTGCTCGCGGCTGATGCAGGCAAGATGTGATGCAGGAAGACGAACTCCTCCGAGAGCAGGTCGAGGACTACAGGTCGCGAGCGAGCGAGTACCATGAGTGGTTCTTTCGTCTAAGGTCGATACGACCGGGGGAAACGCCCATTGCGAAAAATGGTTTCGCGAGGTGGCGGTGGTCGAAGCGGCCCTCGCACAGGCTCTGACGTCTGGCACTGTGCTCGAACT
>CAWCBC010000028.1:0-80732 GCA_963793705.1 uncultured Acidobacteriota bacterium | reverse complement strand
TTGTAGACGCGCAGACGATCGTACTGCGCCCAGTCCTTGTACTTCTCGAGCAGCACGGTCTTCTCCAGCTCCGCGAGACTCTTCCCTTGCGTGATCCCCGCCGACACGGCGGCGATCAGATCCTGGAAGAACTCTCGCGTCATCGCGACGTCGGCCTTCTTGAAGAGTCCGGTGCCATGGCCGGCGGCGAGCACATCGAAGTCGAGCGCTTCGACCGTCCGGTACGACTTCAACCACTCCGACAACGGATTGCCATCGAAGGGACCACACGCGCTCGGCAGCGAGCGGATATTCGTCGTGACCAGTGCATCCGCCAGAAACTCGGTCGCGAAAACCACGCGCTCCGCTGGAAAGTACATCACCGTCGCATCGTCGGAGTGATTGAGCCCCGGGTGGATGAGCTCGACGACCCGTCCGCCCAGCTCGATGCGCATGCGCTGCGAATAGACGATGTCCGGCCGGCGAATGTCCCGCTGCAGTTCGGCCGGCGAGACCTTGCCGTCCTTGTTGTGATCCCAGGTCTGAAAGAAGCCCGGTCCCCAGCCGCAGACGCCGGGCCGCGTCTTGGTGGGAATGTCGATCTCGTCGGGGTCGATGACGCCGTTGTCGTTGCGATCGAGCATGTCGCCAGGCATCTGCGGGTAGCGCCCGTCCATGTTGCGGAGCATGTTCTCGTGCGCCACGAACCGCGCGGTGTCGGCGAACACGGCCCCGCCCTCGGCATGATCGAAGTGGCTATGGCTGTAGACCACGTAGCGCACAGGCACCTTGAAGCGCTGCGTCAGTTGCTCCTTCAGCCAGGTTGAAAACGCCACGTTGATGGGATCAGCCAGGATGATGCCGTCGGGCGTGACGTAAAACACCGTCGCCCAGGCGCCGTTGCGCGCCCGATAGAGATCGCCAGCGACCTGCGTGATGTCGCGAGCGGGGCCACGCGGACCTTGCGCGTTCACGAGCGTCGTCACGGAGACGCCGGCGAGTATCAGGATGGCTGCGACGCGGAGTCGTTTCATCGTGCTGGTGGAGGTTCGAGAGATTCTACGACTTCCTTCACGGCGGCAACGACAAGTTCCGGCTCGTCGAACTGGACCCAGTGCGTACTCCGGGCAGCAACGAAATGCTGAGCCTTTGCCGAGCGCGTCGGCCAGTGCACGATGCTCAGCGATCTGCTCCGGCGGCTGATTCCCGCTCGAGATCACGACAACGGGGATTCCAGGTGGTGGATTCAGAGCCGCCAACGTCTTCCCCTCACGTTGGAGCACCTCAGATGTTCGGCCATGGCGAGGAAGCACTTCGGCTGACACCACAGCTCCTGGATAACGGGATGAACATCGGGCGGCAGCTTTTTCACTTCTCCCACTAATCGCTGGAGCGTTCGCAGCGCCGTCGGGCCGAGTACGCTGACGAATCGCCGCGGCGCGCCCGGGACGCCGCCGGTCAGGAGCGCAAGGCTCGCGCGGACCACCCCAACGTGCGCGAGCACGGCGCCCACCCGAGACAAGCGTTGACCGCGCCGCAGCATCCGGTCGCGCTGCGGGGTCATCGTCAGCCATTCGGTCGGTGGGTCGACGAGGACGAGTCCGACTACTTTGTCAGGGTGACGCTCGGCATAGGCGCGAATCACGAAGATGCCGAAGGAGTGGCCGACCAGCACGTACTGGTCGTGGGGTGCGACGTGCGCCAGCACGCGTGAGAGTTCGCTGACGATCTGCTCGAAGGTTCTGGGACATGACGTTGCGTCGCTCCACGCCAGGCCGGCGCGATCGTAGGCGCAGACGCGGGTGAAGGTCGCGATTTCGGATTGCACCAGCGACCAGCTGATTGACGAAGCCGCGATGCCCGCTTCGAGCAGCACAACCGGGCCGCCCCCGCCCATGCAGTGCACGTGGAGAAGATGTCCCGCCCGACGTCGACGAACTCACCCGGCGGGGCAAACCGCCGGCGATAGCGTCGGGTGGCAATCCACTGATAGAGAATGCCGCTGGCAACAAGGATGACGACGAGGCCAGCGAGCACCACGCTGTGATCGTCGCCTCAATCGGGCGTCGGCCGTTCGATGCTGTCGACGACCAGGAATTCAACTGGGCCGCGCTGCGACTCGAGCCGGAGCCCGAGCTGCTCCTGCAGCGCGGCGAAGATGGACGGTAAATCGCTCGCCTGCGCGGTGCTCGTGGACCGCAGGTTGTCCGGCCTCCACTTCAGTTCGATGTCGAACGGTCCCATCAGGCCGGTGCGGTCGATCACCATCCGGTTCAACCCGAAGCTGCCAAGCGCGCCGACCAGCTGCTCCATCGACTGGCCCGGTTCCGACCAGACTTCCCCCGGCGTCGTTGGACCGAGATGTTGATTCCGCACGGACTCGGAGTTCCCGGCTGCGACGCCTGGCAGTTCCGTGTGGACGGCTTGAGCTGTGGCCCCAGCCTCCCATCGGCGCGATCGACCACCAGGGCGTAGACCTGTTCCTGTTTTATTTCGGTGTGCACGACGAGCTTGAACCGATCGCGCAGCAGCGCGCGCGTCATGGCCGGATTGTCCTGCTTGGCGCCCTCCGGAACACGGGCCTGAATGTCGAAGCGATCCGAGCCCAGCCAGCTCGGTCCGCTGGCAAGCTGAAACTGCCGCAGACGATAGGCAAAGATGATGAGCTGGTGCCCCGTGACGTTGGTGGCCGTAAAGCCGCCGGCCCGACCGCTGGTGGAGGAATTCCTCTCACCACTCTTGTTCGGCTTCACCGAAGCCACTTCGAAAGCGACGTCCGTCGACGTGGGAATCCGGTCGGTCGCCTGCGCGGAGCGTCAACGCCGAGGACATCGCCATCAGCACCAGGGCGATGCGAATGGTCTTCATGGCCGACAAGTTTCGATCTCCATCCAGCGATTAGCTTAGATTCGCTTCGTCTGCGGAGCTGCTCGAGGCGATTTCTGCTCTATCGCACATATCATGGATGACCTTATGACCGCCGCTCACCCCTTCGAACGCATCATTGAACAGGCGTTCGAGCGCCGTTCGGAGCTCTCGCCGCTCACGTCTGAGCCGATGCTCGCGCAGGCGCTCGACCAGATCCTGCTCGACCTGAATGCCGGCCGCTTGCGCGTCGCCGAAAAGATCGACGGCACCTGGGTCACGCACCAGTGGATCAAGAAGGCGGTGCTGCTGTATTTCCGCACGCACGACAACCAGCTGATGCCGGCCAGCGGCCGCGCCTGGTTCGACAAGGTGCCGCTGCGGTTCGGCGACTACAACGAGGCGCAGTTCCGCGAAGGCGGCTTCCGCGTGGTGCCTCCTGCGACCGTTCGCGCGGGCGCGTTCATCGGCCGCAACGTCGTCCTCATGCCGTCCTACGTCAACATCGGCGCCTACGTGGACGAGGGCACGATGGTGGACACCTGGGCGACGGTCGGTTCGTGCGCCCAGATCGGCAAGAACGTTCACCTCTCGGGCGGCGCCGGCATCGGCGGCGTGCTCGAGCCGCTGCAGGCCAACCCGACGATCATCGAGGACAACTGCTTCATCGGCGCGCGATCGGAGGTCGTCGAGGGCGTGATCGTCGAAGCGAACTCCGTGCTGTCGATGGGCGTGTTCATCAGCCAGAGCACGAAGATTTACGACCGGTCCACCGGCGAGGTGCTCTACGGCCGCGTGCCGTCCGGCTCGGTCGTCGTGCCCGGCAGCCTGCCCTCGGCCGACGGCACCCACTCGCTGTCGTGCGCGGTCATCGTCAAGCGCGTCGATGCCGCCACCCGCGCCAAGACCTCCATCAACGAGCTGCTGCGGGACTGACGCCGTGACGGACATCGATCGACGAGACGCTCGCACCTCGCGAAGCGGCTGATCGCCTGCCGATCGGTGACGCCGGATGACGCGGGTGCGCTCGAGATGATCGGCGCGCGCCTGACGAAGGCCGGCTTCGCCTGCGAGCGGATCGATCGAGGTCCCGTCAGGAATCTCTGGGCGCGGCGAGGCACCGCCGCGCCGGTGGTCTGCCTGTGCGGGGCACGTGGATGTCGTCCCTCCAGGGCCGGTGGATCGCTGGACGAGCGATCCGTTCACGCCAACGGAGCGTGACGGCAGCCTCTTCGGGCGCGGCGCGGCGGACATGAAGACGTCCGTGGCGGCGATGGTGACCGCGGCGGAGCGTTTCGTCGCCCGCGTGCCCGATCACCATGGGTCGCTGACGCTGCTGCTGACGTCGGACGAGGAAGGCGCGGGCGTTGACGGGACGGCGGCGGTGGTGCGCGAGCTGCAGTCGCGCGGCGAAGGCATCGACGCGTGCATCATCGGCGAGCCGACGTCAGCGTCGCGATTCGGCGACACGATCAAGAACGGGCGGCGCGGATCGTTGAACGGCGTGCTCCGCGTGAACGGCATCCAATGCCACATCGCCTATCCGGAGCGGGGCCGTAATCCCATCCAGACCGCGCTGCCGGCGCTGGCGGAACTGGCCGCGATCGAGTGGGACCGCGGCAACGAATACTTCTCGCCCACCAGTTTTCAGATTTCAGATATCCATGCCGGCACCGGTGCCAACAACATCATTCCCGGCTCGCTCGACGTGCTGTTCAACTTCCGCTTCTCGACCGAATCAACCGCGGAGCAGTTGCAAGCACGCGTGCACCAGGTGCTCGACGCGCACAGCCTCGACTACGTGCTGAACTGGTCGCTCTCGGGCGAGCCGTTTCTCTCTCCGCGCGGCGGGCTCGTCGACGTCGTCAGCGCGGCGGTGACGGCGGTCACCGGCGTCACGCCGGCGCTCTCGACCACCGGCGGCACGTCCGACGGCCGCTTTCTCGCCAGCGTGTCGCGTGAAGTCGTCGAGTTCGGCCCGCTGAGCGCGTCGATTCACGGCATCGACGAGCACGTGCGAATCGCCGACATCGCGCCGCTCTCCGCCATCTACGAGCGCACGCTCGACGCGCTCCTCGCCAGGCCGACCTGAAGGTCGGCCTCTAGTTCGTAGCGCGCCCTTCAGGCGGTGCCGTAGCAATATGTGGAGCGCCTGAAGGCGGCATTACGAACGGACGCTGGCGTCGCCGTCGAACGGGGCACGCGGCGGCGTCTGCTCCATACCGATGCGGCCAATCACGATCTCGGCGCGCGCGTAGCTTTCAGGACGAATCGGCGACCCGGCCATCCCGCGAAGCATGGCCAGCTGCCCCACGTGTGTGAGCGCGTCGGCGAGCGGCCCCTGAATCAGCTTCTCGATCGGCTGCTCGACCGGACCGCGAAGCGATTCATCCGCCATGCTGCGCGATCGAGCGCCGCCAGCCCGTCGAAGAAGCGCGCCACCTCCGTGTCCCAGTTGTCGCTGCCGTCCGCCGTCCAGGAAGCTCGCCCCTGCGCGAGCCGGACGGCCCAGGACATCAGGTCCGCCATGTGCGCAACGATGAGTACCGGCGTTCGTGTGGATCGATCCGAACGTCATCCCGCCGAACTCCGGGGGTGCATCGCGCAGCACCTTCGCGGCGCGATAGGTCAGCGTCGCCACGAGGTGGCGCAGCAGCGTGCGCGAGGTCTGCGAGGTGTAACGGATCCACGGGTCAGTCCCTCAACATGGAACACGGTGATGTGCCGATTCAGATCACGGAGCAGTCTGCACGAAGCTGCGAAGTCCGAGCGAACTCTTTGACGGCAAACGCCTTAGCTTAAACCTGGGCCGTGGCACTCCGTTGCTCATTCCTTCGCAATGGGACTCGTGTTTGGAGTCGATGACACGCTGGGGCACACCGTGCGGGCCGCGGCTGATCAGCCCGATAAGACCATCTGGGCAAACTCCCCCGAGGCACCTCACTAGGCTCAATCGTGTCGACTGTCGATCGGACGAAGACGCGAACCGTGGCAGCTGCATGCCAGTGGACAGATCACCCGTGTCGATCGCAATGCGCGGGATCGACGCGCGCTGACCACGCGGCGGCGGACCGACGCGAACGACGTTCGCCGCTCATCGCCCGTATCTACTTTGCCGCAGTCATAGCCGCGGGCGGGTTGGTGCTGGCGAACACGCTCGCGGCGGGCATCTCGCAGCCGCTGGCGCTCGCGGCCTTCATGGCGATCACGCTCCTCGCCTCGCTGGCGAAGGGCCAAATTGCGGTGTTCGGAAGCGGAGCCTCGCTCACCCCTGGCCACATCGCCGACCTGCTCGCGCTGCTGGTGTGCGGCCGCCGACGTCGCCATCGTCGTCGGGGCGTTTGGGGCGTGGACGCAGTGCACGTTCAGCAGCCGGGAGCGCAATCCGGTACACAGAACGCTGTTCAGCGTCTCAGCCCTGGCGCTGTCGATGGGCGTCGCCGGGACGGTCTACGAGCTCT
Organism: uncultured Acidobacteriota bacterium; assembly: GCA_963793705.1. Classification (GTDB taxonomy): domain Bacteria; phylum Acidobacteriota; class Vicinamibacteria; order Vicinamibacterales; family UBA2999; genus Gp6-AA40. The sequence goes on along the minus strand of CAWCBC010000028.1, from coordinate 74,427 downwards.
TGGGCGGCGCATCGAGCGGGCCGCTGGCGCTGGAACCGTTTGCCGCCGCGATCACCGTCTTCTTCACCCTGAATTCAGGCCTCGTGGCTGGTGCCGTGTCACTGTCGGCGGGCGACCCGTTCCGCAAGGTCTGGCTCGATTTCTTCGTGTCCTCTGGCCGAGTTACATGATCGGCGCGGGTCTCGCCGCGGTGATCGCGCACGGCCTCAGAGAGCAGGATTACTGGCTCGTACCGCTGCTCGCGGCTTCGCTGGCGGTGCTGCATCGCAACTATCAGGCGTACGCTGACGCGCATGAACGACGGCATCACCGACGAGTTGACCGGACTTCCGAACAAGCGTTTCGCCGTTGACTACGTCGGGCGCGAGCTCGCGCGCGCGCGCCGGAACAACGGCAAGCTCGCGGTGGCGTTGCTGGACATGAACGGCTTCAAGCGCATCAACGACGTCGGCGGCCATGCCGCCGGCGATCGTGCGCTGGCGCATGTGGCCGCAGTCGTCTGGCGCGCACGCTGCGGGCGTCGGATTTGTGCGCACGCTACGGCGGCGACGAATTTCTCATCGTCCTGCCCGGGTGCGGGGCTGCGGATGCGCAAGCGCCGCATCGAGCAGATCCAGGACGACATCATCGTCAGCGGACGTGATGCGCAGTTCCCCTCAGAGCTCAGCGTCAGCGCCGGCATCGCCATGTTCCCCGACGACGGGACGACGTTCGAGGCGCTGTTCGCCGCCGCGGATGCCCGCATGTACAGCAGCAAGCTCGCCCGCGCCACCCGCATCGGCTGAACACGAATTCAGGTCAGGCGCTGTCGATGCAATCGCGGCGACGCTTTCCCGGACGCTCGAGCTGCGCCGTGTCGAGCACCAGTCTCGGCTCGTCCCACGGCCGGTAGTCGCGGCTCGACGACGTCCGTCCACGTCGGCAGCTCGTGGCCCTCGATGTCGGCCACGCGTGACTCGACGCGGCGCCTGTGCTCGGCCGCGATCCGAACACACCACTTCGACGTCGACCACACGGACGCCGGCACGCTCGGCGACGGCCCTCCACGCGCCGCGCGTGAGGGGCCACGGGTTCACGCAATCAGCAATCACCATCCGGCCAAGGGCGAGGTTGTCCGCCGCGACCGCGTAGGCAACCGCGTACCCCTCGCCTTCGACGCGGCAGCCGCTGAGCGCGAAGCGCCTGCTCGATCGAGTCGATCCGCAGGTGCAGGGCGCCCGTGGTGCGCCAGTTGCGCGAGCGGTCTTGCGACGCCAGGCACCCGCTCATCGATCATGTGCGCGCACGATCGGGCAAGGCAGCGCTGCGAGGCACACGGATCAACGCAATCGCAGACGGTCGACTCCGGCGCTCCGAGGAGCGCCTTATCGCATCAGAAATGACGCAGAACGCGTCTCGCGCTAGGCTACTGGACGCGCCGTTGATGATGACGCCCGCCGCGACGATGCCCGACTGGCTCGAGCCGATGGCCGCCACGCTGACGCAGGAGCGTTTCAGCGGGGGCGACTGGGTCTTCGAGCGGAAATTCGATGGCATCCGGCTGCTCGCCTACAAGCGCGGCACAGACGTCCAGCTCTATTCGCGCAATCGCCTCCCGCAGAATCTCCCGCCGCTGGCGGCAGCCATCGCTGGCCTGCCGGTCGACGAGATCATCCTCGACGGCGAGGTCACCTGGGACCCGCCTTCGCCTGGCGGCTACGGCGAGGCAGGCTCGAGCGGGTATCACGTCTTCGACATCCTCTGGCTGAACGGCCACGACGTCACGAAGCTGCCGATCGAAGATCGGCGCGCGTTGCTGAAAGAGCTGCCGTTCACAGCGCCGATGCGCCGCGTCGAGCTCCTGGACGAGGCCGAGCCGTGGGAGCGGGCGCGGCGGGAAGGCTGGGAAGGGGTGATCGCCAAGCGACGCGGCTCCCCCTACGAACACCGCCGCTCGAAGCACTGGCTGAAAATGAAGTGCGAGTCGTCGCAGGAGCTCGTGGTCGGCGGATTCACCGACCCGCAGGGCGCACGCGTCGGCCTCGGCGCCCTGCTCGTGGGGTACTACGAAGAGTCGGACCTCGTGTTCGCGGGACGAATCGGCACCGGCTTCGACACGAAGCTGCTGCTCGATCTGCGCCGGCGGCTCGACGCGATCGAAACCCCAAAGCCACCGTTCACGAAAGCCGTTGGCCTGCCGCGACTCCGGGCGCACTGGGTGCGGCCGGAAATCGTCGTGCAGGTTGGATTCATCGAATGGACCGCAAACGACAAACTCAGGCACCCGCGTCTGCTCGGCGTCCGCTTCGACAAGACGCGCGCGCGAAGTAATCCGGGAGCGGTCGTAATCACCCATCCGGAGAAGGTGCTGTTCCCGGACGACGGGATCACCAAGGGCGATCTTGCGGCCTACTACGAAGCGGTCGCGCCGATGATCGCTGCCGCACCTGAAGGGGCGCCCGCTGACGATGGAGCGGTATCCGGCAGGCATCGGCGCCAAAGGCTTCTGGCAGAAGGATGTCTCGAAAGGATTCCCCGAGTGGCTGCGAGCGCGTCGGGATTCCCGACAAGGATGGCGTGGTGAACTATCCCGTCGTCACCGACGCGCGATCGCTGATGTGGGCCGCCAATCAGAACACCATCACGCACCACGTGTGGGCCTCGCGACTGCCCGACCTGAACTATCCGGACCTCTGCGTGTTCGACCTCGATCCCTCGAAGGACGACGTGAAGTCGGTGCGCGCGGCGGCGGTTGGCCTGCGCGATCTGCTGGCGGAGCTCGGCCTCCCGTCGTGGGTCAAGACCACCGGCTCGAAGGGATTTCATATCGCCGTGCCGATCGACGGCAAGACGCCGATGGGCACCGTCGTTCGATTCGCCAATGCCGTCGGAACGTTCTTCGTCAGCCTGGCGCCCGATCAGCTGACGCAGGAGTTCAGCAAGGCTGACCGCCGCGGGCGCATCTACATCGACACCGGGAGAAACGGCTTCAGCGCAACATTTGCGTCCGCCTATACGGTGCGCGCGAGACCAGGCGCGCCGGTGTCGGCGCCGTGCACGTGGGAGGAGATCGAGCGTGGCGTCGTCAGCCCGAACACCTTCACCCTGCGGAACATGCCCGCCCGGGTGGCGAAGGTCGGCGACCTGTGGGCGGACATGCGGAAGCGCGGCCGCTCGTTGAAGCAGCCGATGGAAAAGCTGAAAGCCGTGCTGACAGGTTAACGTCAGCGCAGCGCCGAGTGTGCACTTGCACTGCCGCTTATCCTGACCGCCTGGAGCGTTCCTTCGAATTCTGAACCTGGCTGCGCGGGGCCGCCCGAACCCAGCGGACCGGCTCCGAGGTCGAAGCTGGCCGCCCTCCAGGTGCCTGAGTAGGCCGCGCCCTGGCTGTCGGTCCGCAGAGTCACGTCCAGCAGGAAGTATCCGGTGGGCACGTCTCCCAGCACCTCGTTGCCGGCCCAGTTCCAGGTCATGTGCCGCAGCCGGATCACTCCGCCGGCCTCTCGTTCCCACACGCCGATGCAGACGTTGCCGATCGTGGGCGGGACACCGCCGCTGATCATCAGTTCCGTGCCGTCGCTGTGAAACTGCTGGAACCCGACGTCAAAGACGAACTGGCACTGCTCGTGCCCGGAAACGCTGTCATGACAACCTGCCACAGGCCGACGATCGGGCCGCTTCCGTTGGAACCTGCGCCCTGCGCCGCGGCAGCCAGCGCCGGCGCTGTTCCCGGGCGCGCCAGCTTGGCCGCGCCAGTGCTGGGCGGAGGGCCGTCTCTTGACGCGGGCGGTCGGGGCCACGCAGGCGGCGCGAGCCTCGATGGCGCTCGCGGCGACCACAGCGGCGGAAAGCAAGGCGACGGACAGGACCCGGGACGGGATTCGCTGAATTCGGGCGTTCATGGGTCTGCTCCTGACAAAGGCCACCGGGCGCTGGTGTGCCGCGCGGAGGCGAATTGGAAGGCCGCACTCTGACCGCGACTTTTTGGCCGATCAACGGAAATGACCGGACAACAGCGGTTTGACCGCTAATGTCCGCATCCTGCCAGCGGCTGCATCCGTAGGGCTGACGGCCGGCCTGGTCTAAGAATCCGCCCGTGCAGCCCGAGCGCAAAGTCCAACCGCTCCCGGCGCCCGACCGCCTCGACTCCTGGAAGGAGATCGCGGCGTACCTGAACCGCAGTGAGCGGACGGTGCGCCGCTGGGAGTACCAGCGAGGAGCTGCCGGTCCACCGGCTGCAGCACGACAAGCGGGGTTCGGTCTACGCCTACACGCGCGAGCTCGACGCGTGGCGTGTCGTCGCGGCGCGTGTCGTCGTCGAGGCGCACGGCCGACGAGGCGCCGTGCACGAGGCGTATCCGTGTCGGGTGGTGGGCAGCCGGAGCCCTGGTGCTGTCGTCATCGCCGTCGCAATCGGCGTCAGCGCATGTGGTCCGAGCGGACGATGCCGACGGTCGCCGAGCGCGGCACCGCGAACGACGAAGCGTGGCAGGCCGTTCCAGCGGGCGCGCTTCGGGGACAACGCGGGACGCGTTCAGATCGAAACCGGCATCCGCTATTACCAGCAGGCCATCCGAGCTCGATCCGAAGTTTGCGCGCGCCTGGGTGGGCCTGGCATCGGCCCACATCGGCGCTCACCTGGTTTGGCGAGCAACCGCCCTCGGACACGATGAAGGCAGGCGCGCCGCGTACGCCGAGGAGGCACGACGACTCGACCCATCGCTGAGCGGCGCGCTGGCGCGTGCTCGCGATGCGTCAGCCATTACGCTCGACTGGAACCATCAGGAGGCCGAGCGGCATTTCCGCCGCGCCATCGAGCTCAACCCGCGCGACTGCGTGCGGCACAGAGCTGGTACGGCGACTTCCTCGCTCGACATGCGGCGGTTCGACGAGGCGCGCGCCGCGTACAAACGCGCGCAGGATGCGAACCCGCGCTGGCTCGAGCCCGTCGATCTTCGCCGCGAACATTCACACGTTCACCGGCCAGCCGGCATGGGCGATCCTCGAGCAGCGGCGCACGCTTGAAACGGAGCCGAACTACGGGCTCGGCATCCACTTCCTCGGTCGCGCCTATCTCGCAAGCGGCGACTGGCCGCATGGCGATCCAACACCTGCGAAAATCGAACGAGCTCATCGGGTCGGTGCCGTTCACGCTGGGCGACCTCGGGTACGCCCTCGCCGTCGAGCGGCCAGCGGGACGAGGCCGTGCGCATGCGGGACGAACTCCTCGGCCGCCGCGACGAAGGGCTATTACCCGGCGTTTCCGATCGCGGAAATCGAGGTCGGGCCTTGGCAACACCGACGCGGCGCTCGACTGGCTCGAGACGCGCCGTCGGCGAACGCCACACCGGGTTTCTATCTGCCGTCGGTGGACCCGATCTACGACGCGAATCCGGAGCGCACGCCGCGCTTCCGCGCACTGATGGCAGCGGATGAACCTGCCCGTCTCCTAGAGCTGAGATCACGCGTCTTTCGCCAACGGCTCGGGCGCGCACGTTCCAGGCCTGCCACAGATGCCGGCGTTCGTGTGCGGCGATGACGTGCAGGCCGGTGGCCAGGCTGAATCGAACGCCCCGAATGAACGGGTTCGCAAACCGGACGCCCGCGAGGTCGATGTCCGCGTACGTCTTCAGGAACGCCCGCACGTCGTCCTGGGACGCCAGGAACTGCGCGGCAGCGTCGCTGAGGGCGGGCGATGCCCGCGGCACGATCTTCTTCGGCGCCTTCATCTTGAAGCGCGGTTTCACCGGCGGCTCCAGTGTCCGGACGAACCAACCGCCGATCAGTCCTGGCAACGCCGCCCTGCGTCTGCGCCGTCCGCGCTGAAGCGCGTGCGCGGCGGCCGGCTCCATCGCGCGGAGATAGACGCGATTGGCCGTCGCGAGATGATCCAGGCACTCCGAGACGCTCCAGGATCCCGGCTCACGTCGCCAGACACCTTGTTCCGGCGTCAGCCCGCTGACCAGGTTCGCGCGTCCTGCTCGACCGCATCCAGCGCCTGCTCCAGATCCGCGGATATCAGCGTGGTCGTTGGGCGCCATCCGTCCTAAGATACGGCAAATGAAAAAACTGCTCTGGCTTCTGCCCGTCCTCGTCGTCGCCGCGCTGAGCGCTGCGGCGCCGTCGATTCCTCAACAGGGAACGGCGGAGCTGTCGAAGTTCCTCACCGACGCGACGGCCCGCGGCGACGTCCCCGGCGTCGTCGTCACCGTCGTCAACAAGGACGGCGTGCTGTACCACGAGGCGTTCGGCAAGAGCAGCACGCTGCGCAACACGCCGATGGCGAAGGACACGATGTTCAACATCGCGTCGATGACGAAGGCCGTGACGTCCGTCGCCATCATGATGCTCGTCGACGAGGGGAAGCTGAAGCTCGATGACGATGTGGCGAAGTACCTGCCGAAGTACAAGGACCCGCTCGTCATCAGCAAGTTCAACCCGGCGGACGGCAGTTACGAGACCCGTCCCGGCGAAGCGGCCGATCACCATCCGGCATCTGCTCACGCATACGTCGGGCATCGGCTACGGCTTCGCGAGCCAGACAGTCGCGACGGTGACGCAGAAGACCAGCAAAACGGAACTGGACATCCCGCTCCTGTTCGATCCGGGCGAGGGCTGGGCCTACGGCGCCAGCACGCGCGTGCTCGGCCACGTCGTCGAGGCGATTTCCGGCCAGAAGATCGACGCGTTCCTCGAGGCGCGTATCCTGAAGCCGCTCGGCATGCAGGACACCAGCTACCTCGTGCCGCAGCCGAAGTACCCACGCGTCGTCGCGGTGAACGCGCGCGGCGCCGACGGCAAGCTCGTCGAGCGTCCGGCGGCGGCCACGATTGCGTCCCCGGTCCAGGGCGACGGCGGCCTCTACTCCACCGCCGGCGACTACGGCGCTGTTCCTGCGCATGCTCCTCAACGACGGCAAGCTCGGCCAGGCGCGCATCCTCAGCGAGAAGTCGGCGAAGACGATGTTCGAGAACCACACCGGCAAGGTGGTCGTGCCGCTGCAACAGTCAACGAATCTGTCGTTGTCGAGAAACTTCCCCGTGGGCGCCGGCGAGGATCATTGGGGGCTCGGCTTCCAGCTGGCAAAGACGAAGCGTCCGAACATGCGCACGCCCGGCAGCGGCACGTGGGCGGGCATCTTCAACACGCATTTCTTCATCGACCCGAGCCGCGAGATCGGCGTCGTCGTGATGATGCAGACGTTGCCGTTCTACGACGAGGCGTCGATGAAGGTGTATGCGGGCGTCGAGGAGATCGTCTACAGGAACCTGAAGTAGGGCGAGGTTCCGGCGAGCCGCGCCCCTCAGCGGGCCGGCCTGCGCCTCATTGAGGACGCTAACGCCGACCGTACAGGAGCATCTCTTTCCCGTTGGCCATCACGATTCGCTGCAGCTGGACGGTCTTGGAGCCGTCGGTGAACCGATAGCCGAACCCGGTGATCACGTCGCCGGGCTTGAGGGTGTTGCGGTCCCAGCCGTTGCCGCTCATCCGGTCGGTGCTCGGGCCGCCGACGTTCCACTTCTCGACCTTGCCGGCGTCGGTCTTGACCTCGAGGTCGATCATCACGTGCGGGTTCGACCAGTTGAAGCCGGTCACCGTCCCTTTGACGGTGACCTCCTTCGAGCGATCGACGGGCCAGGCGTGATGGGCGAACAACGGGCCGCCGCCGAGAACGGCAGCCGCGGCAACAGCGACGATCGTCCGTCTGCGTCATCACGCCCTCCTTAGATGTCGGCGGGTCCGCCTCGATGGAACCAGGCTCCGGCGGAACCCGCCCTACAGCTCGACGTCCCTATTTTGCGGGCGCCGCGGCCGGCGGCGCCGCGGGCTGGCTGGGCAGCCCCGGCAGGCCCGGCTTCGGGATGTGGTCGGTCGACTGCTCGTTCTCGTTGCAGATGAACTCGATCATCTCCGAGTCCACCAGAAGGTTCCGAAACACGCGAACGGTGAACGGCTTGGCGAAGACCTTCGGGTCGTCAATCGTCACGTCGACCTGGAGCGAACCGAACGTGGGACGGCGGAAGCGCTCCGTCATCTTGAGTTGATCCGACCACGGCGTGCCGTTGACGTCGTGCCACGACGCCCGCTCCTCCGAGTTGAAGTGCGTCGTCTCGACCACCAATGTGTCGTTGCCCTCCCACCACCCGCGCGAATAGCCGAACCACCACGGCTGCGGATCGTTGTTCGGCGCCGGCCGCCCATCGAGGTAGACGTAGCGGAGTCCGTAGTTCGACTCGTAGGTGATCAGCATGATGTTCTTGGACTGGACGATCTGACTCGGCTGCGGATGGTTGTGGTACTGCATCAGGCCGATCGGCAGGCACCACACGTCGGGGTTGTCCTTCATGTTGTCGGCCATCCGCTTCTTCTTCAGATCCTGCGCCCACTGCTGCATCGGCGGCAGGCAGTTCGGGTTGCCGGCCACCTCGCCGAATCCAGAATTGAAGGCGCCATCCGGGTTCGGGGTGCAGGGCTGGTTGCCGCGACCCCGCCCTCCACCGCCGCCGCCCACCGCGGCGCTCCACCGCGCCGGTGCCCCCGCCTGCGGCCGGCGCCGCTCCAGCTCCACGAGCCGGTGCACCTGCCGCCGGTGCCGCCCCCGCTCCACGAGCCGGTGCGCCTGCCGCCGGTGCAGCAGCCCCTGCGGGAGCCGCGCCGCCTCCGGGAGCGGCCGCACCGCCGCCACCGCCTCGATTTCCACGGCCGCGGCCGATGTTCCAGACGCCCGAGAAATCCACCTTGCCGTCAGCGGTTCGCGGAGGAGGACCGGAAAGGTTCGGCGTGCCGTCCGCATTGCGAGGGACGCCCGGCGTCGGATACGTCGGCCACTGTGCGCCCAGTGAAGGCGCGATGGCGACGCAAATAGCGAGCGCGCCGGCAACTCTGATTCCCCAATTCAGCACGTAACACCCTCCTTGAACAGCGACCCGAGCGTGGCTGCGAGGGCATTAGTTTCGCGGAACCGAAGCGCGATGACAAGCGCCGATCCTCAGGCCCAGGCCGAAGGCCTAAGGCCCAAGGGCTGTCCAGGCCCACGCCACTGATCCCTCGACCAGCCCTTAGGCCTGTACGGGCCAATTGTGACGGGCTCTCAAAATGACCGGATCCGGGAAGCGGCAACGCCGTGACCTTGGTAAAGTCCCGGGTCATGACACAGACATCCACGCCTCACACCCCTCGACTCGCTCTGGCTCGCTCGGGGCAGGCACCGCGCCTGCTACCGGCCGCCGTGCAGACGCTCTGGCCGACCGTCTCGAACAAGGCGCGCAGGCGCTCGCCGCCTTCGCCGCCTCCCTGACCGACGCGCAATGGAAGACCCGCTGCATGCCCGACGGGCGCACGGTGGGCGTCATCGTGCACCATGTCGCGTTCGTCTACCCGATCGAGATCGACATCGCGCAGACCATCGCCAACGGCAAGCCGCTCACCGGCCTGACCATGGACGACGTCCATGCACTGAACGCCAAGCACGCGCATCGATAACGCCGCGGTCACCACAGAGGCCGCGCTCGAAGCACTGCGCACCAACAGCGCCGCCGCAGCCGCCGCGATCCGCGCGCTCAGCGACGAACAGCTGGCACAGGCCGCGCCGGCATCGCTTTATGCCGACGCGCCGGTCACCTGTCAGTTCGTCCTCGAGGATCACGCCGTGCGCCACAGCTATCACCATCTCGCCCGCCTGAAGCGGGCAGTCCACTGGTCATTTGATGTTCCTGACCAGTTCGACGTTGGATGTCAGATAGTTCGTAGTGAGGATCACCCGGTGACGCTCCGACTGATGTGCGTCCTCGCCCACCCCGACGATGAATCGCTGGGGACGGGCGGGACGCTGGCCAAATACGCCGCGGAAGGCGTCGAGACGTATCTCGTCACCGCCACGCGCGGCGAGCGCGGCCGCTTCGGCGACGGCGGCGAGCGGCCGGGCCCCGAGGTCGTCGGCGCCACACGGGAAGCGGAGCTTCGGGCCGCGGCCAAGGAACTCGGCGTCCGCGAGAGTCACGCTGCTCGGCTTTCCGGACGGCGGGCTCGACGCGGTCGATCCTGCGCGCGCGCAGGCGCGCGATCGCGGAACACCTGCGCCGCGTCAAGCCGCACGTCGTCATCACGTTCGGTCCCGAGGGCGCGTACGGCCATCCCGATCACATCGCCATCTCGCAGTTGACGACCGCGGCCGTGGTCCGCGCCGCGGACGGCAGACTATGCGGTGTCGAAGCTCTATTACATCGCGTGGAGCGTCGCGACGTGGGCGGCGTATCAGACGGCGCTGAAGAAGCTGACGAGCACGGTGGATGGCGTCGAGCGGCAGGTGATTCCGGCGCCGGACTGGGAAATCACGACGCGGATCGACACGAGCGCGGTGTGGCCGACCGTGCTGGCGCGCGGTGCAGTGCCATCGCACGCAGATGAGCATTTACAAGAACCTCGACGGCCTGCCGCCGGAGCACCATCGGGCGCTGTGGGGCGTGCAGGAGTTTTATCGCGCGTTCAGCCTCGTGAACGGCGGCCGGAGCGCGCGAGTCGGATCTCTTCGAAGGATTGCGATGATGGCCGACGAAGGACCTCGATCTCGCACGCCGCGATGCCCCGCTCGACATGAGCGCCGGCGGCGTTCCGCGCCGCCGGCCACGATCTCGTCGATCAGATTGCCGACTGGCTGGAGCGGCTGCCCGACGGTCCGGTGATGCGCGACGAGTCGCCGGCCGACGTCCGCCGCGCGCTGCAACGCGGAGCGGACGCTGCCCGAGGGCGGCACCGACGCGGGTGCGCTGCTCGACGAAGCGGCGCAACTGCTCTTCCAGCACTCGCTCTTCAACGGACATCCGCGATTCTTCGGCTACATCACGTCGAGCCCCGCGCCGATCGGCGCGCTCGGCGATCTGCTGGCGTCGGCGGTCAACCAGAACGTCGGCGCCTGGCGGCTGTCGCCGGTCGCCACCGAGATCGAAGCGCAGACCGTCCGCTGGATCGCCGAGCTGATTGGGTTTCCCGCCGACGGCGACGGCCTGCTGGTGAGCGGCGGCAACATGGCGAACTTCGTCTGCTTCCTCGCCGCCCGCGCCGCGAAGGCCGGCCGACGTGCGCGCGCCGGGCTGCGCGGCGCGCGGCGCCGCTGCGCGTCTACGCGTCGACCGAAACGCACACCTGGATTCAGAAGGCGGCCGACCTGTTCGGACTGGGCACCGACGCGATTCGCTGGATCGACGTCGATGCCGAGCAGCGGATGGACGTCGCCGCACTCGAGCGGCAGATCGTCGCCGACCGCGAGGACGGCGCATTGCCGTTCCTGGTCGTCGGCACCGCCGGCACCGTCAGCACGGGCGTCGTCGATCCGCTGGCGGAGATCGCCGCGGTCTGCCGGCGCCACGACGTCTGGTTCCACGTGGACGGCGCCTATGGCGCGCTCGCCGCGCGCGTACCAGGCGCGCCGGAGAGCCTGCAGGCGCTGAGCGAGGCGGACTCCGTCGCCGTCGATCCGCACAAGTGGCTGTACGCGCCGCTCGAAGCGGGCTGCGCGCTGGTGCGTCGACCGCGGCGATCTGCGTCGCGCCTTCTCCTATCACCCGAGCTACTACCACTTCGACCACGAGGTGACGAACTACTTCGACTACGGACCGCAGAACTCGCGCGGATTCAGGGCGCTGAAGGTGTGGCTGGCGCTGCGGCAGGTGGGCTGGTCGGGCTATCAGCAGATGATCGGCGACGACATGCGCCTGTCGAGGCATCTGCACGCGCTGCGTGCAGCAGCATCCGGACTTCGAGGCGCTGACGCAGCACCTCAGCATCACGACGTTCCGCTACGTCCCGCGCGACCTGCAGTCCGACGGCAGGCACGCCGGAGACCGAACAGTACCTCGCAGCGGCTGAACCAGGAACTGCTGTCGCGGGTCGAGCGAAGCGGCGAGGCGTTCCTGTCCAACGCCATGGTCAATGGCCGCTTCGCGCTGCGCGCCTGCATCGTCAACTTCCGCACGTCGCAGGCGGATATCGAGGCGCTTCTTCCGCTGCTGTCGCGGCTTGGCGCGAAGCCGACAACGCGCTGCAGATAACCACGAAGCCCACGAAGGGAATCGAAGACCGTCTTCGATGCCTGCGTGCCCTTAATTCTCAGTCGGCCGCTCGATGCGGTCGATCACGAGCACCTTCAGCGGCGCGCGATCGGGTTCGAGCTTCAGGCCAAGCTGTTCCTGCAGGGCGGTGAAGATGCGAATCATCTCCTTCATCACTCGAGGGTCTGCCTGACCTCCTTCGCTTCAGCTACGGAGGTCAAGAGGCGACCCTACGTCGGATTCCCCAATCCCAGCAGCGCGCGGCCGCCGGCGCGGGCGAATTCGTTCGTCACGCGCCGCCGCGCTGTGGTCAACCGATCGAGCAGCGGTTGCCAGTCGGGCGTCGCGCGCAGCGACGTCAGGTAGACATCAGTTTCAAATGCCGGAGCGCAGAGAAAGCCGGCGTCGATCGCCCGCGTCAGCATCTCGCACGCGCGCTGCGGCTCGTCCAGCCGCGCGTAAATGCCGCCCAGATAGAACAACCCTTCGCCGTCGGAGAAGCCAGACGTCCTGACCCGTTCGATTGCCGCGATGCCCTCCTCACGCTTGCCCTCGAGCGCGGCGCGCAACGCCGACGAGAACGCGCGCATCAACGGCACGGACGCGAAGCGCTCCTCCTCCCGCCGCGCGCAGGCCAGGGCTTCCTCGTCCCGGCCCAGCGCCCAGAGGACCCGGCCTCGAACGGATCGCGCCACGTGGCCCGCTGCTGCCAGGGCCCGCTCGTAGTCGCCCTGCATGTAATAGGTGTGATGCACGGTGGTCGGCAGCGTCGGGTCGAGCCGCTGTGCGTGGCGATGCGCGGCAAGCGACTCGTCGAGCAGCCCGCCATAGCGGCAGGCATGAACCAGGGCCGCGTAGATGTGCGGCTCGGCGCGACGATGTCGCACCCGCTCGAGCAATCGGGCGAGCGCCGCATCCAGGCGACCGAGGTCGATTTCGAGCTGCGCGTAGTAGTACTGCGCGGCGCCGTTCTCCGGATCGAGCTCGAGCGCGCGGAGGAACGCCGCTTCCGCGCGTGCCAGCTGCGCCGGATCCTCGTACTTCCCGAATAGACGCTCGAGCCGTCCGCGTTCGGCCCAGGCCGGCGCAAACGTGGGATCGAGCTCGAGGCACTGCTCGAAGAACACGTGCGCCTGACGCCAGCTCGCCGCCTCCGCCCGCAGGCGCATGCCGTGCAGGTAGAGATCGAACGCCTTGGCGTTGCCGGCCGCGCGCGGACGGTAGTTGCGGTCCTGCGCGGTCAGCGGCAGCGACGCGATCACCCGCCGCGCCAGCTCGTCGTGCAGATCGATCACCGCATCGAGCGGCACGAGCGTCGTCTGCGACCACCAGATGTCGCCGGCGGGCACCGAGACCAGCTCCGCGCTGACACGGACCTGATCCTGCGCGCGCAGAATCGAGCCGGTGAGGACGACGTCGACGGCCAGGTCCGCGGCGAGGCCTCCAGATCGGGCACCGTATTGGCGTAGCGGGCCGACTTGAGGCTCGAGCGCACGACGAGCGATTCGAGCCCGGTCAGCGAGCTGACCAGCGCGTCGGCCAGACTGAGCCCCAGGTAGTCCGTCTCGGGATCGCGCTTCAGGAGACGGAACGGCAGGACGGCCAGACGCAGCATCGGCCGCGCCTCCGCCACCTGATCGCCGGCCGCCAGCTGCAGCGCGGCCCGCAGGTCCGCGGCCAGCGCATCCGCCGTCTGATATCGTTCCTCCAATTTCTTCGACAGCGCGCGGTGCAGGATGCGATCGGCCGCGGAGATCGCCGGCGATCCGGTCAACACCGGCGGCGTGTCGTGCAGCACCGACTGCGCAATCGCCGCCAGCGTCTTCCCCGAAAACGGCGGGCGTCCAGCCAGCATCTCGAAGAGCATGACCGCCGCGGAGAACAGATCGGCGCGCTCGTCCACCTCGTCGCCGAGCAGCTGTTCGGGGGCCGCGTACCGCGGTGTGCCGAGGAAGATGCCGGAATTGGTAATCGCGGTGTCCGCGTGCGCCGAGGCGACCGGGCGCGCGAGACCGAAGTCGACGACCTTGATGCCGGTCGCCGTGACGAACACGTTCGACGGCTTGAGGTCGCGATGGATGATGCCGCGCCGATGGAGCACGCCGAGCGCGTCGACGACGGCCACAGCAATCTGCAGTGCCTCGGCCGCCGGCAGCGGACCGCCGGACGAGCCGCGCCGCCAGCGGCTCGCCGTCGATCAGCTCCATCGCGATGAACGGCTGGTTGTTCCATTCACCCAGCTCGAACACCTGGCAGATCAGCGGATGCGAGACGCCGGCCGCGATGCGCGCCTCCCGCACGAGCCGCAGGCGCGCACTCGGGTCCGACGAGCTGTCGCGCAGCACTTTCAGCGCGACGTTGCGACCCAGCCGCTCGTCTTCCGCGAGGTAGACGACACCCATGCCGCCCTGTCCGAGCACACGACGGACACGATAGTGATTGATCTGCGAGGGCAGCTCGCCCTCGGCGGCCGCGTCCTGGTCGCCGCGCGGACCGCGGCGCCAGCGGAGAAGATCCATCGCCCGGACAGTGTAACTTCAGCCGCCTTACGCTACGATCCTCTCCGCCTCGCAACCTCGTTCTGGAGGAATCAGATGATTGCTATCCGTGCCTGGCGCGTAGTCACCGCCGCCCTGAGCGTCTTGGTCCTCGGCGCCTTGTCAGCACATGCCCAGGACCTCGCCATTACCAACGCGCGGGTCATCGTCGGCAACGGCCAGGTGATGAACGCGGCAACGATCATCGTGCGTGGCGGCCGGATCGTGTCGGTGTCCGCCGGCGCGGCCGGGACGCAGGGGCTGCGCGTGATCGACGCCAAGGGCATGAGCGCCCTGCCCGGATTCATCGACGCCCACAAACACGTCAATACGGGACCGGCTGAGAAGCAGGAGATGCAGGCGCTGCTCGACGCCGGCTACACGACCATCCTCTCCGGCGGCGGCCCCGGCGACGGCAACATCACGCTCCGCGATCACATCGAGTCGGGCATGATCAACGGCCCGCGCATCATCCCGTCGGAGCGCGTCAACCTCCGCGGCACACCAGACGAAGCGCGCGCCGCGATTCGCGCGATGGCGGCCAAGGGCATCAAGCACACGGGCGAGATCGCGCTCACGCCGCTACCCGGACCGACGCCCGAGGAGATCGCGGTGCTCAAAGCAGTTGTCGACGAAGCCGCAAAGGCCGGTGTGCAGGTCAACGTCCACGCCGTGAGCACGCCGGCCATGGTCGCGGCGGTCGAAGCGGGCGTCCGCCGGCTGGTCCATCTGCCGAACAAGGACTTCACCAGCCATGAGGCCGCGGACAAGGTCGCCAAATCGGGTGCGATCGCGCTCGGCACGATCGGCTTCGGCGCGCCGATCTTCGGCGTCTTCGCCACCGACAACAACCCACGATTCCGCGATGGCAAGCCATGGCCCGAAGCGATCGCCGGCGCCAATCGCGATGCCGCTGGCAAGGCGCTCGGCACCGAGGCCGCTTACGCGATGCTCAACGCCCGGACGATCTGGGATCACGGCGGCCTGATCGGCTACTGCACCGACACCAACTACGAGGCGCTCGCCGGTCTCGAGCACGAGCTGAAGTCGTACAGCATCGTGTTTTCGATGCAGGACATCTTCAAGTTGATGGGACCGAACACGGCGGCCTACATCGGCATGGGCGATCAGCTTGGAACGCTGGAGCCGGGAAAGCTGGCGGACATCATCCTGCTCGACGGCAATCCGCTCGAGGGAATCCACAACATGCTGAAGACGAAGGTTGTGGTGAAGGGCGGCAAGATCGTCGTCGACAAACGCTGAAACACGAAGGCACGAAGAGATCGCGAGCTTCGATGACCTTCGTGGTCTTCGTGCGCTAGTAACGGACCACGCGAGCTTCGCCCATCGTGCTGTTCACCCGCAGGCGGAGCGTGGGCGCGTTTGGAGCGTCAGGAGGCGTAGCGTCCTGCGTGGTGCGGCTCGTCGTCTCACCGCCCTGCGAGCTGCGCACGTCGGCGTCGAGGCGGACACTGTTGGGCACCCGCAGCGTCAGCTCTCCCATCGACTGATCGAAGCTGAGGCTGGACTGTTCCGCCGGCCGGCCACGCGCCGCCCAGATTCGCTGTCACCTCGCCCATATTCCCGGACGCGTGGATCGACTCTGCACGGGCATTGCCGAGATTCTCGAGGGCGAGTTTCCCCATACTGGTGCTGATACGCAGCTCGCGCAGCCCCTCGACCACGGGCTCGTGGAAATCGATGCTGTGCTCACCCATCGCGGCGGTGACGCTGACTTCGCCCAGCGTCAGTCCGCCGAGATCGACCTCTGACTTGCCCATGGTCATCTGCAGGTTGAGGTCGATTGGCGAGCCGCGCGGAATGGTCACCGTCAGTCGTGGAGGATTCCCGGAACCGCCGCTGCCGAAACCGCGCGAAGATTCGCACCCACATGGGTGCCTTTGACTTGAACTGCACGGTGACCCGGCGCACGCCGGTGGCAGGGTCCGTCTCCTGGTGTTCAGTCAGTTCGTACATGTCGGGTGGGTATTCGCCCTCCACGCGGATCTCGCTCCCCGGCTCGCCTGGCTTGATCGTGAACTCACCCTCCTGCAGGTCGATCGCCAATCGCATCGGTGTGGTGCGGCTCGCGGCCTTCCCCGGCCCTCTGACCGTATCTGCCGCGGGCGCCGAAACCGCAATTCGTCGATCAACTGGCCGCGGATCCGTATCGCCAGGTCCCCAACGATGGACCGCGCCCAGATCACCGCGATGATCACGCCGCCGACGACGATCCCGATCATCGACAGGCAGCCAATGCCTGCAATCAGACCCGCCGTCCGCCAGCCGCTTCGCTTCTTTTCCATCTGCTGAGCCGTGATTTCGTCATTAGCTTACGTGTACCCACGGGGATACGTTCACAGGTGAAAGGCCGACCTAAAGGTCGGCCTCTACCAAATGTGGTCGCCACGGATGTTACGCAGCGGCATTAAGATCCTGCGAGGTTCGGCTCCCACCTTCGCTCGTTCCGAGCTACGGCGGGCAAGAAAGCCGGACACTACACTTGGAACGGGAGGATTCAATGGGTGCTTCGGGGAATGGATCGTTGAATGGCAAGGGCGTGATGCCCAGCCTGACCGTCAACAACCTGCAGCAAAGCCTCGACTTCTTCGGTGGACTCGGCTTCGAGGTCGAGGATCGCTGGGAGGTTGACGGCAAACTGCTCGGCGCGATGCTGAAGGCGGGCGAGGCGCGCCTCGGCCTGAGCCAGGACGACGGCAAGAAGGGTCTCAACAGGGCCAAAGGCGTCGGTATGCGGATTTACATCGAGGCCGCCGACGACATCGACCAGGTGGCGGCGCGCGCGAAGGCGTCCGGCATCACGTTGACCAAGGAACCGCACGACACGGAATGGGGCACACGCGCGTTCGAAGTCACCGAGCCGAGCGGCTTCGCGCTGACAATCGCGTCATCGCCTGCCTAGCGTCGACAAACATCCGCGTCGGGACGTCTACGGAGAGCCCGTCGATGCACCGAGACACCAGTCACGGTGCACGCTGCTTCATTCCGCAAGCTGCGACAGCCACCCATGAATGACATGGATGGTGTTCCGCGGCCGGTCCTCCTTGCGCTTGACGACCAGAATCCGCTGGCCGTCTGGCGACAACGAGAACGAAGGGCCCGGGCTGTCGTTGAATTGCGTCTGCAGGATCATCCGCGGCGGGCTCCAGTCGAACGCCGGCCCCGGACGTACCGTCGCACTGAACCAGCGGTTCCCGCTCCGATACACGATCTCATCGCACGTGCGGCACCACTTCGGCTCGGTGCCGGTATCGGCCAACTTGTAGACCTGCTCGCCCAGGGGCAGCGCGCGAACGTTGATTCCCGTCTCGGCGTAGACGAGCCAGCGACCATCACCTGAGATGTCGTGCGAGGCCGCGGCGAAGTTCAGATACTCGACTTCAGGCACCGACGTCGCGCCCTCGCTGGGAATCGAGACCGTCGCGATGCGATTACCCGGGAACTCGTAGAACGTGAGACGCCGCCCGTCGGGACTCCATGTGCTCGGCGTGATGCGTGAGGGTGACTCGACGACCACCACTGGCGGCCGATCCGAATCCACGCGCTGGACCAGGAGTCTGTACGGTTTTCCCTCGCCGAAGCTCGTATAGGCGAGTACATCACCCGCAGGAGACCACTTCGGCCATCCGGCACTGTCAGTCGTCGACAGCCGTCGTGATGAGCCGCGCAGCATGTCGTAAATGAGGATGTAGTCGTTCGTGTCGCCGACCTGGATCGCCAGCCGCCGGCCGTCGTCGGACAGATCGAACCGTCCGTAGACCCGCGGCTCGATCGGCAGAAACTCGGCCTTGCCTTGCCGATCGACCCACGCAATCGAGGCCACCGCCACGTCGCCACCCGGTGCGTAGGCCAACACGCCGGCATCCGACGTCGCCAGTTGCAGATGCGGATAGAGTGCGTGCATCCGCACGTTCGAGGCGATCGGAACCGGATCGCCGATGGACTGTGTGTTCGGATCGAACTTCGCGGCGAACACTCGACCCGAACGACCGAACACGAGACGGCCGCCTGGCGTCAGCCGCGCGTCATAGCCGTCGGTGGTGAGCGTCTTGGCCTCCTTGGTGGCAAGGTTCACGAGCCGTACCTGCGCGAAGTCGGCGCCGATGCCCGCACGGCGGTAGGTGACGAGCGCGAATTTGCCGTCGGGCGTTACGTGGCCGTAGCGGACGCCCTCGATCGCGTCGCCCACCTCCATCGGCGCGCCGCCGCGGGCGCTGACGCGAAGCAGGCGGCGGCCCTCTTCGGCGCCCAAGAACAACTCATCGCCAGTGGTCCACGTCCCGACGACACCGGTCAGGACATCGCAGATCGTCGTCGTGGTCCCGGTGACGAAGGAATGCACCTTGAGCTTGCTGTTGGTCAGGAAGGCGACAGATCGACCATCAGGCGAGAAGAAGGGGTGCAAAGCGCCTTCCGTGCCGGCGAGTGCGCGCGCGTCGAAGCTATCAAGCTGACGAGCGAACAAGCGAATAGTCCCGCTCGAGGAACCAACCCACACCAGATTCTGCCCGTCCGGCGAGAGAGCCAGCAGCGTGGAATCGAAGCCGACGTCGGCGGCTTCGGCATCCAGCGCCAGCAGCGCGTCGCTCGGCAGGCTGATTTCGGCATTGAGACGCCGATCGAAGTTCGACGCCGGCGGGACGGTGCCACGACGCAGGCCAGGCACGGCAGCGAGCGCGATTCCGAGCACTACGCCCACTGCCAGCGCTGCGAGCACTGAGCGCCAGAGACGGCGTTCGGCGCGCGCGCGACCGGGCGGCGCCTCGCCTCGTGCCCCGCCGGCGACGGCATCGCGCAGTTCGAGCCGCGCATCCGCGATGTCGCGGAGTCGATCGGCGGGATCCTTCTGCAGACAGCGGCGAACGAGACGCACGACGCTGGCGGGAGCCACTCGTTCCAACGCGTTCCAGTCGGGCTGCCGTTCGATGACGCGCGCCATCGTTTCGGCAACGTCGTCGCCTCCGAAGGGGCGCCGACCCACCAGCATTTCGTACAGCACGCAGCCGAACGCCCACACGTCAGCGCGCTTATCAACGACTCTTCCGCGTGCCTGTTCGGGGCTCATGTACGCCGCGGTCCCCATGATCACGCCCACTCGCGTCGCCGCAGGGCTGATGAGCGTCGGCGACTGCGACATGGCCGACTCGACGGGTGTGGGGTCGAATGCCTTGGCGAGGCCGAAGTCGAGGACTTTGACGGTCCCGTCGCTGCGCACCTTGATGTTGGCCGGCTTCAGATCGCGATGCACTACCCCGTGGTCGTGCGCGGCCTCGAGCGCCTCACAGATCTGGCGCGCGATCGGCCAGGCGTCGTCGAGCGGCAGCGGGCCGTGCACGAGCCGGTCGGCAAGCGTCGGACCGTCGACGAGCTCAAGTACCAGGACCGGCGCCGCGTGCCCTGCGCCTGTCGACGGATATGAATCCTCGAACCCGTAAATGGATCCGATATGCGGATGGTTGAGCGATGCCAGCACCTGCGCTTCGCGCCGGAACCGCCCAAGACGATCGGGATCACGCGCGAAGGCGTCGGGGAGGACTTTCAGCGCGACATCGCGGCCGAGATTCGTATCACGCGCGCGGTAGACCTCACCCATGCCTCCCGCTCCGAGCAGAGAGACGACCTCGTAAGAACCAAGCTTGTGCCCAGGGCTCAGCGACATCGGACAGCTGCGAGAGTGTACCGCCTTCGGCGCCTCAGGAGTCCGAAGCGCGCAGCGCGGAGGCGGAGGACGCGTATGCCTCGGAGCGCGGCGACAACGCCCGCGCTCCGGGGCGCCCCGGTCTGTGTGTTACGGCGCGGCCGCCGCGATCATGCCCGGGCTCGAATACGCCTGCGGCACGATTCGATATTTGTATGCCATGCCATGATCGCCGACGAGCATCCCGTTCGTGGCATCGAAGAACGCGACAGCTCGCACCGAGGCGACTCCCTCGAACGGCCGCACGGTGAAGCTGCGGCCGCCGTTAAACGAGTAGCCCATCCCGCGGTTCCCTTCGTTGGCGGCCACGATGATCTTGCCGGCACCGACGCCGTAATACGCGGGCCACAGGCGCGAGCTGGTCGACCGGGCCCAGGTGGCGCCGCCATCGGCGGTCCAATGCGTTTCCTCGCCCTTCTCGAGGACCACCATGCCATCGTTCGGCGACCAGAAATAGATGCTGCTGATCAGCCGTTTGCCGCCGGGAATGGCAGACATCGCCCATGTCTGTCCGCCGTCCGTCGTCTTGCCGAACACCGAGAACTCGCGGCCGACGGAGCCGCCGATGAAGCCGACGGTCGGCGACAGAAACTGCATCGTGTACATCATGCAGCCGAGCTTGCGGGACAGACCGTCGACCATCAGTTCGATGCTGCAGCGGTTCACGGCTTTCCAGCTCTTGCCGGCGTCGTTCGTCTGACGCAGCGTCGACTGCTCGGTCGAATCCGGATTCTCGATCTCGAAGCCGACCTGCGGTGACACGAACCACACACCTCTCGCGGTGCCGCTGACTTTGCTCAGCTCGGCCCACGTGCGGCCGTCGGTCGTGCCGACAAGCTTGCCGCCGCGGCTCAGTGCCCATCCGTGCGTGCGATCCACGAAAACGATGTGATCAAAATCGTCTTCGGCGATCGCATCAGGATCGCCGCCAAGCTGCGCGTCCCACGTCTTGCCGCCATCGGCCGTGTGGACGATCGACCCTTTCCTGCCGGCCGCCCAGCACTCGTCCGCGGAGACACACGTGACCGCTTCAAGGTTGACATCCTTCGGGTACGGCACCCGCTCCCAGATGGCCTTGAACATCGGCTTCGCGGTGCTCGCCGCTTGCCGGCCCGGCGCGGCGGTGCCCTGCCGGCCCGGAGCACCAGCCCCCTGCCTGCCGGCGGGTGTCTGCGCGCTCGCGCTCACACCGGCTACGAGTAGTGGAAAAACAATCCAGGTTTTGATACTCACGTCGCTACCTCCATCTCGGCATTGCCTGTGAGGCGAATCCTTCGGTGAGCCCCTTCGTGGCGGGCGGATTATATCCCCGACCGCAGCGGGTCTTGATCCGGATCAAATCAAGGACGCGGCTGAGCTGGCGCAGGCACGATCGTCGCCGGCAGCGGCCAGTGGCCCTCGTACGGCGGCCAGTTCGGCACTGCGAGCTCCGGCGCCGGATAGAACATTGCCGCGTAAACCGTCTTGATCTTCGCCTCGTCGATCACGAACCACTCGCTGAACGCGTTGCGCGGCGTCGGCGATCCGGGCCGGCGGATGAAGACGGCGTAGGCCAGAACCACCTGGGCTTCTTCGTCGACCAGCGGAATCCTGCGCGCCACGACCATCGATAGATTGAAGTTCTGCAGATTCGCGACGCAGTCGTTGCTGCCCGCTCCCGGCTGTGGCGCGGCCTGCCCTGCAGGGGCGCCGCGGCCCGCCGGCGGAGCGGCGCCTCCGCCAGGCCCGCCTGCGCGGGGGGCCGCTGGCAGGAAGCGTCCCGCGGGCGCCGGCGAACCGTTCTCCACCCGGCCGCAGCCTTCATGCGTCAGCGCGACAGAGCCGTCGTGCGACGTGATCGCGTCGAAGTAGCTGTCGACGATGCGGATCAGGGTGTCGCGGTCGGATCGCTGGTTCCGCGGCACAACACGATCGGGCGGTGGATTCGCCGTGAGGTACTCGGGGTTATGAAGGTTCGCCGGAGGCCCTCCCTGCGGTCGCGCACCGCGGAGTCCCGGATCGTTCGCGCGCGCGATGAACCATTCCGCTTCGGTGAGCTTCCGGTTCTCGACGCGCACGCGCACGGACACGATCGGCGTCTCGCTCCCCTCCTCGACCGTCCCGAAGTACGCCGCCTGCCCTGACACCGGATCGAGATACCGCCGCTGGGCCTTGCCGAGGCCGGTCACGGTCTTCCACACGCCATTGCCCGGACGCACGTTGATTGCGTTCTCCGTCTGGCGGAAACCGACGACGAGCGGTGCGGCGGCGGGATCGTGCTTGATGACCGCCGTCAGATACTGATCGAGCATCGTCCGCAGGCACGCCCGATCGCACGTCTGCTGCGCCGACGCAGGCGCTGCCGCACCGGCTATTGCCACCACACCAACACCGATCCACATGAGTAGTCGAGACACAGATCCTCCTTGCCACTTCCGCCTCAAGGCGGAAGCCACGAGATAGTTCATTACGGCACTCTGAATTCGCCGATACCGGGCGGCGTGACGGCCTTTTCCTGCGGTCGTGGGAGCTGGGACAGCCAGGCGTATGGCACGCGATAGGCCCGATAAATGGTGCCGGGCGTCCGGGCTGCAGCCGTCGCAGGTAGATTCATGTACTCCCAGACGATCTGGCGGTCATTCGTCACCTCGAACACCCGGCCACTGGCCCCTTCCGTGATCAGCGTGTTGCCGTTCGGCAGCCGCTGCATGCCGCTGATGTTCGAGCTGAAGAACTGTGCGCCGGCCGTATACGACCAGACCACTGCCAGCGTCACCGGATCGATTTCGAGCACGCGCGAACTCGGCCGCGCGTAGACGTTGACGCCACGGGGCGCGATGCCGCTCGGTTCTCCGTAGCCGCTCGGTCCGCCGTTGTCGAAGACCAGCAGGTTGCCGGCTCCGGGCAGGCCCTTGGGGATGAGATGCGCGTGATGCTGCCCGATGACCTGCCCGATCGCGCGCAGCGCGTCAGACTCGAGGAAGTTCGGGCCGAGCCGCCAGACGATCGAGCCGTCGCGAGCAATGATCGCCAGCAGGCTCGCTTCGCGGCTGCTGACGATCACGTTGTTCGGTGCGAAGCGCTTGTCGCCGGCGTCGAACCAGCGATTGGGCCCGAGGTAGGTCGCTGAATTCAGGTGCAGCCAGTCGAATGCCGCCGGGCCGGCCGCCGCCCGCCACCGCTCCACGTCCCGCGCCACCTCGCACCCGCACTCGACCCGCAGCAGGAGGAGCGCCGCGACCGGCGCCTGCACGGCCTGCAGCAGGACCTGCGCCGCCGGCGCGCGCCTCGCGAATTGACGTGCGCGCTCTGGCGTCGAAGCCCAGCTCGTCGATGTGGTCGCCGGCGATCCACTGCCACAGGACTCTGGCCCTTGGCGACACCTCGATGATGCGATCGTCCTGCAACAGAACATCGCCGGCAATCGCCGGCACACGGCGATCGGTGTGTGCCAGAACGAGCGTGTTGCTGCCGGCACGCGACGGAGTCGCTTCGGGTGAATAGTAGCCAGCCGGGAAGTCCTCACGCTGCCAGTCGTGGTGCTGTCGCAAGCGACTGCATCGTTTTGCCGTCGTTGGTCGGGATCTCCTCGTTGCGGTCGAGGCGCCAGACGACCGTGCCGGCGAAATCGCGCTGCACGAGCTCGAGCGACTCCTGCCGCCCGGGCCGCGCGCCATTTGCCGCGATGACATCGCCGTTGGGCAGCACCCGCGCCGGGCCGCCCGCCGAGTTGTTATAGCCGTCCCACTGCTTGACGACCTTGCCGTTCATGTCGATGACGACGACGGCCTGCGTCGCCAGCAGCGAGAGCACGGTGAAGCCGCTCCAGGCACGCGTCGGTTCGTAGATCGTGGTGCCCGTCGGAAAGACAGATGGTCCGGCCTGCCCAATGGCAGATAACAGGGTCAGGGCAACGGCCGTCACGGCACATGTCAGTCGCGTCATAGATATCTCCCGCGTGGACAAAGGACTATGGACCAAGCACGGACAAAGAACCAAGCACTAAGGACCAAGGACTAATCCGCGCGCAGCGCTTCGGCCGGAAAGACCGCCGCGGCCCGCTTCGCCGGCCACACGCCAGAGACGAGCCCGACCAGCGTGAGCAGCGACAGCGCCATCAGGGCGGTGACCATCGAGATGTGCGGCCGGGCGCCGGCAGGTATCTGGGAAAAGAGCAGCGCGATCTTTGTCAGCGCCCAGGCGACGGCGATGCCGACGCCGCCGCCGGAGAGCGTCATCACCAGCGCCTCGATGAGGAACGCGGCGAAAATCGCCCGCGCGTGGCGCCCACGGCGCGGCGCACGCCGATCTCCTGGCGCCGCTCGCGGACGGACACCAGCAGCACATTCGCCACGCCAACCGCGCCGACGAACAGGCCGATGCTGCCGACGAGCCCGACGGCGATCTTTAGGCCGTTCAACACCAGTGTCAGCTCGCGGACCTGCTCGATACTGCTGACCACCTGAAACTCGCCGCTCGATTCGCCGCGGCGCTTCCCCAGCGGCGCGAGCGCGGCTCGCGTCTCTGCAACCGCCGCCGCCTCGGCGTCCAGCGACGTCAACCGCAGGCGCACGATCTGCGCCTGCTCGTTGCCCCGGAACGCCACCGCGCACGCCTTGAACGGAATGAAGAGGCTGCCGTCGGGACCCGCCGCGTCCATGGCCACCTCGTCCCCGACCCAGGCGAGCACGCCCACGACCTGGAACGGCCACTCGCCGATGAAGATCGTCTGGCCGACCGGCGATTCCTGGACGAACAGGTCCGCAGCGAGCGCGCCCCCGAGTACGGCGACGCGCGCGCCCTGCGCGTACTCGCGCTCGAGAAACGTTCGCCCGCGAGCCGCGCGGTGGTTGAGCAGCTCGAAGCCACGCTCGGTGATGCCCCGGACCTGCACGCCCTGGCTCGCCCGCCGCGGCGTTCTGACGATGCCGAACGAGTTGTTCTCCGCCATCCCGAGATCGAAATGATCGACCGCGGCGAGCACCGCGTTCATGTCCTCGACGCGGAGCGTCAGCGGGAAGCCCTGCGGATCGCGCGTCGACCGCTGCTGCTGCGCCGAGACCTGGATCACGTTGCCGCCGACGGCGCCGATCTGCTCCAACGCGTAGCGGTGAATGCCCGACACGACCGAGACGAGCAGCACGACTGCCGCAATGCCGGTGGCGATGCCGAACGACGACAGCGCGGCCTGCAGCCGGCGGCGGCTCAGGCTCGCAAAGGCCTCGCCGAGGATGTTTCCGGTGATCACCACCAGCGCGCCGAGGGACGATCGGTCCCGAGTCATCGCCTCACGTCGGCAGTGTTCGGGCCTGACCCGGCGACAGAAGACCGTCTGGTCTTTGTCGAGCCCGGCTCGAATCTGGACGCGGTCTCGCTGCACGACGCCCAGCTCCACCTGCCGCTGGCGGTTGCCGGCCTGGCCCTGGACCATGACGTACGAACGCCCCGCGGGATCGGTGCGTACGCAACGCTCGGGGAGCGTGATGGCGTCGGTGGTTGCCCCGAGCACGATTTCGGCCTGTGCCGGCACGTTGACCCAGCCGCCCGGCGGCTGCGCCTTGAGCGCGATCAAGACCGGAAACGTCGTCAGCTTGGACGTCTGATCGACGTCACCGGCTGTGGAGACGGATTGCACGACAGCAGGAAGCGGATTCGAGGGGTCCGAATCGAGCCGCACGCGCGCCGACATCCCCGGGCGGAGGCGCCGGGCGTCGGCGGCCGTCGCCTTGGCGTAGAGCGCGGACTCGCGAGCGTCACCAAGCGTCATCAGGACGCTGCCGCCGGACGCGGACTGGCTGACCCCCGCGACGCCGCTGCCGACCTCGACCTGCCGGCGAAGGACAAACGCGTCGAACGGCGCGCGAATCGTGGTGTGCAGCAACTCGGTGTTCGCCTGATCCACCGCGGCCTTGACCTGGGAGATGCGCGCCTGGCTGCCTTCGATCGTCCGCCGCGCGCGCTCGACGGTGCGTTCGGCCGACTTGAGCTCCAGCTCCGACTTCTCGAAATCGTCCCGCGACACGAGGCCGTCCGCGAACAGCTTCTGCGCGCGGTCGAACGTTCGCCGCCGCAACTCGAGCGTGTCCTGGTCGAGATCCAGTTTCGTGGCGGCGTCCTGCAGCTCGGCCTGCAGCAGATTCGCCTTCGCCTGTTCCAGCGAGGCCTGCGCGATGCTGGAATTCAGTCGAACGAGCTCCTGCCCGGCGGTCACGCGATCGCCTTCTTTCACCGCCACGAACTCGACGATGCCGGACGCCTCGGCGCGGAGCTCGATGGTGACGGCGGGCCGCACCAGGCCGGACACGAGCAGCACGTCCTCCATCTTCGTGATCTCCGCTTGCGCCGTGTCATTCGCGGAGGCCGGCGAGCGCCTCGCGAGGCCAGAACCACCAGGCGGCGGCGCCGCCGAGACCGACGATCAGAATCAGCACGAGGCCGTATTTCAGCAGCCGTCGCATGCGCGCTCCTCAGGCTTTGCCACGAGCGATGAGACGCTGAAGGCAATCCACGGGTTCAGTTGCACAGAGAGATGAGGAGGATTCTACGTCGAGGGGGGCGGGCGAGAGGTGCGGCGGCACAGTGCGGCGGCAAGTGCCGCCGCACCGGTCGGTCTCAGCGGGAAGTGCGAGCAGACGGGGACGGCGGTAAACCCGATCTCCCTGACGGGAGCCCCATTGCCTGGGAATGCCACTCTTATCGTCTCCTCCCTTACCGCCGCCTGGAAATTGCCGAGCGCTCCGAGTCCTTTGACGAGCGGACGACGCGCCAGCGCGGCGCGGAAGTTGTCGCTTTCCTCGTCGGTGAGGATGCCGCTCACTTGAGCCACGAGCGCTGACCGGCGCGCGTCATCGAGCTGCTGTTCGGCCTTGAAGGTCTCGGCGGCCGCGGTCGCAGTTTTTCGCTGCTCTGGCGTCAGCGCATGTCTCGCGAGAAACATGGCCGGCTCGACGCCAATCGCAAACGTCTGCGTCGTCGTGGTGCCGTTGCTGGACAGGGTGATGACGCGGTTACGGGCACTCGTCAGGTTGCGTTCGAACTCGGCGAGCTGCGGTTCTGTGAGCATGGGAGCGACGACGCGTTTCAGGTTCGCGAGTGCCGTGCCCTCGAGTTCGTCGGCGAACGCGGCCGCAATCCGCTTCGCTTCCTGGTTCACCTGAGGCGCGAGCCTGAGGTCCTCGATCGTGTTCTCGATATGCGTGCGGGTGGACAGCGCCCCCGTGTCGCCAAAGCCGTAGCCGCCACCCTGCAGGTTCCGGAATGCCGTCTGCAAGGACTGCGGCGACTCGGCAGAGCGAGCGGATCTCCGCGGCGTCGAGGGCGCCATCGGCGCTACGGTCGCCTCGGGCGACAAGGCCCTGCATCCGCTCGGACAGCTCATTGGTCGCGACTTTGCCGTCGCCGATTGCGATCAAACGACATCAGACGGGCAACCACTTCGTCTGGACTCACCCGCGCTTCCAGCCTTCTGGTTCGCGAACTGCCGAATGGTGTCCACCACGTCACGTCTCGGTGCCGGCGCCGTGACCCGGACCTGTTCCTGCGCCGACGCCGCCACAGCGGACGAAATCAGCATCAGCAACGCAGCGCAACCGTAACGCATGGCATTTACTCCTTCGAGTTGATCGATCATTACTGAAAGGGGTCCGAAAAACGCGGATCGTTCAGGAACTGCGGATCCGTCAGCGTCTTCAGGAAGGCCATCAGCGCGGCCTTCTCCGAATTGGTCAGGTTCAGCGGCTGCACGCGCACGTCCTTGTTGGGATGCTTCTTGCCGCCGCTGCTGTAGTGATCGAGCACCGCGTCGAGCGTCGCAAACCGGCCGTCGTGCATGTACGGACCGGTGACCTCGACGTTGCGAAGTGACGGCGACTTGAAGTGTCCGAGGTCGCGCGGATTGAGGGTGATGTCGCCGACGCCGCCGTCGGTGCCCCGCGTATCGTCGTCGAGCCCGGTGTTCACCGGCTCGGTCATGACGAAGTGGGCGTCCTGATCGGGCAGATGGCACAGCGCACAGTTACGCACGAAGAGCGCCTTGCCCCGATTCTCCTGTGGCGTGAAATTCGCGAAGTCGTCCTTCGACGATTCAGCCTCCGCGCGACCCTCGTCGTATTTCGACTGATACGACACCAGCGCCCGGACAAACTGCGCCAGCGCGCGGGAGATGCGCTCGTTGGTGACGCCGGGATCGCCGAAGGCGCTGCGGAACAACTCGCGGTAGCGCTCGTCACGCGCAATGCACCTGCGACAGCTGTTTCAGGTCCTGACCCATCTCGAGATGGTTCTCCACCGGCATCAGGACCATCGACTCCAGATTGCCTCCGCGCTCGTCCCAGAAGAACCGGCCGCGCGGGTGATACCGCAGGTTGACCAGGTTCATCGCGTGCCGGTCGGTCGTACCGCCCGCGAACCCGCGGCTGCCCGGCTTCGGATCCGCGAACCCGGCTTTCTGCACGTGGCACGAGCCGCACGAGACCGTGTTATTCGCCGACAGCCGCGTGTCGTAGAACAGCACGCGTCCGAGCGTGGCTCCCGCGTCGGTGATCGGATTGTCCTTTGGTGTGTTGTCGAACCGCTGCGCGTTCGCCTTGTCTGAAGTGGATCGGCAGCATCTCGATGCTGGCGTAGCGATAGGGAGCCGGCGGAAGCTTCAGGGTGCGCAGGTCCGAAGGACCACGGTCGAGCTGGTGTTGAGGAGCAGCCTGGAGGTTCGGATGTGACGTCCCTTCGCCTGCCGCCCGGCGGTGACAATCAGGGCGACCAGCAGGGCGAAGCGGTGCATGCAGCCCTCGAACATTAGACACCCGGCCGGCAATTTGGTTGTCTGCATTTCTGGCGCCGTGGGACGGCTCGAGTCGGCTTAGACGTCCGCAACCGGCGAGCGGATCGTACCGGTCCTAGTGAATTTTCTCGGGGGGAGGCAGGCGGCGCGCCATACGCCTGCTGTGCGGCCTCGGCACGCTTCCCCAGCGCCGATTTCCCGCTTGACGAGCTGGCGCTGCTGCGCCGCGCGGAATTCCTCAATCATCGTGTCCAGGCGCGCCTGCCGCTCATCGGTGTCGTTGCGATCGATGGCCATACTGTCTCCTCACGGGCGGAATTCGCCCTTGTTGGTCGTGCGCGTCTTGTCCTCGGCTGCCCGCCTGCGCTCGGCCTCCGCCACGGCCTGTTCCGCCTGACGCCGCGGCGCTTCCTGCGTGTCGAGGCGCGTCGCTTCGGTTTCCGCGGCCCGCGCCACCGCCTCCAGCTGCCTGGACACGCCAATCAGCCGGAACGTCGCCGGATACACCTCACGCATCAACGTGAACTCGTAGTCGGCGCTCTGCCAGCGCGCGAGCGCCGTGCTGCCGTTGAGCATTCCAGGCGGCGCCGCCGCCGGACCCTTGTGATGCGGCGGGGGTACCGTCGCTGGCCCGTAGACCGCCGACACGGCGTCGATGAGGTCCGCGTTGGTCAGGCCCTCGACGAGGCGCGCGTCATACACCACGGTGATGCGGAAGAGCTGATCGTCGTGAAAACGGAACGTGACTTCCTTTGCCGCCTCGATTCGTTCGGCAGGACGGCCCACCGAGTACTGGGGCCTCCACGCGAGCTCCTGGATGAGCGCCGGCCGCTGGTGGATCGACTTTCACGGCAGCCGGTGCTGGCTCCAGTGACGGCGACCACCGACGACACGCTGCTGCCAAACGCGACGTCCCGATAGCGTGAGAGGTCCTGCGCGCCCGCGATGTGCGCCGCACAGAGGATCACCGCGCAGGCCGACACGGCGACAGAGCGCGCGTTGAGCGTGGTCATGGAAGGAGCGTATCGCGGCGGGCGCTGCGCGGCTGTGCTGAACAGCACACGCATGTGCTGCCCGCTCGCGCTAGTGTGTTCCACAGAGGTTCAACGAATGATTCGTTTCATGACGTGGCTTTCATGCAGTGGCCGTGTGTCTTGCGCTGGCGTCAACCGGCCTCGATGCCGCGAACAAGGAACAAAGTCGCCTCGAAGACGCCGGCGTCGTCCTCGAAGAGATTCTCGCGATTGACGACAACATCCCGCAGGAGCTGCTGGACAAGGCCGAGTGCGTGATCGTGATTCCCTCGATGCTGAAGGTGGCGGTCGGCATTGGCGGCAGCTATGGACGCGGCGCGATGGTCTGCCGCACCGGGCCCGGCTTCGACGGCCCCTGGGGCGCGCCGGCGATGTATGCGCTGGACGGCGGCAGTTTCGGGCTCCAGCTTGGCGGGCAGGCCACCGATCTGGTGCT
This sequence comes from uncultured Acidobacteriota bacterium, assembly GCA_963793705.1. Lineage (GTDB taxonomy): Bacteria > Acidobacteriota > Vicinamibacteria > Vicinamibacterales > UBA2999 > Gp6-AA40. The sequence goes on along the minus strand of CAWCBC010000028.1, from coordinate 43,917 downwards.
GCTCGTCATGAACGATCGAGGCATCACGGCCCTGCTGAACAGCAAGGTCAAGCTCGGGGCGCAGCGCCTCCGCCGCCGCGGGACCAAAAGGCCGCGACGTGAGCGCCTCGACCGACGCGACCATGCGGGCTGAGATTCTGAGCTACTCCCGCTCGCGCGGGCTGTTTGCCGGCGTGTCGCTCGAGGGCTCGTCGCTGCGTCCCGACAACGACGCCAGCAAAGCAAGTCTATGGGCGGCCGCATCACCGCGCGCGCGATCGTCACCGGCACAGGACATCGCCGTCCCGGCGGCGGGTCGCCGATTCGTCGATGCGCTGGAGAAGAACGCTCCGCGCAACGCATCACAGAAAGCCAGCAACTAATGACTAAGACACTTCTCGGCTCGTCGCTCCTGGCCGCACGACTGTTGATGCTGACGCTGGGCGCGGCGTTGACCGCCACCGCCTGCGGAACAACGGCATCAGACGCGACCGACACGTCCCTGACCGCTGAGAACGGCGGCGCCGCTGGAACCGCTGCGAAAGCTTCGGCCCCGGCGCGCCCCGTCTATCGCGACGTGACGATTCCGTCCGGCACCACGCTGCCGCTGTCCCTGACAAGCTCGATGGCGTCGGATACGAGCGCGGTCGAGGATCCGGTGACCGCGGAACTCACGCGCGCGGTCTCGATTGACGGCCGTGAGGTACTGCCGGCGGGCGCCACGCTGGCCGGCAACGTGACCCAGGTCGACGACTCAGACCGTGTGAAGGGACGGGCGATGATCGCGTTCCGCTTCACCTCCCTGCAGACCGGCGGGGAGCGTTATGACGTGCAGACCGCTGCGCTCACCCATGTGGCGCCAGCCACGAAGAGTGAGGACGCCACCAAGATCGGCATCGGCGCCGGCGCCGGTGCGGTGATCGGTGGCCTGCTCGGCGGAGGGGACGGCGCCGCGAAGGGCGCGGCGATCGGCGGCGGAGCCGGCACCGGCGTCGTGCTTGCCACCAAGGGGAAGGAAATGCGCCTCGCTCCTGGTGCGGACGTCACCAGCCGGTTGACGGCGCCGGTGACCGTGCGTCTGCGCGTCAGCTGAGTCGCGACCTACGATGCTTCGGCACCGTTGTGGATCATGCTCGTCAGGTAATCCGGGTCGACGGGCTTCACAAGGTGATGATCGAACCCGTGCTCCGCCGAGCGCTTCGCATCGCTCGGGGAGCCGTAGCCGCTCAGCGCCAGCAGCAGCATGTCGCGGCCGTGCGGCAGATCACGAATCCGTCTGGCGACCTGGTAGCCGTCCATCCTGGGAAGACCGATGTCGATGATCCCCACGTCCGGACGTTCAGCGTTCAGCAGCTCGAGGCCGCGGGCGCCGTCCGCCGCTGCATAGACCACGTGTCCGGCGAGCTCGAGCATCATTCGCAACATCTCGCGGGCGTCCGTGTTGTCCTCAATCAGGAGCACGCGTCTGGGTTTCGCACGACGGTTCCGCGGCACCGGCACTTCGGCGAACCCGTTCGCGGCAGGAATCTGCCTCAGCCGGACGGTGAAACGGCTTCCCTGCCCTTCTCCCTCGCTCGACGCCACGATCGTGCCCCCGTGCAGCTCGACGAGGCGGCGGACGAGCGCCAGGCCGATCCCGAGGCCGCCCCGCGCGCGGTCCAGTGTCCGATCGGCCTGCACGTACAGGTCGAAGATGAAGGGCAGCAACCTGGACGAGATGCCGAGGCCGGTGTCCTCGACGGTCAGGAGGGCGTCGCCGCCGTCGGCGCGAAGCGACACGCGAATCACGCCGCCGGGCGGCGTGTACTTGACCGCGTTGGTCACGATGTTCGTCAGCACCTGCTCGAGCCGTTCCGCGTCCCAGTCAACCCACACCGGCTCGGTGCTGACCTCGATCCGCCGATCCAGCAGCGCGTCGCCGATGAACGTGGCGACGGCCTGGCGCACGGCCTCGGCCATGTCGAGCGGCTGTCGATTCAGGCGGATCTTCCCGGAGACCAGGCGCTCGACGTCGAGCAGATCGTTGATCAGGTGCGTGACGTGGCCGACCTGACGCGCCAGCACGTCACACGCGCGGCGTCGCCGGCTGCTCGCCGGTGTTCGTCAACTCGAGCACGCGGACCGCAGCACTGATCGCGCTGAGCGGCGTCCGCAGCTCGTGAGAGAGCATCGCCAGGAACTCGTCTTTCGTGCGGTTGTCGTGCTCGGCGCGGTCGCGGTTGGTGTTGGCCGCGAGGAGCTCGCTGAGATCGGTGACGATCAGATTCAGGCGATCGCCGTTCGCCGACACGGTTGTGGTGAGCGACAGGCTCACCTCGACGGCGCCTGAATCCGAGCCGATCAGGCGGCCGCGGCGTCGTCCGCTGCCGGCGCGCAGGAGGGCCTCGAACTCGTCCCTGTCGGCGACGCTCCACGAATCGGTCGATGCGGCTGCCAACCACCGACTCGAGTGGCTCGCCCACCATCGCCGCGAAGCGGGCGTTGGAGTACAGGATGTCGCCGCGACCGCGTGAGGACGACGCGCGCCTTCCTGCATCTCTTCGATGAGGTGGCGGTACGGCTCGTCGGCGCTGTGCAGCGTGTAGACCTGGCTGCCGCTGGAGCCTTCGACGACCAGCGCGTCGATCTCGCCGTGCCGAATCGCCCGCAGCATCTCCTCGGCTTCGGCGAGACGCGAGCGCAGCGTGTCCGTCTCGTCGCGAAGGTCAGCCTGGCTTGGAGTCATCTGCCTTACCTCCCCCCGCTTGGTCAGAAGACCGAACGAGATCGAGCCCCAGGAGCACGCGCTCGCGGTTCGACATGTCGCCGATGATCCGGCGCATCGGCAGCGGCAGCTTCTTGATGAGGGTCGGCGCCGCGATGATCTGCTCGCCCTTCAGGAGGACCGGCTGCTGGTAGATGTCGATGACTTCGAGATCGTACCGCCCTTCGAGATACTCGTCGCAGATCGCCTGCAGGTTCTTGACCGCGCGCGCCGATCGGGACGTCATGCCGGTGACGTACAGCCGAAGGACGTACCGTTCGGCCGGTGGTGCCTGCGCGGCGTGTTCGAATGCCGCGCGGACGCCGTTGCGCTCCTTCAGTGTCATCGGTGTCTACCGGCGTTCCTGCAAGTCCAGCCCGACGAGGACGCGTTCCGTGTTCGAGAGGTCGCCGATGATCTTCTTGATCGGCTCCGGCAGCCGTCGCACGAGCGTGGGCACGGCCAGGATCTGGTCGCCGCGTGCGAGCTGTGGATTCTCCAGGAGGTCGATGATCTCGATCTCGTAGCGCCCCTGCAGATGGTCCTCGCAGATCTGCTTCAGGTTCGTGAAGGCCAGGACGGACTTCGGCGTCTGTCCCGCGACGTAGAGCCGCAGCACGTACGCCTTGGCTTCCGGTGATGGCGCGGCGATGTGGTCCTCAGACAACTGCATGGCGATCGCGTCCTTCCCGTGAACCGTGTGCGGGGTCATTCGACGTTGCGGGTGACAGGCCATTCCCGTCGAAGATGTCCAACCCCTCATCCGTGAGCACGAACTCGCGAAGCTCGTTCGAGTGCCGCATGCCGCGGGACTTGAGCACGTACAGCCCGCGGCGATGGTGGCCATCGACCTCGTCGTTCGCCAGCACGATCCAGGTGTCCATCAGCGACGAGATGGTCGTCTCCGTGCGCTCGACGTCGGTCAACCCGGGTGTGAGGCTCGTCAACACGGCTGTGACGTTCTCGGTCTTGAGATGATCGATCATGCGCGTCAGCATCGCCTGGACGTCCGAGAACGTGCCGACCGTCATCAGATTGGTCACCGGATCGAGGACGACCACGGTCGGCCGGAAGTCCGCCACGACCTGGTGCATCGTCGCGAGGTGGGTCTCGAGCCCGTAGCGCGACGGCCGGTCGGCGTGGAACTGCAGCAGTCCGGCGGCCACCCACGGCTCGAGGTCGATGCCGATGGAACGCATGTTCCGGAGGAGCTGCTGCGGCGACTCCTCGAAGAGAAAGCACAGGCACCGTTCGCCGCGGCGGCACGCCGCGTCGAGAAAGTGCGCGGCCAGGCTCGTCTTCCCGGTGCCGGCGCTGCCTGATACGAGCACGGTGCTGCCGCGGTAGTACCCCTTGCCGCCGAGCATCGCGTCGAGGCGCGGGATGCCGGCTGAAATGCGATCCAGCGGGGCATCGTGCTGCAAGGGCCATCGACGACACCGGCAGCACGCTGAGGCCCGGAACTGTCGATCAGGAACGGATACTCGTTCGTCCCGTGGTGGGAGCCGCGGTACTTGACCACGCGGAGGCGGCGCGTCGAGACCTGATCGTGGACGCGGTGGTCGAGCAGGATCACGGCATCCGAGACGTACTCCTCGAGCCCCTGCTTGGTCAGCAGACCTTCGCCACGCTCGCCTGTGATCACGGCGGTGACGCCCTTGTCCTTCAGCCACCGGAACAGGCGGCGCAATTCCGCCCGGAGGATGGCGTCGTCCTTGAGGCCCGCAAAGAGCGACTCGATGGTGTCGAGGACGACGCGCCTGGCGCCCACGCTCTGAATCGCGTAATCGAGCCGGACGAACAGCCCTTCGAGGTCGTACTCGCCCGTTTCCTCGATCTCGCTGCGTTCGACGCGCACGTAGTCGACGGCCAGCTTCTGCGCCTTGATCAACTCGGGAAGGTCGAATCCGAGCGACGCGACGTCGCCGGCAATCTCCTCGGCGTTTTCCTCGAAGGTCATCAGCACGCCGGGCTCGTCGAAGCGGACGGCGCCGTTCACCAGAAAGGTCATGGCCAGAAGCGTCTTGCCGGATCCCGGCCCGCCGCAGACGAGCGTCGGCCGCCCTTTCGGCAACCCGCCGAGCGTAATCTCATCCAGGCCCTGGATTCCGGTGAGCGTCTTCGCGAGCTCGCCGCTGCGCGCCAGATCGGGCAGCACGCTCGACGCCATCGCTCATTGGTTTTTCCATGTGACCTACCCTGGGCGGGTCGGACCTCTGCCGGCACTGTGACACCGGGTCGCCCATGCGTTCTGTCAAATAGTGGACACTTCTGGATTACCCCTCGTAATCTCCGAATCGCCGAATCGACTGCGGCGCGGCACCGAGCAGATGGGATAATCGCGACACCCATGGCACCAAGGAAGCGATCCGTCCAACCGAAAACACGGCGCGGGTTCGATGCGGAGGCCTATCTCGAATCGACAGGCCCGGCGCGCAAGGTTGTGAAGTATCGACGGGGCGGGATCGTCTTCGCACAGGGCGACGCCGCCAATGACGTCCGCTACCTCCAGACGGGCGTGGTGAAGGTCTCGGTGGTGTCGCGAATCGGCAAAGAAGCGGTCGTCGCCATGCTGTCGCCCGGCGACTTCTTCGGCGAGGGCGCGCTGGCTGGTCAGTCGATGCGCATCGAGACCGCGACGGCGCTGGCGGCGAGCAGCGTGCTGGTCATCGAGAAGGACGCGATGGCCCGGCTGCTCCACGGGGAGCCCAAGTTCGCGGACCGGTTCATCTCCCACATGCTGACCCGGAACATCCGCATCGAGGCCGACCTCGTCGATCAGCTCTTCAATTCCAGCGAAAAGCGCCTCGCCCGGACGCTGCTGCTGCTGGCGCGCTACGGCCAGGCCGATCCCCAGCGGACGCTGCCCAAGATCTCGCAGGAGACGCTCGCGGAAATGATCGGCGCGACCCGGTCGCGTGTGAACTTCTTCATGAACAAGTTCAAGAAGCTCGGGCTCATCGAGTACAACGGCGGCCTCAAGATCAACAGCTCCCTCCTCAGCGTCGTCCTGCACGACTGATCAGCGTGACGTTCGACCTAGCCTGCAGCTACGTCGCACGCTGCTCGAACCGTGTGCAAGATGCAACAGACGGGCTCCGCCCGCGACTGCCACAATGGCTCATGGTCAAGTTATTGCCGTCAGCGGTGATTGCCATCGTTCTCATGACGTTGCGCAGCCCTGCGCGGGCATAGCGCAGACGTCGTCCGCGACGACGGACGAGTCGCACTTCCGGTTTTTCGAGTTGAGGTCTGGGCCGACACGGTCGCTGACTTCACGAACCGCGTCAGCGCGTATTCCGAATTGCGGAACCGACTCGAGAGTCGACTGCCAGCCGTGACGGTGACGGACGATGTGGGTCAGCTCAGACGCGGACGCCGTTCGCTGGCACAAGCCATCCGAGATGCGCGTCCCGGAGCCGTGCAGGGGGAGTTTTTCACGGCCGCGACCAGTGCCCAGTTCCAGCTCGTGCTGGCCAGCATCATGGACGCCAAGATGTGGGCGGTGATCATGGGCGAGAACCCGGGCGCGTTCGGGCACGACATCGACGGCGCGTATCCAGACGGAAAGACGTTCGCGACCATGCCAGGGCTGGTCCTCGCGCGGCTGCCCGAGCTGCCAGACGACATTCAGTTTCGTTTTGTCGGACGACACTTGATCCTCTATGACGTGCGGGCGAACACGATCATCGACCGGATGCCAGACGCGATCCGGTGCACCAACTGCGACTGAACGAGGTCGGAGGCCAGCATGTCTGACAACACGATGACCGGGGAGTCGAACCGCGTCGCGGCCGAGGTGGGGCGCGAACAGGCTGAAGATCTTCGGGAGGGCGCCGATCACAGACGTGCCCAGGCCGAAGCGCACCGCGCACTCGAGGAATCGGCGAGACACAACGCCGAACAGTTTCGAGTGCTGGCCGAAGAGGCCAGAGCGCTCGCTGAGCAGCAGCGCACGCAGTTGGAGTCAGTCCGACAGGAGCGAGAGGAGCTGCGTCACGCCGCCGAGGAGGCACGACACGCCGCCGAGGAAGCTCGTCACGCCACGATTGCCGCAGTCGCGGCCACCGCCGACGCGCTGAGCGCGAACCTGGCGCAGATGCAATTCCTGGCAGATGCGCGGGAAACCCTCAGGAAGTTGAAGCGGGGCGATTCGTAGGCCCCCGAGGCGCGCTCACACCACTGTTCACAAGTGAACATCGCGGTTTCCAGGCGCGACGTACAGTGAATATGCACTGCTTTCCTGAGTCCTGATCTTCCCGCGTTCCCTGTCCAGCGGTCAGCCCTCATCGAAGCCACTACCCAGAACAGCGAGGGTCGCTGAATGACCACGAACGTTGGCGAAAACGCGGCGCGGAGAATCATCCCCGGCGCGCTACGACCGGACGACGCTGACGCATCGCCAGCCGGGCTCGATGGGTGGCGGCGCGTTCGGGTCAGGACCGGTTCCGAACGACCCCAGCCCGATTGATGCGGCCATGGTCGCCGAACGCGAATTGGAAGGCGGCGGCGGTGGGGTCAGTGAACGGCGCCGCAAGGCGAAGCAGCAGGGCCGCAGCTGCGGCCCTGCGCTCGCGAATGACGAACACAACGAGTCTCAACCGACCGGAGGTCGATGGTGGTTTCAAATACTGCGACATGCCCGTCATGTCACACCGCGGACCTGACCCTGACTGACAGCGCGGTGGCCGCAGGCGCCGACTGGCGCTGCCGGCGATGCGGTCAGCAGTGGGATGCCAGCCGCCTGGCGAAGGTCGCCGCCTACGCTGTGTGGGTTGTCCGAGCGCGCGGCGGCGTCAGCGAATCACGCACTCCCGGCACGAGGTGACGTATGAGCACGACGACCATCGCGCCAACCGAGGCCGCCTACGCGGAGCGCTGGCGCCAGTGGCAGTTGGCCAACGCAGAGAGCAGTCTCAACTCCGCCGTCTGGGCGCGCATCGTCTTCACCGTCGTCTTCATCGCTGTGGCAGGCTGGCTCGGACTGAGCCTGTCAGCGCGGCTCGGGATCTGACGGCGCCGCCATCCGGCACACCTGACAAGTCGCCCCGACATTCGCTTCTTTTGGAGTACCCGTTCATGAACCTCAGACCGCTCCACGACCGGATCATCGTTCGACGCCTCGACGAGGACTCGACGCAGCGCATCGGCGACGATCGTCATTCCTGACTCCGCCAAGGAAAAACCACTGCTGGGCACCGTCCTGGCCGCGGGTCTCGGCAAGTCCAATGACGACGGCGAGCGGCGGCCGATGGACGTCAAGGCGGGAGACACCATCCTGTTCGGCAAGTACTCGGGCCAGGAGGTCAGCGTGGACGGCGTCGACTATCTCGTCATGAAAGAGGACGACGTCCTCGCCATCCAGGAACGGAGCCTCTAATGGCCAACCAGATCACATACGGAGATGCGTCGCGCCAGGCGATTCTGCGCGGCGTCAACAGCCTGGCGAACGCCGTGAAAGTGACGCTGGGACCGCGCGGGCGCAACGTCATCCTCGGCAAGAGCATTCGGATCGCCGACGATCACCAAGGACGGCGTCACGGTCGCGAAGGAAATCGACCTGAAGGATGCGCTCGAGAACATGGGCGCCCAGATGGTGAAGGAAGTGGCGAGCAAGACGTCGGACGTCGCCGGCGACGGCACGACCACCGCCACGGTGCTGGCGCAGGCGATCTACCGCGAAGGCGCGAAGAACGTCACCGCCGGCGCCAACCCGATGGCCATCAAGCGCGGGATCGATCAGTCCGTCGAGGCGATCACGAAAGAGCTCGAGCGGATGTCCAAGCCGGTGACCGGGCCGATGATCGCGCAGGTCGGCACCATCTCGGCGAACCACGACGAGACCATCGGGCGGATCATCGCCGACGCGATGGAGAAGGTGGGCAAGGACGGCGTCATCACGGTCGAAGAAGCCAAGAGCATGGACACGTCCCTGGACCTCGTCGAGGGGATGCAGTTCGACCGCGGGTATCTGTCGGCGTACTTCGTCACCGATCCGGAGCGCATGGAAGTCGTCCTGGAGAATCCAGTCGTGCTGATCCACGAAAAGCGGATCAGCTCGATGAAGGACCTGCTGCCGGTGCTGGAGCTCGTCGCCCGCGCCGGCCGTCCGCTGCTGATCATCGCCGAGGACATCGACGGCGAAGCGCTGGCCACGCTGGTCGTCAACAAGCTGCGCGGGACGATTCAGGTCGCCGCCGTCAAGGCGCCCGGCTATGGCGATCGCCGGAAGGCGATGCTCGAAGACATCGCGGTCCTGACCAACGGGAAGGCGCTCACCGAGGACCTCGGCCTGAAGCTCGAGAACATGAAGCTCGAGGACCTCGGCCAGGCCAAGAAGATCACGATCGACAAGGACAACACGACGATCGTGGAAGGCGCCGGCACGCCCGCGGCGATCGCGGGCCGGGTCAAGCAGCTTCGCGCGCAGATCGAGGACACGACGTCCGACTACGACCGCGAGAAGCTGCAGGAGCGGCTGGCCAAGCTGGTCGGCGGCGTGGCCATCATCAAGGTCGGGGCGGCGACCGAGACCGAGATGAAGGAAAAGAAGGCGCGCGTCGAGGACGCGATGCACGCGACCAAGGCCGCGGTCGAAGAGGGCATCGTCGCCGGCGGCGGCGTCGCGTTGCTGCGGGCGGCAGCGGTGCTCGACACGCTCGAGCTGACCGGCGAAGAGCAGGTCGGCGTCAACATCATCCGCCGGGCCATCGAAGAACCGATGCGATGGATTGCGGCCAACGCGGGTCACGAAGGCTCGATTGTCGTGCAGCGCGTGAAAGAGATGAAGGGAGACGAGGGCTTCAACGCGCAGACCGAGCAGTACGAAGACCTCGTCGCCGCGGGAGTGATCGATCCGGCCAAGGTGGTCCGCTCGGCGCTTCAGCATGCCGCGTCGATCGCATCGCTCCTGCTGACGACCGAAGCGGTGATCTGCCAGATTCCCGAATCCGGTCAGGAGAGCGGCATGCCAGGCGGCGGCATGGGCATGATTAACGAGAAGACGGCCCGGCTGCATCACTGCGGCCGGGCCATCAGAGCGTCTGCCGCTTCGTTCATGATTTCCTGGACCCGCTCGCGCACCGCTTCCTTCACCGCCTTCTGAATGCTCTCCTGCACTTCCTTCGGATCCAGATCCTCGCCGCCGGTCTTCTCCACCACGTCGGTCACGGCCTGCTTGACGATCGGACTCAGGTGGGTCAGCTCCGCCGCCGCAGACTTCACGGCTCTCTTTAAGTCCTTGGCCGTGGCCTCGGGATTCTCGGACAGCTCCTTGGCCGACCAATCCGCCTCGAAGGTATCCACGAGCCTGCTCAACGTCTTGCCCCCGCGGACGATGACACCCAGCTCACGTCGTTCGTCCAGTTCGAGGGCGCGCAGGCTCTGGCTGCCCACGAACGCCTCGCGCCGGTCGCGAATGATGGTGCGCGTGTGTAACCGAAGGCCGGTCAGTCGTCGAACCTCGATGTGCTGGTTCTTCCTGGACATCGCGCCGATCACCCGGATCTTCACCCCGGCCCCGGCGCGCGCGACCAGCGCTTTCGCCATGTTCGTGTCCGAGATGTTCGGGTCGTAGATCAGCAGCTCCTTCTTCGCCTTCTGAATGAACGCGCCGAGCTGCTTGCGGGCGTTCACGGGGCTCACGATGAACGTGTCGAGGCCGGCCTTGTAGGTCTTGCGCCGACTATCCGCTGCGAACAGTTTCATCGCCTCCTGGACGAGCTTGGGCTTCCGCGTCACGATGCCGAAGGCGCGGCTATGGTCGATGTCCAGGTGCGTGAAGTTGAACGAGAGCACGAACAGCAGCCTGGCGGTCGACGATCATCATCTTGTTGTGATAGCGCACCAGCTTGGCAGGAGTCCGCGACACCTTCACACCGGCATCGAGGAGACGCATCTCGAGCTTGCGCAGCTGCTTTTCACCACCGCGATTGGCGTAGGCGATGAGCGCTGACACCGCGACGCCACGACGGACCGCGTTCATCAGTGCCGTCTCGATCTCCGCTCGATCGAAGCGGAAGATGACGACGTCGATCGAGGTCTTGGCCTTCTTGATCGCGGACACCAGCGCAGCAATCCCGTCCTGAGGTTGAATGAGGAGCTTCACAACACGTCCGGCACGCCGAGGCCCTCAGTGACCTTCTCCCGCAGCCGGATCACGTATCGCTGGGTATCCGTCTCGGTGTACCCGGCGGCTCTGAAGGCGTCGCTCCACTGCGCCGGGGTCAGGCGCGCGAGGCGCTCGGAAATCCACCGCACGTCGGCGGGGGCCACTCCGCGCTTGAGCGACGGCTCGCGCCACGCGCCGCGGTAGTGAAACCGAACCTGCCCATCGCGCACGGAGTGGATGAACCGCTCGCGTTCAAAGTCGTCGATGTTGCTTTTCGAGCCGGGGAAGAACCATCGGGTGTTCCCGAGCGAGGCGCCCAGGTCACGCACGACATAGCGATGCAGTGGCACGGCACGTGCTGCCGTCGGTCAGCTCATAGAGGGGGTTCTGCTGCGTCTTCAGGTCCCAGTTGTTCACCATGACCATGAACACGAACAGGCCGCGCAACGGCGTGGTGCCGACGAACGGATTGCTGCTCCACGACCAGCGGCTGACTTTGGTCTCGCCTCCGGCCTCGAGCCGGAACCGGCCCGCGGGTTGTTGATTCGGGTCGGTCGTCCCGACCAGCTTCCAGCTCGGCAGGTAGTAGGTGGCCGGCTGGAAGTAGCCCGCGGCCCACAGCAGGCGGGACACCACGACTTCGGACTGCGCTTCGGGTCCGAGTTTGACGCTCCACAGCCGTCCCTGCGCATCGCGAACGTCGTACCCCGGGCTCTTGCCCGTGGTGTCCCGCGCGACAAACTGATAGTCGCCCTGCGGATCCGGTGAGGCGTCACGGCCGCCAGGGCCCCCGAACAGGTCGCGGCCGGCGTCGGCTTCGGTCCACAACTCCGCCATCTGCGGCGGCGGCGTTCCATCGACCAGGGTCGATTGCGCCCTGAACGCACAGGCCGGCAACTGCGAAGAGCAGCGCCACGACAGTGATCAGGCGCAGGCGTGTTGGCGTGACACCGAGGCAACTCTTCATCGGTCGAGTGTGACCCGGCGCGCGGAATCACGCTGTGCAATGCAGCACAAGCATGGCGAGAGTTCGCGAGGGCACTGTGTGCACATCCGAACAGCGTTCGCGCTGGTTGAGGCATACAGTGGCTTCCATGCTTGGAACAATCGCGATTGTCCTGATCGTCCTGTGGCTGCTCGGCATGGTCAGCTCCACCACCATCGGTGGATTTGTGCACGTGCTGCTGGTCGTGGCCCTGATCATCGTGCTGGTCCAGTTCATTCAAGGCCGCCGCGTGTTTGGCAGGTAAGAGGACGGGGTTCGTGCGGCGCGCCAGGATCGCTGCCTCCGGATGGCGGCGCTGGCCGACCGCCGGTGCGCGCCTCGTGGGCAGGCACCGCCGCCTCGCCTGGTGTGTTGCCGGCGTGTTCGTGTGCGCCGCGCTGGCGGTGATCATCCCTGCCGCGCTCGTCCTTGGATATGTCTACGGCGACGACTCTGGCCTGCCGGATCCTGGCCCGCTCGTACGGTTTGAATTCCCTGCGATCGGCCACGTCTACGACGCCAACGGCCAGCCGCTCATCGCGCTCGCGCACGAACACCGGTCGCTCACTCGCTACGAAGACATCCCCGTGGTGGTGCGCCAGGCGATTCTGGCCACCGAAGACAAGCGGTTCTTCGATCACAACGGTGTGGACTATTCGACCGTTCCGCGCGTACTGCTGCGCATCCGCCTGGGCACCCTGCTCGCCCGGCTCGTCCGCAATCCCTTGATGAAGCCGACTCGCCCGCCATCTTTCCGCAGGGCGGGTCCACCATCACCCAGCAGCTCGTCCGCGGTCATTTCCTGAAGGGGCTGACCGCCGGCGAAAACAGCCGATCCCTCCAGGGGATCGGGCGACTGACGCGATCGATCTCGTATGTGCTGGGCGCGCGAAACGCCAACATGATCGCGCGGAAGGCCGAGGAGATGCGGCTCTCCATCTGGATTGAACGAGGAGATGACGCGCCGGTTCGGGTCGAAGCGGCGCGCCAAGGAGGAACTCCTCGCCCGGTATGCGAGCCATGTGTACATGGGCAATGGGCAGTACGGGTTCGCCACCGCGGCCCAGTACCTACTTCGGCAAGCCGCTCAGCGCCCTGGACGCGGCTGATGCCGACAAGGCGGCGCTGCTCGCCAGCATTCCCAAGTCGCCGCGCGACTACGCGCCGACGGCGACCAACAGGGAGCGCCTCGTGCGTCGGCGAAACCAGACGCTCGCGCTCATGGCCGACGCGGGCTTCCTGTCAGGCGACCAGGAGAGCATCGCCAGACGACGACCCCTCCCAGCAGTGACGCAGGCCACTCCGCACCCGTTTCAGTCCTCTGCGGTCGTCGCCCACGTGCTCGACGAACTGGTGGGCGCATACACCGGCCTTGGCGTCGAAGATCTTCTGCAGGGCCGCATCCAGGTGCACTCGACGGTCGACGCCCGCATCCAGCGGATCGCCAACGACGCGTTGCAGCACGGGCTCGACAGCTATGAACAGCGCCACCCGCAGGCACGAGGGCTGACGCAAGGAGCGGTCGTGGTCCTGCAGAACCGCGACGGCAGCATCCTGGCTGAAGTCGGCGGTCGCGAGCGGTATCAAGGCCGCGCGACCTCCTACAGTGATTTCAATCGCGTGACTGAGTCGCTGCGGCAACCGGGATCGGCCATGAAGCCGATTCGTGTATCTTGCCGCGTTTCTCTACGGCGACTTCACACTCGAGACGCTCGTGCCCGATGAGCCGATCAGCGTGCCGAACGGCGGCGCGGACGCCCGGAAGTGGATCTCGAACTACGACGGCCGCTTCAAGGGGCTGATTCCGATCCGTCAGGCGCTCGCCGAATCGAGAAATGTTGTCGCCATCTGGATCATCGAACAGGTCGGGATCGACAGAGTGCTGCGCACCGCGCGCATGCTGGGCGTGCAGACGCCATTGCAGCGCTACGCGACGACCGCGTTGGGCGCATCGGAAGTGAACCTGTTGGAGCTGGCGACGGCCTACCGAACCATCGCGTCCGGCGTCGTCGCCCAGCCGTACGCGATTCGGCGCATCGTCCGCGGAGTAGACGATGTCGTCCCCGTGCGTCGGCACACACCGGTCCGGGTCGCGGTCGATGCGCGGACGCTCGCCCTTATTCAGGAGGGCCTGCGGGGTGTCGTGCGCCTGCAGACGGGCACCGCACATGCGCTGAACGCCCGTGGGTTCCCGATTCCGGTGATGGGCAAGACCGGCACGACGAACGACTTCAGGGATGCGTTGTTCGTCGGCTCGACCTACGGTGTTGACGGCGTGACGGTCGCCGTACGAATCGGGTTCGATGACAATCGCTCGCTCGGCCAGAGTGAAACCGGCGGGCGGGTCGCGCTACCGGTGTTCCGGGAACTGATGCTGAAGATGTACAGCGACGCACTCGCGGGTCCGGTACCGGCGTTTCCCGTTCAGCTGGAACAACGGATTACGCGCTACCTGGAGGGGGATACTCCGGCGCTCAGCGTTGCACACGCGCCGACGTACGTTCAATCGGGGACAGCGGGATGCAGACCGATGAGCCAGGATGTGGGCGAGGTCAATGAATGTACATACGCACTACGGCCGCGCTAATGATGGCGGCCGGACTCATCTCGACCATCGCGGTCGCTCAACCGGCACCGAATCCGACACAGCAGCCCACGTCAGCGGGCCAGGAACAGATCCCGGTCTTCCGGGTCACCGTCGTCGGCCGGACCACTCCTGCCATCAACTATCGGCCGCGGAAAGGCGCGACGAAGGTCGACTTCGTCGGGACGCCCTTGCTGCCGAACGCCGTCGGCACGGCGCAGGTCGAAGGCAAGAAGGGATACATCGCCATCGACGCGCGATTCGACAAACTGGAACCGGCCACCAAATTCGGCCAGGAATATCTCACCTACGTGCTCTGGGCCATCACGCCCGAGGGTCGCGCGACCAACCTCGGTGAGGTGCAGGTGGACGACAAGGACGCGCGCATCCAGGTGACCACGGAGCTGCAGTCGTTCGGCATGATTCTCACCGCGGAACCCTATTTCGCAGTGACGCAGCCGAGCGATGTCGTGGTGATGGAAAACAGCGTCCGCTCCGGAACGGTCGGGACGAGCGAAGTGATCCAGGCCAAGTACGAGCTGTTGAATCGCGGCAGCTACCTGATGCGTCAGGATGTGAGCCAGTTGAAGCGACAGCCGCTCGAGCCCGGGGCGCCGCTCGATCTCGCTGAGGCCCGCAACGCGGTCGCACTCGCCAGGATTGCTGGCGCCGAACGCTACGCCGGCGAGACGTTCACGAAGGCCGCAGCGCTCCTGGCCACTGCCGAACTGGCACGCGAGCGGAAGCGCGGGTCCAACGCGATCATGATGCCGGCACGGCAGGCCGCACAGACCGCGGAGGATGCGCGGCTGATCGCGCTGACCAAGCAGGGCGAGGAATTCGACGCGATGCAGCGCCTGGCCGGTGCACAGCGCGAGACGGCGGCACTCGATCGCGCACGCGCCGAGGAAGCCGCGCGCCGACAGGCCGACATCGGACGTCAGAACGCCGATGCCGCACGACTGACTGCGGAGCGCGACAAGGCAGCGGCCGATGCCGCCCGGTCTGCGGCGCAACGCGACACGGCCACGGCTGATGCCGCTCGCCTCTCGGCGGAACGCGATACGGCCACGGCCGAAGCCGCACGCCTCTCGGCGGAACGCGATAGGGCCACGGCCGATGCCGCACGCCTCTCGGCGGAACGCGATAGGGCCACGGCCGATGCCGCGCGCCTCTCGGCGGAGAACGCCACGGCCGCCGCGGAACGTGCGAGGCTTGCCGCCGATGCGGCGCGCGCGGCAGCGGAGGGTCAGACGCAGGACGCGCAGGCGCGGTCTGAACGCGAGAAGAACGAGCTCCGCGCTCGTCTCCGTGACCAGCTCAACGTCATTCTCGAGACGAAGGAGACTGCCCGAGGGTTGATCGTCAATCTCTCCGACGTGCTCTTCGACACCGGCAAGGCGGACCTCAAGCCGGGCGCTCGGGAAAAGCTCGCCAGGCTCAGCGGAGTGCTGCTGTCGAACCCAGGCCTTCACGTCGAAGTCGAGGGGCATACGGACAGTGTGGGTGGCGATAGCTACAATCAGCAACTCTCGGAAAGCCGAGCGGGTTCGGTTCGCGACTACCTCGTTCGCGAGGGCATCGCGTCCAACAGCGTGGGAACGGCAGGCTTCGGCGAGAGCAAGCCTGTCGCATCGAATGGCACGGCCGCCGGCAAACAGCAGAATCGCCGCGTGGAACTGGTCGTCTCGGGAGACGTCATCGGGAGAGCGCGCTAGCCTGAATTGACAAAAGGCGGGAGACAGGCCAGTCGCCTGTCTTTCGCCTCGTTCTCGACGACACCTCATCGGGAACATCGACGCCGCCGTGACATGATAGTCCACGGGTGTCACGCAAACCACTGTCCGCCCCTTCCCTCCCGCTTCCACCTTTCGATCTCCAGGGTTTCCTCGCCTCGGCCGGTGTCGCGCGGACCATCCGCAACTACGCACGGTCGGCCGTCATCTTCTCGCAAGGGGACGCCGCCAGCGACGTGTTCTACATCCAGTCCGGCAGCGTCAAGCTGTCCGTCCTCTCGCGGACCGGCAAAGAGGCCGTGGTCGCCGTCCTGGGTCAGGGTGACTTCTTCGGGGAGGGCTGTCTCGCGGCGCAGCCGCGGCGCATCGCGACCGCGTCGGCGATGGCCAAGACCGCGGTGCTCGTTGTCGAGAAGCCGCAGATGCTCGAGATGCTCCACACGCAGACGGCATTGGCCGAGCGGTTCCTCGCGCACATGCTGGCACGCAACATCCGCGTGGAGGAAGACCTCGTCGATCAGCTGTTCAACTCGAGCGAAAAGCGCCTGGCGCGGGTCCTGCTGCTCCTGGCCCGCTATGGGAAGGCCGACCAGCCGCTCCGGATCCCGAAGATGTCGCAGGAAACGCTGGCGGAGATCGTGGGTACCACCCGGTCGCGCGTCAACTTCTTCATGAACAAGTTCCGCGACCTGGGGTTCATCGAATATAACGGCGACATCAAGGTGAACAGCTCTCTGCTCACCGTCGTCCTGCACGACTAGCGCAATCTGATCGCGCGCGTCGCCGCTCAGTCCTGCAGCACGACGCTCAGCATCGAGCAGTGCACCTGCAGGCCGCCGTCTCGTTCGCGGTGCCGCTCGAGGAATCCGAGCTTCCGGAACCTGTTCATCAACGCATCGACTTTGGCCCGCGATGTGCCAATCATCTCGGCCAGCAGATCCCGTGAAATCGTCGGCAGGGCGTGGCGGGTCAACTGATGTTCGTCGAAATGCGCGAGCACCAGCAGCGTGCGGGCGAGCCGCTTCTCGAGCCGGTTGAAGAGCTGATCGACAAGGTCGGCCTCGATGCGGATGTTCGTCGCCAGCAGGTGCGATCGGAACCAGTCGGCAAACGCCGTCTCCTCGTGCAGGCACCGGCGCATCTCACCGGTCTTCACCATCCCGATCGTGCTGCCGGTCGTCGTCTTCGCGGTCGCCCGCCGGCGACGTTGGCCAGCTAATGCGCCCTCTCCGAAGAAGGCGCCGGCGGTGAGGGTGCCGACGACCGCGGCGCGTCCCTGGTGCGACGTCGTGGTCAACGTCACGTGGCCCTTCTCGAGGTACATGACGCCGGTACAGGAATCGCCCTGGGCGAAGATGGTCTCGAACGGCTTGAAGCGCATGCTCGTGTTCGCCACATGCATGACGTCGAGCAGCTTGCTCGTATTGCGTCCCGCCGCGTGCGTATTCGGGGTCATCTGTTCACCACGGTCAGCGTTCGGAGTAGTGCCGGTCGTACCCACGATGTTCGGAGAGCCACTGCGCGCTCACCGAGCCGAGCTCGGCCGTCTGCACGCGGCGCCGCCACAACGTCAAGACAGCGACGGCAATGGCACAGGCGCCGAGCAGAAGCCCAATCCAGATGGTCACGGCAGCCGCTCGAATCTGACGTTTCTGGCCGGCAGGTTCGGCGTGGCCGTCCGCTTCGCCTCCGTCCACGCGTTGCCGTCCGGGGCGCCGGGCACGGCGACGTTGCTCCACCAGTCCGGCTGCAGGCGCGCGGCCTCTGGCAGCGCAAACCCCAGCAGCGCCTCCATCTGCTCGAACGTGAGGACGACGATCGAGGCGTAGCGATGTTCCAGATAGGTGTAGAGCGGCAGGTACCCGTCGCGGACCCGCGGCCTGTGCCGCGGCTCAGGGGCAATGGTGATGCGTTCGGCCACCGGCGCGGGCCTCTGCCACCACGTCAACATCCGGTCGAGCAGTGTCATCTGGTCGTCATCCCCTTGTTGCTGCGTATCGTCACCCATGCGTACACCCTAGCACCTGCGACCAGGCATGGCTGTGCCTAAGTGCACAGCGGTGTGGCATGCGTTTCCGGTGATTTCCGCCTTTTGTTGAAGCGCTTCCGCAGCAGAGATCTGGGACGTTCCTCACCGCGCGGGAGGCGGGTTCACCGAGATCTGCAACTGCGGGTCGGCATACTCCAGACGAAGGAGCGCCGGCAGCGCCGGCGTGTCGATGTCGCGCCGTTGCGGATCGTCGATCGTGACGGCGGCGCCGCGCGGCAGCGCCGGGTGGACACGCCGGAACGATTCGAACCATGCGCGATAGGCCTCGCCCGGGACAACGGCGTGCGGCATATCACGGGCGGCAAAGACGGCGAATCGCCCGGCGACGGCGGCAGCCAGCACCATCGCGGCGAGCGTTCCCTTCCTCGCGCCGATACGCGCCTGCAGGAACTGCGACAGCATCACCATGACTCCGGCCAGCAGCAGCGAGAAGCCGGCAGCCGACAGATACGCATATCGGCCACTCAGCGTGGTCGCGAACAGGCTGTAGGGCACCAGCGCAAGCAGCATCCACACCGTACCGAACCTGACCGGCATCGCGCCGAAGCGGACGACCAGCAGCAGCGCCACCGCGGTGCCGAGCAACGCGAACGCGCCATGACGTCCGACGTACAGCGTCGACACGTACTCGAGCAGATTGCGCACCGCATGTATTCCAACGCGATATTCACCTTCGATGACGTTGGAGTTCGCACGGTTGACGGCGAACGAGATCGCGAGATAGCCGACAAGCAGCAGCGCGAACAGGCCGTAGCGGCGCGCCAGGTCACGCATCGGTATCCGCCATCCACTCGCGAACATCAGGTCGAGCAAGCAGCAGCGTCGGCAGCAGCGTGACGGCGCCTTCGTGCGCGAGCAGCGCAGCGACGAACGCGATCACGGTCACCACACGTGCCGTCGACGCCTGCGTGTCGAGCCACCGCAGGTGTGCCAGGACAGCCGTCAAGTAGCACAACGTCATCAGCAACGCGGTCACCGCGGAGACCCAGGCCACGGCATCGATGATTCCCGGCAGAACCGCAAACACCAGCGCGGCGACACACGCCGCGCCCACCGCGCGCAGCAGGCGGTTCGCAATCGCAAACACGAGACAGGCATTGACGATGTGCAGAGCGACGTTGAGCGCATGAAATGCACGCGATGCATAGCCAAAGACGGCCGTCGCGAGATCGAAATAGAGGTCGACGAGCGGTCGATAGAAATGCGTCCGCTGGAGAAAGCTGAAGGTCCATGCGGGATCGAATGTCTGACCGGCGGTCAGCCAGCCGAAGTCATCCGCCCAGAGATAGGCGTCGAGCAACGGAAAATACAGGAGCAGCGTCGTCGCCGCAATGAACAGCAGCGCGCCCGCCGCGTGGCGGCGTGACCGCGCCGCCGCGGCATCTGCAGCGTGCGCTAGCGGGATGGCGATTGCGGGACGCCCTTTGCGGCGATCAGCGATTCAAGCAGCTTGACGGTTTCGGGGAACGACTCGGCCTGCCCGCGGCCGGCAGCCCCGGTGCCTTTCGCAAGATCGAGCGGCGTTCGGCCGTTGGCATCCTTGGCCTGCAGATCGGCGCCGTTCTCGGCAAGGAACTTCACGAACGGCGAGAAGCCGTGTGAGGCTGCTCCGTGCAGCGCCGTTTCGTGCGGCACGGCGGCCGCACTCGGCATCTGGCTGCCGCGGCGGAAACTGAGCGCGTAGTTCGCGGCCTGCGAAGCGCCCTCGGGCTGGGCGCCGCGGCGCGGTTCGGTCACCGAGCGCGCGTTGACGTTCGCGCCGCCCTCGATGAGCAGCTTCATCGTCGCCAGGATGCCTTCGTTGGTGCGATTCCGGCCCCGGGTGACACGCGTGCCGAACTCGACGCCGGCGGCGGCCATCAGCGGCGTGACGCCTTCCTTGCTCGGCAGATCGATGAGCGCCTTGTGCTTCAGCAGCAGCGCCACGAACGGCGCGTCACCGGCCCTCGCGGCGCGCAGCAGCGGGGTCGCTCCCTGCGCCAGGATCGAGTCGCCGCCGCGATCCTGCGGGACATCGCGATACGGCGGACGCCGCTTCAACTGCAGGTTCGGATTGGCGCCCGCCTCGAGCAGCATCCTGCGCCACGTCGAGCGCCGTGACCGAATCCTCGCTCGGGATCACCGCCATCGCGCCGTTGCCCTTCGTCGGCAGCGTGCTGACGTCGGCGGCCATGTAGAGCGGTGAGCGGCCGAAGAGATCCCATTTGTCGACGTCGGCGCCGGCCTTGACCATGAACGCGGCGAACTCGAAGTGCATGTTGAGCAGCGCCATGTTCAGCGGCGTGATGCGCTCGGGGTCTTCGACGTCGGGATCGGCGCCGGCGGCCATCAGATGCCGCGCGCACTCGACGCAGCCTTCGCGGGCCGCGTAGATCAGCGGCGTAAAGCCGCCCTTGTTCATGTCCTTCGGACGCGGCTCTTTGATGACCTTGCGCTCCCACTGGCGGACGACGCCGCGCGCGTTCAGGTCAGCGCCCTTCGAGGCCAGCAGCTTCACCATCTCCGCCTGGCTCTGCGCGGCGGCCCACATCAAGGCCGATTGACCGCCGAAGCTTTCCGTGGCGTTGATGTCGGCACGCGCTTCGAGCAGCAGCCGCGCGGCTTCGACGTTGCCGCTGCGGGCGACCGCCATCAGCGGGGTCTCCCCTTCCGGATTCCTGGTATTGGGATCGGCGCCGGCCTTGAGGAGCGCGTCGATGACCGGCGCCGAGCCGACGATGGCCGCCTCGGTGATCGCCGAGGTGCCGAACTGGTTCTTCAGCTTGACGTTGGCGCCGGCCTTGATGAGCGCACGGACCAACTCGATGTCGCCGTTTGAGGCCGGCGTACATGATCGCGGTCGTCCCATCCGGACCAGGCGCGTTCGGGTCGGCACCCTTGGCCAGCATCCGCGTCACGGCCGCGCGATCGCCGCGTTCCGCCGCATCGAGCAGCGTCGGTTCGGCGGCCGTCGCGATGAGACTCGCGGCAGCCGACATCACGACGACCGCGATCAGCCACTGAGCGCGTGAGGCGACCACGCCAGTTGAGAGCGCAGACGACGAGGTCGCGCGTGACAGGCGGAAGTGCCGACGCATCGTCAGATCTCCGAGAAGATGCCGCCGCTGTCGCCGATCTTTTCGACCGGGATGTTGTTGCGGTCGAAGAGCGTCACGAGCAGATCGGCAAATCGCGAGTCCTGCGGGTACTTCAGGTGCTGGCCGCCCTTGATCGTCCCGTTGGCGTGCCCGAGCAGCGCCACCGGCAGCGGATCGTTGTTGTGCCGATCGCTGTTGCTCATGTTGCTGCCGAAGAGAATCGTCGAATGGTCGAGGACGGTGCCCGCGCCTTCCTTGGCCTTCGACAGCCGGTCGATGAACTTGCGCGAACACCTCGGAGTGGTAGCGCTGGATCTGCACCAGCTTGTCCATCTTCTGCGCCGCGTTCCCGTGATGCGAGAGCGGATGGAACCCTTCGGCGATGCCGAGGTTGTTATAGGTGCGCATGCTCGCTTCGCGGTCCAGCGAGAAGGTGATGACGCGGGTGATGTCCGCCTGGAACGCGAGCGCCATCAGGTCGAACATCAGCTTGAAGTGCTCGGTGAGGTCGTTGGGCGTTCCGACCGGTGCGTCCGGAATCTCCAGCTGCGACATGTCCTGCTTCGACGCCATCTGCACGCGCCGCTCGATCTCGCGCACGGAGTCGAGGTAGTCGCTGACGACCACGCGGTCGCTGACGCCGAGGCTCGCCTGCAGCCGCGCCGCCTGCCCCTTGCACGCGGTCGAGGATGCTGCCCGTCTCCTGGAGAATCGCCGCGCGTTCCTTGTCGGTGTCGCCCTGGCCGAACAGCTTCTGGAACACCGCGCGCGGATTGCCCTCCTGCGGCAGCGACTGCGTCGGCGTGCGCCACGCCAGCCGCGCTCCGCCGAGCGCGGTCGTCAGCTCGAGCGACGGCAGCCGTGTGCCCTGACCGATATGCCGCGCCGCGAACTGGTCGGCGCTGACGCCCGAGTCCGGACCCGCCGTGCCGTGGTCCCACGGCTTCACGCAGGTCAGCCACGTCATCTCGATATAGCCGTGCGGCTCCGGCGTTTCCGCCGGCTTGTTTCGCAGTCCAGAGACGATCGTCAGGTGCTGACGGAAGGGCTCCAGCGGCTGGAGGATCGGCGACATCTCGAAGTTCGCGCCCGTCTGCGGCGGCGACCAGCGGTCCATGATCGCGCCGTGCGGGAAGCCGACGAAGGCGAACCGCTTCGGCGTCGCGCCGGCCGGCGTCTGCGCCCACGCGGTGGCGGCGGGATTCATCGCGTCCAGCAGCGGCAGCGCGATGCTGGCGCCGACACCCTTTAACACCGCGCGACGTGAGATGTGCTTTTTGAAGACGTGCATTTCGTTTCTCCGTTACCGGTTCACTCTTCCGGGTTCTCGCTTCTCGGTTCGTGTTCTTAGTTCGGCTCTGACTTCTGACTTCTGAGTTCTGACTTCTGACCTGCCGCGCCGGTGCCGGCTGTGGCACCCGCCGCATCCTGAACTGCTCGCTCCGAACCACCGCCTGCACCAGCGCTGAAAACCGGTAGCCGCCTGCCGCCGCGCCGCGGACGATCCGGCGCACGGTCGGCATGTCGTAATACTCAAGTTTGCGCCCGGTCGCGTAGGTCAGCAAGCCTTCAGTGAAGGTCTGCACGAACTGCTCGGGACGCCGCAGCAGCGCCTTCCGCACATCGTCCGGACCGCTGAGCGGCGTGCCGTCCGGCAGCTGTCCGGAGGCGTCGATCGCCACGCCGGCATAGCGATCGCGATCCCGCCACATGCCAGTCGCGTCGAAGTTCTCGAGCGCCAGCCCCAGCGGGTCCATGACCGCGTGGCACGACGCGCACGTCGGGCTTGCCCGGTGCTTGGCGATCATCTCGCGCACGGTGAGCGCCTTGGGCGTGCCGATGTCCTTCTCGTCCAGCGTCGGGACGTCCGGCGGCGGCGTCGCCGGCGGCACGCCCTGCAGGTGCTTGAGGATGAAGGCGCCGCGCAGCACCGGCGACGTGCGGTTCGGGTAGGCCGCGGCCATCAGCACCGCGCCTTTGCCGAGCAGGCCCCATCGCGCCGACTGCGCCAGCTCGACGCGGCGGAAGCGATCGCCTTTGACGTCGGTGATCCCGTAGTGCAGCGCGACGCGCTCGTTGAGGAACGTGTGCTTCGCGTCCAGCAGATCGACGACGCTGCGGTCTTCCTTGAAGAGGCTGTCGGCGAAGAGCGTCAGCTCGGTGCGGAAATCCTGGCGCGGATCGGAGCGGCCGGAGGCGTACGGGAAGACCGTCGAGTCCGGCACGATCTCGTCGAGCCGCTTCATGTCGAGCCACTGCGGAACGAAGTTGCCCGCCAGCGTCACCGCCCGTGGGTCGGCGAGCATGCGCTTCACCTGCCGATCGAGCACGGACACGTCTTTGAGCTTGCCGTCGACCGCCAGCTGCAACAGCTCATCGTCTGGAATCGTGTTCCACAGGAAGAACGACAACTTCGACGCCAGCTCGAGATCGCCGATCGGGTAGGTCTGGCCCGGGCGCGAACCGGCCGGAATCTGCTCGGTGCGATAGAGGAAGAACGGGCTCGCCAGCACCCCGGTGAGTGCGCTGCGGATGCCTTCCTCGAACCCGCCCACCTTCACGCCGTCCTCGTAGTACCGGAACAGCTCGTTGACGTCCTCGGCGGAGACGGGCCGGCGATAGGCGCGCTTCGCCAGCGTCGAGATGATCTGTCTGGCGCACTGCCGCCTGCGCCGTCGGGCTTCGCGCCAGCCGCGGGCCTGCACGACGAAGATCCGCTCGCGGCTCGGCGTGGCGCTGATCCCCTTGGCGTTGAACGGGCCGCGCACCTGGAACGAGTTGACCCGATAGAACCGGTCCTGGCCGCCGCCGGGCGCGAACATCTGCAGCTGATCGTCCGACTCGGCGAACGTCCGCCGCTTGAACGTCACGCCGATCTTGTGCGGCCCCGCGGTGGCGAAGAAGCGGATGTTCTTCAGCTTGGCGTTGGCCTTATCAAGTGCGCCGTCCTGCACCTGATCGTAGAGCTTCATGTCCGCTTCGCCGCCGATCACCGTCTCGTAGACGATCTTGTTGTCGAGCGTCACCACGAGCGGGTTCTCGAACTCCATCCCGTTGCCCCAGATGTGCGTGGCCATGTCGGCGATGTCGACGATGTATTCGCCGTCGGAGGGAAGATCGGCGTTGGCCAGAATGCCGCCGCGCGTGCCGAGCGGGAGGCCGGGGACATGCGTGAGCTGCAGGCCGGGTCCGGCGCGGAACGTCCAGCCGCCGGGTCGCGCATCCGGCCGGCCCATCGCCTTCACCGCCACCAGGCGCGCGGCGATGACGTACTGCTCGATGAACGACGGCGACACCTGCAGCGCTTCGGCAATGTTGTCGAAGCCCTCCGCGACATCGTCTGCCGGCAGCACCGTGTCGGCATCGAAGTCCACCGACAGGAGGTCGCGGACCGCGTTCGAGTATTCCTTGCGATTCAACCGGTGCAGCACGATCTTGTCGCGCAGATGCGCCTGGCCCGCGGCGCGGTCCAGAGAGGTCTCAAGCCAGCCGATCAGCGAGTCGATCGCCGCGGGAGGAGGCTGCCGCGCGCCCGGCGGCGGCATCACCCGTCCGCGCATCTTGCGCACCGCCTTCTCGAACACCTCGGCCTGCTGGCCGACGCTCTCGGCAGTGATGCCCTGGAAGCTGACTCCGGCCGTCTTGGTGCGATCGTTGTGACACGCGACGCAGTACTGGTTGATGGTGGCGAGCTGCGTCTGTGCGTCGCTCGACGTAGTGTCCGGCTTCAGCCGGACCTCCGCCGCTGGCGCAGCTGGAGGCCGGCGTCTGCGGAGCCGTGAACACGGCAGTCATCGACGCCATGAAGACAACGCAGCCATGCGACATCACGAATCGCACCCTTTGCGCCGACCGCATGCACGCATTGCACCGCCTTCGTGCTTCATTGCACCTCTTGCACCGACCGCGTCAGTCTCTTTGCACCGACCACCATCACTCACGCGTCCGGCGTCACATACGCCCAGAGACTCTCAAACGCGCGGCGCACGAACTCGTCGGGATTCCCCATCTTCGCCTCGAACTCTTTCGCCGGCTTCGCATCGACGGCCTCGGTCGGCCCGCGGCCGCTGTTCAGCAGCTTCGACAGTCGATCGTAAATCGCACCGTACATGTCGTACTGCGTCTTCAGGTCGGCCATGGCCATCACCGGCCCGCGGCCAGGCACGATGACCGTCTTCTCGTTCCCGATCGTGCTGATCCGCTGCAGCCCGCCGACGATGCCGCCGATCCAGCCGCCGGTGGGCCAATCGACGACGGGCCAGCCCTGCGCCGGACATCGACATCACCCACCGCAAGCACGTTCTGCTGCGGGAAGTAGCACGTAGAGATCGCCGTCGGTGTGCGCGGCGTCGGAGATGTAGCCGTACTGTGGGCCTGAGTCGAGCTTCCCTGTCGTGTAGAACGTCTTGTTCGGCTGCGCGATCTTCGGGAGCCGCTTGAAGCGCTGTCCGTTCCACGGCCACGTCACGTCCGAGGCCAGCCACAGGCGCGTGTTCTCGTGCGCGATGATCGTCTTGCCCGCCTTGCCGACCTGCTCGTTGAGTCCGGTCTGCTCCGGATGCCAGTGCGTGTTGAAGAGGGTGTGTATCTGACCGGCGCCGGGCAAACGTCCGATGGCCCTCATCAACGCATCAGCCGAGCGTGCGGATCCGCCGTCCACCAGGAGAACGCCGGCGCTGCTCGTCTGCGCGACAACGTTCGCCTCACCGGGAATGCGGATGACGAACAGATCATCGGCCAGGCGCTCGGCTTCCGGGTAAATCGGCGCCTGCGCGCCAAGCCGCCGAACAGGCGAACCCAGGGCGATCCCGGCCGCACCCGCAAGTGCCGCCGTTATTAACTGCCGTCGCGTCGGATGGTTCTGTGGCACAGCGACTGTGAGGGTCAAGTTTAGGCGTCCTTCATACACGGATCTACCCCAGAAGCAGAGTCGCCAAGAAGACAGGTCGAAGAGACTGACGCCGTCGGTGCGAGGGGTGCGAAGCTACTTCGCGATCGGTGCGAGAGGTACGATCGGGGCGCAGCTGGGGTATCTGCAGGCAAGAACGCGAAAAGGCGGTGCCCAGGGACGCCGCCCACGTGAACTTGCATCGAACCCTCCTTAATCCTCGTCGAGGACGTACCGCTCTCGTCCTTCAGCCGACTGGAGCGGATGAATCCAACGTGGCTGCGTATGTGGATCGACCGCGGATCCAGGCGATCTCCGCCATGTCGCGCAGGCCTGGCTGGCTCCGATCTCGCGTAGCGCGAGCACGATGCCACCGGAAACGCGAACCCGCTGGTTCTCGTAAGGTACAGCTGGTTAGCACTCGACGAGTCCTCGTCTCCCAGCTTCGCGCCACGAATGACCGTTGACCATCGGCACGTGTTCGCACAGCGATCGCTGACCGTGGTTGACAGTTCCTCCTTCGTACTATTGATACGCACGGTTTTCCTCCTCAATTCGTATCTGGGTCACTGCCACCTCCTGCTTCATTCAGTGCACTCCTTGTCGCCTGAAACGAGCCTGCGGCGAATTTCCACAGAATCGCCATCGTCGCCAACGACGTCGTCAAGATCTGGTTCTACAGCATCGCCTCTCGACCGTCGCGAGCGCGTGCGGGCTTCGCTGTCAGTGCATGGGACCGGCTCCGAGTTCACTGGTATTCAGTGACTGCGAGCCCTCGAGGCGGCGCGATCATCAACGACTGTAAAAACGCGCTGCAGGCTCACCACCTGGCGACGGCGCAACAAGCAGCAAGGAAGCTAAGCGAGTGCCATCAGCGACGGCCGGAAGCGCGTTTTTTCCGCGCCGAGGAGCGGGCTCGCTGCGCTGAATACCAGTGAACCTCGGACGCTGTGCGGTCGGTGTGAGGGTGCGTTGGCTGAGACGCAGCTGCCTGGCGGACCTAACAAGGTCCGCGCCACGATCTAGTTAGAGGACTTCGCCGCCAGGACGCTCACCACGTACGCGCTCACGTCGCGAACCTGCTCCGGCGTGAACGTCGCGCTGAACGGCGGCATGCTGTTGCGACCCGACGATACGGTTCGAATCGTGGCGGCGAGATCCGTGAGACTGGCCAGTGGTGCTCCGACCCCGTGCCCACTCTTGCCGTCGACACCGTGACACACCACGCACGCCTGCTCGTAGAGCGCTTTGCCGCGAACGAGGTTCGCATCGCCGATCCGTGGCGCGCCGCGGCCGCCTGAAGGCGGACACTCGATCCGTCTGCGGGCGGAACGGCGCGGCCGCTGCCGCGACACGGGCGCGCCGGACTTGGACTGGCGGCAGCGTTCCCTCGAGACCGAACAGCCAGACGCTGTCGCCGCGCGCGGATCCAAGCAGCGCGCTCCCGGCCGAGAACGCGATCACGTACTGCTTGCCGTTGTGGTCGAAGGTGCTCGCTGGCGCGTGCATCCCGGCGCCGGTCTGGAACTCCCAGAGCTGCTTGCCACTCGTTGAGTCGAGCGCGGTGAGCCGCCCGTCGGCGCGGCCGACGAACAGCAGGCCGCCGCCGGTCGCCAGCACGCCGCTGTAGCACTGGTCGGTCCACTGATACCGCCACGCCAGCTTGTTCGTCGTCACGTCGAGCGCGGCGATGATGCCGCTGCGGGGAACGGGCGCGAAGGTCACGGCGCCGCCGGTGTACAGCGCACCCGGCCCGTTGCCTGGAGGCACGAGATTGGGATCGCCGCCCCCCATGTAGCCGTTGACCACAGACGACGCGCAGACGAACAGGCGCTGACGTGACCGGATCGTAGGCGCTCGGCGGCCAGTTGGCGCCGCCCCAGATGCCGGGCAGCATGATCGTCGGATTGTTGCCGGCGAACGGCGTGAAGATACGCCCGTCGTTGACCAGCTTCATGCCCTCGGGCGGCAGCTCGATCAGCTGCGGCACGACGGCGTCGCCGCGCGGGAACGGCTGCGTCGCCGCGGTCTTCTGCCGCGGCTCCTGCGGGACCGGCCGCTCGTCGATGCCGATGAGCGGCTTGCCGGTCTGGCGATCGAGGATGTACGCCCACCCGGTCTTCCCGACTTCAGCGATCGCCTTCCGCGTGCGGCCGCCGACGTTCACGTCCATCAGGATGACGGGATTGACCGCGTCGTAGTCCCAGATGTCGTGATGCACCTGCTGAAAGTGCCACTTGTACTTCCCGGTCTTCACCTCGACGGCGACCATCGAGACGGCGTAGAGGTTGTCGCCGGCGCGCACGGCGCCGTTGTAATCGGGACCGGCGTTGCCGGTGGAGAAATAGACAAGCCCGAGCTCCGGGTCGATCGCCGGCGTCTGCCAGACCGACGCGCCGCCGTACTTCCAGGCGTCGCTCCCCTTCGGCCACGATTCGGAGCCAGGCTCACCAGGAGCGGGGATCGTGTAGAACGTCCAGACGAGCCGCCCGTCTCGCGCGTCGAACGCCTTGACGCGGCCGCGCGTCCCCTTGTCGGCGCCGGCAAAGCCGGTGATCACCATGCCGTCGAAGTAGACAGGGGCGGAGGTGATCGAGAAGTTGTCCTGCCAGCGCTCGGCCTGGATCGACCATGCCACCCTGCCGGTCGCGCGCTCGATCGCCACGAGCTTGCCATCGAGCTGCCCGATGAACACCATGTCCTCGCTGAGCGCAACGCCCTTGTTGTTCCAGCCGCAGCAGACAGAGGTGATCGTGGGGTCGATGTTCGCCGCGTACTGCCAGAGGATTTCGCCCGTGTCGATCGACAGCGCGAACACATCGTTGGCGCCCGTGCTCACGTAGGCGACGCCGTCGGACGACCAGCGGCTGCGCGAAGCCCGAGTACTGCGGCGCGGCGCCGGAGCCGCGCAGACGCGTCCGCCACACGCCTTTCAGCTGCGACGACGTTGTCGCGGTTGATCGCCTTGAGCGGCGAGTAGCGCTGGTTGTAGAGGTTGCCGCCATTGGTCGGCCAGCCACGAAACGGCAGGCCGGTCAGCGCGGTGGCGGAAAAATCACGCGCGCTTCCGCGTGAAATCTGCGCGTAGCCGGTGGCCACGAGCACCGCGGCAACGGCGACGAACAGTGCCGCGGAAAACCGCAGCCGCACTCGGCGATGGTCCCGGTCATAGGCGGCGGATATTTCATAAGAGTTATAGGTCAGCGCTTCGGGCAGCAGCGTGACTTTGACGTAGCGCGACGGGTCCAGATACGCCTGCGCCGCATCGCGGATGGCCGCCGGCGTGAGCTGGTCGTAGAACTCCTGCATCCGGAAGATCTCGCCGGGGTCCTCGCCATACTCGTATTTGTACATCAGCTGATTCAGCAAGTACGAGTTGCTGCGGCTGTTGGTTTCAAGATCCCGCGCCAGCGCCAGCCGTCCGTCCGACGACCTGCGCCCGCGACGGGCCGGTGCGCCGGAACTGTTCGATGTCGCGGAACAGCGCGGCGACCAGCGCATTGAGTCGCGCCGGATCGCACGCAAACGAGATCGTCACGCGATACGAGCCTTGGGGGCGCTGCTGGAAATCCGGCGACACGCTGACGCCGTAGGTCCCGCCGAGATCCTCGCGCAGCGTTCGCTGCAGGTTGCCTTCCAGCGTCTCGGCCATCGCGCGAAGAATGATGCGATTGGTCTGCGTGTTCTGGAACGGCCCGGTGAACACCACCGAGACCTGGCTCCGCGGGTCGAGACCTTTCCTGATCTGCCGATCGACGATGCCGGCGGGCGGCCGGATGCCGACGTCGCGGACGGTCTCGGGCTTGCGCTGCGACGGCAGGCTGCCGAGATAGCGCTCGACCAGCGGCTTGATCGCGTCGAGGTCGATCGTCCCGACGAACACGAACGTGAAGTCGCTGGCGTCGGCGAACCGATTCTTGTAGAACGCCAGCGAGGTATCGAGCCGCATCTGCGGGCAGCTGCGCCGTCGACAGCGGCTTCGCACGGGGGTGCCCCTGGGTGACGGCCTCCTCCACGGCGTCGCTGAACACCGCGTCGGGCAGCGCCTGACGGTTCGCCAGCGTGGCCGCCCATTGCGAGGTGAGCGTCTTGAATGCCTCGGCATCGGCGCGCGGCTGCGTGAACGTCAGATAGATCAGCTGAAACATCGTTTCGAGATCGCCCCGCGACGCGCCGCCGCGCAGCCCTTCGTCGGTGGCGCTGATCTCCGGCGCCACGAACGCGTTCTTGCCGGCCAGCGCCTTTTCGAGATTGCTCTCGGTCAGCGTGCCGAGCCCGCTGCGACTGATGACGGTGTCCGCCGTCTCGGCGGCAATGAAGTCCGCATCGCTGGCGAGCGACGTGCCGCCAGGACTGGTCGCCCGAAACACGATCTCGTCCTGCTTGAACGTCGTCGGCCTGAGCACAACGCGGACGCCGTTGGACAGCTCCCACTCCGTAATCCCGAGGTCTGCTTTCGGCGTCGTCTTGACCACGCGGCCCGGGGCCGGCAGCGGATCGAGCAGCGGCTGCGTGCTCACGGTATCGACGTAGGCTTTGAGCGCCACCTTGCCGCCGGCGTCGATCGCCGCGCCAAGCCGTGCGTTGGTCGGCATCGTCACACCCGGCTTCCGCGGCGCGTTCACCGCGACGACGCGATTGCGGTCCGGCATCCAGTCGTTCGCCAGCGCGTTCACTTCAGCGAGCGTGATCTCCGGGACGAAGCGCTGGTGCAGCGCGTATTCGTAGCCGATGCCCGGGATTGGCTCTTTCTGGAGGAAGTTCCGCGCGTACTCGTCGGCCAGCCGGTCCGATTCCCACGTCGCTTCTTCGATCGACGCGCGTTCGAGAAACAGGCGCATGTTCGCCTTCTGCCGGTCCAGCTCACTGGCCGTGAAGCCAAAGCGTTTGACGCGCTCGGCTTCGGCGAAGAGCGCCGTCATGCCGCGCTCGATGCCGTTGTCCGTGACCAGCGCCACCAGCGACGTCGCCTCAGATGGACCGATGAACCTCGAGCGATCGGTCTGGGCGGCGAGAAACGGCGGATCGGGCGTGTGCGCGAGCTCGTCGAGGCGATCCGACAGCATGCCGGCAAACAGCCGCTCCACCAGGCTCTGCCGGTAAGCGCCGATCGTCGTCTGGTCGCGCTCGGGCATCGTGCTCATCACGTTGACGACCGTTGACGTCGCCTCGGGATCGGTCGCGATGGTGTACAGCGTCTCCGGATGGCCCGGCACGTCGAAGGTCGGCTTCGGACGCGCGTTGGTCCGTGCCGGGATCGGGCCGAAGTGCGCGGTGATCAGACGCTCGATCGCGGCCGGATCGAAGTCGCCGACGGCGATCACCGCCATCAGGTCCGGGCGATACCAGTCGGCGTAGAACTTCGTCAGCGCCTCGGGCCTGAACGTGCGGAGGATCTCCGGCGTGCCGATCGGCATCCGCTCGGCGTAGCGCGATCCCTTCAGCAGCACCGGCAGCTGCGAATCGCGCATGCGGGCGTCGGGGCCCAGCCCGAGCCGCCATTCTTCGAGGACGACGCCGCGCTCTTTGTCGATCTCGTCGGGATCGAACGTGACGTTCTGCGCCCAGTCCTCGAGCACGAGGAACGAGCGATCGACGATCAACGGATCCTCGGTCGGAATCTGCAGCTGGAACACGGTCTCGTCGAAACCGGTGTGCGCGTTGACGTGCGCGCCGAAGCGCATGCCGATGGCCTGCATGAAGGCGACGATCCGGTTGTTCGGGAAGTTTTTCGAGCCGTTGAACGCCATGTGCTCGACCATGTGGGCGAGCCCGCGCTGGTTCTCGTCCTCGAGGATCGAGCCGGCGCTGACGACGAGTCTGAGCTCGGCGCGATTGCGCGGCGCCTGGTTGGCGCGGATGTAATAGCGCAGCCCGTTCGGCAGCGTGCCGACCTTGATCCGCGGATCAACGGGGACGACCGCACTGAGCGGTACGGTGGCGGCGCCAGTTGAGGCGGCAAGCTGGCCGCCGGCGGCGGGGCCCGTCGGCGCCAGGCCGAGGAGCAACACGACCAGGGCGGCGCGAACGGAGCTGCGGAAGTTCATAAGACATAGTAAGCGTCAGACGGTCCCAACCGCCATGAGCCCCCGGCAACCTGCAGATCGGGCACGAGCACGGCAGCCGGCCGGCAATGCCAGGGGCGCTAAAATACAGCAATGAAGAAGCCGGCGAGCGGCGCGCCGATCGAGATCGGCAGGCTTTCCCGCGACCGTCGGCCCGAACCCGAAAACTTCGACGACTTCCTCGCAGTCCGAGGCCGCGACCGGTAAGTTGACCCATGGTGTCGGACGCTTGTCCGAGGCAGCCTTCCGCGCGGTCTGGGACAACGCGGACGATGCCGAGTACCGACCGGCGATAGCCTCAGCGACAGAGTGTCTCGACCGGATGAATCCGCTGAAGCGCGACGAGGAACACATGATCACGCGAGAACACGTAGCGGGCCAGCTTCGCGACTATCTGCAGAACCGCATCACCCTCGCGGCGCTGGTCGATTGGGCCGAGCACGCCATGATGGACCAAGAATTCGACCAGCGTGACCTCGAGACGATTCGGGACGTCACTGCCCGCCTCGGTCTCGCCGACGTGCGCGAATTCGGCTTGAATCGGGAGGACTGCGAAGACTATCTCGCCCGTCTGGGCTATCGAGCCAAAGTCGATGTCGTTCAAGCGAGCTATTTGAAGGCGCCGCTTCCACTCGAAGGCACCTAGGACAAGAGCCTGACAGATACCGATTCATTGCCGTGATACCTTGACGGCGCAGTCGCGCAAGGCCGACCTGAAGGTCGGCCTCTACCGGCGCCAACACTTGACGCGCGAACACAAGGGAGCACCGTGTGGGCGGACCGCACAGACCGACGACATTCGCTGCTCTGATCTTCGCGCTTGGCCTCGGCGTGGCGGTTTACGCGCAACAGACCCGCGCCACGAACGTCACCGGCGACGTGCTGCGACGGGCGAGCACCGCCGGCGACGCGCTCCCCGGGTCGTGGCTCAGCTACGGCCGCAACCAGTCCGAAACGCGCTACAGCACGCTCAAACAGATCGATTCCACCAACGCGAAGCGTCTGGGCCTGGCCTGGTCCTACGTGATGGGCGCGGGCGGCGGCAACCAGGAAGGCACGCCGCTGATGTGGAACAACACCCTCTACGGCATCACCACATGGAGCGTCGTGTTCGCGCTCGACGCGCGGACGGGCAAGGAGCTCTGGCGCTGGGATCCGGCGAACAACCAGCCTGCCGTGCGTCCGGCGATCTGCTGCGGCAACGTCAATCGCGGCATCGCGATCTACAACGGGATGATCATCGCGCCCTCCATCGACGGCCGCCTGATCGCGCTCGACGCGCTCACCGGCAAGCCGGTGTGGGAAACCCGTGTGGTCGATTCGAAGGATCTCTTCACGCTGACGATGGCGCCGCGGATTGCGGGCGACAAGGTGATCATCGGCGCGTCCGGCGGCGACCGGCCGACGCGCGGCAACTTCGTCGCGCTCGATGCGCAGACGGGCAAGCTGGCGTGGCGCTTCTATACGGTGCCCGGCGATCCCTCGAAGCCGTTCGAGAACGAGGCGATGCGCGCCGCGGCGAAGACGTGGGGGCCCGACTTCTTCAAGAACGGCGGCGGCGGCGCGGTGTGGGACGGCTTCGCCTACGACCCGGAGGCCAATCTCGTCTACGTCGGCACGGGCAATCCGATGCCGTGGGTGCAGAATTTCCGGACGCCGACGGGTCTCGACAACCTCTACACCTGCTCGATCCTCGCGGTGGACCTGACGACCGGCCAGCTCAAGTGGCACTACCAGGCCGTACCGAACGACACCTGGGATTACGACAACGTGCAGCAGCTGATGCTGCTCGACCTGACGATCAACGGGCGACCGCGCAAGGTGATCACGCAGGCGGCGAAGAACGGCTTCTTCTACGTGATCGACAGAGTCACCGGCGAGTTCATTTCAGGAGAGCCGTTCGTCAAGGTGAGCTGGGCGCTGGGGCTGGGCAAAGCGGGCCGGCCGATCGTCAACCCCAAGGCGTTCTACGACGCGAACGATCCGATCTCGATCTATCCGACAGGCGGCGGCGGGCACAACTGGTCGCCGATGTCGTTCAACCCGGGTACAGGGCTGGTGTACATCCCCGCGTCCTATCAGACCTTTCCCTATCAGGCGCAGGCGGAGTACAAACCAGGCACGAGCGGTTACGTGCGACCGCGCGGCGACACGCGGCTGGTCGAGCCGTCGTTCGGACCCGAGCCTCCGCCCGGAGCTCGCAACGGTCTGCAGGCGTGGGATCCCGTCAACCAGAAGCTGCGATGGAACCTCCCCGGCGGCGGCGGCATCGGCGGCGGGCACGACAACGACCGCTGGCAACCTGGTGTTTCAGGTGATCAACGACGGCCGCTTCCGCGCGATCAGCGCCGACAAGGGCGAAGTGCTCTACGAGGTCCAGACCAACCGCACGGGCATGGCGCCGCCGATCACCTACGAGGTGGACGGCACGCAGTATGTCGCCTTCGGCGGCGGACTCGGACGCGCCGAACAGCATCGTCGGCCCGACCAACGACAAGGTTGAGAACGCGCCGATGATGTTCGTGTTCGCGCTGGACGGCAAGGCGGCGCTGCCCGCTCCGCCTCCACCCGCTGCCGAGCCGGCGACGCAAGGTCCGGCACCGGAGCAGCGCAAGTAGCGCCCGCTCCGACTCGATACGTATGAACGATTCGAACCAGCCCGCAGGAGCGGCGCCGGGTGCGCCGAGCCGAATGCGCACGCTTGCATTCCGGTTGGGCCTGGTGCTCCTGCTCTACGCCGTGACGGAGCTGCTGCTGTTTGCGGCGATCTCGATCAAGTACGGCCGGATGTTCTCCTTCAGCGCGTTCGAAGCGCAGCAGCGTGTGATGGATGCCGGCGGCGATCCCTTCGGGCTGGGAGAAGTGCCGGCGCGGCTCCGCATCCACAAAGAAGTGGTCCATCCCTACATGGGCTACGTCTACGACCCGAGCGTCGAACAGTCGTCACCCTACGGGATTAGCGACGTGTCGCCCGTCCAGCACCGGAGCCCCGACAAGATCATCATCGGCATCTTCGGCGGATTGTTTGCAGACGACGTCGCCTACAACGCGGGCGAGGACCTGGCGGAGCGGTTGAAGGGATATTTCCCGGGCAAGCAATTCGTGATCGTCAAGGCCACCATCGGCGGCTACAAGCAGCCGCAGCAGTTGATGGCGCTCAATTACTTCATGGCGCTCGGCGGCGAGTTCGACATCGTGATCAACCTCGACGGGTTCAACGATATCGCCCTTCCGCCTCTCGAGAACATCCCGAATACCTATCCCTTCTTTCCGAGGCAGTGGCACCTCAGGATGCGGATGGTGCCGGACACCGAGTTCCTGGCCACGATCGGCAAGATCAAGTTCCTCGATTCAATCGGGGCGAAGTGGACCTCCTTCTTTCGCACCGGACCGCTCCGCTACAGCGTGACCGCGAACACCGTCTGGCGGATCGGCGATCAGGTGCTCTACAACGCGGCTGTGAACCAGCGTGCGACGCTGCCGCAGATGTCGCACGCCACTGGTTACGCCGCAACCGGGCCGCCGACGAACTACGCCAACGACGCCGAGCTCTTTTCATCGCTCGGTCACCTGTGGGCGGAAAGCTCGTACCAGATGAACGCCGTGGCCGCCGCCAAGGGGATTCGCTACTTCCACTTCCTGCAGCCGAACCAGTACCTCGACGGAACGAAGCCGATGGGAGCCGACGAGCGGCGCATCGCCATCCGCGCCGATCATCCCTATGCGACGAACGTCAGGAAGGGCTATCCGGTGCTCAAGGAACTGGGGAGCGACCTGGCGCGCCGCGGCGTCCACTTCGTGGACCTGACGAACCTGTTCGCGGACACCAGCGAGGCGCTGTACCGAGACAATTGCTGCCACGTGAACATCAACGGGCTGCGCCTCGTTTCCGCCGCGATCGCCAAGGCGATCGCGAGCGACCTGATCCCTCTTCAGCCCGGTGATATCGTTCTAACCGGGTGCTCATCGAGGTTCCGCAGGTTCTGACGGCCGAGCAGGTGGCGCACGCGCGCCGCCTGCTCGATGCCGCCGACTGGGTAGACGGCAAGGTCACCGCCGGCGTCCAGTCGGCCAAGGTCAAGGAAAACGAGCAGCTGCCGGAAGGGCATCCGGTGGCGCAGGAGCTCGGCGACATCATCGTCACCGCGCTCCAGAGCAACGGCCTGTTCGTGTCCGCGGCGCTCCCCTCTGCGCGTTTTCCCACCCCTCTTCAACCGCTATCAGGGCGGGCACTCGTTCGGCAATCACGTGGATAACGCGATCCGGCAGCTCACGGGCACATCGCTGCGGATCCGCACAGACCTCTCGGCCACGCTCTTCCTCGCACGGCCCGACGAATACGACGGCGGCGAGCTCGTGGTGGAGGACACCTACGGTGTGCACAGCGTCAAGCTGCCGGCCGGGCACATGATCCTGTATCCATCCAGCAGCCTGCACCACGTGCGGCCGGTGACGCGCGGCGCGCGTGTCGCGTCGTTCTTCTGGATTCAGAGCATGGTGCGCGACGACGCCACGCGCACCCTGCTGTTCGACCTCGACACGGCGATCCAGCGCCTGACCGCCGACCATGCGGACCATCCATCCGTGGCACAGCTGACCTCCGTGTATCACAACCTCGTGCGTCGTTGGGCCGAGCTCTGATGTAAGTGGAGTCGACGCCGCTCGATCCGCCGGCGATTGAGGCGATCAACGCCGACGCCTCGCGTCTCATGAAGCACGGCATCGGTCGGATGGGCGACGCCGACGCGCACGCCGTCCAGCATGCGCTGGAGTGCTTCGATCAGGCGCTGGCGCTGCGCCGTCGGCTGCCGGTGCACACCGATCCACTGTTGGCCTATGGCCTTGCCGCCTGCCTGCTGAACCGGGGCGATGCGCTCACCCGCCTCGGCGGCGACGTGCAGCTGCTCGAGGCGATCGGGGCCTACGACGAGGGCATCGACGTGCTGCGGGCGCTGCCGCTGGATGCCGACGCACGATTCCGAAGGCGGCTGGCGATGGCGCACCACAACCGCGGCCTCGCCCTTCGTGCGCAGGGGCGGGCGTCTGTGGACCCGGCCCTTGCGGCATTCAGCGACGCAATCAGGGTCCTCGAGGGCGATCGGGACGCGCCGATACCCGACAAGCCGTACTGCTGGCTGTCGCCTGGATGAACCTCGCGCAAACGCTGCTGCTCGACGACACCATCGAGGCCGCCGACCGCGCGCGTCACGCCGCGCAACGGGCGCTGGCGCTCGTGGCCGCTGACGAGACACAGGACCTCAGCGCGGCGGACGTGGGACTCAAGGCCCGCCACGTCTGTTGCCGGGCCCTGTTACCGCGGCTTTTTGAACCCCAGGCCGATGAATCGATCCCGGACGAGATCCATCAGGCGACCGACCTGGTAGACGAGGGGCTCGCGCTCGCGCGACGGTGGGAGCAGGAGGGTGTCACCAGCTTTCGGGACCTCGCCGACGACCTGTTTCGATTTGGCGCGGGCCTCTACGGACGTTACCAACCCCAGTTCCTCGTCGAGTTTCTGGCCGACAATGCGGACAGGAGCTCTTAAACAATATCCATCCCCGTCCTCCGTCTACACCAGCAGAGACCCCACGGTCGAACCATCGATAGACGGTCGTCGTAAACACATGACGGAGAATCCGATGATGCGAACGCGTTCCCTGCTGCTCTTCCTGGTCCTGACGGCTGTCGCGGCATCGGCTGCGGGACAGGACTCAAAGTACGATCCGAGATACAGGGCGCCGCGCACCGAAGATGGCAGGCCCGACCTCCAGGGGGTGTGGAACTTCAGTTCGGCTGTGCCCTTGCAACGTCCCGCCGCGTTCGCCGGTAAAACGGTCATGACGAAAGCGGAAGCCGACGCCTATCGCGCCAAGATGGAAAACGCGCTGGCCGGACTCGTGAAGTTCGCTCCGGTGGAAGCCATCGGCCTCGACTGGATGGACAACACCCCGCGCACGGAGGACCTGCGCACGTCGCTCATCTCCTACCCTGAAAACGGCAGGCTGCCAGTCCTGGTCGAAGGGGTCAAGCGCATGCCTGGCGTCGAAGACATCGTCGCGCTGCTCGGCGATGCGAACGGCGACCAAGACCACCGCACCGCCGACGCAGCTGCTGGCGCTGTTCGCCGCGTTCACCGGCGGCAAGAAAGACAGCTACACGGACTTCATGCCGTCTGAGCGTTGTCTGTTCGGAGAGAACGTGCCCTATGTGCCGGAGATCGACGGCAACTACGTGCAGATCATCCAGTCCAGGGATTACGTGGTGCTCGTCACCGACTTTCATCGACGAATCGTCGCGCTCGACGCCAAGCC
This sequence comes from uncultured Acidobacteriota bacterium, assembly GCA_963793705.1. Lineage (GTDB taxonomy): Bacteria > Acidobacteriota > Vicinamibacteria > Vicinamibacterales > UBA2999 > Gp6-AA40. The sequence goes on along the minus strand of CAWCBC010000028.1, from coordinate 5,389 downwards.
GCTGTCGGGAAACGCGCCGCGGAGCTGGTCCGGCACGTCAACGGGACGTTGGGAGGGCGACACGCTCGTCGTCGAAACCAGGAACTTCGACGATCGCTCGCCGAGCTTTGCCGGTGCGGGCACCTCGGGCGGCAAGGTCGGTGACCGAGCGGTTCACGCGAACGTCCAGCACCAGGATCGGCTACGTCGCCACCGTCGTGGACACGAAGACCTTCAAGGACAAAGTGGAGCTGTCGTTCCCGATGACGTCCGTCGACGTACGCATCTACGAAGCGGCGTGCCACGAAGGCAACTACAGCATGCGGAACTCGCTGAACGCTGCCCGCCTGGCCGACGCGACAGCAAAGCCGGCGAAGTAGCGATCGGTTACGCTTCTGCCAGGGCGGGTGGTCTCGTGTTCGAGCTTCGTCGAAGGACGACGAGCACGAGACCGACCGCCGACCCCACCACCGAGCTCCATCGCCGCGACACGAAGTCGGTTCGGCCCCGACAGGTTGTTCGGCAGACGCGCGGGCTCAAGGATCCGGAACTGCTCGCCAATCTGGCGCCGCTCGAGGCTCACGCTCATCCTCGCGTCCGCCATCTTGAGGAGTAGCGTCCTATAAGTCTCTTTCAGGATCTCGTAGGGAATGACATCGGCCTGGGACAGGGGGCTGTCGCGATTGCGTGCGCCGGTCTTGTTCAGAGTGGCCTCGTACTCGACGATTTGCCGCCGCGTGTCCGCGACTTCCGTTTCGAGGAAGTCGCCCCGCCTGCTCCGCCAGCTGCGTCCGAATCCTTCAGGCTCTCGTCGATGAAGAACGTGGTCAGCCGTTCGGTCACCTGCTGAGCGGTGCGCGGGTTATCTGATGTAAACGCTATGCGGAACATGTCACCCTGGATGATCTCGACTTCGATCGCATCGCCCATGTCATCGACGATGTCCTGCATGATGTCTTTCTTGCGGCGCTCGGGATACAGGTTGAGGTCCCCGATGATTCGCTCGAGCTTCGTGCGGCTCCTGACCTGCTGATTGATGGAGCGCAGCCAATCCTCGATCCTCGTCGTCACCGACGAGCGGACGTAATTCTCCGACACGCGTGGGGGGACGACGAGGAGCGTTGTGTGCGCCTGATAGCGCACAGGCTGGAAGTTTGACGTCACACCCGTTACCACCGCTGCGAGCACGGTCGGCACGAGAATCCACCATTTGCGCTGCCAGATGGTGCCAAGAGCACCGGGGACGCCGGGTTTTCATCCCTCCTCTCTTCCAGGATGTGCGCTGCGACAATCTCGGGCGCGCCAAAACGGTCGAACGCCTCGACCTCCGCGTCAGCCGCCGACAACCCGCGTGCGCGCCCTTCCTCGATCGCATCGACAAGGTGTTCGCGCGCCTCGGCGAGAATCCGCCGGAATAGGAGATGCCGCGCTGCCGCAGTTGCTGCTCGAGGCGTCTGATGTAGTCGTTGACGGAGCCTGACATCACGCGACCCCCTCCACGACTTTTTCCACCGCCCGTGAGAAATCCCGCCACTGCTCCTGCTGCTGTGTCAGCGCGCGCACGCCCTTGCGCGTGACCTGATAGACACGGCGGCGGCGGCCGTTGACTTCGGACCAGCGGCTGCTCAGCAGCCCGGCCCGTTCCAGACGATGGAGCGCGGGATAGGAGTGCCTTCGGGCAGGTCGAAGGCTCCGGAACTGCGGGCGCGGAGCCGTTCAGCGATGGCGTACCCGTGCGGCGGCTTCGGGGCGGACCGCCGCCAGCAGCAGCATGTCCAGGTGGCCTTTGAGGGTCTCGGCGTTCATGCCTCGCGATGCTATACCTCGCCAGGCGATGCGTCAACGGTGAGGTGTGCGGCAGTACTATGCGTGATGTTGTGAGGCAGCCGTGCCGGCCAGGCCGGGTCCGGCTCCGCACGCCGGGAAAGCTCCTGCCGCTCGTACCCTGCCGCTTCCGCCGCCAGTATTACCCGGTTCGACCGCCTGCCATCGCGGCATGCACCGACGTCGCCATTCCACAGCCACGGATCGCGCAGAACGAACTGACGGCGAATGAATCGCTTCAGTCGCTTTCCGGCTTTCGCGCGGCGTGCTCCGAACGGACGCCGGCCTTGTCCGGCACGGCTGCCTCGACTCGACGGCACGCGTTATCGGCCGCGGGGCAGCGTGACGCATCGCTCGATAAGCGCGTTTTTCTATGGCCTCACTGGGCGAGCCTGATCGCGGCTCCCTGTGAGCGGCGTGATCAGCGAAGACGTCAAATCAGGCCGCAGGCGCCGCAGCGCCGGCGCCGCTGTTCGCCACTGCCGTCCGATTCACCCGGTTACCGACACGATTTGAAGGTGAATTCAATCGAACGACGCAACACCATACAGAACCGGAGGTTCTATGGGAGTGCGTTGGTCGAGGATGTCGTGGAGTGAGCGCAACGAGTTGTGGACCCGCTGGCGGCGTGGCGAGACGTTGCGCAGCATCGCCCGGGCGCTGAAGCGCGGCCCGAGTTCGATCTGCGACATCGTGGAGGCGAGGGTGGGATCGCCCCGCGGCGACGGGGTCGATCGCGACTCGCGCTCACCGCGACGGAGCGGGAGGATATCTCTCGACAGCTCGCCCGCGGCCTGTCGCTTCGCGCGATTGGGGAGGCGGTGCGGCGCGCGCCCTCGACGATCAGCCGCGAGGTCACGCGCAATGGGGGGCGTACGGCGTATCGTGCCGCGGCCCCGAGGGCCGTGCCTGGCGCCAGGGGCGGCGCGCCAAGCGCTGTCGGCTGGCCACGCACCGCGCGCTGCGACGTGCCGTGGCGACCAGCTGGCGCAGCAGTGGTCGCCCCAACAAATGTCGGGCTGGCTTCGACACACGTTTCCAAGCGATCTCGATGCAGGTGTCGCCCGAGACGATCTACCGCAGTCTCTTCATTCAAAGTCGCGGGGTACGAAGCGGGCGCTGCTCGGCCAGCTCCGGCGGCAGCACCCCTATCGACAGACGCGCGGGAGCGCGCGCGCCCGTCCCCGTCCGGGGCAGATGCCGGACGCCGTCTCGATTCGCGAGCGGCCGGCCGACGTCGCGGACCGCGCCGTACCCGGGTCATTGGGAGGGCGACCTGCTGGAAGGCACCCGAGGCACCTACATTGCGACGCTGGTCGAGCGCCAATCCCGCTACGTGCTGCTCGTGCGCGTGCCGAACAAAGAAACGCAGACGGTGATTCGCGCCTTGGCCCGCCGCATCCGCCGCCTCCCACACGGGCTGGTGAAATCATTGACCTGGGATGGGGGACCGAATTGGCGGGGCACCGCCGCTTCACCGTCGCCACCAATGTCCAGGTCTACTTCTGTGATCCGCACGGCCCGTGGCAGCGCGGGTCGAACGAGAACACCAATGGGTTGCTCCGACAGTACCTGCCCCCGGCGACCAATCTTTCGGCCACAGCCAAGCGCGCCTCGACACGATCGCGTTGCGCTTGAACACGCGTCCCCGACTGACGCTCGGCTACCGAACACCTGCCGCTAAACTAGCGGAGATCGTTGCGTCGATGGGTTGAATCCGTTGAAGGCTGTCGCACGGATCATTCAAGGCGACGGCGGCTTCGTCAGTCCATGCCGCAGGGCCCGATTTTCTCCGCCTCCGCTCGCGCGGGATTCTGGCGAGCTACGGCGAGACCTCGCCGTAGCCTTGGCGAAGGCGGGCACGTCGCGAGCCGGGAGCCGCGACCAGGCTCGCCCGGTGAGGCCATCCGAAACGCTAAGCTGGTCCAGCTAGCCAAGCCCAATCGCTTATCCTTCCGAAAGCCGGAGTTGATGATGAAGCTACGAGCGCTATCCGCCGTCTTGTCCGGAGCCATCGCTGATCGCGGCACTCCTCTCGGGGTGCACTATGCCGCCCCGGAGGCCGCTCAGGATGCCGACCCCTATGTGTGGATGGAAGAGATCGAAGGGGCCAAGGCCCTCGATTGGGCACGGGCGGAAAACGCGCGCTCGCTCCCGCAACTGCAGAAGGACGCGCGCTTCAAGGGGCTTTACGACGACGCCCTGAAGATCCTCACGGCCAGCGACCGCATCCCGGCGGTCTCGTTCGCCGGCGATGGCACCCTGCGCGATTTCTGGCAGGACGCCAGTCACGTGCGCGGACTCTGGCGCAGCACCACGGTGGAGAGCTACCGCTCGGGTAATCCGCAGTGGCAGACGCTCGTCGACCTGGATGCCCTCGCCAAAAGCGAGAAGGCCAATTGGGTGTGGCACAGTCCGAGCTGCCTGCTGCCCGAGGACCGCTTGTGCCTGGTGCAGCTCTCCAACGGCGGGAAGGACGCTGCGTCGGTGCGCGAATTCGATACGCGCACCGGCATGTTCGTCAAGAACGGTTTCGCGATTCCGGAAGCGAAGAGCAGCTACTCCTGGCTGGACCGCGACACACTGCTCGTCGCGCACGAATGGAAGAAGGGCGAGCTCACCGAGTCGGGCTATCCCTTCATCGTCAAAACGGTGAAGCGCGGCGAGCCGCTCTCGGCGGCCCGGGAGCTGTTCCGCGGCAAGGTGAAGGACGTCGCGGCGAGTGCGCTGGTGCTGCGCGAGCCGGACGGGCGCGCGGCGGGCGTGCTGATCGTGCAGTCGATCGACTTCTTCAACTCCAACTACTACCTGGCGGACCTGACAAGGTCCGCCCCACGGCTCGGCGAACCCCGGCGTGACGAAGCTCGATCTGCCGACAAATGACGGTGCAGGGCTACGTCGCCGGACGGCTCATCGTCAGCCTCGAGCAGGACTGGCCCACCTCCGCTGAAGCTTCGGCGGGCAAGCCGGCTGCGGGCTTCAAGGAAGGCGATCTCATCGACTTCGATCTCGCGGCGATCAAGGCCAATCCGAAGAAGCTCTCCGGTGCGCTGGTGCTGCGCCCCACCGCGAGCCAGGCGATCGAGCAGGTGGCGACGACGCGCGATCGGCTGGTGGTGGCGCTCTACGAGAACGTGAAGGGGCAGGTGGTGAGCTTCGCTCGAACACCGAAAGGATGGACGCCAACGCAGCTCGCCCTGCCGAAGGACTCCTCCCTCGGTATCTCCTCGGCGTCGGATCGCGACGATCGACTGATCGTGACCGTCTCCAGCTATCTCACACCGAACAGCCAATGGCTCGCCGACGCGTCCGCAGGCATGCCGCAGCAGCTGCGGAGTCTGCCGCCACGATTCAACGCCTCGACGCACGTCGTCGAGCAGTTCTGGGCCACGTCCAAGGACTCGACACGGATCCGTATTTCGTCATCCGGCCGCGCGACCTGAAGTTCGACGGCAATGCGCCGACCGTGCTGTACCGCGTACGGCGGCTTCCAGGTCAGCCAGACGCCGTCGTTGCACAGCGGAACCGTCGGCAAACTGTGGCTGGAGAAAGGCGGCGTCTATGTCGTGGCCAACATCCGCGGCGG
>CAWCBC010000027.1:0-89931 GCA_963793705.1 uncultured Acidobacteriota bacterium | reverse complement strand
AACGTCAGGCCAATCGGCAGGCCACGGCTCTCACCAATGGGGATCGTGATGCTCGGCGTTCCGGCAATCGCTGCCGCGCCGTAGGCGCCGCCTCCGCTCGGTGCGACGATCGCGGTGAGATTGTCGCGAGCGAATATCGCCAGCAAGCCGTCGGTCCCTGCGAGCCGAGTGGCCGTTTCGCGCGCCTTCACATACGACGCATCCGTCAGTGGCCCCTTCGTTTGTGCCAGCTCGAACATTTCCTGACCAAACAGCGGCATCACGCGATCGGCATTGGCGCGATTCCAGGCGATGAGCGCCTCGAGCGACTTCTGCGCCGAGCTGCTTCCGGCAAGGAACCTGTCGATACTGGCCTTGAACTCGTACAGCAGCACCTCCGGTTGGTCCCATTTGCCAAAGGTTGGCATCTGTACGTCAATGATTGTCGCGCCTGCACGGCGCATCGCGGCGAGCGCCGTCTGCATCGTCGTGTCAACATCCGGCAACAGAGACGACCGCAGCAGCAGGCCGATGCGGGTGCCTTTCAGGGCGCCGGCGGCCAGAGATGCGGTGTACTCCGATGGCGACGTGACTGCGGCGGCGCCGGTCGCAGGATCGCGTGGATCGACGCCACTATCGCGCCCAGCAGCGCGGCGACATCAGCGACGGTGCGCCATCGGTCCCGCCGTGTCCTGCGATGGCGCGAGCGGAATGATTCCCGTCGGCTCACCAGACCCACCGTTGGCTTGAGACCGACGACCCCGTTCACTGACGCGGGACAGATGATGCTGCCGTTCGTCTCGGTGCCGATCCCCACAGATGCCAGGCTCGCGGCGACCGCGACAGCCGACCCGAACTGGACCCGCACGGGTTCCGATCAGCACGTGGGGATTCTTCGTCTGCCCGCCGCGTGAGCTCCATCCCGACGTCGACCGGGTCGAGCGGAAGTTGGCCCACTCGCTGAGGTTGGTGCGGCCGAGGACGACGACCCCCGCCTCGCGCACACGACGGACGATGAACGCGTCCGCCTTGGGACGGTTGTCCACGAGCGCCAGCGATCCGGCCAAGTCGACCATGCCGGCGAGTCGATGTTGTCCTTGACCAGAATCGGCATGCCGTGCAGCGGTCCACGAACCTTGCCGGCCTTCCGCTCGGCATCGCGCGCCTCGGCGTCACGAATCGCGGTGGGATTGATGTCGATCACCGCATTGAGCTGCGGACCGGCATCGTCAAGCGCAGCAATGCGATCGAGATACGCGCGGGTGAGGGCACGAGAGGTGAGCGTCCCGGCGGTCATTCGCCGCTGCGCCTCGGCAACGCTCAGATCGACGACGTCGATCGGCGCGCCAGCGTTTTGTGCGGCGGCTGCTGCCGGTTGCGCCGCATGCCCGACGTGAACCACGAAGACCACGAAGGTCGCGAAGGCCACGAAGAATAAAAAACAGATCCTTCGATCTTCTTCGTGTGCTTCGATCGCTTCGTGCCCTTCGTGGTTTCACGTTGCCTGCAGTCGCTACAGCTTCGCACCAAGGTAGGAGCACACGCGCAGCAGGTCGGCGAACACGCCGCCGGCGGTCACCGCCGGGCCTGCGCCCGGCCCCTGCACGACGAGCGGGTTCTGGTGATAGCGGCTGGTCACGAACTGCACGATGTTGTCGGTCAGGTTGATGTTCGCGAACGGGTGGCTGCGCTCGAGCTCGACGAGACCGACCCTGGCCGTGCGGCTCGAGGCGTCGAGCGCGGCAACGTAGCGGAGCACGCGGCTCGCCTTCCGCGCCGATTCCAAACGCGCCAGCATCGGCGCATCGAGCTCGCCCAGGCGGCTCATGAACTCGTCCGGTGGACACGTCGCCAGCTGCGCCGGGATGAGCCCCTCGAGCGCGACGTCGGCCAGCTCGAGCTGCAGCCCCATTTCTCGCCCGAGGATCACCAGCTTCCGGGCGACGTCCATGCCTGACAGGTCGTCTCTCGGGTCCGGCTCGGTGAATCCCTTCGCCTTGGCGTCGCGCACAACAGCGGAAAACGGCTGCGAGCCGTCCCAGACGTTGAAGAGGTAGGCGAGCGTTCCGGAGAAGATGCCCTCGATGCGGCGAATCTCGTCGCCGGTCTCGCGCAGGTCGCGCAGCGTGACGATGATCGGCAGGCCGGCGCCGACGGTCGCTTCGTAGAGATAGTGCGAGCCTGCCGAGCGGCGCGCCTCGACCACGCGCGTGTAGAGCTCCAGCGACCCGCTGTTCGCTTTTTTGTTGGGCGTGGCGATGTGAATGCCCGCGGCCAGCCAGCGCGGATACTGGTCAGCCACGGTGGCGCTGGCCGAGCAATCGAGGATCACCGCGTGCGGAATGTGCTCGGCATTCACGTGCTCCTCGAACGCCACGATGTCCGCGGGCTGAGACCCGTCGGCACCATCGCGCCAGTCCGACGGTGCCAGCGAGCTCTCGGACAGCCGCATGCGCTTCGACGTGAGGATGCCGCGAACCCGCAGATCCAGGTGGAAATCACGGAGCAGCCGCTCGCGCTGCGACTCGATCTGCTCGAGCAGCACGGCGCCGACGGTGCCCGGCCCGATCAGGCCGATCGAGACGGTGTGCGGCGACAGGTAGAAGCGCGCGTGCACGGCGCGAAGCGCGCGTGTGCTCTGGCGTTCGTCGATGACGGCCGAGATGTTCCGCTCGGATGATCCCTGCGCGATCGCCCGGATGTTCACGCCGGCCGCGGCCAACGCGCCAAAGACGCTGGCGGCGATGCCCGGCGTGCCGGCCATGCCGTCGCCAACGACCGACAGGATGCTGCACCCGCCCACCACGTCGACGTTCTGGATCTGACCCTGCCGGAGCTCGGTGTCGAACGCCTGCCGCACCGTCCGTTCCGTGAGCGCGGCATCGGCGTCGGGCACGGCAAAGCAGATCGAATGCTCGGAGCTGCCCTGCGAAATCAGGATCACCGACACGCCTTCGTCCCGGAGCGCGCCGAACAGCCGCTCGGCGGTGCCGGGCACGCCGATCATCCCGGCGCCTTCGACGTTGACCAGCGCGATCCGATCGATGCTGGTGATCCCCTTGACCGCGTGCGACGACACCGGCGCCTCGCAGATCAGCGTTCCCGGCTTCTCCGGCGCGAACGTATTGCGGATCCAGATCGGAATCCGCTTCTCCACCGCCGGCGCCATCGTTTGCGGATGAATCACCTTGGCGCCGAAGTAGGCGAGCTCCATCGCCTCGTGGTAGGACAGCGAGTCGATCACCGTGGCGTCGGGCACGCGGCGCGGGTCGGCGCTGAGCACGCCGTCCACGTCGGTCCAGATGACAATCTCCGAGGCATCGAGCAGGTCGCCGAAGATCGACGCCGAGAAATCGCTGCCGTTGCGGCCGAGGGTGGTCTGCAGCCCCTTCGGGTCGCGCGCAATGAAGCCGGTGATGACGAGCGTGGCCGGGTTGTGATCCCGCAGTCCCGCCGCCCGGACGCGCGACGCCTCCCATTGCACGGACGGCCCCAGCGGCGTCCATTCCACCTGGATGATCTCGCGGGCATCGACCCACTGCACGCCCTTCCGGTTGCCGCGGCCGCCGAGAAACCGCGCGAAGAGACGCGTGGACCAGATCTCACCGAAGCCCGCAACCAGGTCGCGCGTCTTGCGCGAGGCCGCGCGCGTCAGGCGCACGCCGTGCAGGATGCTGCTGATGTCGCCGCAGTCGGCGTCGAGCGAGCGAATGAATTCGGCGGCCGAATGCGAATCGCAGAGCGTCGTCGCCATCTCGACGTGACGAGTGCGGACGGCATCGAGGCCTGGTGCGACGTCTTCCTGCCGTTCGGCGGCGGCAATCAGGCCGAGCAGGGCGTCCGTCACGCCACGCGCGGCCGACAGGACCACGGCAAGGCTCGGCGACGGGTCGGCCTCAAGAATGGCCGCGACCTGCGTCATGCAGGCGGCATCCGCCACGCTGGAGCCGCCGAACTTATGAACTTTCCAAGAGTGAGACACAGTGAGTCCGGGATACGAGTCGGTGGAGACCTAATCGTATATCGGCAGGAGGGATGGACCGGTGTGCCGGTCCGCGCCGGGAGGCTCCAGAATTGGGAACTTGCGGGGCAGGTTCCGGCTCGCACGGCAGTCCCGCGAGCCGGACCTGCCGTTCCGTTACTTGGCGGTCTTGAGCTCCTCGAAGATGATCCCGAAGTTGCCGCTCGGGCCCCCGCGGCCGCCGCCTGTCACGGTATAGCCTCCCGCGCTCAAGTTGTCGGGCAGCTTGAATTCCGCCATGGCCTGCTCGGGCGTCTTCCCCGCCTTCAGCGTCTCGCGTGCGTGCGCGAGCACCAGACGGTTGACTTCGCCATAGTTCACGAAGTCCTGCCACGGGAGCACCGTCGCGTGGCCGGTGATGACGCGCTCGACGTTCTTGATCCCAGCCGCGGCCTTGCCGATCGTCGCGCCGTACTCCACGCCGCTGCCGCCGTTGTTGCGATCGATGAGCGGATTGCCCTTGTTGGCGAACATGTCGCCGGTGTGCGCGACGCGGACGTTGCGGAATACGACGATCGCGTCGCCGTTAGTGTGCGACGCCCCGAAGTAATAGAGGTCGATGGCGTCGTTGCCGCTGAGCAGCGTCAGCCGATCGCTGAACGCGCGGTCGGGCAGGCCATGTGCGTTCGCCGGCTCCTGGAAGACCGGCATCTTCTGCATGTTGGCCCGCGTGTTCTCGTGCGTGACGATCTCGACGGTCGCCGGGAAGAACTGGTTGCTGCCGTTATGGTCGCCGTGGGTGTGGGTGTTGATGATGTGCGTGATCGGCTTGTCGGTGACGGTCTTGATCTGGTCGAGGATCAACTGCCCGTTGTTCGGGTTCTTGGTATCGACGAGCACGACACCGTTCGCGGCAATAAACACCCCGCTGTTACCGCCAGCCCCTGGGATCATGTAGAGGTTGTCGGCCACCTTTTCGATGGCTCCCGGGACCTGCGGGGCTCCGCGGCCGCCGCCGCGACCCTGTCCAGGCGCCGCGGGAACGCCCGCCGGAGCACCCGCTGGAGCCTGCTGAGCAGCAATCGTTGCGGCCGCCGTCATCAACGCACCGGTCAAAACAATGCCTGCCAGAACAAGTTCGCGTCTCATGTGTGTCCTCCGCAAAGGCCGACCTGAAGGTCGGCCTCTACCGACTTACTGATATTCTTACGCCACTGAGCAGGCGAGCCTTTACCTGACCCACTGAATCTTGTCCGACATCCCGTCTTCCCAGGTGCTCCAGCCGGACGGCATACCGTAGGGAACGCGCTCGAGGATGGCTTCGATTTCATGGAGCAGCCCGCCCTCCACCTTGAACAGCTCGGCAATCATCCACGTCCAGGGCTGCACCGGCCCGGCCGTCACGCTTCGGCCGGACGGCGTCTGGAACGTGCGGGATGGGCCCGCGTCGTGATCGAAGAACGCGAACGCGACAACCAGACCGCGCTCGTGATCGACAGCCACGTAGCGGCGATCGCGGATGCGGCTGACGAAGTGGATCAAGCCGGATTCGAACTGCTCGCGGCAGGACCACATGGTGGAGTAGCCGGTCGCCGTCTTCGGATCCGGGCGCGCCTGCCCCGCCTTGCCGGGCGCGTTGGTGGCCTGCGCTCCGTTCTCGATTCGATTGCAGTCGTCGGCAAACGGGTACTTGCCCTTCCCATCGTTCAACTGCATCCCCGAGAAGTACATGTTGGCGGTGCGGACCAGATCCGGCCTGGTCATGCGTTCGTTGGGCGGTGTGACCCGTGAGAACGCCTCGCGCGGTTGTCCCAGCGCCTCGAAGCCTTTGGCGCCATTCTCACTGCGCGCCACGATCGTTTCGATTTCGGTGATGCGCTCCTTTTCGACCCGTAACCGCACGGCCACAATCAGCGGCGTCCCGTTCTCACGCATCGTCGCAAAGGTCACGACCTGGCCAGCAATGGCGTCGGCCACGTGAAGCTTGTAGGTGCCGCGGGCGGTAATGGAATTCCACAGACCGTCACCGAGCTTCAGGCGCTGGCCGTTCTCGGTGTACCGCGGGTTCGCGAGCGGCAGGCGCTTGGAGTCTTTCGCTGCCAGCGCGTCAAGGTATTGCTCCGCGATACCGATGAGACAGTCGCGGTCGCAGCCCTTCGATTGTCCCTGCCCTGACACGACCGTTCCGGTGATTGCGACCACCGCAGCTATCAGTAGATGAGCCCGCATTCTTCCTTCCTTTCCCCACCTGAAGCGCCCGCGCGACGCGCTTTCCGTCGTAGCGCGTGCACAAAGGCGGACTTGCCCACCGTAGCGCTTTGCGCGTAGGCGGGCGGCATCACATGTGCACTGATCATGAGTATGGCCGACGTGGATCGCAGAAAGCATGACGTCGATGTCCTCGAACGCGTGCTGGGCGGCATCCGGGACTCCGGCGAGCCCGACCGGCACAGCCGCGTGGTGGACGTGGACGTCCCCGGGACCAGTGGTTCCCCGCACTCCACGCTCGAACTGACCCTCGGCATCGACGAGAACGTGTCTCCGCCCGATCGCCCCGAGTCTCCGCGCGGCCGATCCTAGTCCAAAAGCTCCTTCCCCCTCCCCGCGTTCTTGGATAGGATGCGGCCTTCATGTCCACAACACAGGCTGCTCGTTCGACCGACGCCACACTCGCGCCCGGCTGGCACATGTGGGTGCCCTGCCTTGGCATGGCACTCTGCTCGTGGCTGTCGTTCGTCGATCGCCAGGTGCTCAACATCCTGGCGCCGACCATCATCAAGGACACCGGCCTCACGAACCAGGACTTCGCGGCCGCCACATCGTTCTTCTTCCTCACCTACACGCTCGGCAACCCGGTCTGGGGCACGGTGATCGACTACATCGGGCTGCGCAAGGGCATGCTGCTGGCAGTGGCGGTGTGGACGGCTGCGAGCGTGTCGCATTCGTGGATGGCCAGCTTTGCCGGCTTTGCTGTGGCGCGCGCCGTTCTGGGCATCGGCGAAGGCGGCACGTTCCCGGGCGGATTGCGCACGGCCGTGGATACGTTGCCTCCAGCGAAGCGTGCGCGCGGCATCGCACTCTCGTTCAGCGGCGGCACGATCGGCGCGGTGATGATGCCGGTGCTGCTGGGCCCGCTCGCCATCACGTACGGCTGGCGCAATGCGTTCCTCTTCACCGGCGTGCCTGGGCATCATCTGGATGCTTATCTGGGCCTTCATCGCCCGGCCGCCGTACCTTCCGGCGACGACGTCGAAGCCGCGGAAAGCCATGTGGCCGAACTTCGGCGAGCGCCGGGTGTGGTCGCTCATCTTCAGCTACGCGCTGCCGGCGATCTCGCCGGGTCCGGTGCTGACGATTCTCGCCTTGTACCTCGGGCAGGGTCTGAACATGACACAGGCGCAGGTGAACAACGTCGTCTGGGTTCCGCCGCTCACGTGGGGCATTGGTTACTTCTTCTGGGGTTGGGCGGCCGACAAGTTCGCCACCACCAACAGGCGGCCGATCGGCATGTTCCTGCTGCTGTGCGCGGCCTCGCTCACGCTCGGCTTCGCGACCTGGACCACCTCACCGGCTGTCGCCATCGCCCTGATTTCGTTCTCGACGTTCATCGGCGGCGGCTTTCAGATGGTGGCGTTGAAGGCGGGGTCGTTCGCGTTCCCGCGCGAGCAGTCGGCAATGATGACCGGTATCGCGTCGGGCTCGTGGTCACTCGTCAACTTTATTCTGCTGAATGCGATCGGTGCAGGCTTTGCGATTTGGGGCTGCAGATCATTCCCGGTCCAACTGGCTGAACCAGCGGCGCTGGGAGGAGATCTTCTGGCTGATTGCCGTGTTGCCCTCGATCGGGATCGCCGCGTGGGCCATCCTGAGCCGGAACGAGCCGCGACACGCGGAGGCCTGAGGGCGAAGTCCTAGGGCCGGAGGCTGGTCTGGGCTGAAGGCGACGGCGTCTGCGCGACGTTCATGATCATCGCGAGCGTCGTGTAGTAGCCGATCAACGCGATGAGATCGATCAGGCCCTGCTCGCCGAACTCATCGACCGCGGCCTCATAGGTCGCATCGCTGACGGCATGCCCACGATGGAGCTCGGTGAACACGTCGTGGACCAGCGACTCGCCACGCTCCCGGAACTCGGGGGCCCGGCCCTCGGCGATCGCGGCGATCGTGACAGTGCTGAGTCCGGCCGTCTCCGCGAGCGGGGCGTGTACATCCCACTCGAAGCTCTGGGTCCATTCCCGCGCCGTGAGGAGAATCGCCATCTCCCGCAGCTTGTCGGGCAGCGCGGCGTCGAAGCGGATGTAATCGCCCAGCCGCTGCAGCCGCCGGGTCAACTCAGGACTGCGCAGAGTCGCAATGAATGGGCCGATGATGGCGCCGCGACGGCCGGCGACCAGTTCCTGTACGGCTGCCTCCTGATCCGGCGTGAGTTGATCGGTCGGGATCGGCGGGAGGCGATTGCGCGAAGCCATGCGGGGCAGCTTACTTCAGGCCGAAGGGCGAAGGCCTAAGGCCGAAGGGCTGGTCCAGGCTGAAGGGGGAGGGACCAGGGAGTCGGCCAAAATCGTCCAGCAGTTCCTGCCACGTGAGGCTGCCGCTTCGATGGCAGTTCCTGCAAGGTTGAAGGGTACCCAGTGCCGAAAACCCAAGTATTTTGCGTGGCATCGGAGGTGCTCCACCAAGACTCATGGCAAAGCTGCAGTCGTTCCGTGATCTTGTGGTCTGGCAGAAATCACTCGAGCTCGCGGTCCGGTGTCATCGAGTCGCGAAGCGGTTTCCTCGCGACGAGCAACCCGCCCTTGGATACCAGACTCGGAAGTCGTCGCTGTCGATTCCCTCAAACATCGCGGAGGGCTTCGCGCGACATTCAACCGCGTCGTACGTGCAGCACCTGTGGACCGCTCATGCGTCAGGGGCCGAACTACAAACACAGCTCCTGGTCGGTTCGCGGATTGAAATCGTCAGCGAAACGGAGGCAGCAGTGTTGATTGCCGATGCGGAGGAGGTAGGCCGAATGCTCCACGGCCTGGTGGCATCACTCGAACGCGGGCGGTGACGCTGCTCTAGCCCTTCGCCTTGTGCCTAGACAAGCCCTTCGTAATCTCACATGGCAACTCGAACGGCCATCTGGCGTGCAACGAATTCGCGATCACGGAGTATCCCCTCAACGACGACTACCGCTCCTTCGACGAAGGTGTCTGGCACCGGACCGCGGTAAACGACGCTCAAGGATTCGCCCTGCCATACGAGGTTAAAGCGCCATCGGTGTTCATCCACGCGCGATTCCTCGCTCACAATGCCGTGAACACTCACCGTCTTTCCTTGCCACTGGCCGGCGTCGCGGACCACTTGATCCGCATAGCGGTAGGGGGTCACACGATCAGTGAATAGGGTGATCGCCAGGACGGTTGCCAGACTAATTGTCGTCAGCACTGCGGTCAAAGCTGCCCAACGGATTCGTCTCGACATACAGCCTCCGCCACGCATTGTAGTACAGCGGCTTCAATGACCCGTCGTATCGCCCGTTCGATTTGGCTTAGACCACTACCCCCTTTGCCCTTAGCCCTGCCGCCTTATGCCTCGACCAGCCCTTAGGCCTTGGGCCTTCGGCCTTAGGCCTTCAGCGAAGAAGGATCTGGGCGAAGAAGTCTACGGCGCGAGGATCCTTCGAGTCGCCGAGACGCACCATCGCCTGGCGCCGGACTTCTGCGTTGCTGTGCGAGCGGGCGACCTCGATCAGCTTCGGCACGCCTTCCTGATTCGGGAACCGGCTCAGCGCATTGACAGCCTGCTTCTTCACGTCGAGCTCCGGGTCCGTCAGGGCCGCGTCGATCGCCGGGAGCGCCTCGTTGGCGGCACGCTGCGCCAGCCAGGACAGCGCGCGGCCTCGCATCTGCGTCGTGCCCATCTGCGCGAATCGCACGAGCGCCGCGGACGCACTCGATCCGGCGTGCTGCGCAATGGCGACAAGCGCATTCTCCGAAATGCGACGCGTGGCGTCAGTCGGAGCTGTGACCAGCGTGCTCAGCCACGCGACGCTGGCATCAGCGTTCACGCCGTCGAACCAGACCAGCGGCATGCCGCCGGCATCCATGTCGCAATCGACGGCCAGGGGCCGCAGCTCGGCGACCGCCCCGCCCTGCACCCGGGCAAGCACGACGAGATCTGTCGGCGGGGCAAGGCGGCATCGTCCGCAGCAGCTGTCGCCGGTCTGAATCGACACCTCGCGGCGGCGTTCAATCGGAACCCGATATCCGATCCAGGACGTCGCAGGCCGACTGGCGACGCTCTGCACGTCGCGTGCGAAATCCGCCGACGGCGTCCGCCGCTCGACGACGGCGTTGACGACCGGGGACTGGGCCGACAGGGAGACAGCGGCGCTGAGAAGCACGAGCACCGACCGGAGTGCGCGTGTCACTTCGCCAGAATCTCCTCCATGAGGGCCTTCGCTTCGGGGGAGTTCATGAAGTTCGAGTTGGACAGGTGCCGCAGGATCAAGTTCTTCAACTCAGGGTTCCGTTCGGCACGTGCGAGCGCAACGAGCGCCGTGACTGCGCCTGGATTTCGCGATGACGCCAGCGCCGAGATCACCGCCTTCTTCGTGTCCATCGAGTTGCTGCCCCGATACACGGCGGACAGCGTTGTCATCGCCTCGGCACTGTTCGACTGACCGAGATAGCGGATCGCACGCTGCTGGAGGTCTGGATTGGTATTGCTTCTGGCCACATTGCTGATCGTACCGACCGCTTTCTCACTCCGGCTCTGACTGAGCACGAACAGCGCGCGGTCTTTGAGCCTGACGTTGGCGCTGCCGGCAAGCATCTTCTCGACGGCAGCAAGCGCCCTGTCCGGATCCGTGCGCATGAGCCCGTTCAGTGCCAGCAGCTTCGTCTCGTCGTCCACCCCATCGGTCGCGGCGTTCTGACCGGCGGCCTGCTTCACTTCAACTTCAAGCGCGCGCCCATCGCGAACCCACGGGCTCTCGGGGAACTGCTTCGTCAACTGCGCGAGGGTCGAGAGCGCCTCGTCGCGGCGCGCCAGCTTCATCAAGCTGTACGCCTTCCATACATCGCGCCGTCGACGCGCTCGCCCTTGGCGCTGATCACACGGTCGAGCGGCTCGAGGGCGCGGTCGTACTGGTTATTGTGATCCGCTGCCGTGCCTGCGAGTACTGCGACTCGACCTGGCCCTTTTCCTGGTAGCTGAAGTTGTACGTCGGGACCGACGTTACTTGCTGAGCCATCGCCACGCCTTCGCGAATCGCCTCGAAGTCTATGTGTACGTCGGGCAGCTCGATATGCGGCAGTTCTATGAACGGCATCTCGATGCGGGGTATCCCGTTCTGGCGCGGCGTGGCCGTAACCACCGGAAACGGGGTCTGCTGAGGCGCGGGCGGCAGCGTCACGGCCTTCTGCGCAGATGCGGCAACCGCAACGGCCTGCTGTGCCGAGGCAGCGCTCGCCACCGTCAACAGAACAATCGAGGCAAGACAGTCAGTTGTGTGGTCATGGTGTCAGCCAATCGTTGGAGTGGGCGTCCCTGCGCCCGTGGAAGACGGTTGCTCGAGGCGATGCTGCAGTTCGTTGGTCATCACCCGCACTTTGAACAGCAGTCCCGCCGAGTCGATGCGGCGGCGAATCTCGTCGAGGTCGGCCGCGGTGGCCTGCGGCGGCTGGTGCACGATGTCGAGCAGCACGCGCTCGACGTCTTCGAGCACGGCCGCCAGTGCTGGCTCGTTCATGGCCACGGCGTTCTGGCGATAGAGCCGGCTCGCCGCCACCGAATCCGCTGCCCGTAGCCGCTCTCCAGACAACTCGCGCGGCCCGGCGGCGTTCATCACTTCTGCGAGCACACCATCCGAGCGATCGAAGTGATCGTTCATGTCCAGCAGCACCACGCGGCGGCGCGCCTCGTCGTCTGTTGCGGCAATGGCGACCGTGGCGCCGGCGCGTGGTGACGCTGCCGGCTGCTCAGCCTGCGGCCACAGGCGCCCCGCGGTGAACCCAACGGCAAGGAGGACCGCGGCCGCGGCCGCGAAGCCCCGTTGCGGCGTCAGCAGGTCGCGCCAATTCGGTTGGCGCGCCGGCAGCCGATGCCGAATCGCCTGCCACACTTCGAGGCCGTACCGGCTCCCTGCGCGCCGGCGAATCCAGCGTGATGCCGCTGAGTATCGTCTGCAATTCGAGGAAGCGCGCCCCGCACTCCACGCACGCCGACAGGTGCGCCGCCGATTCCGAGCTTTCTCCGTAGTCCTCGAGGAGCAGTTCCTCCTCCGAGCAGTGCTTATCTAAACCGTGGGTCATGGTGTTCTCCGCAGGGGCTCGAGCGCGATGCGAATCTTCTTCACAGCGCGAAATACTGCGTGCTTGGCCGCGCTCTTCTGCACGCCCAGCGTGCGGCCGATCTCGTCGATGCTGCGCCCCTCGTAATGGCGCAGCGCAAACGCCACCCGCTCCTGAGGCGTCAATTCGTCCATCGAGGCATCGACGCGGCGTCGGATTTCGGTGCTGAGGGCCAGGCGCTCCGGCGAGGGCTGGTCGGACGCAGCCATGTCCGGCACGTCTCCGACCGCCGCGCTCAGCCGTTCCGTCGTGCGCGTGTGCCTCGCCCGCAGGCTATCCATCGCACAGTTGACGACAATGCGATGGAGCCAAGTGCCGAAGTTGGAGCGTGCCTCGAAGCGACCGAGCTGGCGGTAGGCACGGATGAAGCTCTCCTGCACGACGTCCTCCGCGTCCCGCTCGTTACCGGTCAGCCGATAGGCCAGCCGGAACGCCGTCCGCGCATGCGAATTCACCAGCAGGCCAAACGCCTCCCCATCACCCCCGCTCGCCCGGGCCAGGACGACGGCGACGTCGACCTCCATCGCCCCCTTAGACGACGAGGTGGTGGCTTCGGTTAGGCCTAAGGCCAATGGCCCAGGGGCTAAGGGCTGGTCAAGGAACAAGGCAGGAGTCGGGACTTAGGAATCAGGGGCCACGATGCTGCAGGTCGCGCGATTTCGGCCACCACAACAAGAGCGGCGGCGGCCAGCGGTCATGCTGAATGTACGAAGCCGTTGGAAGGACGGTCAAAGCCCTTTGCGATATTGGAGGGCACCCGACTGATTCCTCGACTACCCCTTAGGCCTTGGCCCTTCGCCCTTAGGCCTTCAATCCGGCATCGGCAGCTCGGCGCTGTCGATGACCAGCACCTGCCCAGGCGCTTTTTCGTTTTCGAGCTTCAGTCCCAGCTGCTCGTTCAGCGACGTCAACAATGATGGCGCGGTCGACGGAGGAAGCGCGCCGGCCGGAATGTTGATACCGAGCTGCGACACCATACGCAGCAGCACCTCAGGATCGAAGGTCAGCTCGAAGTCGTAGCGGCCCGTGAGTCCGGTCTTGTCCTGGATGGTCTTGCCGGTGAACTGCGTCAGCAGCGCCACCAGCGTGGAGATCGGCTGCCCCTTCATGCCCAGCCCCATTCCCGCCGAGAGATTGCCCCCGTTGGCGATGCTTGGCATCATCGAGCACTCGCCTCCCGGCTGTCCCATCAGTGATTGCACCGCGGCAGGTCCGCCCTTCGACAGCGCCTCCCTGAACTTCTCAGACTGCTCTTCCGCCGACGGGCAGTTCGCGGTTGACACCTTGAGTTTCGGCCCCAGCTTGCCGTCGCTTCGCGCGACGACGAGCACGCCAACCGGCACGTCACGCGTCTCCATGTGGGCCTTGAGCTGGAACCTGTCGGCGAGCAGGGTCTTCAGCATTGCCGCGATCTCCTTCCCCGTCGCGTCGGGATTCCCGGCTTTGGCGTTGAGATCGAACTTGCGCGACGTCACCCAGGACGGCCCGCCTACGAGCTGGAAGTCCTGCAGCTCGTACGCGGTAAGCACGAGCTGCCGGAGCGCCACGTTGGTCCCAGTCAGCCGTCCACCAGGGGCCGGCATAATCATCGGCAGGGCTGACAAAGGGTTAGAGGCATCGGGATTACTGGGCTTTATCGACGCCACTTCGAACGCCGGAGCCGCCGCTCCCTGGCCCTGGACTTGCGTTGCCCCAATTGCTGCGACGGCCACAAGAAACAGACGCGCAGCAATGGTGGGCACTCTCATCGTGGGGTCCTTTCGAATGGAAGGAATGTGGAATTATCTCTCACCTGTGACGACGTTACGGAGCCTTGCGTTCAAACGTCTGTCAAAGGCGAGCGATACCGTCTCCACTGAATCAGGGACCGAAGCCGCCATTGTCTTCGCGATTTTCATGGCCGCGCAGCTCGCCGACGGGCTGCTGACCTATTGGGGCGTCACCACTCTCGGGATTCACGTCGAAGGCAACGACCTGCTTGCCGCGACGATGCACGCGATCGGTCCATTCCGCGCGCTCGTCTCTGCCAAGCTGCTCGCGTGCGTGTGCGGCTACATCCTCTATCGGACTGCCTCGCACAGGCCGCTGGCGATCATGGCTGGGCTCTACATCGGCGTGGCCGTCGCGCCCTGGCTGCTGGTCCTCGGCGGCGTCCTGGTCGAATACTGACGACTCAGAGCGGCCCGCGCCGCGGCGAATCCCGGCCGTCAGCGGAGGATGAGAACAACGCCCCAGATGGCAGCGGCAAGACCGCCGACCCGTCCGGCGATGGCGCCTCGGGGGCCGAGCTTTTCGAGCAGCACGAACGCCGCGAGCGCGGCGATCCAGACTAGATTCATCACCCCGACCACGAACAGCAGCGCCATCAGCAGCCAGCAGCACCCGACGCAGTAGGCGCCGTGCCGCACCCCCATCGCCAGACCGCCCGCCACGCCCCCGCGCCAGTGCTGCGTGAGAAACGCGAGTGGCGCCTGGCAGTGCACCAGGCATCGGTTCTTGAGCGGCAGCCACTGATAGACGCCGACGAGCAGCAGAATCACACCCGACACCACCGCTGAACGGAGGCGCATGTCTTCGCTCAGCACCGCCGCGCGATGCAGCACGAGCTGCCCCAGCGCAGCAACGGCGCTGAACGTCGTCCAGACGAGCAGGTAGCCGCCCATGAACAGGAGGGCGGCCAGACGCGCCTGTGTGTCGCGGCGCAGACGGTAGGCACTCAGTACCAGCAGGATGACCGGAGCGGCGGACGGCAGCATCATGGCAACCATCATCACGGCCCACATGACGAACAGCGCCAGCCAGTCGGACGCGCCCCACGCGCGCAGGTTCATGCCGGCCATGCCCATGGCGGCGTGCAACCGCGCGTCAGCGACCATGACGTTCATGGCTGCCGCTTCGCGCAGTCAGATAGAACCAGGCGACGCCAACCGCAACAAAGAGTCCGAGCGCGATCCACACTCGATCGCGCTGGATCAGGCGTTCGATGGAGGTGATGGAATCAGCCAAAAACGAGCCTTGATAGGAGCCACTTCCGGATACACTTCACCTGCTCAATTCCAGGATGTCAACCGCGTTTCGCTTCCAGGCCGACGGAAGTGTGAAGACGGAAGGAGATACCGACTCGATGGCGACTGTGTCAGCGGACCCGGCTTCGGTCACGACCATTCTGCAGGTGGCGGGCGGCGCCGTGCTGCCGCGTTGCCTGCATGCGATCGCCAACCTCGGCGTTGCCGACGCGCTGGAAGATCAGCCACAGAGCGCCGACATGCTCGCCCAGGCGACCGGCGCTCACCCGGAGGCGCTCGCCCGCGCGATGCGGCTCCTCGCCGCCAACGGCGTCTTCGAGTACAGCAACGGCGCTGTTTGCGCACTCGCCCGCGTCGCGACTGCTGCGATCGGATCATCCGCAGTCGCTGCGCCAGCTCGCCCGCATGTTCGGGCTCGATGCGTTCTGGCCGATGATCGGCGATCTCGAGTACTCGATCAAAACCGGCCAGCCGTCAGCTAATCACGTACTCGACGGTGGCGTCTGGGGCTACCTGTCGACCGACGCCAACGCCAGCCGGGTGTTCGACGATGCCATGACCGGAAAAGCGCATGGCCAGATCGCCGGCGTCATCCAGTCATACGACTTTTCCGGCACCTCAATGATCGGCGACATCGGCGGCGGCCGCGGCCATCTGCTGCGAGCGATCCTGGACAAGGCGCCGGCGGCAACAGGGGTGCTCTTCGACCAGCCACATGTCGTCGATCAGGCGGTGGCGTCCGAACGGATGACCAGGCAGGGCGGCGATTTCTTCAAGGACACGCTGCCCGCCTGCGATCTCTACCTCCTGATGGAGGTGATTCACGACTGGGACGACGACCACGCCCGGCAGATTCTGTCGCGGGTGCGCGCATCGGCGTCCCAAGGCGCACGGGTGCTGCTCATCGAGGCGCTGATTCCTGAGAGCGCCGAGCCCAGCTGGCCGCTGACGCTCGACCTGTGGATGCTGACCATCAGCGGGAAGCAGCGCACGCTCGAGGAATATGCCGCGCTGCTCGCCCACTCCGGGTTCAGATTCACGAAAGTGGTCAACACCGGCGCCGGCGTCTCGATCGTCGAGGGCACAGTCTGATCCGTACGTCGTGTCCGCCTTCCTTGTCCGCCGTAGCGCGAAGCGCGAAGGCGGAAGGCGGACCCACCGTTCACTGAGGCAGTGCCCACGCGTAGAGGACCGTGCCGCCACCGAACAGGACGAACTGACGGCCGTCGAGCTCGTAGGTAATCGGCGCATTGCCGACGCGCCCGATGCCCGCGTGCCAGAGCGTTGATCCATCGCTCGTACGGAGCGCCAGCGCGTTGTTGGCGGAATCACCGGTAAACGTCACGCCGGTTGCGGTGGTGAGCACGCCCGCGGCTCCGGCGCCGCCATGGAGGTCGTGGCTCCAGCGAATCGTTCCCGTCTGGTAGTCGATCGCCCGCAGCACGCCACGCCCGTGCACGGTGTAGTCCGCGCCCGCCCAGCCGACCGACCCATGCTCCGGCTTGAAGAAATAGATGCCGTACGCATCGTGCGCGCTGACGATCAGCAGACCCGCGTCTGGGTCGAAGCCGGGCGAGCGGTAATTCGTGCCGCCGGCCTCATCGGGAGCGACCAGTCGTCCATCGCGCGCCGGCTCCTTGTCCGGATTGGGAATCGGACTTCCATTCGGACCAACACCTGTCGCCCAGTTCACTGTCGCGAACGGCGTCGTCACCAGGTTCTCGCCCGTCGTGCGATCGAGGACGAAGTAATAGCCGTTGCGCGACGCCTGCAGCAGCAGTTTCCGTCGAATCCCGCGGAAATCGGCGTCAACGAGGACCGGCACCTCGGCCGCGTCCCAGTCGTGGGTGTCGTGCGGCACCGCCTGGAATCCCCACTTCATCTCGCCGGTATCCGGATTGAGGGCGACGATGCTGCCCGTCCACTTGTTGTCGCCAGGCCGGGCGGGACCGTTCAAGACCGGAGTCGGGTTGCCGGTACCGACGAAGAAGAGATTCAGATCCGGGTCGTAGGTGCCGGTCATCCACATCTGCCCGCCGGTCGCGCCGCCGCTGATCGAGCCCGGCGTGCCGGCCGGCGGCGTGCTGTAGAACGTCCACTGCGGCTTCCCGCTCTCCGCGTCGAACGATCGGAGGGTCCCCGGCAGATTGTCGAAGTCGCCGGATACGCCGACGATGAGATGGTTGCGGATGACGAGCGGCGCGTTGGTGGACCAGAACCCTCGCTTGGCGTCGGCAATCTCGACGTTCCATCGCACGCGGCCGTTCCTGGCGTCGAGCGCCAGCAGATGCGCATCGGGTGTCGTCAGGTAGACCAGATCGCCGCGGACAGCCACGCCGCGCTGGCCGATGTGGAAGCCGTCGTTCGCCGGATAGGCGTAGCGCCAGATCTGGCGGCCGGATCGGGCGTCCACCGCCCAGAGGTTGTCCGGCGTCGTGATGTAGATGACGCCGTTGACGACAATCGGAGTCGCCTTGATCGCCTGCGTCTGATTCGTCTGAAAGGCCCACGCCAGCGTCATCTGGTTCACGTTCGTCGGCGTGATCTGCGTCAGACGGCTGTAATGCTGGCCCGAGTAGTCGCCGTGATAGGTCGGCCAGCTGTCGGCGGTCGGCTTCAGCAGGAGCGCGGGATCGACGCTCTGCGCCGCCACGGTAACCGCGAAGGACGCGAAGAGCGCGAAGGCCGCGAAGAGAGGCACCCCTGAAAGGGGCGCCCTGCGACCAATCGACATCGTAGGGCGCCCCTTCAGGGGTGCCCTCAACGAAGCGTCTGCAAGTACGCGAGAACATCGTGCATGTCCGCATCGGTGTACTTCCCAAGCTGCTCGACGTGCGCCTGCAGCGGATCGTCAACGGTGAATCGAACCTGCTTTGTCGGCCATGACCGGTACCAGCCCGACGCATCGGTGAGCGCAATCGTGAACTCGTCCCGGTAGGCCAGCCGTCCGGTGACCACCTGCCCGTTCGCCAGCGTCACCGTGGCCTGTGCGGCACGGCCGGGATCTCTCGGGGCGCCGCTCGGATACAGCATCCGTTGCAGCAGCGCGAGCCCCTGCAGCCGCGTCGCCAGGCCGGCCAGATCGCCGGTGGCGGAATGGCATCGCGTGCACGCACCATCGAAATACCGTTTGCCGGCAACGGCATTGCCGGTCTGGAGATCAGCGACGTCAACGCTTCTGCGGCCGCCGACCGCGGTGTCCGCCTGCGTTTTCTGATCGTGAATGAAGGCGACGATCGCCGTCAGGTCGGAGTCGGACAGAGTGAAGGGAGGCATTCCCTGCCGGCCCTGGCGCACGACCGGGCTGATGCGATCACCGCGCACGTCAGCGGCGACCAGGTCGGAGCGCGTCAGATCGGGACCCCCTTCTCCACCAGCGGCGTCACGGCCATGGCAGAAGCCGCACTGCGCGGCAAACCGCGTGCGGCCTGCGTCAATCTGCTCGGGCGCATAGGTCTGTGGCGTGGCCGTCTGCGGCGGCCGCCGCGATGCCGGACTCGCCTGCCCGCGTCCCTGCGGGGCCCCCGGCGCCGCGCCCGCGCCACGTCCACGCTGAGCGTCGACGGCAGTGGCCGCGTAAGTAATCAGCGCGAACACGAAGATGACGGGAATCACTGCGCGCGTGGCGCGAGCCATGCGTGGCGCGGACCTGGTCAGGTCCGCGTAGGCGCGCCTAACAAGGCGCGCCCCACGTGATCGATTCGGAAGTGAGTTACCGGCGAACATCACGCACGAGTATTATCGGGTCTCGTTTTCGGGTCAACGACGGAGGAGTTGCGTGACGCGGATTGGGATGGGGCTCGTTGGTGCGGGATTTGTTGGACCACATCATGTCGACGCGGTGCGTCGTCTCGGCTTCGTGGACATCGTCGCCGTCGCCGGCAGCAACGACGCATCAGGCCGCCAGAAGGCGGACGCGCTTGGCGCGCGCAAGGGCTACGGCAGCTATCAGGCGCTGATCGACGACCCGGATGTGCAGGTCGTGCACAACGCGACGCCGAACTATCTCCACTACGAGGTCACATCGGCGGCGCTGGCCAAGGGCAAGCACGTCGTGTCCGACAAGCCGCTGGCCATGACGGCGGCGCAATCGAAGAAGCTCGTGGACGAAGCACGGCGCGCCGGCGTGGTCACAGCCGTCACCTTCAATTACAGGGGCAATCCGCTCGTCCAGCACGCGCGCCAGGCGATCGCCAGTGGCGACATCGGCGCGCCGAGGTTCCTGCACGGCTATTACATCCAGGACTGGCTGCTCCACGAGACCGACTACTCCTGGCGCCTGGATCCGGAGAAAGGCGGCGCCTCCTCCGCGCTGGGCGACATCGGCTCGCACTGGTGCGACCTGGCGCAGCACATGAGCGGGCTGACGATCACCCACGTGCTCGGCGACATCACGACGGTGCTGCCGGCGCGGAAGAAGCCGCGCGGCTCGCGCGAAGCGTTTCAGACCAGCGCCAGCGACGACACCGACATCGTTGATATCACAGTCGAGGATCTCGCATCGGTGCTCGTTCGCTTCGACAACGGCGCCAAAGGGACCTTCTCGGTCGGCCAAGTGTGTGCCGGCCATAAGAACGACCTCGTGCTCGAGATCTGCGGGTCGAAGGCGTCGGTGAAATGGCGGCAGGAGCATCAGAACGAGCTCTGGTTCGGCCATCGCGATCGAGCGAATGAGATCCTGCAGAAGGACCCCTCGCTCATCACCGACAGCGCACGGCAGTACGCGCACCTGCCTGGCGGCCATCAGGAAGCCTGGGCGGATGCGTTCTGCAATCTGATGCGCGACATCTACGGCGCCATCGCCGCCGGCAAACCCTATCGCGCATTGCCACCGACCGTCGCCACGTTCGAGGACGGCTACCGGGCCAATCGAATCGTTGAAGCCATTCTCGAGAGCGCGAAGAACGGCGGCGTCTGGACTGCAGTGTATAAACTCCCAACTCCCAATTCCCCACTCCCAAAGCTGATGACTACTAGTGCGTTTTCGCCGAAGTTTATGAAAGTCGGGATTCTGACCGCGGCGCTGCAGGAGCTGACGCCGCGCGATGTGCGCGACGCCGACCCCGATCGTGCGATCGAGGATTGGCTTGGCTTCGGGCGTGAGCTCGGCGCCGACTATGTCCAGCTGTCCGCGGCGCTCCACCCATCGGAGTCGGACGTACCGCCCGAAGCGATGCTCGATCCCGTGGCGAACACGCTGGATCTGCGGCAACCGTTCGACCAGGCGCGTGCGAAGCGTGTTCAGGCCGCCGTCGCCTCGACCGGGACCCGCATCTCGGATCTCGCCTACTTCGACAACCTGCTCCATCACGACGCGCCGACGCGGCAGACGAAGCACGACTTCCTGCTCCGCGTCTTCGATGCAGCCGTACTGCTCGGCGTGGACGCGGTGTGCGGCTTCGTCGGACGCAACCAGCAGCGGAGCATGGATGAAAACCTGCTCGACTTCGAGCAGCACTTCGTCCCGCTACTCAAGGCGGCGAAGGCACGGGGCCTGACCTATCGCGTCGAGCAGTGCCCGATGCCTGGCTGGACGACCAGCGACAACTGGCACAACAACATCGCGTACACGCCCGGCGCATGGATCCCGCTGCATCGCATCTGCGAGAAGCACGGCGTCGGTGACCAGTTCCGGATTCATTACGACCCGTCGCACGCGATCCTCATGGGGCAGGACACGCGGTCCATCTTTCAGTTCCTGAAGGATCAGGGTTACGGCTTCCTGATTGGTGGATTCCACGTCAAAGGGCAGGTCATCGACGCTGCCGGCGTCTCGGCGTGGGGCTACGGCGGCCAGACGATGGAGCGAGGCGACTGGATTGGCGGCAAGCCGTCGCCGCTACCGGCGGACCAGTTGAACGCCTGGAAAAAGCAGGTCGTGCTGTGCGAGCACGAGCTGCCGGGAACCGCGCGCCACGATCCGCTCGCCTATCTGCAGAATCGAACCGTTGACTGGCTCGATCACCAGCTCGCCGCACGCGAGCTGCTACCGCTCGACCCCGCCGACACCCATCTGATTGTCGAGCACGAGTACCCGGCGGCGCGCATTCAGGATCGCGAGCGTCTGAAGCCGATCCTCCAGGGGTCGTTGGCGTTCGTGCGCCGAATCGATGAAGCCGCCGCCTGCATGTACGCCCTGCAGCACGAGGTGCTTGCCGCCCAGGGCATTCCCATTCAGGGGGTAGGACGACAGGCGTATAAGAGCTAGGACCCGTTGACCTTCGAGCTCGCCGCTAGATGAGCGTGTTGGAGAAAGAGATGCGACAGCCGCGTTGCGTGAAAACGATGTTCGCCATTCTCGTGGTGGTGCTCGCGGTCAGCGCCGTGATCCTCGCCGAAGAAGGCATGTGGACGTTCGACAACTTCCCGGTCGCCAAGGCCAATCAGGCCCTCGGTACGCGGATCGATCAAGCGTGGCTCGATCGCGTGCGCCTCAGCTCGGTCAGGTTCGGCGGGTGTTCAGGCGGGATTGTTTCCGGCGACGGTCTCGTGATGACCAACAATCACTGCGTCGACACCTGTGTTGCGAATCTGTCGACACCGGCGGTCAACTACGCCGACGTCGGCTTCACGCCGCGGCGTCGTGAGGACGAACTGAGGTGTCCTGGCGCGCTCGCTGAGGTCCTGCTTTCGATCACTGATGTCACACGGCGTATGCAGGCGGCCGCCGGCACGCTGCAGGGCCAGGCGTTCACCTCGGCGCGTGATGCCGAGTCCGGGCGGATCGAAAATGAGGGCTGCGGACGCGATGCCACCCGTCGCTGCATCGTCGTGACGCTGTACCGGGGCGGGCAGTTCAAGCTGTATGTGTATCGACTCTACACCGACGTGCGGCTCGCCTTTGCGCCAGAGGACCGCGCCGCGACGTTCGGCGGCGACCCGGACAACTTCAGCTTCCCTCGCTTCGCTGTCGATGCCGCGTTCATCCGTTTGTACGAGAACGGGCGAGCGGCGGCGACGCCCACCCACTTCACATGGAATGCCTCGCGCCCCAGCGAAGGACAGCCGGTGTTTGTCTCCGGAAGTCCAGGTGCGACGCAGCGTCTGCTGACGCACGACCAGCTGATGACCGTCCGTGACGTCGTCCTGCCGCTGGATCAGCTGATTACTTCGGAGCTCCGCGGCCGTCTGCTGCAGTTCAGCGCTCAGGGAAGCGAACAGGCGTTCATCGCCATGGACGCGATCGGCAACTTGGAGAACACGTACAAGCGCGGCCTCGGCCGGATGCGAGCGCTGGTCGACCCGGCCTTCATGGCGCGGCGCGTTCGAGAAGAAGCCGAATTCCGGCAGCGCGTGGCTGCCGACGCGGCGCTGTCGCGCAGGATTGGTGACCCGTGGGCGGACCTCACCGCGATCCAGCCCAAACAGCGCGAGCTCTATCCGTCGTATTCGCTGCTGGAGACCCGCGCCGGTGGGGGGTCGATGTTGTTCGGCTGGGCGATGACACTGGTGCGGGGCGC
Organism: uncultured Acidobacteriota bacterium; assembly: GCA_963793705.1. Taxonomy (GTDB): domain Bacteria; phylum Acidobacteriota; class Vicinamibacteria; order Vicinamibacterales; family UBA2999; genus Gp6-AA40. The sequence goes on along the minus strand of CAWCBC010000027.1, from coordinate 67,166 downwards.
GCAGGAGCGCGCGAAACCATCGGATCAGCGGCTGCCCGAGTTCCGGGATAGCCGCCTCGGCGCCGTCGAGACCCGACTTTTTGCCGAGCTCCCTGTCTACCCGGCCCTCGATCAGCTTCAGCTCGAATGGTGGTTGTCGAAGACTCGCGAGTGGCTGACAGCTGATGATTCGCGGATGCGAACGCTTCTGGACAAGGAATCACCAGAAGGACTGGCCGCGCGTCTGATAAGAAGCACCACCCTCGCCGATCCTTCCGTGCGGCGCAGGCTCTGGCAGGGCGGGTTGGCGGCCATCGAGGCGTCGGGGGACCCGCTCGTTCGCTACGCGTTGACGATTCAGGAACCGACGCGGGCCGCGCGCCGCGCGTGGGAGGACGCCGTGCAGGGGCCCACCGACCGGGCGTCGGAGCGCCTGGCCGATGCGCGCTTCGCCGTCTACGGTGACAGCATCTATCCCGACGCGACCGGGACACTGCGCCTGAGTTATGGACGCGTCGAAGGCTCGGATGTCCCCGGCCAGCGCTTCGCGCCGTTCACGACATTCGCGGGGCTCTGGGAGCGCGCCACGGGCGCGCCGCCTTTCGATCTCGCGCCGAAGCTGCTGGCCGCGAAAACCCGCATCGATCCGGCGACCGTGCTCGACATGACGGTGTCGACCGACACCATCGGCGGCAGCTCCGGTTCGCCGGCGATCAACGCGGCAGGCGAGATCATCGGCGCCAACTTCGATTCCACGGTCCTCACGCAGCGCAACGCCTACGGCTACGACCGTGAGGTCAACCGCAGCATCATCGTGACGAGCGCGGCGGTGACGACGGTGCTCCGCGAGGTGTACGGGATGCAGCGTCTCGTCGAGGAACTGGGCGTTCGATGACCGGCCTTCCTCATCTCTCCTTACCATCTGCCACAAGCACGCGTGCCAACATTCATTGAGACGTCTATGGAGGCCGAGGCGAAAGGAGTCATCGAGCATGAGCAGCAATGTGGATCGCACACGACGTTGGTACAAGGAAGTCTGGAAGCCCGGGGGCGAGAGCACTGTTCACGAACTCATGGCGGAACACATCGAAGGCTACATGGAGGGCGTCGATGTTCGGACCCGGTCGGAGTTCCTGGTCGAACGGCAACGGCTTCTCGAGGTGTTTCCGGACTTAGAGATCGTGGTTGACGACTGCATCGAGGACGGATCGAAGGTTGCCGTGCGCTGGCACGTGACCGCGACGCATTCCAGCGACGCTCTCGGATTTCCAGCGACCAATCGAAAAGTCGTGTTTCGCGGCATGACGTGGCTGGAGTTCAAGGATGGCCGCGTCGTGAAGGGGTGGGACAGCTGGAACCTGGGCGGACTGCTGCAATCGTTGGCCGCGCCACAGTGACGGGCCGCAGTCGCCCTCATTGAATCCAACGTCTTGGTGGCCCAGCCACCGGATCCAATCGCAGGATGGGCCCGGCCGAATCCCCCTCCCGGATGTCTAACGAAATGTAACGCCAGCCGAGGCATACCCTTTGCCTCGGGGGGCGCGAGAACGTTTGTCGATTCCATCGACAAACAGAAGCTCCCGTTGGAGGTGCAGCCAAGGATCCCGAGGGCTACCGTGGCGAGTTCATCAGGCTTGCCGATCTCGCGGCGGGACTCTACAAACTGAACGAACCGCGCGAACTCTCGCGGCGGTAGGATAAGGGCCGACCGAAAGGTCGGCCCCCTACGACATCGAACCACGAAGGCCACGCCAAAGAGCGTAGTATTTGCTCGTGGCGACCGCTATGCGTCTGTGGCTGAGCGCGGCCGTGATCTGCTGTCTGAGCGGCGCGTTCGGGTCGGCGCAGTCAGCGCCGGCGGGAAAGCTGTCGGGCCTGGTCGTCGACACCTCGGAGCATGTGATGCCCGGGGTGTCGATCGGCCTCCGCGGTCCCGAGAGCCGCTCGACCGTCACCGACAAGGACGGCCGGTTTGCGTTCTCCTCGCTGACGCCCGGTGACTACGAACTGTGGGCACGGCTCCAGGGGTTCGCGACGGCAGTCGAGAAGATGGCGGTCACCGAGAAAACAGAACCGGTCACGATCCGCATGTCCGTCGGGGGCGGGCGTCCAGACGTGGAGATTATCTTATCGGAGATCCGCCGAGCGACACGCCCCGCAGTCGACCCGCCTACCAATCGTGCATCGTCCCGTCGAGCAGCCGTGCCACGGGTAGATAGGCGGGCTGATATGGGAATGTCGAGGCCAGTGCCTCATCGATATCGACGCCAAGCCCCGGCGCGTTCGCCCGGATGCATGAGGCCACCGGCGAAGGTGTAGGCGTGCGGAAACACGCGATCGGTATCCGCCGTGTGCGGCATGTATTCCTGGATCCCGAAGTTATGAACGCTCAAATCGAACTGCAGCGCCGCGGCCATGCACACAGGACTGAGGTCCGTCGCGCCGTGTGAACCGGTGCGGACCTGATAGAGCTCGGCCAGGCTCGCGATCTTCTTCAGATGGCTGATGCCGCCGGCATGAACCACCGTCGTCCGGATGTAGTCGATCAACTGTTCCTGAATGAGCTGCCGGCAGTCGTGGATGGTGTTGAACACTTCTCCGACTGCGAGCGGCGTGGTCGTGTGCTGGCGAATGAGCCGGAAGCTCTCCGGATTGTCCGCAGGCGTCGGATCCTCGAGCCAGAACAGGCGATGCGGCTCGAGGTCGCGTCCCAGTCGCGCGGCCTCAATCGGTCGCAGCCGGTGATGCGCGTCGTGCAGCAGGTGCACGTCGGAGCCCAGCTCGCGGCGCAGCCGCTCGAACAGCGGCGCGACGCAGCTCAAGTAGCGCTCGCTGCTCCAGACCGTTTCGGAAATCGGACCCCGCTGCGCCGGCTCGTAGGCGACACCGGATGCCACTCCATACACCTTCTCCATGCCGGGCACGCCGCATTGCGCGCGCACGGCCTTGTAACCGCGCGCGACATATCCCGCTGCGGCTTCGACGGCGGCATCGATCGTCTCGCCGTTCGCGTGACCGTAGACCAGCACCGCCTCGCGCGACGCGCCACCGAGCAACTGATACACCGGCGTGTTCAGCGACTTGCCCTTGATGTCCCACAAGGCCGTGTCGATCGCCGCAATCGCGGCCATCGTCACCGGACCGCGCCGCCAGTACGCGCCCTTGTAGAGGAACTGCCAGATGTCCTCGATGCGGCGCGCGTCCCGGCCTTCGAGCAGCGGCAGCAGGTGGTCGCGTAGATAGCTGGCGACGGCAAGCTCACGCCCGTTGAGCGTCGCATCACCGAGGCCGTAGACGCCGTCCTCCGTCTCGAGCTTCAGGGTGACGAAGTTGCGTCCCGGGCTGCAGATGATGACCTTGCCGCCGGTGATCTTCACGATCTCATCCGCTCATCAGCAGACCGAAATCCTCTCTGCAGGCACGTACCGCTGGACGCGGCCTGACGCATCGCCAGCGGCGAGACGGTCCACCTCTTCAACGCTCACACGATTGAAGTCGCCGGGAATCGTCTGCTTCAACGCGCCGGCGGCAACGGCAAACCGCAACGAGTCTTCCGGCGCGCGTCCGCTCGCCAGGCCATAGATCAAGCCGGCGGCAAACGCATCGCCGCCGCCGATCCGGTCAACGATCCTGATGTCGTATTGCTGGCTCTCCAGCGGATACCCCTTGCCTCCCAGCAACGCGCTCCAGCCGTTGTCACTGGCAGAGGTGCTCCGGCGCAGTGTGATGGCCACGAGGTCCGGCCCCATCTCGCAGACGCGACGAATGACTTGCCGATAGTCGGACGCATTCAGCCGGCCCTTCCCTACGTCGACGCCGGGCACCTCGAGTCCGAGCGCGGACTGGAGATCTTCCTCGTTGGCAATCACGACGTTGACGTGCTTCAACAGCGGGAGGAGTGTCGCCTGCGCCTCCTGTTCGGACCACAGCTTGCGGCGGTAATTCAGGTCCAGGCTCGTCTTCACCTGTGCGGCGTGGGCCGCCTCGAGTGCGTCGGCGACACAGCGGGCAGGCTTGGCACCGAGCGCCGCGGTGACGCCGGTCACGTGAAACCAGGCGGCGCCGCGAAACAACTCCGCCCAGTTGACGGACGCGGGATCGATGTCGCCGATCGAGGAATGTGCGCGGTCGTAGACGACGGTGGATGGACGCTGACTCGCACCCGACTCGGCGAAGTAGATCCCGAGCCGGTCGCCCCCGCGCAACACGAAGTCAGTACGCACGCCCTCCGCGCGCAAGGCACGAACGGCCGCATCGCCGATGGCGTTCGACGGCACGCGGGTGACGTAGACGCTGTCGAATCCCCACTGCGCCAGGCTGACGGCCACGTTGGCTTCGGCGCCGCCAAAGGTCGCGGAAAGAACCGGCGACTGCAGCAGCCGCTCGAATCCCGGCGGGCTGAGCCGCAGCATGATCTCGCCGAAGGTGACGACTCGACTTCCTTGAGTCCGCCTTCAGGCGGACCACTTGCAACCAGCCGCTCGGCTCGCCGCGTGATGCTCGCGAAATCACCCGCCTTCACTGCCTCTGCGTCAATGAGCGCGCTTCCCACGCCGACGGCAACGGCGCCCGCGCGCAGCCAGTCGGCCGCGTTGTCGATCGACACGCCTCCCGTCGGCATCAGCTTGAGCTGCGGCAGCGGAGCACGAACGTCCTTGATGAACGTCGGGCCCAACGACGTGGACGGAAAGACCTTGACGATGTCTGCGCCGGCGTCCCAGGCATCGAGAATCTCTGTGGGCGTCAGGCAGCCGGGCATGGCTGGCACTCCACGATCGTGGCACGCGTCGATGACATCGCGCCGGAACACCGGACCAACGACGAACGCGGCGCCGGCATCGATCGCGGCGCGCGCCGTCGTCGCATCGACCACCGTCCCGGCGCCGATCAGCACCTCGTCTGGCAAGCCGCTCGCGAGCTGACCGATCAGCTCGATCGCCCGCGGCACGGTCATCGTCACTTCAACACACGCGCACGCCGCCGGCGGCCAGCGCGTCCACGACGGCGCGGAGCTGCGTGCGGATCGTCGAGACGGATGACCGCAACGATGCGCTCGCGCTCGATGCGCGCAACGATCTCGGTTCGCTGCATGGGCGGCATGATGTTAACTGATCGTTCGAACCGTTCGAACCGTTCGAATCGTTCGAACCGTTCGAACGTTCGGATCGTTGACGTTCGGAGCGTTCGAGACGTTCGCAGATCGGCTGATTCGAGGGCTCGAACGACTCGAACGACTCGAACGGTTCGAACGACTCGAACGATTCGAACGTTCTATTGGTTCACGCCGCTCGCCAGGACCCGCCGTCGATCGCCAGGAGCTGCCCCGTGACGAAGCTCGCCGCGTCCGACGCGAGGAACACAGTCGCACCGACTAACTCCTCCAGCTTCCCGAAGCGCCGCATCGGCGTCCGCGTCAGCAACTCCTGACCTCGACCTGAATCAAGCAGATGCTTGTTCAAATCCGTCCTGAAGACACCCGGGACGATGGCGTTCACGGTGACGCCGGCATGCGCCCACTCAACGGCAAGAGCACGCGTCAGCCCGGCAACGCCGGCTTTGCTTGCGGTATAGGCGGCGACTTCGAAGAATCCAAGGAATGACGATAGCGACGCGACGTTGATGATGCGCCCGCCTCTGCGCTCGACCATCGATGCACCAAACACCTGGCACGCCAGCAGCGTCCCCGTGAGATTGGTATCGAGAATGTGCTGCCAGGCGGTTTCGTCCATGTCCAGCGTGGGCATCTTGGCCGTCACACCGGCGGCGACGATCAGAATGTGGACGTCGCCGAGTTGCCTGAGACACGCATCGCGAACGCGCTCGAGCGAGGCGCGATCCGTGACATCGGCCGTCAAGCGCAGCGTTCGTCGCCCGCGACGTTCGATCTCTGTCGCCGCTTCGTAGACGGCGTCTTCACGACGACCGACCACGACAACGTCGGCGCCGGCGTCGGCCAGTCCCATCGCCAGCGTCCGGCCAATGCCGCTCGTCCCGCCGGCGACCACAGCCGTCTTCCCGGAAAGGTCGAATAAAGAGTCCGCCATACGCGTGCCATGATATGTGACTGCGAGGCTGCGACGCGATTCCTAGGTCGAATCGAAACGATGCTGAAAGACACCCTATTCCGAGTTCGCCGCGCTGATGGACTGCAGACGCTCCAGCGTCGTGGCGAACAAGGCGCGCGTGAGTTGACCACCCACCGCATGACACTCCTGCCGGAGGATCCGGCAAGTTCGTCTCGGCTGACGAAGAAACAGTCGTCGTCCTGATCGACGGGCGCGGGCAATTCGAAGCGGGCGACCACTCGTGGAGCGTCCAGCGGGGCAGCGTCTTCTCGGATCGTCCCACTGCCCTGCTGCTGCCGCCGGCCGTCAAACTGACCGTCAGCGCGGAATCGCCGCTCGAGGCGGTCCTGATATCGACGCCCGCACCCGCTGGTGGCGAGCCGGTGCTCTGTTCGCCGAACGATGTGGCCGTGGTGGAACGCGGCACCGACCTCTACCAGCGCGAGGTCCGCAACCTTTTTACCACCGACCCTCATGCCCGTCGGCTGATGGTGGGCGAAACGGTCAACGCCAAGGGCCACTGGAGCAGCTATCCGCCGCACAAACATGACGGCAAGGACAGCGAACCGCGGCTCGAGGAGATGTATTACTACCGTGTGAATCCGCCGGACGGGTTCGGCCTCCACATCTCTTACACTGCATCGGGCGAAGCGGCGACCCATCAGGTGCGTGACGGTGACGCGGTGCTGATTCCATACGGGTATCACTCGGTGAGCGCGCCGCCGCGCTACGACCTGTATTACCTGTGGGCGATTGCCGGCGACGAGCGGAAGCTGGCGGTGTACGAGGACCCGGCCCATCGCTGGGTGCACGCACCACATAAGTGGTGCCGTACGGTTGGACCCTGTGTCCGCCAGGCGCCCCTTCGACAAGGCGCGCCCCCACCAGGAATGAGCGTCATGAAACGAACAGCGATCGCACTTCTCAGCGCTCCCATCGTGTTTGCGGCGTTGACATCGCGCGCAGCTGCGCCGATCTCCGTGATGATTCTCGACGGCGAGAGCGGCGGGACGTATCACGACTGGCAGCGCGTGACGCCGGTCCTCAAGAAAATCCTCGACGAAACGGGCCTCTTCGCGACCACCGTGGTGACGACCCCACCCGCGAACGGCGACTTCAGCAGCTTCATGCCCGACTTCGCGAAGTATCAGGTCGTGGTGCTGAACTACGACGCGCCCGACGATCGCTGGCCGGCAGCGCTGAAGGCGTCGTTCGAGCAGTACGTGAAGAACGGCGGCGGCTTCGTCCCCGTGCACGCTGCGGACAACGCGTTCCCGGACTGGCAGGCGTTCAACGAAATGATCGGCGTCGGCGGCTGGCGAGGTCGCAGAGAGCAGGCGGGACCGTACTGGTTCTTCAAGGACGGCAAGCTGACGTCGGATGCGGGCTCCGGTGCCGCAGGCAGCCACGGAAAACGGGTCCCCTTCCAGATGTCGGTTCGCAATAACTCGCATCCAATTACGAAAGGCCTGCCGGCCGCCTGGATGCACCAGGGCGACGAGCTGTACGCCCGGCTGCGCGGACCCGGGCGCAACATGACGGTGCTCGCCACCGCGTTCTCCGACCCGCAGAACAACGGCAGCGGACGCGACGAGCCGCAGCTCATGGTGCTCTCGTACGGCAAGGGTCGCGTCTTCCACACGACACTCGGTCATGACGTCAACGCGTTGAGCTCGGTGGATTTCGTCGTGACGCTGCAGCGCGGCACGGAATGGGCGGCGACCGGACAGGTCACACAGAAAGTGCCCGCGAACTTCCCGACGGCAACGACGGTCTCGTATCGAGCGGATCTTGCCGCCATGGATCCCCGGTTTGCCGATGGGCTCGACCCGCTGACGGCGCGCCCGGCGCGATGAAGCACGCAGGCCGCAAGGCCACGAAGGCTGCGACGACCGTCGAGAAGTCGGCCTCTACCGCTCTCGCGGTTTCATGTCACGCTGCTCGTTATCTTCTTCGGCGTCGCATCGGCGCACGCGGAAGACGGCTACGAGCTGTGGCTGCGATATCACCGCGTCGCGGACACCGCTCTCCTCAAGCAGTACCGCAGCGCGATCACCGGTCTCGTCGTGAGCGGCGAATCCGCGACCGCTCGCGCGACATCGGATGAACTGACGCGCGGTCTCAACGGCCTTCTCGACAGCACCATCGCCTCAGCGCAGACGTCACGAAGGACGGCGCCGTGATCGCCGGCACGGGCCGATCGCCAATCGTCGCGACGCTTGGGTTGGAGGCTGACCTCCGGACGATCGGCGGCGAGGGATACCTGATTCGATCGGTTCGGGCGCGTGGCCGGCGCGCCACCGTCATCGCCGCCAATACCGACATCGGGGTGCTCTACGGCGCGTTCCATTTCCTGCGACTGCTGCAAACGCACCAGCGCATCGACGCGTTGACGATCACCGAGCGCCCGCGCATCCAGCACCGCATCCTCAACCACTGGGACAACCTCGATGGCAGCGTCGAGCGCGGATTATGCCGGCGGCTCGCTGTGGGACTGGCACAAGCTCCCCGACTACAAGGCGCCGCGCTACACGGACTACGCGCGGGCGAACGCCTCGATCGGCATCAACGGCACGGTGCTGACCAACGTCAACGCCAATGCGACCAGCCTCACCGCTGAATACCTGGCGAAAGGCGGCCGCGCTCGCCGACGTGTTCCGCCCGTACGGCATTCGCGTCTACCTGACCGCCCGATTCAGCGCGCCGATCGAGATCGGCGGGCTCAAGACCGCTGACCCACTCGCGCCAGAGGTCAAAGCCTGGTGGACCGCGAAGGTCGCGGAGATCTACAAGGTGATCCCGGACTTCGGCGGCTTCCTCGTCAAGGCCAACTCCGAAGGCCAGCCCGGGCCGCAGGATTACAAGCGCACCCACGCCGACGGCGCCAACATGCTTGCCGAAGCCCTCGAGCGCTACGGCGGCATCGTCATGTGGCGTGCCTTCGTCTATGCGGAGAATCCGAAGGAAGACCGCCACACGCAGGCGTACAAGGAATTCCAGCCGCTCGACGGCACGTTTCGCCCGAACGTGCTCATCCAGGTGAAGAACGGGCCGATCGACTTCCAGCCGCGAGAGCCGTTCAGCCCGCTCTTTGGCGCGATGCCGAAGACGCCGCTCATGCTGGAATTGCAGATCACGAAGGAGTACCTGGGGTTTGCGACGCACCTCGTCGTATCTCGCGCCGCTCTTCGAAGAAGCGCTGCGCGCGGACACGTTCGTGAAGGGTGAAGGCTCGCTGGTCCGACAGGTCATCGACGGCTCGCTGCACGGCTACTCGCGCACCGGGATCGCCGGTGTCGCGAACACCGGCACCGATCGGAACTGGTGTGGATCCGTGTTCGCCTGCGCCAACTGGCACGCGTTCGGCCGGCTCGCGTGGAATCCCTCGCTGGCGTCCGCGGATCTTGCCGACGAATGGCTGCGGATGACGTTCACGAACGACGCCGCGTTCATCGCACCGGTGAAGTCGATGATGCTCGCGTCGCGGCAAGCCACCGTCGACTACATGACGCCGCTCGGGCTGCATCACCAGATGGCGCGCGGCCATCATTACGGGCCCGGGCCCTGGGTCAGCGGCGGCGGGCGCGCGGACTGGACGTCCGTCTACTACCACCGAGCGGACGCCAACGGCATCGGCTTCGATCGCACACGCAGCGGCAGCAACGCGGTCAGCCAGTACGCCGCACCGGTGCGCGATCGATTCGCCAACCTGAAGACGGTCACCGACGACTATCTGCTCTGGTTTCACCACGTGCCGTGGGATTACCGGATGGCGTCCGGCCGGATTCTCTGGGACGAGCTCACGTTCCGTTACTGCCGCGGCGTCGAAACCGTCCGCGGCATGGAGAAGACCTGGCAGGGGTTATCGACGTTCGTCGATCCCGAACGCTTCGAGGAGACCCGCGCGTTCCTCGCGATCCAGGAGAACGAAGCCCGCTGGTGGCGCGATGCCAGCGTGCTGTATTTCCAGACCTTCTCGAAGCGGCCGATCCAGGACTCCTGCGGTCCGCCCGCTGACACGCTCGAACACTACATGTCGATCAACCTAGCCGGATATGCGACACCGAACTACCGTCATGAACCTACAGCCCACTCCCGCAGACAAGTTCACCTTCGGTCTCTGGACCGTCGGCAACCGCGGCCGCGATCCATTTGGCGAGTTCGTCCGCCCCGCGCTCGACCCGTGCGACGCGGTCACGCGCCTCTCGGAACTTGGCGCCTACGGCGTCAACTTCCACGACAACGATCTCGTTCCCATCGACGCCTCGCCCGCCGACCGCGACCGGATCGTCCGCGACTTCCGCCGCGCGCTCGACTCGACGGGCATGACAGTGCCGATGGCCACGACCAACCTGTTCACCGATCCGGTGTTCAAGGACGGCGCATTCACGTCGCACGATCCGCAGGTCCGCGCCTATGCGGTCCAGAAGACGATGCGAGCGATGGATCTGGGGGTGGAACTGGGCGCGCACACCTACGTGTTCTGGGGCGGACGCGAAGGCGCGGAAGCCGACGCCGGCAAGGATCCCGATCGAAGCGATCAAGCGCTTTCGCGCCGCGATCGACTTCCTGTGCGAGTACGCGCGCGATCAGAAGTACGACCTGCGGTTTGCGCTCGAAGCCAAGCCGAACGAGCCGCGCGGCGACATCTACTTCCCCACCACCGCGGCGTATCTCGGGTTCATCCCCACGCTCGCGCATCCGGAGATGGTCGGCGTCAATCCGGAAGTGGCGCACGAGCACATGGCGGGCCTGAACTTCTATCATGCCGTCGCGCAGGCACTCGAGGCCGGCAAGCTGTTTCATATCGATCTGAACGATCAGAAGCCGGGACGCTTTGATCAGGACCTGCGCTTCGGCTCCGAATCGATCAAGCCGCTCTTCTTCCTGGTCAAGCTGCTCGAGGAGTCGGGCTATGACGGCCCGCGCCACTTCGACGCGCATGCGTATCGGACCGAGGACGCCGACGGCGTGTGGGACTTTGCCGGCGGCTGCATGCGGACGTACCTGATTCTCAAGGGCAAGGCGCAGCAGTTCTGCGCCCACAAAGAGATCCAGGCGCTGCTGGCCGAGATACGCGGCGACGGAGGTCCCGATCGAGTGTCCGCCTTCAGGCGGACCATGAGACCGCTTACAGCCGCCAGGCGGCCGACCGGCTGAAAGCCCAGACCTTCGATCGACTGGCCCTCGCCGCGCGCCGGCTGCCCTACGAGAAGCTCGATCAGCTCGTCGTCGATCTACTCCTCGGGGTCCAGTAGTGGCACGCGCCGGAGGCCGGCTTTACCTTGGCCTCGACTCGAGCACACAGAGCCTGACCGCGATCGTCATCGAGGTGGACGGCGTCAATGCGCGCGTGGTGTTCGACGCCTCGCTGTCGTTCGACGAGACCTTTCCGCAGGACGGAACTGACCATGGCGTCCTCCCGAAGACCCAGCCGGACGAAGCCTTCTCCTCTCCGATCATGTGGGCGGAGGCGCTCGAGGCGATTCTCGAGCGCGTGGCCGCCAGCGGACTGGACGTCAGCCGCATCGCGGCCATCTCTGGCTCCGCACAGCAGCACGGCAGCGTCTATCTGAACGCCGATGCCGCACGCGTGTTGTCGCGACTGGACCCGGCGCAGCCACTTGCCTCGCAGGTTGCGCCGATCCTGGCGCGCCGGGTCGCTCCCATCTGGCTGGACTCGAGTACCGGCGCCGAGTGCGCGGAGATTGCAGACGCCGTCGGCGGCCCCGAGTTGCTCGCACGACACACGGGCTCGCGCGCCTTCGAGCGATTCACGGGTCCTCAGATCAGAAAGTTTGCCGCGGGCGATCCTGACCTGTACGCAGCCACGGCGCGCGTCCATCTCGTCAGCTCGTATCTGGCGTCACTGCTGATTGGCGGCCATGCGCCTCTCGATCCGGGAGATGCATCGGGCGCCAACCTGATGGATCTTGCGGACAGGCAGTGGTGGACGGCTGCGGTGAGTGCGACAGCACCGGGACTGGCGGACAAGCTTCCAACGATCGCCCCGTCCTGGAGCGTTGCCGGTACCCTCTCGCGGTATTGGCAGACGCGCCTCGGCCTGCCGCCGGCGCGCGTCATCGCGTGGTCCGGCGACAACCCGTGCAGCCTGATCGGCGTCGGCCTCGTCCGCGAAGGACGCGTCGCGATCTCACTCGGCACGAGCGATACGATCTTCGGCCTGATCAAGGAGCCGCACGTCGATCCGTCAGGCACGGGCCACGTATTCGCGTCGCCGACCGGCGACTACATGGGACTCACCTGCTTCAGCAACGGATCGCTGGCGCGCGAACAGGTGCAGGATGCGTACGGCTTCACCTGGACCGACTTCTCGCGCGCGCTCGACGTCACGCCGGCCGGCAACCAGGGCCGCGTGCTGATTCCCTGGTTCGAGCCGGAGATCACGCCGGCCGTCGCCGATCCGCGCGTCCACCGCTACCGCCTGTCCGCGGACGATGCGGCGGCGAATGTGCGGGCGGTGGTGGAAGCGCAGCAGATGGCCATGGCGGTGCACTCGACATGGATGTCGGTGCCCATCGATACCATTCACGCCACCGGCGGCGCCGCGGCGAACAAGGAGATTCTCCGGGTGATGGCCGACGTGTTCGGCGCGGACGTCTACCGATCCACCGTGTCGAATTCCGCAGCCCTCGGGGCCGCGCTCCGTGCCTGGCACGGCGACACGGTGGCCGACGGAACGCCGCTGCCGTGGGACACGATCACCGCCATCGCGCAGCCGAACGCCACCAGCCGGATCACCCCACACCCGGCACGCCATGCGGTGTACCGCGAATTGCTGCCGATCTACGAAGCGTGCGAAGCCCACGCGCTCGGACGAGGGCCTGACCCGACACCGGCCTTGGAACGCTTCGCGCGACGCTGACGTGGAGCGCACCTCGCCCTGCGAAGAAACCAGGTGACTGGTCGGCTGGAGGAAAACGCACTAACGAGTGGTTCGGAAGGCTGACCGTGGGGCGGACCACGCCACCCCACCGCGCAAGCGTGCGCGGCGGGGACCCCGGGTCAGGTCCGCCCGCCGCGCCACGGTCACTCCACCGGAACAGGCTCCCAGGATTTGTCCGGGTTGAAGCGGCTCATCGAGGCGAATGTGGTCGCGGTGGCCGCGCCGAGATCCTTTTGGTACACCACGCCGTCCTGACTCACGATGAACGTCTTCACGCCGGTGACGCCGTATTCGGCCGGAGCGGCCGCCAGCGCGAAGCCGCCGATCATCGCGCCCTTGACGACGTAGTCCAGCCGTCCGAGAGGCGCCGCCGGACCTTGTCCGGTGAGGACCTTGAAGAAGTAGCCGTGATACGGCTCGCCGCGTTTCTGAGTAGCCCTGCGCGATCGCGCGGGCGACGCGTTCACCCACCGGTCCGTCCCACGTGCCGTCCGGTTTCTGCCACGCCAGGCCGTCCTGCTTTCCAGGTGTGCTGATGATCCGCTGCGCGTACTGGTTGACCTCGTAGCCTTCGCGCCGCTTGAGCGCGTACTCGTGCTGCGCCTCTACATAACCGTGGCAAATCGCGATGGCGTCCAGCTCGTTGCCACCGATGCGCCGGTGCAGAATCTCCCGGCGGCCGGCCGCCGTATCGAATGCCCACTTCTCGCCTCGCTTCACGAGCGGCACGGGGAACGGCCAGTCAGCTTCGCCGATCACGAACGAGGCTCGGCTGCGATTCTTCGGGTCGATGGAGATGCTCTGTTTCTCGCGAGCCTTCGCGACGAACTCATTCGCTCGCTGCCGATCCTGCGCAGGCTCCGTTGGACAGGATGACGCTCTTCGTCAACGGGCCAAACAGCCGCTCCAGCGCCGGCACGTCGTCCTGTCCGACGGCTGCGATGAGTGCGTCGGCCGCCTGCCGCGGGCTGTCAAAGGTCTGAACAGTCGCGGCGGCTGCCGCCGGGCGCGTGGCAGTCGTTTGCCCAGCGGCCGAGCGCTGCATGGGTCGTGAACAGGACGGCCGTCACCGCGATCAGTCCTGCTGAAAGGTGTCGGGCGGTAATGGATTTCATGTCCCTGGTCCTCATTCAAATAGCTGTAAGCCACTACCGTCTGCCGCCGCCGCGGCTGCGACCACCACCGCCGCTCCGCCGCCGCCCCCGCCGCGGTTGACACCACCAGATCGCATGCTCGACGATCCGCGGCTGCTGCTCGCGCGGGCGTGGCCTCCATCGAACCCCCGGGAGCCGCCGCCGAAGGCGCTGCTGCCGCTGCTGCGGGAGAGATCACGCGAGCCGACGCGATCCGCGCCACCACCACTTGGCAGCGTGCTCGGACGGTTGATGCCACCGCCGCCGGCACCGGGCCGGTCGCTTGGCAGTGTGCTCGGACGGTTCGACACCACCGCCGCCGGCACCGGGCCGGTTGCTTGGCAGCGTGCTCGGACGGTTGACGCCAACCACCTCCGGCGCCAGGCCGGTTACCGACTCCACCGCGGTCGCCAGGCCCGCCGCCCGGCCGATCTGCCGACGCCTCCGGTGCCCACCGCACCGCCCGGCCGATCACGCGTGCCCAGCTGGCCGCCCTGGCGATCGAGCTGCTGACGCGCGCCCGACTGACGGTTGGCCAGCGAATCACCGCGCGCGGCGCCTCCGAACTTGTTGGCGGTCGCGCGATCGCGATACGGCGCACCGCCCCGATGCGTCGGGTTGTGCTGCCACGAGTTGCCGCCGCGGACGCTGGCGTTCCGGTTGATGTTCGCGTTGCGATTGAAGTTGTTGTTGACGTTGATGTTGATATCGTTGTTGCCCCAGCCGGGGCGCCAGCCCCAACCGCCGCCGCCCCAGAACGCACCCATCGCGACGCCGACACCGAACCCGATGGCCGCACCCGCCGCGTCATACCCGCTGACGGGTAGTAGATCGGCGGGTACGGGTAGACCGGTGATCCGTACACCGTGACCGGGTTGTACGAAGGCACGTAGATGACCTCCGGGTTCGATTGCTCGATGACGATCACCTGCGTGCTGCCTTCGGTCTTCGTCTGCACCACCTGCTGTTCGGTGGATTTCAACGTGCCCTTGGCCTGCGCCTTCTGACGCATGCGCTGCACGGCGGTCATCACGCCAGCCTGCTGGGCAAGAAAGGCGTTGCCGAGGTCGGTCGTCCACTGGATGTCGTCGGTCAGCCATTTCACGACGTCTGGGAGCCCGGCCATCGCCTGGACGCTCGGGTCCCACGGCTGCTTCGCCACGGCATCGGCGAGAGCTTTGCCCTTGAGCCCGGAGTTCTTCGCGAGCCACTGTGCGAGCTGAATCAACTCGAGCGGGTACGTCGATGCGGCCAACACCTGCGCGAGCAGCGGATCCGGATACAGCGCGATCGGCGCGACGAGCGAATCAAGCTGCGCCGCAGGAATGGGCGCCGAATCCTGAGATGACGCCGGCGCCTGAGATACCGCAGTCCGGGCACGCGTCACGTCCGCGAAGCCGTTGCCTGAACCGATCACAAGGGCACAGAGCACAGCCAGCGAACGCCGTCTCCAGCCCGGATGTGTTGTCCTGAGAGTCATAACACTCTCGTAAAGAGCAAGTCACATTCCTGTGTGGCCGGCCGTTCGCAAAGGCATAAACGCACACGCGTCGCGAACACTGCCAACGGGCCGTCATTCGCCGCGAGACCCACTCACGAATCGTTCGAACCGTTCGGGTCGTTCGAGCCGTTCGAGCCGTTCGAGCCGGTGCAGATAAAATCACGCTCACCCACTCGCCCTGATGACGTCGGTCATCCCGATCGCACTGACGGTGCGGAGTGACTGGCGATTCTTCAGAAGCGATGGCCACACACGAGCTCGAGCGACGGCCGACGTCGTACTGCAACGGGCGATCGCCTGGTCGCTGGCCACGGCGTGATTCCTGGGCGTGGCTATCTCCAGGCGCGACTTCTTCTTTCTGTTCGTCGAGATGAAGGATGCGGTCGTCACGTGGACACGCACAGCTCGACGTGGAGCGACGGGTCGCTGACGCCCTGGGGGATGGTGATCGAGGCGCGGTATCAGGGGCTCGACGCCATCGCCATCCCCGGACATCGGCAGACGCCCGACGCACGATGGGGACGCTGGTTCTCGGAGCGGATCGGCGGGCCGATCGTCCTCATCGGCGAGGAGATTCCGGAGATTTCCATCGGCCATCCCGGCTCGTAGCGGCATAGCCACGCACTTGGTGCGCCCGCGCGGTGCCGCATGCGGAATCAGGTCCGGCTGAAACCGGACACTACTTCGTTAAACAGTTGCGGCGCGAACTCGGACAGATAGTTCCGCCAGTTGATCCACGTGTGGCCGCCGGGCGACTCGACGTACACCGGCGAGAAGCCGTGGCGCTTGAACAGGTCCACGGTCGCGTCGGTCGTCGACAGCAGGAAGTCCTCCTTCCCGGTTCCGAACCACAGCAGCCGCAATCCCTTCTTCAACTTGGCGTCGTCCAGCTTCGCGGCGTTCACTCTTCTCCCACTCGATCGGACCGCGCGGCGGCGTGCCGCGGCGGGTGCGGCGCCGGAGCCGCGCCGCGGCCGCGACCACCGGCATTGGGAAACGCGCCGATCAGTCCCGAGCTGTAGACGCCGATGTAGGCGAAGCGGTCGAGGCGCGGAATCGCCACTTCGAGCGTCTGCATGCCGCCCATCGACAGGCCCGCGATCGCGGTGTTGGCGCGATCGGTCAGCACGCGGTAGTGCTTCTCCACATACGGCATCACGTCGGTGACGAAATCGCCGACGAACTCGTCCGTCGCGCTGCGGCCGACGGCGTTGGCCTGCGCGATCGCGGCGTGTGCCCGGCGGGCATCACGACGACCATCGGCTTCGCCTTCTGCGCGGCGATCAGGTTGTCGAGGATGAAGCCGGCCCGGCCGACGGTGGACCACGAATCGTCGTTGTCCCCGGCGCCGTGCAGCAGATAGAAGACCGGATAGCGGTCGCGGCCGTTCTGGTAGCCGGGCGGCGTGTAGACGTGCATCCGGCGATCGCGGCCCAGCGTGGACGACTTGTAGGTGATTTCGGCGACGGCGCCGTGCGCGACGTTCTTCGAGTCGAAGAGATCCGAGCCCGCCACGTAGACCAGGCTCCAGACGTTGTTGTTCGACTCGCTGATCGACGGGGTTGCGCGGATCGATCGTCGCCACGCCGTCGACGGTGAAGTTGTAGCGATACGCGCCGGAGTCCAGCGGAGGGATCGTCAGCTCCCACACGCCGGTGTCGGCCTTCGTCAGCGCCGAGTTCTGGCCGATGCCGGGAATGTCGCCGGCGCGCTCAGCCGGACCTCACGCGCCTGCGGCGCGTAGATGCGGAAGCTGACGCGCCGATCGGCGCTGACCTCCGGCGACGTCACCTGTGGCGCCTGCGGCCCGCCACGCCGCCCTGCTGCGCAACTGCCAGCGACGCCACGCCGAGCACGAGACCACGCCGTCACGCAACGATTCGATCATGCATCTCTGCTCCTCAGAAGCCCGTTGACGACTTCGATGCACTTTTCCACTTTTCCACTTTTCCACTTACTCCACGTGTCACTATTCCACTTTTCCACTTGCCATCAACTCCTGCAACGCCGCCAGCGGCCTTGCGCGGACCGGACCGGCCGCCGGTGCCGCGCCACCGCCCCGCCGCGGCCGCGCCCGCCGGCGGCCGCAGGTTTGCCGAGCGCGACGTCCAGTGCCGTGCGTCCGGACTTGTCTCTGGCGTCCAGGTTCGCGCCGCGCGACACGAGGAAGCGGACGATCTGCACCTCCGTCGCGCGCCGCCGCGGCATGGAGCGGCGTGTCGCCGTTGGTGGTCGCCTGATTCACGTCCGCACCCGGCGTCTAAAAACAGTCTGATCGCGGCGATGGCGTCTTCTTCCGTTCCCGGTCCGTGCGCGCAAATCCGCCGTCGCCGATTTGGAATCCCACGCCGGACGCAAACAGCAACGCGGTGTTGCCGTTTCGCTGCCGCTTTCGACACGTCCGCACCCGCCCTCGATCAGCACGCGCATCGCAGCCGCATCGCCGAATCGGGCCGCGCGCATCAGCGGCGTCGTGCCCTCTCCAAGCGAGCCGTCCCCCGTGCTGTGGTGACGCCGCAGCGTCGTCGTCTTCAGCACGGCGTTGACGTCCGCACCGTGCTTCAGGAGCGCCTTGACGACGTCCAGATCGAATCCACGTCGCTGGACGGCTTGCGCGGCGGCATGTTCGTCAGCGGCCGTCTGCGTCCGCATATCCACAACGGCGTAGAGCGCGCCCATGGCGGCCTTGTCGTAGACGTTCGGATTGGCGCCCTTCTCAACCAGCATCAAGGCGACGTCGTAGTGGACGTTCATGATCGCCAGCATCAGCGCCGTCGTTCCCTCCGGATCCTGCAGATCGAGATTGGCCTTGGCGTCGGCGAGCACGCGTGCGGAGTCGAGCGCTCCCTCGCGCGCGGCCAACATCACCGGGCTGAATCCGCCACGGGGCAGCTCGGTCGTCGCCATGAACGAGAGATTGAGCCGCATCTCCGGGTAGTCGATCTGCTCGAGACTGGGCGTTGATATTGGCGCCTCGGGCGATCAGCACCTTCACCGCGGCGGCGTTGTTCTCACCCGCTGCCCGCATCAGCGCCGTTTCGCCGCGCCATTTCTCCGTGTCGTCCACGCGCGCGCCGGCGGCGATCAGACGATCGACCACCTCGGGATTGCCGGTGCGGGCCGCCGCCATCAGCACCGTCTCACCCTCGAGCGCCGCGGCGTTCGGATTCGCGCCCGCCGCGAGCAGCAGCTCGGTCGTCCTGCGGTTGCCGTTGACCGCCGCGAGCGCGAGCGGCGTCACGCCGTAACGCGTTGGCCGCGGACGCTGTGGCGCCTGCGCGCAGGAGCTGCCTGACCAGCGCCTCGTTGTCCTGACGCACGGCCCAATGCAGGGCTGTCATGCCGTCGGCTTCCGGCTCGTTCACCGGCGCGCGGGCGGCGAGAAGCTTCTGCACCGCCGCCGCGTTCCCGGCTTTCACGGCTTCGATCAGCCGTGACATCAACGCCGGCCGGCGACACGAACACACGAACACTGAACACACGAACACCGAACCGAGCAACCGAACCCAGAACACGAACCGAGAAGCGAGAACGCGGAAGCGTGAACATCAGAGTTCTACTCGCCCCGTGCTGATCCCAAACCGCTCCAGTGTCGACACCGGTTCGATCAGCCAGCGTCAGGAGCAGATTCGGCAGCGGCGTCTTTTCCTGCGTGACGACATGCCGCCCGCCGGCCTGCGCTCGCCGCCAACGACGACCAGCGGCAGCGGCGTCGGCGTATGGGTGTTGCCGTCGCCCATGCCGCTGCCGTACAGCAGCGTCGTGTGATCGAGCAGCGTGCCGTCGCCGTCCGGCGTTGACTGCAGCCGCTGCGACGAACCTCGCAAAGAGCTGCATGTGGAATGTGTTCACCTTGACGTGGTTACCGACACGCCCGGCTGCGCCCGTTGTTGTGCGATACCGCGTGGTGCGGCTCGGTGACGCCAAGGTCCGGATAGGTCCGCTGGCTGAACTCGCGGTTCATCATGAACGTGAACACGCGCGTGTGATCCGCCTCGTAGGCCAGCGCCAGCAGTTCGAACAGCGTGTCGACGTGCTCGTCGAACGCTTCTGGAATCCCGACTGGCGCCGAAGGAACGGCCAGCAGCTTCTCCGACTGTTTCTCCGAGCGCTGGATCCGGCGCTCGATCTCGCGGACGTAGATCCACGTATTCGTCCAACGCGCGCGCGATCGCGCCCGCCAAGTCCGCGTCTGCAGATCCGCCAAGGTCCTCGGTGATCAGGTCCAGCACGCTCTGGTCACTCTTCATGCGCGCCAGCCGCTGCTCGCGCGTGGTCTCCCAGCCGAACATCCGCTCGAACACCGCGCGCGGGTTCGTCTCCATCGGCAGCGGCGTCGTCGGCGTCGTCCAGCTCAGGTGTTCATGTAGGCGCAGCTGAAACCCGGGATGCAGGCGCCCAGCATGGCGGTGAAGTCCTCGGTCGCCACTTCGAGCGACGGGAACGTCGTCTCCTTGCCGATCTGCTCGGCGACGATCTGGTCGATGCTCCTGCCAGCCAGAAAGTCGGCGCCGTCGGTGCGCTTCGGTGCCACGCCAGTCAGCCAGGCGCCGGTGCAGGCGTGGTCCTGCGCGCGCTCTTCCGGCCGCGCCAGATTGCTCACGACGGTCAGCCAGTCGCGATACCGCTCGAGCGGCTTCAGAATCGGCGGCAGCTCGAGCGCGCGGACCCGAGGCGGCGGGTATCCACTGATTCAGGATCACGCCATGCGGCACGTACACGAAGCCGAGCGCGGCGGACGGGGGCGGACTGCGCGGTGAGAGCCGGCACCATCGAGTCGAGCAACGGCAGCGCCAGCGTCGCGCCCGACACCGCGCAGGAACGTTCGCCGTGGAAGAGCGCGTTTCGTAATAAACATCTATGGCTCGTCCTTCCTACATTACGACTGGCCGCCCGTTGTCGCGGACGAAAAACCCTCGGACCCGGCGTCTCAGTTGTACAACCATTAAAAAGTTCCTCGCCGCCCTCAGGCGGCTGGCTCGACGTCCGGAACGGGCGACTGGTGACCACGGCCATGATGAGAGAAGAGAACCGGTTTTCGCTGCCGCGCCGCGTCACGCACGATCGTGCGGACCGCAGGCATGTCGGAAGACTCGATCGTTCGGCCCAGCGCATACGTCAGCAGCTTTTCGGCCAGGTTGCCCACGAAGACATCGGGCTTTGCGGCAGAGCGCGGCGAAGCGCCACGGGACCATCCACGGCCGTGCCGTCCATCAGCTGCCCTGACGCGTCGATCGGCGCGCCGCTGTCACGTGTCCGCCACGCGCCTATGGCGTCGAAGTTCTCCAGGGCCAGTCCGATCGGGTCCATGATCCGATGGCAGGCCGCGCACGTGGGGCTGCGCCGATGCGATTCCATTCGCGCGCGAACGCTCAAGCCGGCATCCTGTTCCTCAAGCGGCGGAACATTGGCGGCCGGTGGCGGCGGCGGCACACCGAGCAGATTCTCGAGCACCCACTTCCCTCGCACGACGGGTGCCGTGCGATCGGCATGTGAGGTGAGGAGCAGGATGCTCCCTTGACCGAGCAGTCCGTGACGCTCCGGCTGCGTCAGTGCGACGCGGCGGAAGTGGCTGCCCTTGATGCCGAGAACCCCGTAGTGTCGCGCCAGCCGCTCGTTGAGGAAGCGTGTAGTCGGCCGTCAGCAGATCGAGGACCGGACGATCGTCCTGAATGATGCTGCCGACGAACAGCTCGGTCTCGCGCTGGAACGCCTGCCGAAGGTTGTCGTCGAAGTCCGGAAACAGGTTCTTGTCCGGAGCCGCGCTGCGGAGGTTGCGGAGCTGCAGCCACTGCCCGGCGAAGTTGGTGACGAGCGCGTCGGGCACGGGGATCAGCCAGCATCCGCCGCACCTGCTGTTCGAGCACCGCCGGACGACTCAGACGACGTGCGACGGCCAGATCAATCAGCTCATCGTCCGGGAGGCTGCTCCAGAGAAAGAAGGAGAGGCGCGACGCCAGATCGAGTGTCGCTGGACGCCCGTCGCGGAGGACTCCGCGCGCAGCAGGAACTTCGGGTTGGCGAGCACGCCGCGCAGCGCCATCTCGATGCCACGCTCGAAGCTGCCTTCACCGCGGCCCGAACGGTAGAAGGCCATCAGCCGTCCGAGTTCGGCGGCTGTCGCCGGCCGCCGATACGCGCGTCGCGCGAGGGTGGTGATGATGCCTGCTCGCGCACGGCAGCTCGTCCGAGGGGCGAGCGGGCCGGCACGTGAAGATCGCGGCGGCGGCTCGGTGTGTCGCCCGAGCCACTCGCATTGAACGGGCCCGACACCGTGACGTTGGCCACGTGCGGCAGCCCGCCGTGGTGCATCATGTCGATGGTGCTGCGGCGGAATGCCTGCAGTCGCGTTCCGCCCTCCGCCTCGCTGCGCTGCAGGAACGTCGCGCCCACCATGTGCGGCCCGGCCTTGACCGCCACGCGCACCGTGAGCCTGGTATCGAGCTCCATCGCGATGTCGGTTGCGTTGTTGGCCGAGACCTTGAAATCCCGCTCTCCGCCGACCGACGTCAGGAACATTCGGTGACCGTCGATGGTGACCTCGACCTGGTGCGGCTCCTCGAGCCCGCGAATCGCGGCCATGTTCGTGTCGAGCAGCTTGACCTTGATCACGTACTCGCCGTCGAGCGGGAACGTATGCTTCGCGACCAGCCCGCCGCGGGTGCCGATCGGCAGCCCCTCGACGTGCTCGATCTGCGAGGCATCACCGCGGACGCGATAGATCTCCGAGGTGGCGCCGATCGACGGATTGCCGACCGCGACGGCGCTGATCTTGGCCGCCGCGGCGAGATAGCGCTCGAGCAGCGCCGGCGAGACACCCAGGAGATCCGCGTTGTTGTCGAAGCCGGCGGTCGAATCGTCCGGCGGGAGCAGCGCGGCCGGATCGATCTCGAGGTCGATCAGATCGCGGATCGCATTGCCGTACTCGGTCCGATTGAGTCGGTGCAGAGCCGGACCACGGCGGGACAGGTTCCGGCGAGACTGCCCACCATCCAGCTCCTTCTCGAGCGATCGGATGAACGCAGCGGTGGTCGCCGCGTCCGGCCGCGGCATGCCGGCCGGCGGCATCGCGCCGGCTCGCACCTTGCGCAGCGCTTGCTCCCACACCTCGGCATGAGCGGCGACATCAGTCAGCGGCGCACCCTCGAGCACGAGGTCGCCCGCCTTCGTGCGCGCGTTGTGACAGGTGACGCAGTACCTGCTTCGCGACGCCAGCCACTGACGCCGCTTGCGCGCGCACGTCGCTGACGGCGATCGAGAAAAAGAGGATTGTTAAGCCGATGTTAAGCGCGCCCCGCATGTTCAGTGACCGATGATCGGTCCCCGCCAGGGAGCCTGTCAATGCGACATCGCGTACAGGAGAACATCGATGCCGAGCCCGTATCCGCGTGGTGAAAACTGATAAAAGAACTGAGGATCGTCGCCCTCGCGTTCCCACGAATCGGAGACGTCGGTGTTGTGCGTCATCACCACCATGATGCGGCCGTGCCTGTCGCGAATCGCCCGTAAGTGCGGGACCGCAGATTCGGCGCCACGCTCGGATGTGATCGTCCCTCCGGATGCGCGCCAGAATCGAATGCTCGTGACCTGCGGCACGCCCGGCACATCGAACATGGTCTTGAAGATCGGGTCGCTGATCGGCACATCCTCGATCGGGTACTCAGACGGCGGCATCGCCTTGGCCAGCTCGCTCGACCACTGGTCCCACGCGGCATCGCCCCAGAAGTCGTCGACCCAGACAAAACCGCCCTTCTCGAGGTACTGCCTGAGACGCGCGGCCTCATCGTCGGACAGCTCAATCGTGCCGACGTCCGACGCCATCACGAAGGGGCAGCGGAACAGCGCGTCGTCGGTGAGGCGCACGAGCCAGACGTGCGGAATATTTGGGGCCAGCCAGCTGATTTTCGTCTTGGTGAGTTCCGAGAGTCGAATCAGGAGGTGGCGCTGCCCCCAGGGATAGTCGGTGCGCCAGCCGGCGCCATTCGGTTCGCGCCGGACGCTCGTGTAGAACAGATGACATCCCGCCACGTTGGCATCGGGCCACAGTGCCGGCGGAAGTTCCGCCGGGTCGCCCTGCTCGCCCACCAGGCCCGTGCGGCCGAACCCGCCGCCGCCCAACTGCGCGTACGAGAACCCGGCGGATGCGGCGAATGCCGCACCGAGTAACAGCAGCGTCGGACGCCGGAAGAGACGACGCATACAGGTTCTACTCTACGCTGTGCCACGTCGATTTCGAGAAAAACTCCACTTCAATGCCGGCGGAGTCGCCATCGTCGTCAGCATCACCATAATCACGACCGCCGAAAAGATGCCGCTGTCCACGACCGGTTGACCGGCGATGGTCAGCCCCAATCCGAGGTTCGCGAAAATCAGCCCGACTTCGCCGCGGGGAATCATGCCGAGACCGATGGACACTCGGTCGAGTGATGCGCCGAACACTCCGAGCGAACACGCCTGCTTGCCGATGATCGCGGCGACCGTGAGCGCTGCGGCCAATCCCAGTACCTCGACGCGCCCAAACGCCGTGAGATCCACACGCATTCCGGTGGCGACGAAGAACACCGGCACGAGAAACATGGAAATCGGATGGACCAAATCCTCCAGTCGCCCGTGCTCTCGCTGTGCGAACCCTTTGAAATGCACGTCCTCGAGAATCAGACCCGCCGCGTAGGCGCCGACAATGGGGGCGAGGCCGATGGCCGATGAGGCGTACGCGAGCGCGAAGCAGAAGACCAATGCCGTCGTCAGCAGCACGCCGCGCCCGTGCAGCCGCGACGCTGCGGTAAAAAGTCGCGGCGAGAGATACGAGCCAAGCGCCAGCGCACCGAACAGGAAGCCGACCGCTTTGGCCAGAATTGTGGCGATTTGCAGATAGGACAAAGTACCGCCGCTATTCACCGCAGCGATCGCCCCGCCGACGACCGCGAGGATGACCAACCCGAGCACGTCGTCGATGACCGCCGCACCGAGAATGATTCGCGCCTCCGGCGATTGAGACTTTCCCAGATCCTGCAGCACGCGGGCGGTGACACCGACGCTGGTCGCGGTCAACGTCGCCCCGAGAAACGCGTGCACGTACACGCTGCGGTCGGGAAGGAAGAACCAGCCGACGCCCCACCCGAGGGCAAATGGGGCGGCGACGCCCAGCACCGCGACCAGCAGCGACGGCACACCCACTTTCAACATGTCGCGCACGGTCGATTCGAGGCCGACTTCAAAGAGCAGAATGATGACGCCGAGGCTGGCGAGGATCTGTATCGTGGCGTCGTGTTCGAGGGCGCTGAACCAGCCGAGGCCCGTCAGATCGAGGCTGCCGAGGAACACACCGGCCGCCAATTCTCCGAGAACGGCTGGCTGACCGATCCGTCCTGCGAGCGCGCCTGCCAGTTTTGCCGCCGCGAGGATGACAGCCAGTCCAAGGACGACAGGGACGACGGGATCGGTATGCAGGGCCGCGCCGTTATCGGCCTGTGCGGAGAGAACTACTGGAAGAACGACGAACAGGTAGACCGCAACTCGATGTGCGGCATGACGAGAAGTGGGCAACGAAAGGGCTCCCGGTCACGCGACCGCGTGGATGGCGGCCCGACCATCCCGGTTCCTGCAGCGACTGCCGCTGCACCCTTTACGTTAATGGCTCAGTATATCGTCGATGTCCTGACTCAGCTGTAGGGCTCGCCATCCCCTGAGGAGGGTATTCTCCATCGTCTCGTCGGCCGTTAAGGTGGAGCGGCTCGATGATGCTCACCGACACCGTCCGGCCGCGCGTGTCGCGGGAGACCCGACGCCTGCTCGCGGCAGCCGGCCTGGCGCTGCTGGCCCTGTGGATTCTGGCGCGACTCCGTTTTCCTGAGCAGCCGTCATCTCCCAATCCGGTCACTCCCGTTCTCACGCAAATCTCTCCGCCAACGACGTTCGCAAGCCTGGCGCAAGAAGCCGCCCGCGTCGAGCAGCGCATCGCGCCTCTCTTCTCCGTGGTGCCCTGGCAGCCACCAGCCGAGGAGCACCTGCGAGCGTACCCGGCATGGCCCTGGCGCGATGACCTTGCGATTGCCCTGTTGCCCGCGGCGGCCACCACTCCCGCGCGCGACGACATCAAGACCGTCGATCCGCCCACCAGTCTGGCACTGGTTCGAATCGGTCGACACGAGGGCCCCCCGGGTGCGATATGGACACCTGATCGGCTCGACGTCCCGAGGTACTTCTTCGCGGCGACGCCGGCTGCGTCACGGCCCGCAGTGACACCCGTGTACGTCAGTTCGCTCGAGCCGCGGCGCAGCCCGGCGTGGGCAGGCGACATCTGGAGAGTCCCGGCGGCCGCTGGGCTCGTCCCAGGTGCGCTGGTCTTTACCGCGGCAGGTGAATGGATCGGTATCGCGGCAAACGAGAACGGCGAATCGCTGATTGTCCCAACGACGGCTCTGTTCGACCTTGCGACGCAGTTGAGCCAGACGCGGAATCCTCCCGGCGAGCTCGGGTTTCAGGTTCAGCACCTGGACGCCCCGCTTGCTGTTGAAACCGGCGTCGCGGCCGGAAGCGGCGTCATCGTCACCTGGGTCAATGCGCGCGGCCTCGCGGCCAAAGCGCTTGCCATTGGCGATGTCATCGAAGCCATCAACGGCGCCCGCACATCGACGGCGTTCGACTGGCACGTGCACTCCTCGCGTCTTGGCGCTGGTGAGAAGGCGTCGCTGAAGGTTCGCCGTGCCGGTGAGTTGCACGACATCACGGTTATCGTGACGCCGCCACTGCCGGTACGCTCCAGCGCACTTGGCCTGACACTGGTACGGGTACCCGGTCTCGGCTCCAGAATCACCCAGGTCGCCGCGGACACCGCCGCCGATCGCGCGGGACTGCAGGGGGGCGACATCGTGACAATCGCGGGAGACGAGGTCGAGCCGCCGCCGTCGAGGGTCCGGCGCGTCTTCGATGAGGCCCCGGAAGGTGGGGCGGTCATGCTGGCAATCAGGCGTGGCGAGACCCACCGCCTGGTGGTGCTGACACGGTGAGGCTGGCGACACTGCTCCTCCTCACGGGGATCGTCCTCGGACCGCAGGGGCTTGCCGTGCTGACGGCAGAGGTCATCGAGGTGCTGCGGCCCGCCGTCGCCGTCGCCCTCGCCGTGCTGGGCGTCACGATGGTCTTCGGGCCGGGTGCGTACGGCAATTTCTGGCGAACGCATCTCCCGTCGATGCTGATACTTGCGGGCGCGCTGCTGCTGGCACTGCTCCACCGCAACGCGGTGCAGTCTCTGGCAGTCGCCAGTCAGGCCGCTGGTATCGCGATCCTCCTTGCCGGTGC
This sequence comes from uncultured Acidobacteriota bacterium, assembly GCA_963793705.1. Lineage (GTDB taxonomy): Bacteria > Acidobacteriota > Vicinamibacteria > Vicinamibacterales > UBA2999 > Gp6-AA40. Next base: position 40,280 of record CAWCBC010000027.1, on the reverse strand, counting down.
CGGGTGGATGCTGTCGTCGGCGCGGGCTGGCAACGATGAGCGGCGCGTGTTCGCGATCGCTGTCCTCCTGCTCTTGGGCGGCGTGGCCGACTACCTCTCGGTGTCGGCGCTGCTGCTCGGATGGATCGCCGCGACGGCGTGGCGGATGATGCCGGCGAAAGGCCTCGCGGATGTGCGCCTCGACGCGGCGTACGTGCAGCACCCCACCACGGCGCTCCTGCTGATCACCGCCGGCGCACGGGCCCAGGTGTCGTGGCAGGTGACGTTGATTGCCGCCGCCGGATGCGCGTTCGCGCTGGCCGCCCTACTGGTGCTTCGCCGTCAGGGGTCCCTCGGCGTCCTCTCGTTCGGCGGCGTGCCGCTGGCACCCGCTGTATTCGTCGTCGCGCTCGTCATGGACGCTGCACGGCTCGAGCCGCGGCTTGCCGTGGCGCTCTCGGCGGTCGTCCTCGCCGTGCCAGCCTTCGATATCGTGTCGGGTCTCTCAAGGGAACAGGCTGCATGAGGCGCGGCGCAGCACTCATGCTGGCGGTCCTCGCCCTGCTCTGGGCCCAACGGGTCGGCGGGCCAGATATCTCCCCAGCCTCCGGTACCGCGCTTGCCCTCGGCTTCACGCTGCTGGGCGCGTCAATCGTCGGCGAACTGCTGCGACGGGTTCACCTGCCTCGGCTCACCGGCTACCTGCTCTTCGGGCTCGTCGCGGGCCCCTACCTCGGAAACGTCATCACGCAGCCGATGGCCGCCCAACTCCAGGTCATTTCGGGGATGGCCACGGCGTTCATCGCTCTCATCGCGGGCCTGACGCTGAACCTGGATCGACTCGGACGGCGGCTCGCAGACATCGGCAGGCTCACCGCCACGATCCTCGCCGTGGCCATGACCGGCGCCATGGCCGTGACATGGCTGGCGTGGGCGTGGCTGCCAATCGCCCCGGATGCGTCCGGCGCCGCCAAGCTCGCGATGGTCATCCTCCTCACCATCATCCTGATCAGCTTTTCGCCGACCATGACCGCCGCGGTGACGACAGAAACCGGTGCACGCAGCCGCCTCAGCGAGACCGTGCTGGCCGTGGTTGTGCTCGCCGACATCGCCGCCCTGATTCTCTTCTCCGTCTCGACGCAGTTCGCGCGCGTCGCCCTGGGTGGCGCGGCTGACGGTGAAAACCTCCTCGCCCGTTTCGCATGGGAGATCGGCGGGGCGATCGCGTTCGGCGTCCTGGTTGGCGCGGCCGTCGCGTTGTACCTGCGCTACGTCGGCCGCGAGATGACCCTTGTCGTCCTGGCTGCCTGTGCGCTGCTCAGCCAGGTGGGGACCACGCAGCAGTTCGAGCCACTGCTGGCGGCAATGGCGGCCGGATTGGTCATCGAGAACCTGTCGATCGCGCAAGGCGACGCGCTCAAGGGCGCCATCCAGCGCGCGGCGCCACCGGTGCTGGTCGTGTTCTTCGTCGCCATCGGCGCGTCGCTTCGCCTCGACACGCTCGGCGCGCTTGGCCTGGCAGCGTTCGCGATGGCGGGGCTCCGGCTGGGGTTGATCAAGGCGGGCGTGGCGCTGGGCGCGCGCAGAGCCGCCATTGACGACGACACCCGGAAGTACATGTGGACGGGCCTTATCTCGCAAGCCGGAATTACGCTCGGCTTCGCTGCGGTGGTGGCACGGGAGTTCGGCGAGTGGGGTATGAACCTTCAGGTGCTGGTGGTGGCGCTGATTGCGATCCATGAGCTGCTCGGACCGCTGCTCTTCCGCCGCGGACTGCTCCGCGCGGGCGCACGCCAGGCCCTCGTCCCGCGCCCGCTCGTCGTCCTCTCGAATCGCGAGCCCTATCTCCACATGGCGCAAGCCGATGGAACCGCCCGAGTGGTGCCCGCCACCGGTGGCGTGGCCGTGGCCCTTGATTCGCTCATGCGTGAGCGGGGTGGCGTGTGGATTGCGCATGGCGCCGGCACCGCCGATCGCTGTGTGGTGGACGCGCACGACAAGGTGCTGGTTCCGGCCGATACTCCCGCCTATGCGCTTCGCCGGCTCTGGTTCGAGGAACCGACGTTCTCGGCGTACTACAGCGGATTCGCCAATGAAGGCCTCTGGCCGCTCTGCCATGTCGTCGACATCCGGCCGCAGTTCCGCGCCGATGACTGGGCCGCGTATCAGGAAATCAATGAGCGCTTCGCCGCGGCTGTCGACCAGGAACTCGGGTCGTCGGAGACGCCGGTCTTCATCCAGGACTATCACCTCGCGCTGGCCGCCTCGGCCCTTCGCAGGCGAAGGCCGACAGCCCGGACGGCGCTGTTCTGGCACATTCCGTGGCCTTCTCCGGATCGCCTTCGCATCTGTCCGTGGCGGCGCGACATTGTCCAGGGACTGCTCTCGAACGACCTGCTCGCGTTCCAACTCGAACGCGACCGGAAGAATTTCCTCCAGGCGGCTGAGGAGGAACTCGACGCCGACGTCGAACTGGAGACATCGCGCGTGAGGTATGCCGATCACGACACGACGGTGGTGTCGGTCCCGATCGGCGTCGACTACGACCGTATTCAGGACCTCACCCGCAGCGAGTCACTGACCAGGGAACAGGAGCGGCTGCGCCGCCTTCTCGGTACTCGACGCCAACATCATCGGTGTCGGCGTCGACCGGCTCGACTACACCAAGGGCATTCCAGAGCGCCTCGCCGCCCTGGACGAGGTCGTTCGCCGCAGGCCCGAGCTGCGCGGACGGCTCACATTCGTTCAGGTGGGCGTGCCCTCACGCTCGGACGTGAGCAGTTACGCCGCGCTCGAAGCGGAGATCGACGAGCAGGTCGAGGCGCTCAACCGGCGGCACGAGGTTCCAGGCGGGCCTCCTCTGGTGTGCTACTCCAAGACCCCTCTGACGATCGCCAGCCTCGTCGCACTCTACCGCCTGGCGCACTTCTGCATCGTCAGCTCGCTGCACGACGGTATGAACCTGGTGGCCAAGGAATTCGTGGCCGCACGCGAGGACGAGGACGGCGTGCTCGTGCTCAGCGCGCTGGCGGGCGCGGCGCAGGAACTGCGCGACGCGTTGATCATCAACCCGTACGAGATCGACGGATTCGCCGACGCGCTGCTCGCCGCGATCGACATGCCCACCGCCGAACGGCAGGCGCGGATGCGTGCGATGCGCCGCGTCGTGGCGGGCCGTGACGTCTTCGGCTGGGCGTCCGATATTCTGGAGGGACTCGAGAGCCTGTGGACCAAGCCGCTACACTATTCGGTCAGACGGTGGGAGGATATCGCCGTTTGAACGTCACCGCACCGATCCTGACAACCGCACATCTGCGAACGCTCGCCGGCTTTGCCCTGTCGAACGTGTTCGTCGCCTTCGACCTCGATTCTCCGTGGCAAGGAGGCGGTCAACCTGCTGCCGCGCGGCGGCAGCAATAAGGGCATGGCTCTGGCGCAAGCGCGGGACATTTTTGCGTGCCACCACGCGATCTACGTCGGCGACGAGGAGACCGACGAAGCCGCATTCGCGACGGGTCGTGATCGCACGCTGGCAATCCGGGTCGAACCGTCCGAGCGCTCACAGGCGAGGTATCACATCGGATCGCAGCTCGATATCGACGCGTTTCTGCGGGCCCTGCTGGACCTCAGACGTGGCACGTTCAATCCCGACTAGGAGGAAGCACCGTGGACGGCGTTGCAGACAATTCCCCCTGGCAGACCGACGCGGTCATTTACCAGCTCCACGTCAAGACCTTCGCTGATTCGAACGGCGACGGTATCGGCGACTTTCCCGGGCTCATTACGAAGCTCGACTACCTGGCCGACCTGGGGATCACGTGCCTGTGGCTGATGCCCTTCTGCGAATCGCCGCTCCGCGACGATGGCTACGACGTGTCGCACTACGAACGGATCCACACGCCCTACGGCACCATGGACGACTTCCAGGCGTTTCTCGACGCGGCGCACGCGCGGGGGATGAAAGTGATCACCGAGCTGGTGATCAATCACACGTCTGATCAGCACCCGTGGTTTCAGGCGGCGCGCCACGCCCCGCCGGGTTCTGCCAAGCGGGACTTCTACGTCTGGAGCGACACGACCGAGCGCTACGTCGACGCCCGCGTGATCTTCTGCGACGTCGAAGCCTCGAACTGGACGTGGGATGCGGTCGCCGGTGCCTACTACTGGCACCGCTTCTTCGCGCACCAGCCCGACCTGAACTTCGACAATCCGCATGTACGGCACGCGGTCATGAAGGTGATGCGCTTCTGGCTGGACAAGGGCGTCGATGGGCTCAGGCTGGACGCGGTGGCGCACCTGTTCGAACGGGAAGGCACGATCTGCGAGAACCTGCCTGAGACGCATACGTTTCTCAGAGAGGTGCGCGCCTCGATGGATGAACGCTATCGCGACCGGATCCTGCTCGCCGAAGTCAACGACACCCCGGAGAAAATGCGCGAGTATTTCGGTGACGGCGACGAGTGCCACATGGCGTTCCACTTTCCGCTGATGCCGCGCCTGTTCATGGCATTCGCGAACGAGCGCGCCGAGCCGATCGTCAGCATCGTGGAACGGACCAGGGACTTGCCTGCTGGCTGCCAATGGGCCGTGTTCCTCCGGAACCATGACGAGCTGACGCTGTCGGCGCTTCACCCGTCTGAACGAGCGAGCCTGCAGGACGTCTATGCGCACGAACAGGCGATGCGGCTCAATCACGGGATCCGGAGGCGGCTGGCCAACCTCCTCGGACATCACCCGGAGCGGCTGATCCTGGCCCATGCGCTGCTGCTGTCATTGCCAGGCACACCGGTGCTGTATTACGGCGACGAAATCGGGATGCGTGACAACGTTGCGCTGCCCGACCGCGATGGTCTCCGCACGCCGATGCAGTGGGAGGACCACACGCGGACCGGTATCAGCGTGGACGCACAGACAGGCGTTCCGGCGTCTCTCCTCGAACACGTCCGCCAGTTGGTCGCCATCCGGCAGCGGCAGGACGCGCTGCGGCACGGCGGCGTCGACTTCCTGGCCACCGGCCACCCGGGCGTCCTCGCGTTCGTCCGGCACACCAGCACCCAGCGAGTCCTCGTCGTCGCGAACCTGTCCGGCTCACCAGCAGCGGCGACACTGGATATCGGCGGCGTGGACGCGCTGCCGATCGTGGTCGACTTGCTCGATAGCACTCACACCGCGGCTCCGATGCCCGGTGCGGCGTACTGCATGACCCTGGCGCCCTATGCCACTCGCTGGCTGTCACTGGTTCCAGCCTGCGAGGCAACGCCCTAAAACGGCATCGCGCCCATTGATGGCGTCCCACCCAGCCCCCATCTCCTCCAGCGAGCATCGCTTCGACGCCAATCAGCTTCAGTGAGCCGAATGCTGGTCGGTTGGCACATTAGTCGGGTGAGGAGCGACAGGAGGCTACGTGAAGCATCTGACGATCGGTCTGGTGTGCGTTCTTCTGTGCGCAGGCGGAACGTCGGTTCACGCCCAGGAGATCGCGTCATCGTTCGAACAACTCGCCGTTCTCGTCAAACCAGGCGACAAGATCACCCTTGTGGACGTCACGGGTCAAGAAACCAACGGCCGAATCGGGAAACTGTCGGCCGATGCATTGATCCTTGTTACCTCGGCCGGATCGCGGCAACTCGGTGAAGTGGACGTGGCCGCTATCACCCAGCGTCGCGACGATTCGCTCAAGAATGGGGCCATCATCGGCGCAGTGGCAGGAGCCGCCTACTACGCAACCGCCGCGGCGCTCTTCGCGGGGATCGACGAGGGCGAGGTGATCATTCACACTGCGATTGCGGGGGGCGTGTTGTTCGCCGGGCTGGGCGCAGCGGCCGGGGTGGGGATCGATGCGTTGATTTCGAGCCGGCAGGTGATCTATCAGAAGCCCGCCGGCCGGAGCACAGTCAGCGTTTCACCGATGTTCGGCCACGGACGTCGAGGCGCCGCAGTCAGGGTGAGGTTCTGACGGAGTCAGAGCCACTTCGAGCGCTTGAACCCGACATACAGCCCCAGGCTCGCCACGACCATCGCCACGAGCGACGCGAAATAGCCGTACTTCCACTGCAGTTCCGGCATGCCCTCGAAGTTCATCCCGTAGATGCCCGCGATCATCGTCGGCACGGCGATCATCGCCGCCCACGCGGTGATCCGCTTCATGTGCTCGTTCTGCGCCACGGTCATCAACGACAGATGCGCTTCGAGCGCGCTCGTCAGCAGCTCGCGCTGCGCGTCGATCGACTCGTTGAGCCGCACGATGTGGTCGTAGACGTCGCGGAAGTACGGCCGCGTGTCGGCCGGAATGTGCGGAACGTCGAACCGGAGCAGCCGGTTGCAGACGTCCGCCAGCGGTGACACCGCGCGCCGGAGCGACACGAGGTCGCGCTTCAGGAAATAGATGCGCGCCGTGGCGTCGTTGGCGGTCGGATCGTCGAGCACCACGCCCTCGAGCTCCTGCACTTCGTCCTCGATGTCCCGGACGATCGGCCGGTACTGATCGACGATGAAATCCATCAGCGAATACAGCACGTAGCTCGGCCCCTGCGCGAGCAGGTGCGGTGTCGCCTCGCACCGCTGCCGCACGCCGACGTGCGACCGCAGCGACCCGTGCCGGACGGTGACGATGTAGTTGCGCCCCAGGAAGACGTGGGTCTCGCCGAACTCGAGCCGGCCGGTTGCCGCGACGCGCTGCGCGGTCCGCAGCACCACGAACACCGAGTCTTCGTACAGCTCGAGCTTTGGCCGCTGGTGCGCGTTGATGGCGTCCTCGATGGCGAGGTCGTGCAGGCCGAACTGCTGCTGAACCTGACGCAACAGCGCCTGGTCGGGCTCATAGAGGCCGATCCAGACCCACTGGTCTTCGATGGCCAGCGCCGACTGGATCTGATCGACCGTCAGCGCGGTGGCGCGGCTCCCGCGGGAGTAGGCCGCACAGTCAATGACCGGAGCGGACTGGGACGGGTCCACGATCTCGCGATCCATCGCGTCAGAGTACCACCGGACTCTGACGGAATCGCGATTCCGGCCACAGAACTGTGGGTGAATCGCGGCGCGCGGCGCGAATGGCCGCATCAAACCCGGCCCTTGTCAGGTCCGGATGCGAGCGTCACAATGCTTGCTCCACGTCGTACGTGGTGTCCGGCTTTAGCCGGACCTCCACGGGCACGGCCGTCATGGAACTCTCAATGCGGAGCGCGGCAACGATCGTTCGCCACGGACTCGCGGTCCTCTGTGCCGCCGCCGTGTTGTCGACTGCCCCGCCGCCGGCGGTTCCGGCTGCTCGGACGCGCGTCATCGTCCGCATTGCCGCAGGTCATTCGTCCGCGGAATTGCTGCCGCTCGTCGAGCGGATGGGCGGCACGGCCGGCCCGGCCCTGGACATCATCAACGCGCAGATTGTCGAGCTGCCGAGCACGTCGATCGCCACGCTGGCAAGGCATCCGCTCATCGACGGTCTCTCGCTCGATCGCACGGTCGCCGGCTCGATGGAGCGGACGTCAGCGACCATCGGCGCGTCGGCCGATCCGCGAAAACCTTGGCTACGACGGCACTGGGCGTCGGCGTGGCCATCATCGACTCCGGCATCACGCCCTGGCATGACGATCTGGCCTCCGGCGACGGCGGTCAGCGAATCGCCCGCTTCGTCGACATCCTCCGCAACCGCCCGGGTCCGTACGACGACTACGGGCATGGCACGCACGTGGCCGGCATCATCGCCGGCGACGGATTCGATTCCGGTGGAGCCCGGACAGGCGTGGCGCCAGGCGCACGGCTGACGATCCTCAAAGTGCTGGACGATCAGGGCAACGGCCGGATCAGCGACGTGATCGCCGCCTTCGACTACATCCTCAAGAACCGCGTCGCGCTCAACATCCGCGTCGTCAACCTGTCGGTCGCGACGGGCGTGTACGAGTCGTACTCCACGGACCCGTTGACGCTCGCCGCCAAGCGTCTGGTCGATGCAGGGATCGTCGTGGTCGCGGCCGCCGGAAACCTGGGACGAACGGCCGACGGCCTGGACGCCTACGGCGGGATCACCGCGCCCGGCAACGCCCCGTGGGTGCTCACGGTCGGCGCCTCGAACCACATGGGATCGTCGGAGCGCAGCGACGATCGGATGGCGATGTTCAGTTCCCGTGGACCGACCGCCGAGGACTTCAGCGCCAAGCCCGATCTCGTGGCACCGGGGGTGGGCATCGAGTCGCTGAGCAATCCGGACAGCACGTTTTATCGCGTGCTGTCACCGTATCTGCTCGACGGCACGGTGCCGACCGCGTATCGGCCGTATCTGAGCCTGACGGGGACGAGCATGGCCGCGCCTGTGGTAACCGGCACGATCGCGTTGATGCTGCAGGCAAATCCGGCGCTGACGCCGAACGCCGTGAAAGCCATCCTTCATTACACGGCGGAGGCCTATCCGGGGTACGACCCGTTGACGCAGGGAGCGGGATTCCTGAACGCCGCAGGCGCCGTGGAGCTGTCCCGCGCCTTCAGCGATCGCACCGACGCGTCTGAGTCCGCACACGCGTCGTGGAGCCGCCATGTCATCTGGGGCAATCAGCTCTTCACCGGCGCGCCCCTGGCCCGCGACGCCAGCGAGTGGGCAACCGCTGTGACCTGGGGCGCCGGGAGCACAGATGTTCGAGCGGCGGCGAACGACGAAACGTCGTCTGGGGCAGACAGGTGCGGCGGTGATGATTGCCCGGAATCGTGGACGATTGCAGCCGCGCACGATGAAAGCGTCGTGTGGGGCACCGTCCTCGATAGGTCCATCGTCTGGGGAACGATGACGCGCGATCAATCCGTGGTCTGGGTTGGCAGCCGCCCTAAATAGCAGGCGCTAAAGAGAATAGTACCCGCGGCCGACATTAGGGGGTAACCCCCGAAAGGCCGCGATGCACGGATTTGCCGCACTGCTCCTGTCTGCGCTCACGCTGGCGCTGTCCGCATCGCTCATTGCGGAGGCCCCGCCGCAGGACGATCAGCCGCGTTTCCGTGCGAGCGTCGACGTCGTCACCATCGCCGCGGTCGTGCGGGACCAGCAGGGCCGCACCGTGTCATCACTGACGAAGGACGACTTCACAGTACTCGACGGCGGACAGCCGCGGCCGATCGTCGAGTTCCAACCTGACGAAAGCGGCCCAGTCAGCATCGCGCTGCTCATCGACGGCAGCGGCAGCATGCGCCACTTCTCGTCGGCATCGCACCGGGCCGGAAAGGTGCTGCTCTCATTGCTCGATGCGCACAGCGACGAAGTGGCCCTGATGAGTTTTGACTCGCGGCTGGTGCGGCTGCGCGAGTTCACGAGCGACTTCCAACAGCTGCGAAGTGGATTGGACGAGGTCGAGAACTGGGGCGCCTCGTCGATCTATGACGCCATCGCCGGCGCAGCGGGGCTCGTCGACAAGCACGCTCGCAAGCGGCGAGCGGTCATTGTCGTCACCGACGGCTCCGACAACTGGAGCACCTTCTCGCCTTCTGAGGTTGCGTGGATCGCGAGCACGATCGACGTGCCCGTCTACGTCCTGGCGGTGACTCAAGGCACGGCCGGCGCGGCCGACGCGCGGTCCATCGGCGGCGAGCTCGGAGAAATTACGCGCGCCACGGGCGGCGAGTGACTTTTCAGCCGACACCGAAACGCGACAGGCGATGGCGCTCGGCCGAATCATCGCCGACCTCCGTCATCAATACCTGATCGCCATCGAACCGTCGCGCTCGTGCCGGCCTTCGCTCGCTCGAAATCAGGACCCGGAAGCCGTCGCTGAAAGTCCGCGCCCGGCAGTGGTACACGCCGCGGAGCGGAAGACTGAGCACGTTCGAGTCGTTCGAGTCGTTCGAGTCGTTCGAATCGTTCGAGTCGTTCCGTTTAACGTGAGGACCGTGTCTCCGGACCTGATCGTCCTGCACGAACACCCCGAGTGGCAGAAGCCGCTCTTCGCCGCGCTCGATCGGCGTGGCGTCTCCTTCCTGCCGTTCGACGTCACGCGGGCCGCCTTCACCAACGTGGATCTGCCGCGGGCGCGGCTCTACTTCAACCAGGCGAGCCCGAGCGCCTATGTGCGCGGCAGCACGCGCGCGGTGCCGCTCGCCCTGGCCCTGATGCGCTCGCTCGAACTGCAGGGCGCGCGCGTCCTGAACGGCGCCGACGTGTTCGCGCTCGAGCTCAGTAAGAGCGCACAGGCGACGCTGCTGCGAACGCTCGACATCGACTGCCCGCGCTCGATTACGTTCAACGACGTCAGCGCGCTGCACGCCTTCGCCGGAGACATCCAGTGGCCGGCGCTGCTCAAGCCCGATCAAGGCGGCAGCGGCGCCCGCATCCAGGTCGTCCAGTCGCTGGCGGAGATCGAAGACCTCTTCCGTCGCGATCCGTCGGTGTGGCTGCCCGACAATCTGTTCCTGCTGCAGGAGTATCTCCCGCACGATCCGGAGCAGGGCATTGTGCGATTGGAGTTTCTCGGCGGTGAGCTGCTCTACGCGATGCGCGTGAAAACGCACGGGCGTTTCAACCTGTGCCCATCACCGGTCTGTAATCCCGACGAGGGTGATGGCACATGCGAGGTGCCAGCGACGCCTGTGGTCGATGCGGCGCCCGTGGAGTTCCTTCCGTTCCCCGAGGTCCCACGCGATGCCGTGGAGACCGCAACACGAATCGTGCAGGCGGCGCGGCTCGATGTCGGCGGAATCGAGTACCTGGAGACCCCCGACGGCCGCCGGGTCTTCTACGACATCAACGCCAACTCGAACCTGCGGCCATCGGTCGCCGCCGCCTTCGGCTTCGACCCCTTCGAGCGCGTCGTCGACTTCCTCGTCTCGCACCTCTAGGGTGCAAGCAGACTTCGCGGTCGGTGCGAGGGGTGAAAAGGACTTCGCGGTCGGTGCAATGGGGCAGCGATGGAGGCTTTTCAGCGCTACGTTGCCGAGCAGGCCATCCTAGTTCTTGTCGTAAAGGCTGGTGGGGTTCAGCGGTTGTGACAGGTTGTACCGGAACTGCTGCACCAGGAGTTCCAAGTTGTCAGCACCACCCTTCGCTCGAGCGATCGACGGCGCTTGGAAGTAGATGAAGCGATCCTGACAACAGTTGTGAAGGTAGCGCACGTACGGGTCACTCGTGCCGATGTCGATCTTTGCGATGCTGATTGGCCACACTCGGCTCAACGTGACCTCCCCTGCTTTAGTGCGCGCGGCTGATCCGGCACGGGCACCGGTCTTCGCATCTCATAGCGGAAGTCCATGTTCACATCGACGAGCAGCGATCCGGTGTAATTCGTAAGCTCGCACCGGTATCCCCACTCCGACGCTCCTTGCCAGTTCCATTCACCGCCCGGTTGCACAAAGTACCTCTAGCAACCCACCACCGCCATTCGCCTCAGGCAAAGGTTGCGGTACGAGCGCGAAGATTCGCCCGCTTGCGGGGGGCTTCTTGGGCATCGTACCCATGCGGCAGTCGAAGAATAGCGTGCGCGGCTTCTCCGCTGGTCGCTCGGCGGCTGCGCTTGTCCAGCCTCTAAAGCCACCGTCTGAACCCAGGTTCTACCGCGGGCCGGGTCACCACGATTACATACCCGGCGAGAGCGACGGCCGCGATAGAACAGACCGTTGCGAATGTCGCTCGATTGGCTTTCGACCCCTCGACGTAACGGCGGCGTGGATGATGCGAATAAGCATCGCCAGAGTCGCGACGCCAAAAAGCAACGCCGCAGCGATGTACTGCTCGCCAACCCGCAGCGCGCCGGCAACAGCCAAGAGGATCGAGACCGTTCCGATGGGTCACGTCGCCAGTGTCTTCCAGTGAAAGTGGTCTTTGAACAGTCCCATCCACTGGTCAACTTAACATCGCCCACAGCCCTTCGCACTTCTCGCACCGACCGGCGCCCCCTTGCACCGACCGGAGCCGTCTCGCACCGACCGGTGCCGCATGCACCGACCCGGCCGCAGGCAACGATCCGTCCCTCGACTCCGTCTGACAGATAGCGCCTGAGATGGAGTCAGCCAATGCGTCGACTGCGTAACATCGTCATCCCTGCCTTGATCTTCACGCTCCTGCCACTAGCAGGAGCATTCGCCGCACAGCGGCCTGCCCTGAGCGAGCGGCAGGGAGTCGAAGGGCCGCGGCCGAACAGAGATCGGCTCGAAGCCATCCGCGATCGCCGCGAGGATCGGCGCGATAAACGCGAGGACATTCTGGACCGGCGCGAAGACGTGCGCGACGCGAAGCACGACGGCGGGCGGCAGGACCGGCTGGAAGACATTCGCGACCGCCGCGAGGATCGCCGCGACACTCGTGAGGATCGTCGCGATCGACGCGAAGACCGGCGGGATCGGAAGAACTAAATCGTTCGAGTCGTTCGAATCGTTCGGAACGCTCCGAACGGTTCGAACGAACAGCGACAATGACGATGTTGTGGTCTCTAACTATCCAACCAGCTAACTATCCAACTACCAACTAGCGATACGCCTTCAGATTCTGGTACGCGGAGCGGATGTTGTAGACGCGCAGACGATCGTACTGCGCCCAGTCCTTGTACTTCTCGAGCAGCACGGTTTTCTCCAGCTCCTCGAGACTCTTCCCCTGCCTGATCCCCGCCGACACGGCGGCGATCAGATCCTCGAAGAACTCTCGCGTCATCGCGACGTCGGCCTTCTTGAAGAGTCCGGTGCCATGGCCGGCGGCGAGCACATCGAAGTCGATCGCTTCCACCGTCCGGTACGATTTCAACCACTCCGATAACGGATTGCCGTCGAACGGACCACACGCGCTCGGCAGCGAGCGGATATTCGTCGTGACCAGCGCATCCGCCAGAAACTCGGTCGCGAAGACCACGCGCTCCGCGGGAAAGTACATCACCGTCGCATCGTCGGAGTGATTGAGCCCCGGGTGGACGAGCTCGACGACCCGGCCGCCCAGCTCGATGCGCATGCGCTGGGAATAGACGATGTCGGGCCGGCGAATGTCCCGCTGCAGTTCGGCCGGCGAGACCTTGCCGTCCTTGTTGTGATCCCACGTCTGAAAGAAGCCGGGCCCCCAGCCGCAGACGCCGGGCCGCGTTTTGGTGGGAAGGTCGATCTCGTCGGGGTCAATGACGCCGTTGTCGTTGCGATCGAGCATGTCGCCGGGCATCTGCGGGTAGCGCCCGTCCATGTTCCGGAGCATGTTCTCGTGCGCCACGAACCGCGCCGTGTCGGCGAACACGGCCCCGCCCTCGGCATGATCGAAGTGGCTATGGCTGTAGACCACGTAGCGCACAGGCACCTTGAAGCGCTGTGTCAGTTGCTCCTTCAGCCAGGTTGAAAACGCCACGTTGATGGGATCAGCCAGGATGATGCCGTCGGGCGTGACGTAAAACACCGTCGCCCAGGCGCCGTTGCGCGCCCGATAGAGATCGCCGGCGACCTGCGTGATGTCGCGAGCGGGGCCGCGCGGACCTTGCGCATTCACGAGCGTCGTCACGGAGACGCCGGCGAGTATCAGGATGGCTGCGACGCGGACTCGTTTCATCATGCTGGGGGAGGTTCGAGAGATTCTACGACGTCCTTCACCGCGGCCACGACAAGTTCCGGCTCGTCGAACTGGACCCAGTGCGTGCTCCGGGCGGCAACGACATGCCGGGCCTTTGCCGAGCGGCCGGCCAGTGCACGATGCTCCGCGATCTGTTCCGGCGGCTGATTCCCGCTCGAGATCACGACCAGGGGGATTCCGGACGGTGGATTCAGAGCAGCAAGCGCCTTCCCTTCACGTTGGAGCACCGACAGGTGTTCGGCCATGGCGTGGAAGCACTTCGGCTGGCACCACAGCTCCTGGATCACGGGATGGACATCGGGCGGCAGCTTTTTCACCTCCCCCACTAATCGCTGGAGCGTTCGACGCGCCGTCGGGCCGAGTACGCTGACGAATCGCCGCGGCGCGCCCGGGACGCCGCCGGTCAGGAGCGCAAGGCTCGCGCGTACCACCCCCACGTGCGCGAGCACGGCGCCCACCCGAGACAAGCGTTGACCGCGCCGCAGCATCCGATCGCGCTGCGGGGTCAGCGTCAGCCACTCGGTCGGTGGATCCACGAGCACGAGTCCGACGACTTTCTCAGGATGACGCTCGGCATAGGCCTGAATCACGAAGCTGCCGAAGGAGTGGGCGACCAGCACGTACTGGTCGTCGGGTGCGACGTGCGCCAGCACGCGTGAGAGCTCGCTGACGATCTGCTCGAAGGTCGTGGGACAGGACGCGGCATCACTCCACGCCAGGCCGGCGCGATCGTAGGCGCAGACGCGGGTGAAGGTCGCGATCTCCGGATTGCACCAGCGACCAGCTGATGGACGAAGCAGCGATGCCCGCTTCGAGCAGCACAACCGGGCTGCCCCCGCCGATGCAGTGCACGTGGAGAAGATGTCCGGCCTTCGCCCGTGACCACAAACGGCTTCGGCGCGGCAGGCCTACCTGAACGAACGCACCCGGCGGGGCAAACCGCCGGCGATAGCGTCGCGTGGCACTCCACTGGTAGAGAATGCCGCTGGCAAGAAGGACGACGATTACGCCGACGAGCGCCACCCAGTGATCGTGCCCTCAATCGGGCGACATTGGCGATGGGAGCTGCGCGAACGCTTTCTGCTCCATCGCACATATCATGGATGACCTTATGACCGCCGCTCACCCGCTCGAAAGCATCGTTGAACAGGCGTTCGAGCGCCGTTCCGAGATCTCGCCCGCGCAACGTCGAGCCGGCGCTCGCGCAGGCGCTCGACCAGATCCTGCACGAGCTGAACGCCGGCCGGCTGCGCGTCGCCGAGAAGCATCGACGGCACCTGGGTGACGCACCAGTGGATCAAGAAGGCGGTGCTGCTGTACTTCCGCACGCACGACAACCGAGCTCATGCCGGCGCAGGCGGCCGCGCCTGGTTCGACAAGGTGCCGCTGCGCTTCGACGGCTACAACGAGGCGCAGTTCCGCGAGGGCGGCTTCCGCGTGGTGCCGCCCGCGACCGTGCGCACCGGCGCGTTCATCGGCCGCAACGTCGTCCTCATGCCGTCGTACGTCAACATCGGCGCCTACGTGGACGAGGGCACGATGGTGGACACCTGGGCGACGGTCGGTTCGTGCGCGCAGATTGGCAAGAACGTGCACCTCTCCGGCGGCGTCGGCATCGGCGGCGTGCTCGAGCCGCTGCAGGCCAACCCGACGATCATCGAGGACAACTGCTTCATCGGCGCGCGCTCCGAGATCGTCGAAGGCGTCATCGTCGAGGCGCACTCGGTGATCTCGATGGGCGTGTTCATCGGCCAGAGCACGAAGATTTACGACCGCGCCACCGGCGAGGTGCACTACGGCCGCGTGCCGTCGGGCTCGGTCGTCGTGCCCGGGCAGCCTGCCCTCGGCCGACGGCAAGCACTCGCTGTCGTGCGCGGTCATCGTCAAGCGCGTGGACGCCGCCACGCGCGCCAAGACGTCCATCAACGAGCTGCTGCGAGACTGACGCCGTGCACGGATATCGATCGCGAGACGCTCGACCTCGCGAAGCAGCTGATCGCCTGCCGCTCGATCACGCCGGACGACGGCGGCTGCCTCGAGCTGATTGCGGCGCGCCTGACGACGGCCGGCTTCGCCTGCGAGCGGATCGATCGCGGCCCCGTGCGGAATCTCTGGGCGCGGCGACGGCACCGCCGCGCCGCTCGTCTGCCTGGCCGGGCACGTGGACGTCGTGCCGCCGGGCCGGTCGAGCGCTGGACCAGCGATCCGTTCACGCCGACCGAGCGCGACGGCTGCCTGTTCGGGCGCGGCGCGGCCGACATGAAGACGTCGGTGGCCGCGATGGTCACCGCCGCCGAGCGTTTCGTCGCCGGCGCGCCGCAGCACCGCGGCTCGCTTGCGCTGCTGCTCACGTCGGACGAGGAAGGCGCCGGCGTCGACGGCACGGCGGCCGTCGTCCGCGAGCTGCAGGCGCGCGGCGAGCGCATCGACGCCTGCATCGTCGGCGAGCCGACGTCGGCCGCGCGACTTCGGCGACACGATCAAGAACGGCACGGCGCGGATCGCTGAACGGCGTGCTCACGCGTGAAGGGCGTGCAGTGCCACATCGCCTATCCGGAGCGGGGCCGCAATCCCGATCCACACGGCGCTGCCGGCGCTGGCGGAGCTGGCCGCGACCGAGTGGGATCGCGGCAACGAGTACTTCTCGCCCACCAGCTTTCAGATGTCGGATATCCACGCCGGCGCCGGCGCCAACAACATCGATTCCCGGCTCGCTCGACGTGCTGTTCAACTTCCGCTTCTCGACCGAGTCGACGGCGGAGCAGTTGAAAGCGCGCGTGCACGCAGGTGCTCGACGCGCACGGCCTGGACTACGACCTGAACTGGACGCTGTCGGGCGCGCCGTTCCTCTCGCCGCGCGGCGGGCTTGTCGACGTCGTCAGCGACGCGGTCACGGCGGTCACCGGCGTCACGCCGGCGCTTTCGACGAGCGGCGGCACGTCCGACGGCCGCTTCCTCGCCGCGTCTCGCGCGAGGTCGTCGAGTTCGGCCCGTCAGCGCGTCGATCCACGGCATCGACGAGCACGTGCGGCTCGCCGACATCGCGCCGCTGTCGGCCATCTACGAGCGGACGCTCGCTGCGCTGCTGTCGTAGATCGGAGAATGGCGTGGCGCGCCTAACAAGGCGCGCCCCACGATCACCCCACGGGTCCCTCAATTTGGAACACGGTGATGTGCCGATTCGCATCACGGAAACAGATCTGCACGAAGCTGCCAAGTCGAGCGAACTCTTTCCCCGCGAACGCCTTAGCGTCAACCTGGGCCGTGGCATCTCCGTTGCTCGTTCCTTCGCAATGGGACTCGTGTTTGGAGTCGATGACACGCTGGGGCACATCGTGCGGGCCACGGCTGATCAGCCCGATAAGACCATATGGGCACACTTCCTCGAGGCACCTCACTAGGCTGAATCGTGTCGACTCTCGATCGGACGAAACCCGAACTCTGGCACCTGCATGCCAGTGGACAGATCACCCGTGTCGAACGCGACGCGCGGGATCGACGCGTGCTGACCGCGCGGCGGCGTAGCGACACGAACAGTTCGCCGCTCATCGCCCGTGTCTACTATGCCGCGGTCATTGCCGCGGGCGGATTAGTGCTGGTGAGCACGCTCTCGGCGGGCATCTCGCAGCCGCTGGCGCTCGCGGCCTTCATGGCGATCACGCTCCTCGCCTCGCTGGCAAAGGGCCAAATTGCGGTGTTCGGCAGCGGAGCCTCGCTCACTCCTGGCCACATCGCCGACCTGCTCGCGTTGCTGGTGTGCGGCGCCGACGTCGCCATCTTCGTCGGGGCGTTTGGGGCGTGGACGCAGTGCACGTTCAGCAGTCGGGAGCGCAATCCGGTACACAGAACGCTGTTCAGTGTCTCAGCCCTGGCGCTGTCGATGGGCGTCGCCGGGACGGTCTACGAATACTTAGGCGGCGCCTCGAACGGGCCACTGGCGCTGGAACCGTTTGCCGCCGCGATCACCGTCTTCTTCACCCTGAATTCAGGCCTCGTCGCCGGTGCCGTGTCACTGTCGCTGGGCGACCCGTTCCGGAAGGTCTGGCTCGATTTCTTCGTCTCTCTCTGGCCGAGTTACATGATCGGCGCGGGTCTCGCCGCGGTGATCGCGCACGGCTTCAGAGAGCACAATTACTGGCTCGTACCGCTACTTGCGGCGTCGCTCGCGGTGCTGCATCGCAACTATCAGGCGTACCTGACGCGCATGAGCGACGGCATCACCGACGAGTTGACAGGACTTCCGAACAAGCGTTTCGCCGTTGACTACGTCGGACGCGAGCTGGCGCGCGCGCGCCGAAACAACGGCAAGCTCGCGGTGGCCTTGCTGGACATGAACGGCTTCAAGCGGATCAACGACGTCGGCGGCCATGCCGCCGGCGATCGGGCGCTGGTGCACGTGGCCCACTGTCTGGGGCGTACGCTGCGGGCGTCCGATTTGTGCGCGCGTTACGGCGGCGACGAGTTTCTCATCGTCCTGCCCGGGTGCGGGGGTGCGGATGCGAAGCGCCGCATCGAGCAGATCCAGGATGACACCGTCGTCAGTGGACGTGATGCGAAGTTCCCCTCAGAACTCAGCGTCAGCGCCGGCATCGCCATGTTCCCCGACGACGGGACGACGTTCGAGGCGCTGTTCGCCGCTGCGGATGCCCGCATGTACAGCGGCAAGCTCGCCCGCGCCACCCGCGTCGGGTGAACGAGAGTTCAGGCGAGGCAGCTGGTCATCGCGTGTCGCCGAGCACAGGCGGCGCGTCGAATCACGCGTGGCTGACGCGCGCGATCGTGGTCTTGCCGACGCCAGGGAGCCCGCTCATGACGATCAGCATGATGTGATGCGCGCGGCGAGATCGGCGGCGACGGCAGACGGTGCCCGCGAATCCGTTGACACGTGCGTCGCGAAGACGGCGTCCTGGTGCGCGGACCAGCATTCCTCCGCACGCCGATGCACCCACGCCCACCGCGGCTCCCCATCGGCTCGCCGCGGCTCGTCAGGCGCTCGCGAATCACGTCGAGCGGCGCGGTCAGGCAGAAGTGCAGCACCGGCTGGCCGGACCTGGAGAGAGCGAGTCTGATCGCATTCAGGTAGTCGACATTCGAGAACGTCATTGGAATGATCACCGGCGATCGACGGCCGCCAGCGCGCGCGCGGCCGTCACCGTGAGGCCCCGCCACAACGCCAGGTCCTGGAAGTCCGGGACTGGCCGCCGTTGGACCCGCTGAGGACCACACCCACAGGTTCTGGATCGCAGATGACCGAGCCGGGCACCAGAGGGCGCAGCTCGCGAGCGACGCTGGTCTTGCCGATGCCAAAAGATCCGTTGATGGAGTAGTCCAAAGAAGCATCGCTCGGTCTCGCGTTAGGCTACTGGTCGCGCCGCGATGACACCAGCCGCCACACATGCCCGACTGGCTCGAGCCGATGGCCGCCACGCTGACGCAGGAGCGCTTCAGCGGCGGCGACTGGCTGTTCGAGCGGAAGTTCGACGGCATCCGGCTGCTCGCCTACAAGCGCGGCAACGACGTCCAGCTGTACTCGCGCAATCGCCTCCCCAGAACCTCCCGCCGCTGGCGGCCGCGATCGCCGGCCTGCCGGTCGACGAGATCATCCTCGACGGCGAGGTCACCTGGGACGGTCACAGCGGGTATCACGTCTTCGACATCCTGTGGCTGAACGGCCACGACGTGACGACGCTGCCGCTCGAGGATCGGCGCGCCCTGCTGAAGGAACTGCCGTTCACGGCGCCGATGCGGCGCGTCGAGCTCCTGGACGACGCGGAGCCGTGGGAGCGCGCGCGGCGCGAGGGATGGGAAGGCGTGATCGCCAAACGGCGCGGCTCGCCCTACGAACACCGCCGCTCGAAGCACTGGCTGAAGATGAAATGCGAGTCGTCGCAGGAGCTCGTCGTCGGCGGATTCACCGATCCGCAGGGCGCGCGCGTCGGCCTCGGCGCGCTGCTGGTCGGCTACTACGACGGGCCGGACCTGGTGTTCGCGGGAAAGATCGGCACCGGCTTCGATACGAAGCTGCTGCTCGACCTGCGCCGGCGGCTCGACGCGATCGAGATTCCGACAGACGCCGTTCACCAAGGCCGTCTGGCCTGCCGCGACTTCGGGCGCACTGGGTCCGTCCGGAGATCGTCGTGCAGGTCGGCGTTCATCGAATGGACCGCAAACGACAAACTGCGGCACCCGCGTCTGCTCGGCGTCCGCTTCGACAAGACGCGCGCGTCGCGAGTCGATGGTCAGGAGAGCGAGTCGATGATCACCCATCCCGGAGAAGGTGCTGTTCCCCGACGACGGGATCACCAAGGGCGATCTCGCGGCCTACTACGAAGCGATCGCGCCGGTGATCGCTGCCGCACCTGCGCGGCCGGCCGCTCACGATGGAACGCTATCCGGCCGGCATCGGCGCCAAGGGATTCTGGCAGAAGGACGTCTCGAAGGGCTTTCCGGCGTGGCTGCAGCGCGTCGAGGTTCCGAAGAAGGACGGCGTGGTGCACCATCCGGTCGTCACCGACACGGATCGCTGCTGTGGGTCACCAACCAGAACACGATCACGCAGCACGTCTGGACGTCGCGGCTGCCCGACCTGAACTACCCGGACCTCTGCGTGTTCGATCTCGATCCGTCGAAGGATGACGTGAAGCGGTGCGCGCGGCGGCGATTGGCCTGCGCGATCTGCTCGAGGAGCTCGGCCTGCCGTCGTGGGTCAAGACCACCGGCTCGAAGGGCTTCCACATCGTCGTGCCGCTCGACGGCAAGACCACGATGGGAGCCGTGGTGCGGTTCGCCAACGCCGTCGGCACGCTCTTCGTGAGCCTGGCGCCCGACCAGCTGACGCAGGAATTCAGCAAGGCCGACCGCCGCGGCCGGATCTACGTGGACACGGGACGCAACGGCTACAGCGCGACGTTCGCCGCCGCCTATACGGTTCGCGCGAAGCCCGGCGCGCCGGTCTCGGCGCCGTGCACCTGGGAGGAGATCGAACGCGGCGACGTCAGCCCGGCGACGTTCACGCTGCGGAACATGCCCGCCCGGGTCGCCAAGGTCGGCGACCTGTGGGCGGACATGCGGAAGCGCGGCCGCTCGTTGAAGCAGCCGACGAGAAGCTGCGCAAGCTCGTGGCGGCAAGGTTTAGGCGCCGTCAACCGAGGACGCGCATGACCTGACGGGCCGCTCGACGGCCGCTGGCAATCGCACCATCCACGGTGCCAGTGCCGCCCTCGGCGTCGGAGGCCTCACCGGCAAAGAACAGCGTGCGGCTCAGGGGACGGGCGAGCGCTGCCGCGGCCTCAGCGCCGCCCACGGCGGCATAGCTGTAGGCGCCGCGCGCGAAGACATCGTGCTCCCAGTCGTGTGTCCAGAAGGCCTCGACCAAAGATCGCAGGCGCTGTCGCGAGATGTGCAGCTGTCGCGCGAGCGAGCTCACCGCACGCGATTCGAGCTCGTCGGCGCGAAGCTGCGCGAGCCGCCGCGCACCCGGACCGCCGCACCACCCGACGATGATCGGCGTGCGCATCGGGTACGCATCCCCACCACGTTGAGATCGAGTCATTGCCGATGCAGGAAACTCAGGTGCGTGTCCTCGGCCAGAAGCGCTCGCGGACCTGCAGTACGACGCGTACGGCCGAACCCATCTCGAGGAGGTCGAGCGCGCGACGTTTTGCCGTAATGTCTGGGACGAACTCGATTGCCCCTCGGGTCGCCGGGCGCGACTTTGAGCACGCCAAGCGGTACAGCGATCACCGCTGCCCGCGCATCCACCGCAAACCGGAGCGCCTCCCCCGGGCGGCCCACGCGAACGACGACTGCACCGCGTGACCATTCAACGCGAGCGACGACAGCGCCAAGCCGGATGAATGCAGCCAGCGGCGCCGCCAGCCATTCGATGGCGCGATCGTAGCCGTCGATCACTCGTCCAAGACGCCGCTCTTCGATATCGTCGCCGGGCCAGCCGCCCTCCGCTAACGCCTGCGCGCTCATCAGCCTCGAATCTGCGGCGTGGAAGCCTTCGACCCACTGCAGCGCCAGGCGCCGCTCACGTATCAGCCGGCGCCCTCCGGGATGCGTGTCGAGGAAGTCGCGAAAGCTGCGATCGGCCGCCGGGGGCTTCGGCAGACGGCGCATCACCTGATCGAGTCGCTCCCAGAAGTCGTTCATCGGACGCAACCGACCGCCGCTCGGGGTGTATCGCTGGCCAGCAACGTCGAGGCTCGGCAGCCTCGCGTCAGTCAGCAGTTCGGTCAGCTCCGTCGCCCTGCCGTGGATGAATTCGGCACCGAGCTCAATCGGCGTCGCCGTCGAAGGATCGCGGTGTGTGAAGACACGCCCGCCGATCCGCTCCCGCGCTTCGAGGACCGCCACGCTCATGCCCTGTTCCTTGAGGGTCCGCGCGGCGGCAACCCCTGCCGCTCCCGCGCCGATGACTACGACATCCACTGCGCTTCGCATCCGACTGGAACAGGCACGAGGCGTGCCGCGGATAACTCAGCGGCATTGGTCGGCGAGCTCGCTCAACGTCACGCCGCTGTGGCGGCCGATGAATCGAACCGCCAGCCGCTGCGGCGCGGTCAGGCCGATTCGGCCCACCATGCGCTTCGAGACCCGCTGCAGTTCGTGATCGACGGCCCACATCCGTCTGATGAACTCCAGGATGGGATCGGGAGTTGCCATTCGTCTAAGATTACGGCACATGAAACGACTGCTCTGGATGCTTCCGGCTCTCATCGCGGTCGCGCTCAGCGCCGCCGCGCCCTCGATTCCCCAATCAGGCACGGCAGCGCTGTCGAAATACCTGACAGACGCCACTGCGCGCGGCGACGTCCCCGGCGTTGTCGTCACCGTCGTCAATGAGGACGGCGTGGTCTATCACGAGGCGTTCGGCAAGAGCAGCACGCTTCGCAATGCGGCGATGGCGAAGGACACCATCTTCAACATCGCGTCGATGACAAAGCGGTGACGTCCGTTGCCATCATGATGCTCGTTGACGAGGGCAAGCTGAAGCTCGACGACGAGGTGGCGAAGTACCTGCCGAGTACAAGGACCCGCTCGTCATCAGCAAGTTCAACGCGGCGGACGGCAGTTACGAGACCCGTCCGGCGAAGCGACCGATCACCATCCGGCACCTGCTGACGCATACGTCGGGCATCGGCTACGGCTTCGCGAGCCAGACCGTCGCGACGGTGACGCAGAAGACCAGCAAAACGGAACTCGACATGCCGCTCCTGTTCGATCCGGGCGAGCGCTGGGCCTACGGCGCCAGCACTCGGGTTCTCGGACAGGTGGTCGAGGCCATCTCAGGTCAGAAGCTCGACGCGTTTCTCGACGCGCGGATCCTGAAGCCGCTCGGCATGCAGGACACGAGCTACGTCGTGCCCCAGCCGAAGCACCCGCGGGTCGTCGCGGTGAACACCCGCGGCGCCGACGGCAAACTCGTCGAACGTCCGGCACCGGCCACGGTCGCGTCCCCGGTGCAGGGCGACGGCGGCCTCTACTCCACCGCTGGCGACTACGGCATGTTCCTGCGGATGCTCCTCAATGACGGCAAGTTCGGCCAGGCGCGCATCCTCAGCGAGAAGTCGGCGAAGACGATGTTCGAGAACCACACCGGCAAGGTGGTCGTGCCGCTGCAACAGTCCACGAATCTGGGTTTGTCGAGAAACTTCCCGGTGGGCGCTGGCGAGGATCATTGGGGGCTCGGCTTCCAGCTCGCAAAGACGAAGCGTCCGAACATGCGCGCGCCCGGCAGCGGCACGTGGGCGGGCATCTTCAACACGCATTTCTTCATCGACCCGAGCCGTGAGATCGGCGTCGTCGTGATGATGCAGACGCTGCCGTTCTACGACGAGGCGTCGATGAAGGTGTATTCGGGAGTTGAGGAGATCGTTTACCGGAATCTGAAATAAGAGGGCTCCGGCGAGTCCGCAACGTTCGCGGCGGACCCGCCGGTGTCTCTCTACTTTCTACTTTGCGGGCGCCGCGGCCGGCGGAGCCGGGGCGGCCGGGCAGCCCAGGCTGGCCCGGCTTCGGAATATGGTCGGTCGACTGCTCGTTCTCGTTGCAGATGAACTCGATCATCTCCGAGTCCACCAGAAGGTTCCGATACACGCGAACGGTAAACGGCTTCGCGAAGACCTTCGAGTCGTCAATCGTCACGTCGACCTGGAGCAAGCCGAACGTCGGACGCGTGAACCGCTCGGTCATCTTGAGCTGATCGGACCACGGCGTGCCGTTGACGTCGTGCCACGACGCCCGCTCCTCGGAATTGAAGTGCGTCGTCTCGACCACCAGCGTGTCGTTGCCCTCCCACCGCCCGCGTGAGTAGCCGAACCACCACGGCTGTGGATCGTTGTTCGGCGCCGGCCGCCCATCGAGGTAGACGTAGCGGAGTCCGTAATTCGACTCGTAGGTGATCAGCATGAGGTTCTTCGTCTGGACGATCTGACTCGGCTGCGGATGGTTGTGGTACTGCATCAGGCCAATCGGCAGGCACCACACGTCAGGGTTGTCCTTCATGTTGTCGGCCATCCGCTTCTTCTTCAGATCCTGCGCCCACGGCTGCATCGGCGGCAGGCAGTCGGCGTTTCCGGCCACCTCGCTGAATGCCGAGTTAAAGGTGCCATCCGGGTTAGGGTTGCAGACGGCGTCGCCGCGGCCCCCCCCTCCGCGCCACCACCGCCACCGCGACCAGCTCCGCCACCCGCGGCGGCCTGAGCATCACCCGCCGCTGGCGCGCCTGAGCCGGCGGATTAGCCGCCGGTGCGCCGCCACCGCGCGGAGCCTGCGCCCCTGCGCCGGTGCTGCGCCGCCAGCGGGCGCGGCAGGCCCCACACCGCCACCGGCGCGACCGCGACCGCCTCGTCCGAGATTCCAGACGCCAGAAAAATCCACCTTGCCATCCGCTGTTCGGGGAGGAGGACCGGTAAGAGTTCGGCACGCCCTTCGGATCGCGAGGGACGCCCGGCGTCGGATACGACGGCCACTGCGCGCCCAGCGAGGGCGCGATGGCGACGCAAATAGCGAGCGCGCCGGCAACTCTGATTCCCCAATTCAACACGTAACACCCTCCTTGAACAGCGACCCCAGCGTGGCTGCGAGTGCATTAGTTTCCCGGAAGCGAAGCGCGATGACAAGCGCCGATATAATCGCGTCAAACGTGCGCCCTTCTCAGTCGGTTGACGACCTCACGGCGGGACGCATGGCTCTGGAAACCGGGGGCCTGGCTGGAGGCACAACAGGCCTTTGAGCGACTGCTGACCGTCGAGGAGACCCCTGAAGCGCTCGCACGCCCGCGTGCACCTCGCGTCCGTGCTGGATCTATTTGACGGACTGCGATGATGGAAACGAAGGATGTTCCGATAACAGGCCGCAACGCGCCGCTCGACATGAGCGCGGCCGACTTTCGCGCCGCCGGCCACCACCTGGTCGATCGGATCGCCGACTGGCTGGAGCGGCTGCCCGACGGTCCGGTAATGCGCGACGAGTCTCCAGCCACGATCCGCGACCTGCTGAACGCGGAGCGGACACTACCCGAGGGCGGCAGCGACGCGGATACGCTGCTCGCCGACACCGCGCAACTGCTCTTCGAGCACTCGCTCTTCAACGGACATCCGCGGTTCTTCGGCTACATCACGTCGAGCCCCGCGCCTATCGGCGCGCTCGGCGATCTGCTGGCCTCCGCCGTCAACCAGAACGTCGGCGCATGGCGGCTGTCGCCGGTCGCCACCGAGATCGAAGCGCAGACGATCCGCTGGATTGCCGAGCTGATCGGGTTTCCTGCCGGCGGCGACGGCCTGCTGGTGAGCGGCGGCAAGATGGCGAACTTTATCTGCTTCCTCGCCGCCCGCGCCGCGAAGGCCGCGGACGTGCGAACGACGGGCTCCGCGGGACGCAGGCACCGCTGTACGTCTACGCGTCGACCGAAACGCACACTTGGATCCAGAAGGCGACCGACATGTTCGGGCTCGGCACCGACGCGATTCGCTGGATTCGCGGTCGATGCCGAGCAGCGCATGAATGTCGCGGCGCTCGAACGGCAGATCGTCGCCGACCGCGTCGACGGCGCATGGCCCTTCCTTGTCGTCGGCACCGCCGGCAGCGTCAGCACGGGCGTTGTCGATCCGCTGGCGGAGATCGCCGCGGTGTGCCGGCGCCACGACGTCTGGTTCCACGTGGACGGCGCCTACGGTGCGCTCGCGGCGCGAGTGCCTGGCGCGCCCGAGAGCCTGCAGGCGCTGAGCGAGGCCGACTCCGTCGCCGTCGATCCGCACAAGTGGCTGTACGCGCCGCTCGAAGCGGGCTGCGCGCTCGTGCGTCGGCGCGGTGATCTGCGTCGCGCCTTCTCGTACCACCCGAGCTACTACCACTTCGACCACGAGGTGACGAATTACTTCGACTACGGTCCGCAGAACTCGCGCGGGTTCCGAGCGCTGAAGGTGTGGCTGGCGTTGCGGCAGGTGGGCTGGTCGGGCTATCAGCAGATGATCGGCGACGACATGCGCCTGTCGAGGCATCTGCACACCCTGGTGCAGCAGCATCCCGACTTCGAGGCGCTGACGCAGCACCTCAGCATCACGACGTTTCGCTACGTCCCAGGTGACCTGCGGCCAAGCTGTAGGCACCCCGGAGACCGAACAGGCCCTGCAGCGGCTGAACCAGGAACTACTGTCGCGGGTCGAACGAAGTGGACAGGCGTTTCTGTCCAACGCCATGGTCAATGGCCGCTTTGCGTTGCGCGCCTGCATCGTCAACTTCCGCACCTCGCAGGCGGATATCGAGGCGCTGCTCCCGCTGCTTTCGCGCCTTGGGCGCGAGGTCCTTGGTCTTTAGTGCTTAGCGCGTGGTCCGTCCCTGGCCCCTCGTCCTAAGTCCCGGCGACGGACAGACCCAGGACGAAGGACGAAGGCCCAAGGACGGACCATGGACCAAGGACGGACTAAGAACCAAGCACGAAGTACCTAGGACTTTGATTCTCGGTCGGCCGCTCGATGCGAGCGATGACGAGGGATCATCTCCTTCACAACGAGTCTCTGCTTCGCGATCTTCGGGTTGGCCTTGTGTTTTTCGTGGTTTAAGTCCCCAATCCCAGCAGCGCGCGGCCGCCGGCACGAGCGAATTCGTTCGTCACGCGCCGCCGCGCTGTGGTCAACGCGATCGAGCAGCGGTTGCCAGTCGGTCGTCGCGCGCAGCGACGTCAGGTAGACATCAGTTTCAAATGCC
The DNA here is from genome assembly GCA_963793705.1 of uncultured Acidobacteriota bacterium. Lineage (GTDB taxonomy): Bacteria > Acidobacteriota > Vicinamibacteria > Vicinamibacterales > UBA2999 > Gp6-AA40. The sequence continues at coordinate 13,579 of CAWCBC010000027.1, read as the reverse complement.
GGAGCGCAGAGAAAGCCGGCGTCGATCGCCCGCGTCAGCATCTCGCACGCGCGCTGTGGCTCTTCCAGCCGCGCGTAAATGCCGCTCAGATAGAACAACCCTTCGCCGTCGGAGAAGCCAGACGTCCTGACCCGTTCGATAGCCGCAATGCCCTCCTCACGCTTGCCCTCGAGCGTGGCACGCAACGCCGACGAGAACGCGCGCATCAACGGCACGGACGCGAAGCGCTCCTCCTCCCGGCGCGCGCTGGCCAGGGCTTCCGCGTCCCGGCCCAGCGCCCAGAGGACCCCGGCCACGAACGGATCCGACACGTGGCCCGCTGCGGCCAGCGCCCGCTCGTAGTCGCCCTGCATGTAATAGGTGTGATGCACGGTGGTCGGCAGCGTCGGGTCGAGCCGCTGTGCCTGGCGATGTGCGGCAAGCGACTCGTCGAGCAGACCCGCCATAGCGGCAGGCATGAACCAGGGCCGCGTAGATGTGCGGCTCGGCGCGACGATGTCGCACCCGCTCGAGCAATCGGGCGAGCGCCGCATCCAGGCGACCGAGGTCGATTTCGAGCTGCGCGTAGTAGTACTGCGCGGCGCCGTTGTCGGGATCGAGCTCGAGCGCGCGCAGGAACGCCGCTTCCGCGCGTGCCAGCTGCGCCGGATCCTCGTACTTCCCGAACAGACGCTCGAGCCGTCCGCGTTCGGCCCAGGCCGGCGCAAACGTGGGATCGAGCTCGAGGCACTGCTCGAAGAACACGTGCGCCTGACGCCAGCTCGCCGTCTCCGCCCGCAGGCGCATGCCGTGCAGGTAGAGATCGAACGCCTTGGCATTGCCGGCCGCGCGCGGCCGGTAGTTGCGGTCCTGCGCGGTCAGCGGCAGCGACGCGATCACCCGCCTGCGCCAGCTCGTCGTGCAGATCGATTACCGCATCGAGCGGCACGAGCGTCGTCTGCGACCACCAGCTGTCGCCGGCGGGCACCGAGACCAGCTCCGCGCTGACACGGACCTGATCCTGCGCGCGCAGAATCGAACCCGTGAGCACGACGTCAACGGCCAGGTCCGCGGCGACGGCCTCCAAATCGGGCACCGTATTGGCGTAGCGGGCCGACTTGAGGCTCGAGCGCACGACGAGCGATTCGAGCCCGGTCAGCGAGCTGACCAACGCGTCGGCCAGGCTGAGCCCCAGGTAGTCCGTCTCCGGATCGCGCTTCAGGAGACGGAACGGCAGGACGGCCAGACGCAGCATCGTCCGCGCTTCGGCCACGTGATCGCCCGCCGCCAGCTGCAGCGCGGCCCGCAGGTCCGCGGCCAGCGCATCCGCCGTCTGATATCGATCCTCCAACTTCTTCGACAGCGCCCGGTGCAGGATGCGATCGGCCGCGGAGATCGCCGGCGAGCCGGTCAACACCGGCGGCGTGTCGTGCAGCACCGACTGCGCGATCGCCGCCAGCGTCTTCCCCGAAAACGGCGGGCGTCCGGCCAGCATCTCGAAGAGCATCACCGCGGCGGAGAACAGATCGGCGCGCTCGTCCACTTCGTCGCCGAGCAGCTGTTCGGGGGCCGCGTACCGCGGTGTGCCGAGGAAGATGCCGGAGTTGGTAATCGCGGTGTCCGCGTGCGCCGAGGCGACCGGGCGCGCGAGGCCGAAGTCGACGACCTTGATGCCGGTGGCCGTGACGAACACGTTCGATGGCTTGAGGTCGCGATGGATGACGCCGCGTCGATGGAGGACGCCGAGCGCGTCGACGACGGCCACCGCAATCTGCAGTGCCTCGGACGCCGGCAGCGGGCCGCCGGCGAGCCGCCCTGCCAGCGGCTCGCCGTCGATCAGCTCCATCGCGATGAACGGCTGGTTGTTCCATTCACCCAGCTCGAACACCTGGCAGATCAGTGGATGCGAGACGCCGGCCGCGATGCGCGCCTCCCGCACGAGCCGCAGGCGCGCGCTCGGGTCCGACGAGCTGTCGCGCAGCACTTTCAGCGCGACGTCGCGACCCAGCCGCTCGTCTTCCGCGAGGTAGACGACACCCATGCCGCCCTGTCCGAGCACACGACGGACACGATAGTGATTGATCTGCGAGGGCAGCTCGCCCTCGGCGGCCGCGTCCTGGTTGCCGCGCGGACCGCGGCGCCACCGGAGGAGATCCATCGCCCGGACAGTGTAACTTCAGCCGCCTTACGCTACGATCCCCGCCTCGGCCACCTCGTTCTGGAGAAATCAGATGATTGCTATCCGTGCCTGGCGCGTTGTCACCGCGGCCCTGAGCGTCTTGGTCCTCGGCGCCTTGTCAGCACATGCTCAGGACCTCGCCATTACCAACGCGCGCGTCATCGTCGGCAACGGCCAGGTGATGAACGCGGCAACGATCATCGTGCGTGGCGGCCGGATCGTGTCGGTGTCCGCCGGTGCGGCCGGGACGCAGGGGCTGCGCGTGATCGAGGCCAAGGGCATGAGCGCCATGCCCGGATTCATCGACGCCCACAAACACGTCAACACGGGACCGGCTGAGAAGCAGGAGATGCAGGCGCTGCTCGACGCCGGCTACACGACCATCCTGTCAGGCGGCGGTCCAGGCGACGGCAACATCACGCTCCGCGATCACATCGAGTCGGGCATGATCAACGGCCCGCGCATCATCCCGTCGGAGCGCGTCAACCTCCGCGGCACACCAGACGAGGCGCGCGCCGCGATTCGCGCGATGGCGGCCAAGGGCATCAAACACACTGGAGAGATCGCGCTCACGCCACTCCCCGGACCGACGCCCGAGGAGATCGCGGTGCTCAAGGCCGTTGTCGATGAAGCGGCGAAGGCCGGTGTGCAGGTCAACGTCCATGCCGTCAGCACGCCGGCCATGGTCGCGGCGGTGCAAGCGGGTGTCCGCCGGCTGGTCCATCTGCCGAACAAGGACTTCACCAGCCATGAGGCCGCGGACATCGTCGCCACATCGGGCGCGATTGCCCTCGGCACGATCGGCTTCGGCGCGCCAATCTTCGGGGTGTTTGCCAACGACAACAACCCGCGCTTCCGCGATGGCAAGCCATGGCCGGAAGCGATCGCCGGCGCCAATCGCGATGCGGCTGGCAAGGCACTCGGCACCGAGGCCGCTTACGCGATGCTCAACGCCCGGACGATCTGGGATCACGGCGGCCTGATCGGCTACTGCACCGACACCAACTACGAGGCGCTCGCCGGTCTCGAGCACGAGCTGAAGTCGTACAGCATCGTGTTTTCGATGCAGGACATCTTCAAGTTGATGGGACCGAACACGGCGGCCTACATCGGCATGGGCGATCAGCTGGGAACGCTGGAGCCGGGAAAGCTGGCGGACATCGTCCTGCTCGACGGCAATCCGCTCGAGGGAATCCACAACATGCTGAAGACGAAGGTTGTGGTGAAGGGCGGCAAGATCGTCGTCGACAAACGCTGAGGCCAGCCATGCGATTCATACCGCCGTGATGATCGTCTGTGGGGCCTGCGTGGCCGCCCCGAGCTGTACGACTTCTCAGATGAGCACAAGCACCCCTTCGGTTGGCCCGCCGCCTGTCGCAGACAAGCAGCCCAAGACCATCACGGTCCATGGCGACTCCCGCGTGGACAACTATTTCTGGCTGCGGGACAAAGCAAACCCGAAGGTCACGGAGTACCTGCGTGCCGAAGACGCGTATGCAGACGCCGTGATGCAGCCGACGGCTGCGCTTCGGGACACGCTGTTCAAGGAAATCGTCGGGCACATCAAGGAAGACGACGATACGGCGCCGTACCGACGCGGGGACTACTTCTATTTCACGCGCACGATTCGGGGACAGCAATATCCGATTTATCTCCGCAAGAAGGGCAGCGCTGACGGCACCAGAAGAGGTGCTACTGGATCTGAACGAGCTGGCGAAAGGACTGCCGTTCATGGCGCTGGGGGCGTTCACACCCAGCGATGATGGACGGCTGCTCGCCTATTCGACGGATTCGACGGGCTACCGTCAGTTCACGCTGCACGTCAAGGACCTCTCGACCGGCGCGCTGCTGCCGGATCGGGCGGAGCGCGTCGGCAATATCGAGTGGGCCACGGACAACAAGACGCTCTTCTTCACCACGGAAGACGCGGTGACGAAACGCAGCGACAAGTTTTTCCGCCATGTGGTCGGTTCACGAGACGAACGATCTCGTCTATGAAGAGAACGACGAGCTGTTCGATGTATTCGTCGGCACGGACGAAGGACCGAGCCCTGATCGTCCTGCACAGCGCCGCGAAGACGTCAACGGAGTGCCGCTACCTGCCGGCCGACACACCCACCGCCCCGCTCGCCGTCATCGTGCCGCGCTCGGCCGATCATGAATATGACGTCGAACACCACGGCGGCCTGTTCTACATCCGGACCAACAAAGGCGCCAAGAACTTCCGCGTCGTGACGGCGCCAGTAGGCAGAACGTCCGAGCAGTAACTGGAGGGAATTCATCGCGCACCGTCCCGACGTCAAGATCGAACAGGTCGAACCGTTCGCGGACCACCTCGTGCTGTCCGAGTGGGAGAACGGGCTTCAGCAGCTCGAAATCGTTGATCTCAAGACTCGCGATCGTCACCGCGTGCCGTTTCCGGAGCCGGTGTATGGCGCGTCGACCGGTCAGAACCATCAGTTTCGACACGACGGTATTGCGGTACGACTATCAGTCGCTGGTCTCACCGCCATCGGTGTTCGACTACGACATGACGACGCGGCGCGCCACGCTCGTCAAGGAGACCGAAGTGCCTGGGGGATTCGACCGGTCGAATTACACGTCCGAGCGCGTGTTCGCCACAGCGTCCGACGGGACGAAGATTCCGATTTCCCTGGTCTCTCACCAGCAGACACGACGTGACGGCTCGGCGCCGTTGCTGCTGTACGCGTACGGCTCGTACGGCGTCTCTCTCGCACCGACGTTCGCATCAAGCCGGCTGCCGCTGCTCGATCGCGGAGTCGTCTATGCCATCGCCCACATCCGTGGCGGCGGCGAGCTGGGCGAGCCGTGGCGCGACGCCGGCCGCATGATGAACAAGATCAACACGTTCACCGATTTCATTGCATCGGCAGAGCACCTCGTCGCGCAGAAGTACACCTCGACCGGGCGGCTCGTGATTCAAGGAGCCAGCGCGGGTGGCATGTTGGTGGGCGCCGTCGTGAATATGCGTCCCGACCTGTTCAAGGCAGCCCTCGCGTTCGTGCCGTTTGTGGACGTGCTCAACTCGATGCTCGATGCGACGCTACCGCTGACGACGAGCGAGTACACCGAGTGGGGCAATCCCAACGACAAGCCGGCCTACGACTACATGGCCAGATACTCACCGTACGACAACGTCAAGGCGCAGCGCTATCCCGCGATGCTCGTGAGGGTGTCGATTAACGACAGTCAGGTGCCGTACTGGGAGGGCAGCAAGCTTGTCGGCAAAGCTTCGCGCCACGAAGACTGACGCGAATCCGCTGCTGCTGAAGGTCAACTTCGGGGCTGGGCACGGCGGCGCCTCCGGACGCTATGACGCCCTGCATGACATCGCCTTCAACTGGGCCTTCGTCCTCTGGCAGATGGGAATCGACCGCTAAACCACGAAGACAAAGGATATCGAAGGGCGCGAAGAAGGAGTATCAGTAACGGACCACGCGCGCCTCGCCCATCGAGCTGGTCACCCGCAGACGAAGCGTGGGCGCGTTTGGAGTGTCAGGAGGTGTGGCGTCCTGGGTGGTGCGGCTCGTCGTCTCACCGCCCTGCGAGCTGCGCACGTCAGCGTCGAGGCGGACACTGTTGGGCACACGCAGCGTCAGCTCTCCCATCGACTGCTCGAAGGTGAGGCTGGACGTGGACCCGACCGGCCACGCGCCGCCCAGATTCGCCGTCACCTCGCCCATGTTTCCGGACGCGTGGATCGTGTCTGCGCGGGCGTTGCCGAGATTCTCGAGGGCGAGTTTCCCCATGTTGCTGCTGATGCGCAGCTCGCGCAGCCCCTCGACCACGGGCTCGTGGAAATCGAGGCTGTGCTCCCCCATCGCGGCGGTGACGCTGACTTCGCCCAGCGTCAGTCCGCCGAGATCGACCTCTGACTTGCCCATGGTCACCTGCAGGTTGAGGTCGATTGGCGAGCCGCGCGGAATGGTCACAGTTAGTCGTGGAGGATTCCCGGAACTGCCGCCCCCGAAACCCGCGAAGATTCGCGCCCACATGGGCGTCTTTGACTTGAACTGCACGGTGACCCGGCGCACGCCGGTGGCAGGGTCCGTCTCCTGGTGTTCAGTCAGTTCGTACATGTCGGGTGGGTATTCGCCCTCCACGCGGATCTCGCTCCCCGGCTGGCCGGGCTTGATCGTGAACTCACCCTCCCGCAGGTCGATCGTCAATCGCATCGGAGCGGTGCGGCTCGCGGCCTTCTCCGGCCCGCTGGCGGTATCTGCCGCGGGCGCCGAAAGCGCGATCCGTCGATCAACTGGCCGCGGATCCGTATCCAGGTCCCCAACAACTGACCGCGCCCAGATGACCGCGATGATCACGCCGCCGACGACGACCCCGATGATCGACAGGCAGCCAATCCCTGCAATCAGACCCGCCGTCCGCCAGCCGCTGCGCTTCTTTTCCATCTGCTGAGCCGTGATTTCGTCAATAGCTTACGTGTACCCCTGGAGATACGTTCACAGAACGCGACGGATGTTACGCAGCGGCATTAAGATGCTGCGTCGTCGTGTCCGGCTTTAGCCGGACCATCGCAGTGGAGGTCTCAATGGGTGCTTCGGGGAACGGATCATTGAACGGCAGGGGCGTGATGCCCAGCCTGACCGTCAACAACCTGCAGCAAAGCCTCGACTTCTTCGGTGGACTCGGCTTCGAGGTCGAGGACCGCTGGGAGGTTGACGGCAAACTGCTCGGCGCAATGCTGAAGGCCGGCGATGCGCGCCTCGGCCTGAGCCAGGACGACGGCAAGAAAGGTCTCAACCGGGCCAAAGGCGTTGGGATGCGGATCTACATCGAGGCCGCCGACGACATCGACCAGGTGGCGGCGCGCGCCAAGGCGGCCGGCATCACGTTGACCAAGGAACCGCACGACACGGAATGGGGCTCCCGTGCGTTCGAAGTGACCGAGCCGAGCGGCTTCGCGCTGACGATCGCGTCGGCGGGAACGAGGGCATAGGATAGGGCTCGGAGCGCGGCGACAACGCGCGCGCTCCGAGCGTCCCGCGACTGTGTGTGTTATGGCGCGGCCGCCGCGATCATGCCTGGGCTCGAATACTCCTGCGGCACGATTCGATACTTGTATGCCATGCCATGATCGCCGACGAGCATCCCGTTCGTGGCATCGAAGAACGCGACAGCTCGCACCGACGCGACCCCCGCGAACGGCCGCACGGTAAAGCTGCGGCCGCCGTTGAACGAATACCCCATCCCGCTGTTCCCTTCGTTGGCGCCAACGATGATCTTGCCGGCACCGACGCCGTAATAGGCGGGCCAGAGGCGCGAGCTGGTCGACCGGGCCCAGGTGGCCCCGCCATCGGCGGTCCAATGCGTTTCCTCGCCCTTCTCGAGGACCACCATGCCCTCGTTCGGCGACCAGAAATAGATGCTGCTGATAAGCCGTTTGCCGCCGGGAATGGCAGACATCGCCCACGTCTGCCCGCCGTCCGTCGTCTTGCCGAACACCGTGAACTCGCGGCCGACGGAGCCGCCGATGAAGCCGACGGTCGGCGAGAGAAACTGCATCGTTTACATCATGCAGCCCAACTTGCGCGACAGACCGTCGACCATCAGTTCGATGCTGCAGCGGTTCACGGCTTTCCAGTTCTTGCCGCCGTCGTTGCTGAGACGCAGCGTCGACTGCTCGGTCGAATCCGGATTCTCGATCTCGAAGCCGACCTGCGGCGACACGAACCACACGCCTCTCGCGGTGCCGCTGACCTTGCTCAGCTCCGCCCACGTGCGGGCCGTCGGTCGTGCCGACAATCTTGCCGCCTCGGCTCAGTGCCCACCCGTGCGTGCGATCTACGAAAACGATGTGATCGAAATCGTCTTCGGCGATCGCGTCAGGGTCGCCGCCAAGCTGCGCGTCCCAGGTCTTGCCGCCATCCGCCGTGTGGACGATCGACCCTTTCCTGCCTGCGGCCCAGCATTCGTCCGCCGAGACACACGCGACCGCCTCCAGGTTCACGTCCTTCGGGTACGGCACCCGCTCCCAGATCGCTTTGAACATCGGCTTCGCGGTGCTCGCCGCTTGCCGGCCCGGCGCGGCGGTGCCCTGCCGGCCCGGAGCACCAGCCCCCTGCCTGCCGGCGGGTGTCTGCGCGCTCGCGCTCACACCGGCAAGGAGTAGTGGAACAACAATCCAGGTTTTGATACTCACGTCGCTACCTCCATCTCGGCATTGCCTGTGGGCGGATCCTTCGGCGACCGCCCGTTCTGGGCGGGCGGATTATATCGCGCGTGTATTGATCCGGATTAACTCAAGGACGCGGCTGCGCTGGCGCCGGCACGATCGTCGCCGGCAGCGGCCAGTTGCCCTCGTACGGCGGCCAGTTCGGCACGCGCGAGCTCCGGCGCTGGATAGAACATCGCCGTGTAGATCGTTCTGATCTTCGCCTCGTCGATCACGAACCACTCGCTGAACGCGTTGCGCGGCGTCGGCGATCCGGGCCGGCGGATGAAGACGGCGTAGGCCAGAACCACCTGCGCTTCTTCGTCGACGAGCGGAATCCTGCGCGCGACGACCATCGAGAGGTTGAAGTTCTGCAGATTCGCGACGCAGTCGTTGCTGCCAGCTCCCGGCTGTGGCGCGGCCTGTCCTGCAGGGGCGCCGCGGCCCGCTGGCGGAGCGGCGGCTCCGCCAGGCCCGCCGGCGCGGCGGGGCCGCCGGCAGGAAGCGTCCCGCCGGCGCCGGCGAGCCGTTCTCCACCCGGCCGCAGCCTTCATGCGTCAGCGCGACGGAGCCGTCGTGCGAGGTGATCGCGTCGAAGTAGCTGTCGACGATGCGAATCAGCGTGTCGCGGTCGGATCGCTGGTTGCGCGTCACCACGCGATCGGGCGGTGGATTCGCCGTGAGGTACTCGGGGTTATGAAGGTTCGCCGGAGGACCTCCCTGCCGTCGCGGACCGTGCGAGTCCCGGATCGTTCGCGCGCGCGATGAACCATTCCGCTTCGGTGAGCTTCCGGTTCTCGACGCGCACGCGCACGGTCACGATCGGCGTCTCGCTCCCCTCCTCGACCGTCCCGTAGTACCCGGCCTGCCCTGAGACCGGATCGAGATACCGCCGCTGCACTTTGCCGAGACCGGTCACGGTCTTCCAGACGCCGTTACCAGGGCGCACGTTGATCGCGTTCTCCGTCTGGCGGAAGCCGACGACGAGCGGGGCGGCGGCCGGATCGTGCTTGACGACAGCGGCGAGGTACTGATCGAGCATCGTCCGCAGGCACGCGCGATCGCACGCCTGCTGCGCCGATTGCGCCGACGCAGGCGCTGCTGCACCGGCAATTGCCACCACACCAACACCGATCCACGTGAGTAGTCGCGACACAGATCCTCCTTGATACCTTCCGCCTGAAGGCGGAAGCCACGAGAGACAGACAGTAGCTCAAATCGATATTTGTCGACGTAACCGCATTTCTGTCCTGCGCCACGGGAATCCCGCCGCCGACCAGGGCTGGAAGCCCTTCGTTACAAGCAGATTCCGCGATCTCTTGATCCCTCCACAGGTGGCTGCCCCCTTGCTAATCCCACCCTGAACGCTCCCCTCTCCCGAATTCGCGCTCGGAGGAGTGATGGCCAGGCTATCCGTCACCTTGGCGGCCGTGTGTTGCGCAAGCTTGCTGGGGATTTCCAGCAGCTTCGCGCAGGATCTCCGCGGAGGCGCCCGCCCGATTGAGCACGGGCCGATCGACGTCGCACAACTCACTCAACGCGCCGATCTCATCGTCCACGGCTCTGTCACGAGCAAGGAGGCGACCGATGGATCGGCCGGGTGATCTACACCCATTACGACGTCTTGGTGCAGGAGACCTTGAAGGGTCCGCCACGAACCAGCGTAGTCGTTGCCGTCGCCGGTGGGGCGACGGGGAATGTCGCATTATCGGTGCCCGGCACTCCGGACCTTGCAGATCGGCGAAGCAACTCGTCGTCTTTGCCGCCACGCGAGTCCGGGAGCGACCTTCACACCCATCGGGACTGTCGATGGCATCGTCAGATTCGCGCGGGCAATGGCCGCGGCTCCGGCGCCAGCGTTGCGCCGCGCGGACAACCCGAGTCTCTGGACGCCTTCCTCGAAGAAGTCCGGACTCAGGGAGCCGCCGGCTGATGACTCGCCACACGGAGAGAAATGCACACGGCGAACATCCTCCGGCACAGCTGCTTACGCTCGGCGCCTGCTGATTGCCCTTGGCGTCGGACTCACGACGACATGCGCGCCGGCGACAACCTGGACTTCGACGAAAGACGGGCAGATCCACGACATGTCTGGGATTCCCGGTTGTTCGACGGAACACCGGGTTTCGCTGGCGCCCTCCTCTGGTTCCACAACCCGGCAGGGATGCCGGCGGCCACGCCACTTCAACCAGGCGCGTTCGAAGCCCGCATCGAGGCGAGCTTCAACACGTGGGAGAGCGTGTCGACGACGGCATTCCGGAGGAGCCACTTGTACCGGTCGTGAACTTTGGCGGGCGGACGACGGTGGCAGACCCGTTTGCGCTCGACGGCCTCAATGTCATTGCGTGGCAGGCCGAGCAGTCCCGGCGGCACTCTGGCCGTCGACACCGTGCTGGGTCCTGACTGCACCGACCACCACGACGATCGACGGCGCAGGGACGCACCGTGATGCCCGTTCGACGGCGGTCCGCCCATCCCGTTCCCCGGACCTGCCGGGGTGACCTATCCGGCCGGCACCGTCATCGATTGCGGGATGCGCTTCGACAGCTCTCGACACGTGGTCGACTTCGGAAGTCACCCAGCCCGAACGGCTTTGACGTCCAGGCGGTCGCGACGCACGAGGCCGGACACTTCATCGGGATCTCGCACTCGACGCTCGGTGATTTCACACGCGTCAACTCCCTCAGCGCGACGATGCTGCCGTTTGGCGCGGCCGGAGACTCGACACTTCCGGACGCTCGAAGAGGACGACAAGGCATCGGTGCTGCGCACTCTACGCGAGAAACCGGCATCGGCAGGCCCATCGCCCAGACCGTCGGCGGACGAGGAACTGATACGCCTCACGCTCCTCCGAGGGGCAGCGCTGCGCACCGGCAACCGGCGTCTCCGTCGTTGCCTATCCGACCCTGACCGGGATCGACGGCACCGAACCGGGTCGAAACCTTCAGCGGATCGCACTTGCGCGCGGGACTCCGCGACGAACCATTCAACGGCTCGGCGCTCCTGAACGTCCTGCCCCTGCCGGCGGGCCAGTCCTACACCATCTACGCCAGAACGTTCGAACAGGGCCTGGGTGCGTTCTCCTCGCAGCGCTACAACTACACGACCATCAACTCCAACCTGCTCGACGCCGCAGGACCAGAGCCGGACGTTCGATCATCTCGCAACGGTTGCCACCATTGCGGAGGGCCAGACGACGACCTGGGAAACGTCGGCATCCTCGGCTGCTGGGTGCCGGATCCCGTCTCCCCGATCAACGTCGTCGCGCGACTTCATCACCGCTCCGGCGACCGCGTATCAGGGGGACCCAGATCGCGGTCACGTCCCGTTTCAGCAATCAGGGCACCGTGGGGTCAGGTCCGTTCGAGGTCGGTGTCTACTTCTCCGTCGACCAGACCATCACGACCGACGACATCTTCTCGGGGTTCACGTGTGCGGTTCCGAATCTCCTGCCCGGGGGGACCAGCACCTGTAACGGATCGGTGAATGTCCCTGGCGCCGCCTGCCGGGCAACTACTACGTCGGCCTGCTGACCGATCGCGCAGAACCAGCTGATCGAGAGCGTGGAGAGCGACAACGGCGTGGCGGCAGGCAACGCTGACGACGGTCGAGCCGAATCCTCTCGATCCGATCGTCAACGGCAGCTTCGAGACCGGCGATCTGACTGGCTGGACGGTGAACGAGCTCACTCCCGCGTCGAATCCCAATCTCCCAATCAGCGTGCGCGGCGCGGGCGTCGAGTATCCGGCGCCGTCTTTCACCGCTTTGCTTCCCGTCCCTCATCATCGTCGACTACTTCACCAGCGAGCCCACGGACGGGTCGTGGGCCGCGTTGCACGATTTCAACGGCAACGACCCGGCAACCAACGGCGCGAACCAATTCGTCAACCGGCGTGAGCTCTATCAAGACATCACCCTGCCTCCGGGCACCACGACGCTCGAGTTCGATTACCGGGCGGCATGGGAGCTGTTCCGGTTCGGATCGACGCAGACCGCGCACCTTCGATGTGGAAATCGAGCCGGCCGGAGGCGGATCGACACTGCTCGACCGGACCATCCTCGTCGCTCCGAACTCGACCATATGAAGAAGACACCGAGAACCCGACCGGCGGCGTCGGGGACTACGCGCCTGGCCGTGGTCGACCTGAGTGCCTTTGCGTCCCAGAGCGTGCGTCTGAAGTTCGTATGGAACATCCCTGAGCCAGGCACCGGGTTCGGGTTCTTCCAACTGGACAACATTCGGCTCAATACGACTGGTGCAACAACACCCGCCTGCGGTCAACATCACCTCGCCCGGCAATGGTTCGAGCTTTACCGCGGCCAATCGGTCACGTTCGTCGCGACGGCCATCGACACTGAAGACGGCAACCTCACCGCAACATCTCGTGGTGCGTCCAACCGCGATGGCGTCATCGGCTCGGGCGCCAGCTTTTCGACGAGCTCGTTGAGCGTCGGCGGGCACACGATCACGGCGTCGGTCACGGATTCCGGTGGGCTGTCGGGATCGGCGTTCATCACGATTACCGTAACCGCGGCCAACACCGCGCCGACTGTCGGCAATCAGGCGGTTGCCACCAACGAGGACACGCCGCTCTCAGTGACGCTCTCCGGTTTCGACGCTGAGCAGTGCGAACTCCAGTTTGTCGTCGTGAGCGGTCCGGCAAAGGGCACACTCGGCGCGATCACCAACAACGGTTGGACGAGCGGGGCGCCGAACACCGACACCGCCGTCCTGGATGTACACACCCGGCGCGAACCTCAACGGGCCGGACTCATTCACCTACCGCGTCAGCGACGGGTCGCTGACTGCGGAGGCGACAGTCAGCATCACGATCAACGCTGTCAACGACGCACCGATCGCCGCAAACAGGAGCGTGACGACCGTTGTCGGGACCGGGGTGACGGTCCTCATGGGCGCCACTGACGTGGACGGGTGCGAGCTGGCGTTCTCCGTCGTGCAGCTGCCGTCGAGCGGAACGCTTGGTGCCATTGCGAACGACGCATGTGCGTCCGGTAATCCGAACAGCGACACCGCGCGCGTCACCTACACACCTGCTGCAACCGGAGTCCACACGTTCACATACAAAGCAAGCGACGGCGTGACAGACAGCAACACCGCTACCGTCACCGTCACCGTCGATGCAGCACCACCCACCCCGACGATGCACGTCGGTGATTTGGACGGCTCGAGCAGCACCCTCGGGAGGGGTTCTGGAGGGCCACCGTGAGTC
>CAWCBC010000026.1:0-76842 GCA_963793705.1 uncultured Acidobacteriota bacterium | reverse complement strand
CCAAGCTGCGGAAGTGACGTGCCGGACTGATTCTCGTGAACGATCGGGCGGAGGGTGTGGCGAGGTAGCGAGGTGGCGTATCACGGCCGACGTTCCAGGCGATCACGCCAGGACGCCCACGCACCTGCGGCCGCTTCTTTCATGCGACTTTCGATTGCCGAACGTTTCAGGCCGCTGAATGTGCCGCCGAGCGTATCCAGTTCTGACCGCGTGACGTAGACGACGTACGACGATGATGCATTGCCAGGCGCGAAGAGCATCCACAGCGTGAGCTCGCCGTTCAGGTATCGCGAGGCATAGATCGTCTGCGACACGGTCAGGACGGTCGGGACACGTGGACCCGGCTCGGGCCGAAACGTCGTCAGATGGTTGATCACGACGACTGGCTTGTTGTTCACGGTCATCTTGGACCAGTGCAGCGACGTCGCCGTACCAGTCGGTTCCGGTGAACGGAAAGCGCTCCAGATACTTCCATCACCGCGGGGACGTGCATTCTCACATACGGGATCTGCTGGCGGATGGCCGAAAGACCGTGGCGGGTTGTACCGGCTCGTGGCGATCGTGGTACGCGGGCAACGCGGCAAGACCTCCCGATTGGTAATGGGCAAGCCGGGCCAGCATCACCTGTCGAAATGCATCCTGCACACCGGTGGGTGCCTCGGGAGGCTGCGTGAGGGCGCGTTGCAGAGTGGACATCTCGTGGTCGGCGAGATTGAGCGCACACTCGCCTGGCCGGCATGAACGAAGCCGGTCGATATCTCCCAGATCGAGCGTCAGCCGCGCGAGATCATCGAGTGTCGGACGCTCACTGAATCGACACCGTAATCAGCTCGCTTCGCTTCATTTCATCCACTCGGGCCGATTGCACTGGCGCGTGCCACCACCTCTCGGCGGAGATGTCGACCGCGCATGTGGCGACGATGCTGATCTGTTTGTCGGAAGACGGGAGACCGTGAGCCACGACACCACCGTTCGCCAGCGTGTCGCGATCCTTCTGCTCGACGGTGAACCACGGCTCGAGGAACGCGAAGTTGTTCGTGCCGACATTCGTGTGCTCGCGCCTGCAACGGTTCGAGCACGCTCAACAGCGCGAAGCTCACACCGATCATCCGTAGTAAGAAGGTAAACACCGCCATCGCCAGCGCCCGTTAAAGAGGAGCAATAGCCATACCGCCTCCTCCAGCACGAGCTCAACGGGCAACGTGTGACGCCACGTCACGTCCACGCGTTGGTGTCAGCCAGGCCTCCTCGCGACGATGACCTCGACCCGGCGATACGAACCGCTGGCCCGACGAGCTGTCCGGAGGCCAGCGTCAGCGTGCCCTCTCCGGCTGAAATCCCTCACACCGAATCACTGGCAGCATCGGGTAGCGCGGGAAGCGCGGATCAGTAAAAGAGAGTTCACACCGGATGAAGGTTGAGCCCCGGGAGGAGGTGATCGGGTGGGCATGGACGCACGAGCCGCAAAGGCCCGTCTCCGGATCAATCATGCTGGCGATAGTAAATCGTTCATCACCGAACGATTGCGCTCAACCACCCGCCGCAAGCTTCAATAACCGGACTGAATCCGCCTGGGGGTCAAGGGCGGGTGCCGGATACCCCCCTTAGATATGTCTTGGTGACTGATGTCCCGGTGCCCGCGATCGTCCCAAAGCCATCACCTGGAGTCATTTCCAGGGATTGGGGGTCCGACTGCAGGTACGGTGTGTCGAACCGATAAGAACAGTGTCGAACCGGTAAAAAAGATGTAAACACGGGGGCGCGTATGACCATCCCTGACGTCAATCACAACAGACGCGCCGGCGCTCAGGCCGCACTCTCTCCCTGCGCCGCTGTACCGGTGCCGACGCGGCGTCCTTTCCAGTTTGCTTACGTCGGCGATGCGGAGCTGGCGCGTGAGTGCTTCGCCAGGTCGCGGTCGGTCGAAATCATCGACGCCGCACCCGGATCGAACATCACGCTGGATCGCCTTCCGATGGACGCCCGATCAGGCGAACCGCTCTCGCCCGATATTCTGTTCATCGAGCACGGATACCCGGGCGTGGACACCCATGCAATCCTGAGAGATATCGCGGCCCGACAGCTCTCCCTTCACGTGGTGATCGTGGCTTCGTGGGACGAGGAGTTCGCGAAGCAGTCGTTCACGCTGGGTGCCGCAGACTACGTCACGAAGTCCAACGCCTCGCTCCGCGCAGTCGCGTTCAGGATGGGGCGCCTGATGGCGCAGGCGGCGCATCTCAAAGCACAGCAGCAGGCGCTGGACGCCGATACCACGACTGTCGACGTCCTTGAGCGCGAAGTGGCGGCCACGACGCTCGCGCTGCGGCGGGCCGAAGCGCAGCACGCGTCGGAGAGGGCAGAGGCAGCCGAGCAACTCGCCGCGACAAAGAGACAGGCTGAGACCCGACAGGCGGCGATGGACGCCGCCGCTGAGCGCCAGGCGACATTCGAAACCGACTTGACGGCCGAAGTGGCGCGGCGAGAGGCGCTCGCGGCGGAGCTATCGGATCTCAGGTCGGCGTTGGCGCAGGCGACCGAGCGCCATCGCTCAGAGATGGCCGCCGCCGTGGCGCGCTTGGCGGATCTGCAACAGCAGGCTGATGCAGACGGCCAGACGGCCGCCGAAGCGGCCCTCCAGCGAGAAGCGGAATTCGACACGCGGCTGGCGGCCGAAGTCGACGAACGTCATTTGTTGGCGAAAAAGCTGGCCTCGGCAGTGGCCGCGCTTCAGCACGCCGAACAGCAGCGTGCCTCCGAGAAGTCAGAGGCAGCGGCGCTACTCGGGGTGACAAAGAGACAGGCCGAGGCCCAGGCGGCAGCGGAACGACAGTTGGCGATGGACGCTGCCGCCGAGCGCCAGGCGGCATTCGACAGGCAATTGACGGCGAAGTCGCACGCCGAGAGGCACTCGCGACGCAGTTGTCGGATCTCGAATCGGCGTTGTCGCAGGCGGGGCAGCGTCACCAATCAGAAACGGCTGCTGCGGCCGCGCACTTCACGGATCGCCTGCAGCAGGCTGATGCTCGGTTGACGAATGCGGCCGCTGCCATCGACTCGCTGGGGGCGACGCTACGCGACACGGAGACCGCGCTGCAGCAGACCGAGCAGCGGCGTGCCTCCGAGACCGCAGAAGCGGCGGCGCAACTCGCCGCGGCGACGCAACAGTCCGAGGCGCGGGCGGCAGAGGACCGGCAAGCGGCGATGAACACCGCCGCCCAGCGCCAGGCGGCATTCGACAGGCAATTGACGGCTGAAGTCGCACGCCGAGAGACACTCGCGACGCAGTTGTCGGATCTCGAATCGGCGTTGGCGCAGGCTGAGCAGCGTCACCAGTCAGAAACGGCTGCTGCGGCAGCCCACTTCGCGGATCTGGAGCAACAGGCTGATGTTCGGTTCACGAACGCGACCGCTGACGTTGTTGCGCTCGAGGTAAAGCTGCGCGCCACAGTGACCGCGCAGCAGCGGGCTGAGCAGCAGCGTGCCTTCGAGCGCGCAGAGGCGGTCGCGCAACTCGACGCGGCGACGCGGCAGGCCGAGGCCCTGGCCGCTGAAACTGCTGCGGACATCGAGGCCGTGCAGCGCACGCTCGACGACACCGCCGCGGCACTGACCCGTGTCGAGCGGCAGTCGGCAGACGATCGACAGGCGGCGATTGACGCTGCTGCCGAGCGCCAGGCGGCATTCGAAACTGAATTGACGCAGGAAGTGGCAAGACACTCTGCTGCCGTCGACGCGCTGGAGGCGACGCAGCGCGACGCGGCAGACGCGCTGCAGCAGGCCGAGCAGCGGCGGGCATCTGAGACGGCGGCGGCAGCCGCGCAACTCGCCGCGGCGACGCAACAGTCCGAGGCCCAGGCCGCCGAGGCTGCCAGGGAACTGCGCGCATTGCAGTGCATGCTCGACGGCACTGCCGCGACGCTGAGTCGCGTCGAACAGCAGGCAGCAGCCGATCGACAAGCAGCGTTGGACGCTGCCGCCGAGCGCAACGCGACGTTCGAAACTGACTTGGCCGAGGAAGTCGCGCGCCGACAGGCACTCGCAACCCAGCTGTCGGATCTCGAATCGGCGTCGGCGCAAGCAGAGCAAAGTCACCACCTGGCGATGGCTGCCGCGTCGGCGCAACTCGCAGATCAGCGTCGGCACGCCGACCGGGACCGCCAGGCCGCTGGCGATGCGGCCGTGCAGCGGCAAGCGGAATACGACACGCAGCTGGCCGCAGAGGTGACCGAACGTCAGCGGCTGGCGAACC
The DNA here is from genome assembly GCA_963793705.1 of uncultured Acidobacteriota bacterium. Classification (GTDB taxonomy): domain Bacteria; phylum Acidobacteriota; class Vicinamibacteria; order Vicinamibacterales; family UBA2999; genus Gp6-AA40. The sequence continues at coordinate 72,593 of CAWCBC010000026.1, read as the reverse complement.
AGCTGGCATACCGGGTCGCGGCACTCCAGCGGGCCGAGCAGCAGTACGCGTCCCAGATCGCTGAGGCAGCCGCGCAACTCGACGCGGCGGAGCGACAGGCCGAGGCTCAGGCCGCCGCGGCTGCGAGGGAATTGAGCGCGTTGCAGCGCAGGCTCGATGGCACCGCCGCGACGCTGACTCGCGTCGAACAGCAGGCAGCGGAGGAGCGGCAGACGGCGATCGACGCTGCCGCGCAGCGTCAGGCGACATTTGAAACGGAATTGACGGAGGAAATCGCGCGGGGCCGGGCGCTCGCGACGCAGCTATCGACGCTCGAATCGGCGATGGCGCAGGCGGAGCAGCGCCACCAGGCAGAGATGGCCGATGCGGCCGCGCATTTCGCGGATCTGCAACAGCGGGCTGAGACCCGGTTGACGAATGTTTCCGCGGCCGTCGACGCGCTCGAGACGAAGCTGCGCGATGCGGTCGCGGCGCTGCAGCACTCCGAACGCCGTGCGGCGCTTGACCGCCAGGCAACCGCCGAGGCCGCGTCGCAGCGGCAAGCGGAATTCGACACGCGGCTGACCGCGGAAGTGACCGAACGCCAACTGCGTGCCAAGCAGCTGGGGCAGGCCGTGGCATCGCTCCAGCAGGCCGAGGAGCGGCGCGCATGTGAGACGCAGGAGGCGGCCGCCCGATTTGCCGCCCTGCAACAAGACACCCGGGCGCAGCGTGAGGCGGTGGAGAGCGAGCATCGCCGCCGCTTCGACCACGCGCCGGTCAGCATGTGCCGCTGCACGCCGGACGGCACGGTCTCGCTCGCGAACCATGCCTTTGCGCGCTTCCTCGGCTACGACAGGCCGGAGGAGCTGCACGAGGTTGATCTCGCGGCGAGCGTGTTCGAGTCTGCTGAGGAGCTGCAGTGGATCGTCGGGCGGTGCCTCGCGTCGCGCTCGACGGAATCGATCGAAACGACGTGGACCAAGAGAGATGGCAGCCGCATCATCGTCCGGGTGCTGGCGGTCGCCGCTACGCCCGATTCAATCGAGATCACCCCCGAGGACATCACCACCCCGCGAGTGCTCGAGGAAAAGCTGCGCGTCTCGCAGCGCAAGGAAGCGGTCGCACGATACGCGTCCGAGGTAGCCGTCACCTGCGAAAATCTGCTCCAGCACGTCGAACTGGAAGGCCGGCTGTGGCTGGCCGAATGCCAGAGCGATGGCACGCGCTACCACGGTGAACTGCTGTTCGACGAAGTGAGCCGCGCGGCCAAGTACCTACGGCAGCTCGCGGTGTACGGCAACGAGGAGAAGAAGGGCTCCGAAACAGTCGACCTGAACCAGGTGCTGAAGGATCTCGCGCCGGTGCTCAAGCGTGTGTCCGGCGGCGACATCGATCTCGTTCTGCCGCAGGGCGCGCCCTCGCTCAATCTGGATGTCGAGTCCGAGCGCGTCGAACGGATGCTCGTCAGCGTCGCGGCCTTCGGCCGCGAACGGATGCCGGTCGGTGGCAGGTTGATGTTCCAGGTCGCCCCGATTACGGTGGGTCGCAAGTTTGCGGCGAAATACCCGAACGTTCGGCCTGGCGCCCATGTCCTGCTGACGATCAACGAGACGAGAGGCGCGGCGCCGCCGGGCGCCGTGCTGGCGGCGCGCACGCCCGGGGTGGATAGCCTGCTGTCCAGGGCCAACCGTCCGGGAGTCGACCTCGGCACCCTGCAGTCGCTGGTCAGCAGCTGCGGCGGCCACTTGTGGATGATGGCGCAGCCGCAGGGCGACATGGTCCTGAAGATTCGTCTGCCGCGCCGTGTACTGCGTCCTGAGCCGCCAGTGACGACACGTGCGCGCTGGATCAAGCGCGCCGCCAGCCTGCGCAACTGACGGCAACGGCACCACCGCCAGCGGCATGCGCCAGAATGCCGCCTTCTGCGTGTCGGGATCGAGCACGGTCACACTCGAACCCTGAACCGACTACAATCACGCCCCTGTGGCTGAAGAAGGGCCGATCGAGGCAGCGCGCCGGCGTCCACGGATGCGGTGGGGGCGGTCAACGAGTCCGACCCAGCCGCCGTTCGCGAGGTATTTCGCGCGAAGCACCGGTTGTCCGTCTCGGTCATGGAGCGGCCGGAGCAGTACCAGGTCGCATACAGCCTTGGCGACATTCACCGCCTCACCTTTCTCTCACACGAAGAGCGGACGGCGATCCACAACGAGTGGCACGCGTGGCACCGCAAGTACGTGCGCCTGGGCGCGCTCGGCTTCGGCCTGTGGCTTGCCGGTGCCGTGGCTGCCTGGGGGCTCTGGTTCGAGTCAGACGGGCTGGCGGGTGCGGCGCAGTGGCTATTCGGGCTGACGGTTCCCGGCGTCTGGTTCACGGTGCTTGCCGTCGCCACCACCGTGGGGCTGTTGATGGCGCTGCCGGCGTTTCTGGCCGCCATGTCCGCACCGGCGCTGTCCGATTCCTATCTGCGCGGCTACACGGACGGCCTGACGCGAGGCGTCAACCGCGCCCTGCGCATCAGTCCCGAGGTCGAGCAGGAGATGTGGGAGGAGCTTCGTCAGGCCGAGCGGCTCGACGCGAGCTGGCGGAGAGTGACCGAAACGCCGGTCCAGAAATAGACACGCACTCGACAGGACGCACATGCTGAAAGAGTTCAAGGCTTTCCTCAGCCGCGGCAACGTGATCGATCTGGCCGTGGCCGTCATCATCGGCGCCGCCTTCGGGCAAAATCGTCACCACGCTCGTCGAGGGCGTGCTGATGCCGCCGATTGGACTGCGCTTGGCAAGCGTGGACTTCTCGAGCCTGTTCATCGTGCTCGATCGGTCGAAAAGCCATTCCGGAGTCGCTGAAGGCGGCGAAGGACGCTGGGATTCCTGTCATCGCCTACGGCCAGTTGCTGAACGAGATCATCAGCTTCCTGATCGTCGCGCTCGCCGTGTTCGTCGTCGTCAAGCAGGCGAACCGGTTCAAGCCGCCCGACGCGCCCGCTCCGCCGACGAAAGAGTGCCCGTTCTGCGCGTCCAGCATTCCGGTGAAGGCGACGCGCTGTCCGCAGTGCACGTCAGCGCTGTAGGTAGGGCCGACCTTACAGGTCGGCCCCTACGATTGCCGTTCGAAACCACTCGACGAAGCGCTCGACGCCCTTGTCGTACGGCGTCGTCGGGTTGTAACGGAGCAGGGCGCGCGCCTTCTCGACGTTGGCCCACGTCTGCGGAACGTCGCCGGGCTGCTCGGGGTGGCGCTCGATCTTGCGCCGTCACGCCCGTCGCCCGCTCGAGTCCGGCAATCATTTCTGACAGCTGCACGGTTCTCGTGTTGCCGAGATTGATCACTTCGTATGGCGAGGCGCTGTAGTCCATCGCCGCCCGCACGCCCCGCACCACGTCGTCGATGAAGGTGTAGTCGCGGCTCGTGCCGCCGTTGCCGAAGACGGGGATGGGCTTGCCCGCGAGCATCAGCTTGGCGAACTTGTGAATGGCCAGGTCGGGCCGCTGTCGCGGCCCGTACACGGTAAAGAATCTCAGCGCGATGAAGCGCATGCCGTACAGCTGGCTGTAGACATGCCCGAGCAGCTCACCGCTCACCTTGGTGCTCGCGTACGGGCTGATCGGCTGCAGGACGTGGTCGTCCTCGCGCCAGGGCACGCGCGGGTTCACGCCGTAGACGCTGCTCGACGACGCAAAGACGAACTGCCGGGTGCCGATGCGGCGGGCGAGCTCCAGCAGCAGCTGCGTGCCTGTGACGTTCACGTTCTGATAGCCGACGGGATCTTCGATCGACGGACGCACGCCGGCGCGGGCGGCGAGGTGGACGATCACGTCGTAGGACGTGCCTCCCAGCGAGTCCACGGCGTTCGCGTCGCGCAGATCGCCGCGCACCAGCTCATACGACGGGTTCTTCCGGTGTGCGGCGACGTTGCCGTCCTTGATCGCCGGGTCGTAGAACGGATCGAAGTTGTCGAAGGCGGTGACGCGCCAGCCGTCGGCGAGCAGCGAATCGACGAGATGGCTGCCGATGAATCCGGCGCCACCCGTCACCAGGGCGTGTTTCATGAGTGTTGAACCACGAAGGACACGAAGAGTCCTGAAGATCTTACTTCGTGTTCTTCGATCCCCTTCGTGCCTTCGTGGTTATAAAATGCTTCCTCCATGAAGAAGCAATTGTTCTGGATGCTGACGGCCCTCCTCGCGATCCCGGCTCTTGCCAGCGCGCAGAGCGAAGACGATGCGCCGCGCGTGCGCGAGGCGGCGACGCGGGCGGTTGCCGCCATTCAGAAGGCCCAGTCCACGTGGTACACCGCCAACAAGCAGGTGTGCGGCTCGTGCCACCACCAATACCAGCCGGCCCTGGCGTACCGCGCGGCGCGTGAACGCGGCATCCCGGTGGACGAGGCGATCGCGCATGCCGATGCGGTCAAGGCCTTCACCTTTGCCGACATCGATCGCGCGATTCAGTATTCCGTACGTCATCGAGCCGGCGATGGACGACGCCTATCGCATGGTGGCGGCGCATGCGGCGGGCGTGGAGCCGAACCTCGGCGCCGCGGTGTATGCGCGTCTCCTGATCTCGCGGCAGAACCGCGACGGCGACTGGGACGGCTTCCATCAGCGTCCGCCCTCGTCGTACAGCCGTTTCACGATGACGGCGCTCGGCCTGCGCGCCGTGCAGCTGTACCACCATTCGAGCCAGAAGGCCGCGGCGGCGGCAGCGGTCGCCCGCGCGCGGACGTTTCTCGAGAAACAGCAGGCCCGAGCCACCGAGGAGCACGCGTATCGAATCATCGGGCTGAAGTGGGCTGGTGCCGATCGCAACACGCTGCAGCGCCTGGCGCGTGAGCTGAAAGCGGCGCAGCGGCCGGACGGCGGATGGGGCGCGTTCGCCGGACGCGACAGTGATGTCTACGCGACGGCGCAGGCGCTGGTGGCGTTGCGCGAGGGCGGCGTTGGCGACATCGATACGGGATGGCGCCGCGGCGTCGAGTATCTGTTGAAGGCGCAGGCCGCCGACGGTTCGTGGCGCCTCAAGTCGCGGTTGAATCCTCCGGCGCCGCTCAGCCCTCCGTACTTCGACGCGGGCTATCCGGAAGGGCACGATCAGTTCATTTCGATGACCGCGGCGAGCTGGGCGGTGATGGCCTTGGCCTATGCGCTGCCGCCGACTCGGCCGGTCGCGCCACCGCCGCTGCCGGAGACGATCCCGTCGGGCGTCGAGCCGTGGGTCGAGACGATGCGTGTTTGGCTCGGTCGCCGACGTGCGGCGGCTGCTCGACCAGGGGCTGGATCCACAACGCGGCCACGAAATCCGGCGGCACGACGGCGCTGATGGCCGCGGCGCCTGACGCGGAAAAGATGAAGCTGCTGCTCGATCGCGGCGCCAGCGTCAACGCGCGGGCGCGAAACCGGTTCAGCGCGCTGATGGTGGCCGCGCAGTATCAGGACTCGGCCGCAGCGATCAACCTGCTGCTCGATCGCGGCGCCGAGGTTGGGGCGCCGGCAGAGGGCGGCGCGCCGGTATTCAACGCCAATCCGTTCTTCCTTGCCGCCTACTCGGGCAACGCCGCCGTGCTGAAGCGGCTGCGCGACGCTGGCGCGAAGATCGACGAGCCGATGACGCTGATCGGCACGTCGCGGACGACGCCGCTGCTGGGCGCGTTCAAGTTCGGCGACGAGGACGTCGCCCGCACGCTGTTCGAGCTGGGCACGCCGATCGAGTTTGCCGACGGCAACGGCATCACGATGCTCGGCCGGTCAGCGCTGAACAACGAAGTGGCGATGGCCAGGACGCTGATCGCCCGCGGTGCCAACGTCAACGTCGTCGACAAGCTCGGCATGACGCCGCTGCTGTGGGCGGCTTCGAGCGACTTCGGCGATCCGGCGATGATCGAGCTGCTGCTGAAGTCCGGCGCCAAGGCTGACGCCCGCAACAAGGACGGCCTCACCGCTCTCGAACTCGCGCGCAAGTACAACCACGCGGAAGTCATTCCCGCGCTGTCGCGCTAGTGGAGCACGAACATGACGAATCGTGGACAAGGCGGCGAAATAAAACCACGAAGACCACGAAGAGTCGCAGTCATGGCCCAAGAACACGAAGATCGATTTCCTTTGAAATTGTTTCTTCGTGACCTTGTACCAGGATGTAGAGGCTTCGCGTCCTTCGTGGTTAAAGGACGTCACTGAGGACCCGATCAATGAAACTCGCGGAACGCATGACGCGGATCGGAATCGAGTCCGCGTTCGAGGTGCTGCAGCGCGCGCGGGCGCTCGAGGCACAAGGCAAGAAGATCGTCCACCTGGAAATCGGCCAGCCGGATTTTCCGACGCCGCAGCACGTGAAAGACGCGGCGACGAAGGCGCTGGAGGACGGGTGGACGGGATACGGTCCGACGCCCGGGTTCCCGGATTTCCGCGACGCCATCGCCGAATACATCTCGCGCACCCGCGGCATCAGCGTCACCGGCAAGAACGTCATGGTCGTGCCGGGCGGCAAGCCGATCATGTTCTTCACGATGATGGCCGTGCTGGAGCCGGGCGACGAGGTGATCTATCCGAACCCGGGATTCCCGATCTACGAGTCGATGATCAACTTCCTCGGCGCCACGCCGGTGCCGATGCCGCTCGTCGAGAGCCGCGGCTTCTCGTTCGACCTCGACACGTTCCAGCAGAAGCTGTCGCCGCGGACGAAGATGGTCGTCCTCAACTCGCCGGCCAATCCGACCGGCGGCATGATCCCGCGCGAGGACCTGGCCAGGCTGGCCGACATGCTGCGTGAGCGCGACGTGCTCGTGCTCAGCGACGAGATCTACTCGCGCATCTGCTACGGCGTCGAGCCGTCGTCGATCACGCAGTTCCCCGGCATGCTCGAGAAGACCATCATCCTCGACGGCTTCTCGAAGACCTACTCGATGACCGGGTGGCGCCTCGGCTACGGCGTGATGCCGCTGTGGCTGGCCGACGCGGTCGACAAGCTGATGGTGAACTCGAACTCGTGCACGGCCAGCTTCACGCAGCGCGCCGGGCTGGCCGCGCTCACCGGACCGCAGGACGATGTCGATCGCATGGTCGCCGAGTTCAGGCGGCGCCGCGACTTCATCGTCAAGGGGCTGAACGAGATTCCCGGGTTCCGCTGCGTCGTGCCCGATGGCGCGTTCTACGTGTTCCCGAATATCAGTGGAACAGGGATGTCGAGCAAGGAGCTGGCCGACATGCTGCTGAACGACGCGGGCGTCGCCTGCCTGAGCGGCACCGCGTTCGGCAGCTACGGCGACGGCTATCTGCGATTCAGCTACGCCGCGTCGCTGGAGAACATTCAGGACGCGCTCGATCGGATCCGGAAGGTGTCGGAGCGCTGGGCGGCCGTCCGGACGTAACCGCGAAAACCCGAAACGCAAATCGAAGGTCAGGAACCATCTGACCAGCAGCTTTCGCGTCCTTGCCGGAGAGGCCGACCTTCAGTGCTTCGGCCTTTAAGCCGTTTCAGCAGCGCGCAGCAGTTCGTTGACTTCCTTCGGCGCCGCACTGCTGAGCACCTCCGCGCCGGTGGCGGTCACCAGCACCGTGTCTTCGACCCGCACGTGTAACTGCTGATCCGGCAGATCGATGATCGGCTCGATCGCCAGCACCATACCCTCCGCGAACGGCAGGCTCCAATCGCCGACGTCGTGCACCGACAGCCCGACGTAATGTCCCGTATACGCATGGCGCGGGTCGAACCCGTGCTTGCGCATCGTGTCCTCCGCAATCCGCCGGACGACGCTGCGCGCCACGCCGGGCTTGATGGCGCCGATGATCGCCTTCTGCGTGTCGAGCACGGCCTCATACGCTTTTCGCTGGTCGTCCGTGAACCGGCCCGAGACCGGCCACGTCCGCGTGATGTCGATGGTCAGGTAGTCGAGCGACCCGGCGTAGTCCATCACGACGAGCTCGCCGGCCTTCATCTGCCGTCCGTTGTCCTGGTAGTGCCATTGATTCCCCATCGGCCCTGAGCCGACGATGGCGGGGTAGGCGGCGGCCTGGATGCCGTGTTTGACCATCCAGCCCGTTGCCTCGGCTTCGAGCTCGTACTCGTAACGTGCCCGGCGCCGCGGCCTTGATGGCCCGCGTCATCGCCTCGGCGCTGATGCGGCCGTTGTAGCGAAGGATCTCGATCTCGCGCGCCGTTTTGATCAGGCGCAGGCGGTCGAGGTGCGGCGTCACGTCCCGGACCGTGGCCGAGGGGAACTGGGCGCGCAGCGCCGCGGCGAGGGCCGCATCCTCGGTCGGAAACTGTGCGAGCGGGTTCGCCTTCCGCCGTGCGACGCCGCTCCGGACCTCGCCGCGCCCTTGATCGACCTCGTCGGCCTCGGAGAGCCGCGCCCACAGCGCGCCTGTTGCCGGCGCGTTGAGCCTGCGCTCGAGGAATTCGGCAAGGGCCGAGAGCGGCTGCACGGATGCGAAGCCGTACTTCGTCGCCGCATCCGTCTCGTCGAGCCAGTTGCCGCCTTCGTACTGGACCTGGCTGGCCGACAGCTTCGGCATGAAGAGGTGCGCCGCGCCTGCCTGGACGTCCATGACGAGCACCGCGTTCAGCGCCTCGTTGCCCGTCAGGTAGTAGAAGTCGTGATCCTGTCGGAAGCGCACGCCGGGAATTGGCGCGCTCCTGCCGAACAGGATCAGCGTGCCCGCGTCTGGCGACTGCGCGCGCAGGACGTCCACGAGCCTGGCGCGCCGGGCCGTGAATTCCTCAGGCGGGTAGCCAAAGCGTTCGGCGGTGAGCCAGCTGCCCGAGACGAGGATCAGGCAGAACGCAACGATTACCCCGATCTTTTGGGAGTTGGAGCTTGGAAGTTGGAAGTCGTCACTCCTTCAGCGTCACGCACACCCACCCTCCTTCCTCGCCGCGATGTTCGACCGTGAACGCGCCGAACGCCGCCAGCACATCGCGCTCCTCGTCCGCCGTGAAGCCGCTGAGAATCAGCCGGCCATGGGCGTTGGTCAGCTTTCGAAGCCGCTCCGCAGACTGAATCAGCATGCCACCGGTCAGGTTCGCCAGGATGGTATCGGCCGGCGGCAGTTCGGTCGATTTGAGATCGCCGACGATCAGCGTCACTTGCGCCGACGGATTCAGCGACAGATTGTCCCACGCCGCCTGAATCGCATCCGGGTCATCGTCGATGCCCGTGACCTCTTCGGCGCCCAGGCAGGCTCGCGGCGATGGCCAGCACGCCCGAGCCGGTGCCGACGTCGAGCACGCGTGCACCGGTCGAGGCTGATCTGCTGCAGCGCGGCGAGGCACAGCCGCGTGGTCGCATGATGGCCGGTGCCGAAGCCCATCGACGGCCTGATCACAATCGTGACCGGCGTGTCCCAGGGCGGCGCGACGATGATGCGCCCGACGTGCACCGCGCGCAGGTTCGCCTGCGAGCGCGCCGCCCAGTTTTCGTCCGCCACGTCCAGCGGATCGACGCGCAGATGCGGGAATCCGCGGCGCAGCTCGGTCAGCGCATGGCCGCGGTCCGCCGGCGTCGTTGAAGAAGACGCGCCACTGATCCGCTGAGGGTTCGTCGATCGCCGCGACGTTGTGATTGGCGAGCGTGGCGTGCAGCAGCTCCGCTTCGTCCCCGAGCGTCGTCGACGAGTTCTCCCGAGCGAGGCCGGAGACGACGACCGCCGGCCAGGTGCGCGCCACCAGCTATCCGAAGATGTCCTTGACGCGGCCGAACAGCCCCTTGTCTTCGTGGTTCGACGGGCGTCGGCTCGAACTGTTCCTTCGGCAGCGAGGCCGCGAGCTGCTCGAGCAGCTTCTTCTGCTCCTTGGTCAGCTTCTTCGGCGTGATCACCTTCATCGTCACGAACAGATCACCGCGCCCGCGGCCGGTCACGTCCGGCATGCCGCGCCCACGCAGCCGGAACGACTGGCCGCTCTCGGTGCCCTCCGGCACCTTGAACGGCTCGTCGCCCTCGAGCGTCGGGATCCGTGATCTCGCCGCCAAGCGCGACGCGTCGAGAAGTTGAGCGGGACCTCGCAGTACAGGTCGTTGCCGTCGCGCTGAAAGAACGGATGATCCTGGACGTGGATGACGACGTAGAGGTCGCCCGCAGGACCGCCCGGTCCGCCCGCCTCGCCCTCACCGGTGAGGCGCAGGCGCTGCCCGGTGGCGATGCCGGCCGGCACGCGGACGGTTAGCTTGCGCTCCTTCTGCACGCGGCCAGCGCCCTTGCACGTGGCGCACGGCTTGGCGATGACGCTGCCGGTGCCGCGGCACTGACCGCAGGTGCGGGCGACGGTGAAGAAGCCCTGCTGGTAGCGGAGCTGGCCGCGGCCGTGGCATTGCGGACAGGTCGTCGGCTTCGAGCCCGGCGGCCGCACCGGTGCCGGCGCAGGTCTCGCACGCTTCCTGCCGCGGAATCTGGATGGTGGTTTCGGTGCCCTTGGCCGCTTCGTCGAACGAAATCTCGAGGTCGTAGCGGAGGTCGGCGCCGCGCTGGACGCCACCGCGCCGGCGCCCGCCGCCGAAGACGTCGCCGAAGCCGAAGATGTCGCCAAGGCCGCCGAGGATGTCCTCGAAGCCGGTGAAGACGTTGGGATCGAACCCACCGGTGGCGGCGCCGCCGAGCCCGGCGTGGCCGTAGCGGTCGTACAGGTGCCGCTTGTCGCCGTCGGCGAGCACCGAGTACGCCTCGGCGGACTTCCTTGAACTGCTCCTCGGCGGCGTGGTCGCCCGGGTTCCGGTCCGGGTGGTACTTGAGCGCCAGCTTGCGGTACGCGCTCTTGATCTCCTGACCTCGGTCGCGTCCCGCTTGACCGCCGAGGACTTCGTAGTAGTCGCGCTTGCTCACGGACGTTTGGCGACCTTCACCATGGCCGGGCGCAGCAGCCGGTCGCCCAGCTTGTAGCCGCGCTGCAGCTCCTGCATCACTTCGCCTTCGCGATGCTCGTCGCTCGGCTCGTGAATCACCGCCTGGTGCACGTTCGGGTCGAAGTCGGCGCCGAGCGCGTCGATCGGCGTGACGCCGCGCTTGCGCAGCAGGTCGAGCATCTGCTTGTGGATCAGCTCGATGCCGCGTGCTGAACGCGTCGGCGTCGCCGCCGGCCGGCGCCTGCAGCGCGCGCTCGAAGTTGTCGATGATCGGCAGCAGCTCGAGCAGCACGTCGGCGGCGGCGTACTCCGACAGCTCGCGGCGCTCGCGCTCGATCCGCTTGCGGTAGTTGTCGAAGTCCGCGGCCGCGCGGAGGAACTGCTCCTTCAGCGCGTCGCGTTCGCTTCTGCAGCGCAGCCAGGGCCTCGTCGGCGGCTGCCGCGGGTCGCTGCGCCGGCCGCGTCCGACTGTTCAGCCGTGGTCTCGTCGTCGGCAGCGGTCGCTTCGATGTGATTCAGGATCGTCGTAGTGTTTGTTCGGCCATTCGAGGTGCGTCGTGACGTCGTCAATGTCGTCAGTTCGCGTCGCGCAGCACGCGCGAGACGGCCTGCGTCGTTCCGTCGACCAGCGTAATCGCGCGCGAGTAGTGCATGCGCGTCGGCCCGATGACGCCGACCGTGCGCGTGGTGTCGCCGTCCACAGCCGTCGAGGCGATCAGGCTGAACGAGCGGAGATTCGGGGCCGCGTGCTCGGCGCCGATCACAACGGTCAGGCCGGGGCCGTCGATGTACTGGTTGAGCAGGTGCACGAGGCGCTCTTTCTCTTCCATCATCTCCAGCAGCGCGCGCAGCGTGGCCCTCGACACGCTGTCGTCCGCATCGTCGAGCAGCGCCGCCGCGCCTTCGACGTGGAACGACGGTCTGGCCGGGCAGCGTCTCGAGCGTCTGCTGCGCCAGACGCAGCGCCCGGCGGAGCAGTTCGTCGTAAAGGCGTGCGCTCCTGCTGCAGCCGCGCCAGCACCGCTTCCCGCACGTCGAGCAAGCCGCAGGCCGGCGAATTCGGTATTCAGGTAGTTCGCCGCCTGCACCAGATCCATCGGCCGCAGCTCTTCGCCGGCGTCCACGACCTTCTGCGTGACCTGGTTGCCGCGCGAGACGACCACGACCAGCACTCGACGGCCGCCGAGCGCGACGAACTCGATGCGCTGGAGGATCCCGCCGTGATTGTCGGCCAGCGCGAATCCGACATGACCGCGCGGCGCGCGAGACGAGGTGCGACACGCTGACCAGCAGATCGTCGATGAGCGGCGAACGGCCGGCCTGCGCGCGGATCTCATCCTCGACGCTGAACGGCGGGCGCGCCGGCTGTCGGCTCTCGAGCAGCAGATCGACGAACACCCGGTACCCGCGATCGGTCGGCACGCGTCCCGCTGAGGTGTGCGGCTGGTGCACGTAGCCGAGCTCTTCGAGCTGGGCCAGCACGTTCCGCACCGTCGCGGACGACACGCCGAGGCCGCTCTTGCGCGCGAGCATCTGCGACGGACACCGGCTCGCCGGTCTCGATGTACTCGCGGACCAGCGTGGCAAGCACGCGGCGGGGCCGATCGGAGAGGCTTCGTAATGGAACCCATTGGCTGTCAGAAGGTTAGCAAAATTATAGCGCTCTTCGAGCCAGCTCCGCGGCATGCGACTCGCGCTTCTGCCGCGATCTCCGCGGCATCCAGGTGCAGCGGCTGCGCCATCCCTCACCAGAACCTCCCCGTCCACCATCGTCAGCCTGACGTCGCTCGGGCGCGCCGCGTAGACGATGGCGGAGAAGGGGTCGGGCGATGGGGCCACTTGCGGCGACATCGCGTCGATGAGGATGAGGTCGGCCCTCTTGCCGACCTCGATCGAGCCGATTTCGGCGTCCAGCCCGAGCGCGGCGGCGCCAGCCCGCGTCGCCATCCACAGCGCATCGCGCGCAGAAAGAGCTCCGGGCGCGTGCCGAATCGACTGGAGGCCGGCCGCCAGACGCATCTCGCCGAACATGTCGAGGTGGTTGTTGCAGGCCGCGCCGTCGGCGCCGAGCGAGACGCAGATGCCGCGGCTCCGCATCTCCGGGACGGGCGCGATGCCCGAGCCGAGCTTGAGGTTCGAACCGGGGCAATGGGTCACCTTGACGCTGGTGCGCGCGCCAGCAGCGCCTGCTCCTCGTCGTCGACCCACACGCAGTGCGCGATGTTCAGGCGCGGCGACAGCAGCCCGACCGTGTCGAAGTACTCGATGTTGCCGCGCCCGGTGGCCGCGCGCACCATCGCGACCTCGTCCTGCTGCTCGGACGCGTGCGTGTGGACGATCGCCGCCAGGTCTGATGCGGTTGCCGCGACGGCTTCCAGCAGCTGCCGTGAGCACGAGAGCGCGAACCGCGGGGCGAACGCGATTCTGATGCGGCCGTTCGCCGTCCCGTGATAGCGGCGGAGAGCGCGAGGCTTTCGTCGAGCGCCGCACGGCCGTTCTCGCGGAGCCGGGCAGGCGCGTCGGGCGTCGTCTCGTCCATCAGGCACTTGCCGAGCGTCGCGCGGATGCCCGTTGCCGCCGTTGCCTCGATCACCGCGTCGGTGTCGTGCACGGTCTCCATCGTCAGGATCGACGTCGTGCCGCTGCGCAGCAGCTCCAGACACGCGAGGCGCGCCGCGGCGCGGAGCGAGGCCGGCGTGTGCGCGGCTTCCATCGGCCAGATGCGCGTCCGCAGCCAGTCCATCAGGCGCAGGTCGTCGGCGTACCCGCGGAAGAGCGTCTGGCAGAGGTGGATGTGGGTCTGGACGAAACCCGGGAGCAGGAAGTGGCCAGTCGCGTCGATCGCGACATCGTGCCTCGTGGCGTCGATGAGGTCGGCCGGGTTCGGCGCCGACCGACGCGATCCGTCCATCACGCACGGACACGGCTCCGTTCACCACGTCCATCCTGTCGTTCATCGTCAGGATGGTGGCGTTGCGGATGAGGCAGTCGACTGACGACCTATTTCTTGCAGAGCGCCTTCCCAGCGCATGCTGACGGCGGCGACGGCGGGTTCGGCAATCTTGCCGTGCTTCACGGCGATCAGCTCGGCGACGATGCTGACGGCGATCTCCTGGGGCGTGATGGCGCCGATGTCGAGGCCGATCGGCGCGTGCACCGGGCGCAGCGCGTCGGACGCCATGCCTTCTTCCCGCAGCACGTCGAAGATGCGCCGGACCTTGGCCTTGCTGCCGATCAGCCCGACGTAGCGCATCGGGTTGGCGAGCGACGGCGCGCAGCGCGTCGAGGTCGTGCGTGTGGCCGCGCGTCACGATCACGGCGTACGCCGTCGGCGGCAGCTGGTGATTCTGCAGCCAGGTCGGGATGTGATCGACGACGACGTCGATGCCTTCGCCGAAGCGCTCGGTGTTGGCGAACTTCTCGCGATCGTCCACGACGTGGACCCGGAAGCCGGCGTCGTGCGCCATCTTGGCGACGAAGTAGCCGACGTGCCCGGCGCCGAAGATGTAGACCTCCGGCGATGCCTCGACCGGCTCGATGAAGACTTCCATCTGGCCGCCGCAGACGAGCCCGGTCTCCTGCGCGAAGTCGTCGTTCAGCTCGTACTTCACGCTGAGCGGGCGGCGTGCCAGGATCGCCTCGCGCGCCTTCCCGAACGCGTCGTTCTCGTAGCAGCCGCCGCCGATGGTGCCGACCGTCCGGCCGTCGGAGTAGACGAGCATCTTGGCGCCGACGCGCTGCGGGGTCGAGCCGGTCGAGCCGGTGATGGTGACGAGCGCCACTTCCTCGCCGCGCGACAGCGCTTCGGCGAGGGCGGCGAAGACTTCCTGGTTCACAACTCGATTATAGGAGGTTGCCTGGGTTGCTGCGGGGCTTGGTGCCGTTGCTGGCCTCGTCCGCGCGGGCTCGCTGGTCAGCCAGGCATTTCGGCTCCGACGGCCGGCCGCGACGCGCACGGAGAGGCGTGACCTCTGGGTGTCGTCGAAACGTGCGAACCCTGCTTGCGCGGTCCGGCCGTCTCCGCGAAACGCCTGACTGCCCAGCGTATCGTCCGCTCGCCGGCGCGGCGGCGGGCGCTTCGCGCGAAACGGGAGTGGGCGGTTAGCGGCGTTGGTAGTTCGACGGCAGCTTGCCGTTGCGAATCGCCGTGGCCGCGGCGAGGAGCCGTTCGCGGTCAGCTGGCCGCTTTTCCGCCGACCGCTCGAAGTACTGAATCACGGTCTCCCGCTCGCCGTACTGCAGGAGCGGACCGATCAGTCGGCCTTCGAGAGTGACGTTGATGATCCAGGACACCGATGCGGCTCGGACGACGCTGGTGGAGCTTCAGCGGCTGCAAGCATGTAGCGCACGGCCGTCTCGCGGTCGCCCTCACGGAAGCGTTTGCGCCAAGCGCAACATTCGCGCCGAACAACGCATCGGCATGATCCGGATGATTGGGGAGACGCTTCGCGAGGTTCAGGGCGTCCTGCGCGTACGTTCTTTGAGCGCTGCCAGGCCGCCGCGCGCTTCTTGCCGTTCTCCTCGATCTGTTCCGGCCGCTCGTCGCCGGGTGCCTGCGGATGCCGCGTTCGCCAATCAGACGACTCGGCGCTCATGTATTCGAAAGCCGCCTGGCGGACGAGAATCGGAAGGCGTTCGATCTTCCGGTAACGCCGCGATGACTTGTGGCTGCGATTCACGGGGCGTCGCAGTCAGCAGTTGTCGTTCCTTCTTGACCCTGCTCGCGCGCTTTCCAGTACAGTCGAGCGTGTCGCGTGCCCACTCAGACTTCGGATTGAGCTGAAGTCGCGCGGTCCAGGTACGTTCGCGCCAGCGCGAGATGATCGAAATCGACCTTCGTCTGGCTTGCATTGATGACCAGGTAGGTTCCGACTCGCGGCGAGGAGATCCGGGTCAGCTGCTCTCGTCGAGAGTCGCCCGCACCCTGGTGGCATACTCGCCGCGCGCTGCATCACGGATCTCGTCGAATTAATGACGTTGAAGAGCGTGAACCGATTCGAGCCCAGAATCGCCTGCTGCGTACAGGTCGCCCAGGGTCGCTGTCCAGCTCGGTCCTGGTCCTTGCGCTGGCCCTGCAGCAGCAGCTGCTCTGCGAGTGGCTTGTCTGCGACGTCGAGGAACCAGGCGGCAGTCCGCAGCGTATATGCGGCTGACGTCGGGCCGCGCCGCATGGGCGAGCCAGAGCTTCTTGGCGGCCTCGTACCCTTGAGGATCCAGTCAGCCAGTCGAGCCGCGGCGCGAATATCCGGCCGTGGATGCGCCTTAAGCAGCTCGGAATCCGGATGGTGCTCGATCAACCACAGGATGAGCGGCCGTCGCCCGGCAATCTTCTTCGGGTCATCCGGCGTGTGCTTGCCGGAGATGTCGGGCTCGTAGAAGAACAGCAGCTTCTCGAGCAGCCGCGAGATCCTCCGGATTGCGTCGCCACTGCGCTTCGAGTTCTGCTGCCTGCTCCCACGTCATCGCGTGAGCGGCCGTCCGGACGGCTTGGTGTCGCTCGCCCTCTTTCTGCTGTTCAACGCGCTGGGGTGTTTGCTCCGCAACTAGCGGGGCAGGCGGTGGCTGGCTCGGAGCGGCATGCCACCGCGGCCGTCACCGCGATCACGCAGCCGGCGACAACGAGCGATTTCCGCGCGTGCGACATCGACGTCGTTTGCTGGCCAAGAAGAATTCGATCGATTCGATGGCTGAGCCGCCCGCGGCCCTCGACGCTGACTCCCGCCCAGACGATCCGTCCGCCAGCCTGCCGTGAGGCCTGCCATCGCCAGCAGCACCTCGGCGTATTGACGAGGGTGCGGGACCGCTCGGACACCGACTTCATCGCATGCCTGTTCCGCGGCATCCGCCAGCGTTCGCTCCAGCCACCACGCCAGCGGGTGGAACCAGAACGACGCAGGAGTTGAGACGTGTGAGCAACGCCACCAGCGGATCGCGTCGCTTTGCATGCGCGCGCTCGTGGGCGACGACAGCCTGGCGTGTCGATGTCCGGCCAGTCGGTCCAGGCCGTCGGCAGCACGATCCGCGGGCGGACGAGGCCGACAGTCACCGGTGTGGCGATCGACGGCGATTCGAAAAGGCCATCACCGATGGGCCTGGCTCGGCGGTAGATCGTCCAGACTGTTCCCAGCGCCAATGCACGCGGAGCAGGAGTCCGATCGCGATCAGCGCGTACAGCCGCGGCGGCAATTTGGAGCCAGCCGATACGCGAGACGCTGGCAGCCTGATTCGTTGAGGAAGACGCGGCTCGAAGCGACTCGGGACGTGCGCGGCTGACTGCGTTCGCAGGCGCCAGTGCCGGCGAAACATCGCAGACGTTACCGGTTGCGCCACCGGAACGGGCAGCGGCATCAGCGTCGCGAAGTCGGGCACACGGGGTGAGAGCGGTGCCGGCAGGGCAGGGGTCAGACGCTGCAGCGCCGGCATCAGGATCATCGCGATGACGACGATCAGCCAGGCGGTGTGACGAGGAGCGCCTCGCGGAACCCTCAGCAGCCAGAGAAGGGCCCCGACCAGCATCGCCAGCAGCGTGGCGCGAATCGCCGCTTCGATGACCAGGGTAAGAGCTGTTCGGTCATGTGCGTTTCCTGACTTTGCGGACCAGACGCTCCAGCTCGCCAACCGTCAAAACCTTTTCGTCGACCATGCCGACCAGCAGCTGTTCGACGGATCCCGCGCAGAAGCGCTGGATGATCTGGCGGATCGCGCCCGCCGCGACATGCTGTGAGGGAACGCCGGCCGCGTAGACGAACACCTTGCCCTCGACCGTGTGGCTCACCAGACCGCGCGCCTCGAGCCGGCGCAGCAGCGTGCGGATGCTCGAGTCCTTGAGCGGATGCTTGACGTGGATGCCTTCGCGAATGGCTTCGGCCGTCGCCGGGCCGCTGGCCCAGAGGAAATCGAGGATCGCCTGCTGCAGGTCGGTGAGCGGGTGCGTCGACTTGTTACTGCCAGTCACGTTACGATCTGTAACATGTCGCGACGACTCGTGTCAACAGCCGGAGTGTTCGCGCCGGCGGCGAGCGGACGCTACGCTGGGCAGTCAGGCGTTTCGCGCAGACGGCCGGACCGCGCAAGCAGGGTTCGGGCGTTTCGACGACACCCAGAGATCACGCCTCTCCGTGCGCGTCGCGGCCGGCCGTCGGAGCCGAAATGCCTGGCTGACCAGCGAGCCCGCGCGAGACAGCGACCTGTCTCACCGGCCACATCGGCAGGCACGTCAGTGCAGCGGGCAGAGTTCGAGCGGTTCGGTCCCGGTGATGAACGACTCGGTGAACGTTCGCGGGCAGTTGGGCGTGGCGAGCTTGCCGGTGTCGCGGTCGATCTCCACGAAGCTGATCCCTGCGGGCGGCTGAACTGCGAGCCTGCCCGGCCGGCGACGGCGACCTTCATGAACTCCGTCCAGATCGGCAGCGCGACCTGTGAGCCGGTCAGGCCGATCGGCGTGTTGTCGTCGAAGCCGACCCAGACGACGGTCAGCAGCTCGGGCGTGAAACCGACGAACCAGGCGTCGCGTTGATCGTTGGTGGTGCCGCTCTTGCCGGCGGCATCGGGCGTGAAGCCCATCGCACGCGCGGCGGCACCGGTGCCTTCGTTGATCACGCTGCGCAGCATGTTGGTGACCAGGAACGTCGTGTCGGGACGCGCCACTGACGTGTCCTTGCGCCGGCTCCGGCCTCAGCACGCGCGCTCCGGCCTGGATGTAGTTCAGCCCCTTGAGCGGCCGGACGGTCCCGCCGTTGGTAAAGAGCGTGTAGGCCTGAGCGACCTCGAACGGCGTCAACTCGAAGACACCGAGCGTGATCGACGGAAACGCCTGCGGCGGCGTGCCGACGCCGACCCGGCGCCACAGCTTGGCCACCGTGTCGAAGCCAATCTGCTCGCCGACGCGGATGGTGCCGAGATTGCGCGACATCGCCAGCGCCCGCCGCCACGTCACGTCGCCGTCGTAGTCGTCGTAGTTCTTCGGCTCCCAGACCATGCCGTCGTACTCGAAGATGCGCCGGCTCGTCGCGCGTGAGCGAGGCCGGCGTGAGGTCGGTGCGCCCTTCTTCGGCGCGCGCGCTCGAAGGCGGCGAGGTAGACGAACGGCTTGAACACCGACCCCGGCTGGCGGCGCGCCGTCGTCACGCGGTTGTACTGCGAGGTGTTGTAGGAGCGGCCGCCGACGAGCGCCAGGATCTCGCCGGTGCGCGGATCGACGGCAATCAGCGCCGCCTGAGCGGTCCCCGGGAGTCTTCCGCTTCCGTTTCGAGAGCAGCTCGTCCACGCGGGTCAGGCCGTTCCGTACGGCCTCGAGCGCCGCCCGCTGCAGGTTCAGGTCGAGCGTCGTGAAGATGCTGATTTCATCCGGCCGCAGCATCAGGCCGGGATAGGCGGCCTCAATCTGCTGCACGACCATGTCGACGAAGTACGGCGATTCGTTGTCGACGGCGCGGGAAACAATCTGCAGCGGTTCCCGCGAGGCTCGAGTGGCCGTGTCCTGCGTGATGAACTCCTCGGACGCCATCGCCTGCAGCACGGTGTTGCGCCGATCGGTGGCCCGCTTGGGATTGGCGAAGGGGAGGCCTGGGAACAGGATCGTGCCGGCAATCGTGGCGGCCTCGCTGTTGCTGACGTTGGCCACGTCCTTCCCGAAGAAGATGCGCGACGCCTCGGCGACGCCGTGGATCGCGAACGAGCCGCGCTGACCGAGGTAGACGTCGTTCAGGTACATCTCGAGGATCTCGTCCTTCGAGGCGCGGCGCTCGAGCGCGAGCGACATCATGATTTCGCGCGCCTTGCGCCAGTACGACCCCCACGTGCGGCCGCGTTCGCCGGTCTGCAGCTCCGCGTTGAACTCGTCGGACAGGAAAAACATGCGCGCCAGCTGCTGCGTGATGGTGCTGTAGCCGACGGAGCTGCCCTTGTTGGTGGCGTTGCGAATCGCGGCCGCGGCCAGGCGCACGGGACTCACGCCGACGTGCGAGTAGAAGCGCTGGTCCTCGATCGCCATCACCGCCTGCCGCATCCGGAGCGGAATCGTGGAGAGCGGGACGTGGCGGCGCTTCTCGCGCGCACCGTCGGCCATCAGCGCCGTCAGCAGCGGCGGGTCGAGCTCCACCGACTGCACGTTGCCTCGCCCGCGAACCTCGATCCGCTGAATCCCGCGCGGCGCCGGCGGCGGCGGGGCGCCGCGGGCCGTCTTCACCGGACGCGGCACCGGGAAGTCGATGCGCACGGAGCGGTTGGCCAGCGGACCTTCGCGCGGCTGAGAGCGTGACGCTGTTGCGGACGACCGTGAACTGCCCAGGCGCGTCGATCTGCTGGCGCTGGGCGTAGCCGAGGTCGTTCAGCCGCGAGACGAGATCCTCGACCGACAGCATCTGGCCGCGCCGCAGCTCCACGGCGTGGCCGTAGACGCGGGGCAGCGTCCGTTCGCGCTCGCCGTGCAGCCGCTCTTCGATGACGTCCGCGTAGGAGAAATAGAAATAGAAGAAGCCGGCGCCGAAGACGAGCGTGAAGACGCTGGTCACCAGCAGCAGGTACCGCACCCAGCGCCGGCGGGGCAGCCGTATCCGGAGCAGAGGGCGACCGCCTCTACCTGGGTCTTGGGCCGTGGGCCTTGAGCGTTCAGATCTGGATCACCCAATGCGTCCCCATATCGATCGGAATCTCCTCGCTCAAACGGTCGACGAGGGTGGGGCCGTACTTGTTCAGGAACGAGACGAAGCCAATCTCGCGCTCCTGCGGGTGTCCGCCGGGGAACGTGAGCGCCCGCGCATGATGGTACTGCCGGCGCAGCGTGTCGTCCTTGCGCTTGGCCGCCTGAATCACCTTGCCGTGCAGCTTCTTCAGGTCATCCTGCATCCGCGTCAGCGTCGAGCGCGCGGCGCCTTCCAGCGTCGGATCGACCTGGGCCACCTCGTGCGCCAGACCGTCCGACACGTTCCTCGATCGCGCGGGCCGCGTCCTGCAGCGAGGCCTCGACCGCCGCGGGAAGCTGCGCTTCGAGCAGCTCGTTGAGTGCCGATTCGTCCTGCGCGCGCAGCGCCTCGAACGGGAACTCGTGGCGCGTCAGGAACTTCATCGCGTTCGCGTCGACGACGGTTGCCGTGGCACGCTGATACATCAGCGGCATCGGCAAGCCGAACGCGTCATAGACGCCCTTCAGCTGGCCCAGGTACGCAAGCTCATTGGGGCCGGCGACATAGCACGCGGTTGGAAACAGCGTGTCCTGGACCAGCGGGCGGAGCAGCACGTTCGGGCTGAACCGTTCCGGATGCTGACGCACCTCCGCCAGCAGGTCGCGGCCTGCCTCGGTGTGATCGCCGACGAGGAACCCTTCGGCCGTCGCGCCGGATCGCCTCCCGGCCGCTGTTCAAGTAGAAGAGGGCCACGGCGTCCGCGTGCGGCGATCGCCTGCGCGTGGTAGCCCTTCGCCTGCAGTGCGTCGCCGGCCGCCTTGGCCAGCCTGGCCGTCGTGCCGGCGGTTTCCAGCTCGCGCGCAAACAGGTCGGCGACCAGCGGCTTGGCCGCCGGATCCGAGGCGTCGTACACCACCAGGCCCCGCGACCCGAGCGTCGTCTCCAGCCAGCGGCCGAACGCGTCGGTCATCCCGGCCCCTGTTTGATAGGCCTGGCGGAGCGATTCGAGAAGGGACGCCGAAAACTCTGTCTGCTGGAGCAGTGACGCCAGTTCCGCGATGGCGCCGGCGGCGGAGTCGTCCAGCCGGACGCGCGCGACAGCGGTCTGACGCGCGCCCGGCGGGTCGCCAAGCGACACCTGACAAGACGCGAGGTCGGCGTTGAAGACGCCGCACTTCTTGACCTCGTCCCAGTCGTGGTCCTCGCCCTCAATCCAGAAGATCGGCACCGCCGGGACGCCATATTCGGTCTGCGACGCGCTCCGCCAGCCGGATTGCCGTGATCGCCTTGAGCAGCGTGAACATCGGCCCGCCGAAGAGCACCGCCTGCTGGCCGGTGACGATGGCGACGGTGCGCGGATCGCGGAGCTGTGCGGCGGCGTTCAGCGCCTCTGGCGGCGCGCCGCGTTTCCGCTGCTGCGCTTCCAGAATCTGCGCAACGGCTTCGCGCTGCCGCGGCTGTTGCTGCGCGCGCGCGATCGCACCGCGCCACGCGGCGGGATCGGCGGGATTGCCGGCAAAGAACTCCGCGACGCGCGCGTAGTCGAAGGCGTAATCGGCCGCCAGCCGGCGAATCCAGGGGAACCGTCGAATGTCGATGGGGAGGCGCACGGTGGAGATGTCGTCCCCGGCGCGTGCACCCGCGCGCACGGGTACCGAGGCTGACACGCCAGACTGTGGGATCACCGCCGGGTACTGTCGCAGAGCCTCGCGCGCAGTGTCAACTTAAGTGCCTAGGGTGCCAGGGTCCGAGGTCCTGGGTTGCCGAGGCAGCCGAGTGCCTACGGTCTGAGTGCTTCGCAGGCCTGTGCTGCCGTCGACCTGGCACTACAGGCACCCAGGCACGTTACCCACCTTTTGCACATGCTACGATCGCAAGGCTTCACGGAAAGGTTCTTCCACTGCAGGGGTCAGACTCTTCACCCGACGATCCGCTCGTTGATTTTCCGTTGCGGGAGACGGAAGGGCTGCCGCCTTCGCCGCGCCTCGGCTTCGGCGAGCCAGGGCTTACGGAGGTCCGGCAAGAGCCGGACACCACGTACGGCGCGCCACCGATGTTTGCGTCGTCAATCGAGGAACCGCGCCGCCGCGGCGGACTGAGCATCTGGTTCGCTGCCGCCGGCTCTCTCGTGCTCGGCATCCTCATTGGCTTTGCGAGCGGATATCGGGCGGGGCTGTATCAGTTGGGGGAACGGACGAGCGCCGCAGCGGCGACGGAGCAGGGGCCTTCGACGCCGACGCCGACGCCCGGTGCGGCCTCCGGACAGCCGTTCAGTGAGTCTGCTGTTCCCGAGCCCGTGCGGGTCGATCCTGAGCCGATCGTGCCGTCGCCGGACGATCCGGCAGGGCCCGGCTGTGAGCGCGGCGCGGAACCCGCCCGAGCGAGCGCGAGACCTGCCAGCGAAGAGACAGGTTCCGGCGAAGGCGGATCCCGCCGGATGCGCAGATTGCCACCGGGCCCGGGTCGCTGCAGGTCATTTCCCGGCCCGCGGGCGCCCAGGTCATCCTCGACGGCCGGGCGGTCGGGCGGACGCCGCTCTCGATCGCCGATGTGGCCGCGGGAGAACACAGCATCCGGCTCGAGCTTCCGGGGTTCAACCGTTGGTCGACCACGGTCGACGTGAAGGCCGGTAGTCCGACTCCGCGTGACGGCGTCGTTAGAGCAATGAATGCAATGAAATTCAAAATGCAAACTCGAGAAGTCGAGAAACCTGCGTGAATCTCGGCATTCTGCATTTGCATTTGCATTGGAGCGCCGCATGAACGCTGTCCTGGCGCTCGAAGATGGCACCTGGTATCAAGGCGTCGCGGCCGGAGCCACTGGCGAGACGTCGGGCGAAGTCGTGTTCAACACGAGCATGACCGGCTATCAGGAAGTGCTGACCGATCCCTCCTACGCCGGCCAGATCGTGACGATGACGGCGCCGCAGATTGGCAACTACGGCGTGGCGGCGGGCGACGCGGAGTCGCAGGCGCCGCGCGTGGCCGGCTTCGTCATGCGGGAAGCGTCGCCGCTGGCGAGCAACTGGCGCGCCGACGGCACCCTGCGCGACTACCTCATTCGTCATCACATCGTCGCCATCGCCGACATCGATACGCGGGCGCTGACACGCGGGCTGCGCAACGCCGGTGTCATGCGCGGAGTGATCGCCACCGGGCAGGTCGATCCGGCGGAGCTGATCGAGAAGGCGCGCGCCATCCCGAAGATGGAAGGGGCGGACCTTGTGCGCGGCGTGACGTGCGACACGGCAGTTCGAATGGCGCCAGTTCGCCGGGCGCGTCGGCGACGCGGACCACGAAATGTTCGGGATTCCAACCGAAGCCCGGGCCACGCGGCGGCTTCGCGTGGCGGCCTACGACTTCGGCGTGAAATTCAACATCCTGCGCCGGCTCGATGCGTATGGCTGCGACGTGCACGTGTTTCCAGCGTCGGCGCCGGCGTCGGAGCTGACGACGATCGAGCCCGACGGCATCTTCCTGAGCAACGGTCCCGGCGATCCCGCGGCGCTGCCGTACGCGATCGACAACGTGCGCGAGCTGACGCACGACGGACGTGCCGATGTTCGGGATCTGCCTGGGCCACCAGATCCTCGGGCTCGCCGTCGGCGGCGAGACCTTCAAACTGAAGTTCGGGCACCGCGGCGCGAATCATCCGGTCAAGGATCTGCAGTCCGGGAAGGTCGAGATCACCTCGCAGAATCACGGCTTCGCGGTGAAAGCGGAGTCGCTGCCGTCCGACGTGACCGTCACGCACATGAACCTGAATGACAACACGGTCGAAGGATTCCGGCATCTGACGAAGCCGATCTTCTCGGTGCAGTACCATCCCGAGGCATCACCCGGCCCGCACGACGCGGACTACCTGTTCAGGCAGTTCATCGAGTCAATGGAGAAACGGTGACTTTGAACCACGAAGAGCACGAAGCGCAGGAAGGACACGAAGTTCATCTTGATGAAAAACATTCTTCGTGATCTTCGATCCTTCGTGTCCTTCGTGGTTAACGCCAGCAACGCCTGATGCCCAAACGCACCGACATCAAACGCGTCCTCGTCATCGGCTCGGGTCCGATCGTCATCGGGCAGGCGGCGGAGTTCGACTACTCGGGCACGCAGGCGTGCAAGGCGCTGCGGGCGGAAGGGCTCGAGGTCGTGCTGGTCAACAGCAACCCGGCCACGATCATGACCGACCCGGAGTTCTCGGACGCGACCTACATCGAGCCGCTGACCCCGGAGATCGTCGAAGCCATCATCGCCAAGGAGCGGCCGGATGCGCTGCTGCCGACGGTCGGCGGGCAGACGGCGCTCAATCTCGCCGTGGCGCTCCATGAGCGCGGCACCCTGGAGAAGTACAACGTCAAGCTGATTGGCGCCCAGATCGAGGCCATCAAGGTCGCCGAGGATCGGCTCCTCTTCCGCAACGCGATGGAGGAGATCGGCGTCGAGGTGCCGCGCAGCGGCGTCGCCAGGTCCCTCGAGGAAGCGTTGATGCTGGTGGAGAACACCGGCTTCCCGGCGATCATCCGGCCGTCGTTCACGATGGGCGGCGTCGGCGGCGGCATCGCCTACAACATCGAAGAATTCCGCGAGCTCGCCGGCCGCGGGCTCGACCTGAGCCCGGTGCACGAGATCCTCGTCGAGGAATCGGTCATCGGCTGGAAAGAGTTCGAGCTCGAAGTGATGCGCGACGGCGCCGACAACTTCGTCGTCATCTGCTCGATCGAGAACATCGATCCGATGGGCGTGCACACCGGTGACTCGATCACAGTGGCCCCCGCCCTCACGCTCACGGACAAGGAATACCAGCGGATGCGCGACATGGGGCGCCGCATCATCCGGCGTGTCAACGTCGAGACCGGCGGGTCGAACATCCAGTTCGCGGTCAACCCGCAGGACGGGCGGATCGTCGCCATCGAGATGAACCCGCGCGTCTCGCGGTCGTCGGCGCTGGCATCGAAGGCGACCGGCTTTCCGATCGCGAAGATCGCCGCCAAGCTGGCGCTCGGCTATCGCCTCGACGAAATCAAGAACGACATCACGCGGGAAACGCCCGCCTCCTTCGAGCCGACCATCGACTACATCGTCGTCAAGTTCCCGCGCTGGAACTTCGAGAAGTTCCCGCAGGCGGATCGCACGCTGACCACGCAGATGAAGTCGGTCGGCGAGGCGATGTCGATCGGCCGGACGTTCAAGGAAGCCTTTCTCAAGGCCGTCCGATCGCTGGAGCTGTCGCGCAGCAGCGCCAGCCTGTTCCCGAGCGGGCCCGACGACACCGGCGACGAGGACGAAGACGAGTCGTCGCTGCGGAAGCGGCTGGTGGTCCCGAACGATCGCCGGATGTGGGCGCTCTTCCGCGCCCTGCGCCGCGGCTGGTCGGTTGAGACGCTGCACGAGCTGACCAAAATCGATCCCTGGTTCCTCCAGCAGTTCGCCGACATCGAGGAGCTGCGCAAGATGGCGGCGCTCGGCGAGTTCCGCGAGATGTCGAAGGACCTGCTGCGGACGCTGAAGCGCAGCGGGTTCAGCGACTCGGACATCGCGGCGGTGTACGGCATCAGCGAGGACATCGTCCGCCAGCGGCGGCTGGAGGATGGGCTGGCGCCGGCCTACAAGCGCATCGATACCTGCGCCGCGGAGTTCGAGTCGTTCACGCCGTACCTGTACGGCACGTTCGAAAAACAGGACGAGGCGGAGCCGACGAAGAACAAGAAGGTCGTCATCCTCGGCAGCGGTCCGAACCGCATCGGTCAGGGAATCGAGTTCGACTATTGCTGCGTCCACGCCGTGTTCGGCTTCCGCGAGGAGGGCTACGAGACGGTGATGGTCAACTGCAACCCGGAGACCGTGTCGACCGACTACGACACGGCGGACCGTCTCTACTTCGAGCCGCTGACGTTCGAAGACGTGATGGCGATCATCGACTGCGAGCGGAGCGCCGGCGGCGAGGTGGCGTGCGTGGTCCAGTTTGGCGGGCAGACACCCTTGAAGCTGGCGTTGCCGCTGCTCGAGGCGGGCGTCACGATTCTCGGCACCTCGCCGGATTCGATCGATCTCGCCGAGGACCGCAAACGCTTCTCCGCGTTGCTGCACGATCTCGCGATCCCGCAGCCCTCGAGCGGCACCGCCGTGTCACGGGACGAAGCGCGCGACGTGGCAGACCGCGTCGGGTATCCGGTGGTGGTCCGGCCGTCGTACGTGCTCGGCGGGCGCGGCATGGCGATCGTGTTCGACGAAGGGGCGCTCGATCGGTACATGACCGGAGCCGTTGACGTCTCGCACGACCGGCCGGTGCTGATCGATCGGTTCCTCGAGGATGCGTTCGAGTTCGACGTCGATGCGATTGCCGACGCCACCGGCGCGGTGGTCATCGGCGGGATCATGGAGCACATCGAAGAGGCGGGCATTCACTCGGGCGACAGCTCGTGCGTGGTACCGCCGTTCATGGTCGCCGAGAAGCACGTGGCGACGATTCGCGACTACACCCGCCGCATTGCGCGTGCGCTGAAAGTCGTCGGGCTGATGAACGTCCAGTACGCCATCAAGGACAACATGGTGTACGTGATCGAAGTGAACCCGCGATCGTCGCGGACCGTTCCCTATATCTCCAAGGCGACCGGCGTGCCGATGGCGAAGCTGGCCGCGCGCGTGGCCGCCGGGCGGACGCTGGCGGAGCTCGGTCTCGTTGACGATCTGCAGGCCGCCGGCGTCTTCGTGAAGAGCCCGGTCTTCCCGTTCGTCCGCTTCCCGGGCGTGGACACGATCCTCGGCCCGGAGATGAAGTCCACCGGCGAGGTGATGGGCGGCGCGGACAACTTCGGCTCGGCGTTCGCCAAAGCGATGATCAGCGCCGGCCAGAAGCTGCCCGTTGAAGGCTGCGTCTTCATCAGCGTCAACAACAGCGACAAGCCGACCGTGCTGCCGATCGCGCGCGATCTGCAGCAGCTGGGTTTCACGCTGGCCGCGACGCGCGGCACGGCGGCATTCCTCCGGGCGCATGGCCTCGACGTGGACGTGATGTTCAAGGTGAACGAAGGCCGCCCCAACGTCTCCGATCACATCGTCAACCGCCAGATCCATCTGGTGATCAACACGCCGCTCGGCCGCGACTCGTTCTTCGACGATCGCGCCGTGCGCCGCTCGGCCACGATGGCGCAGGTGCCGTGCATCACGACGCTGACCGGCGCGCGCGCGGCGGTGCGAGGCGATTCGTGCGCTGCGACAGCACACGCTCACCGTCCGCTCGCTCCAGGACTACTACGCGGCGGTCGAACTGAAGGCGTAGGCCAGTCCTTCAGACGTCATTCCACCCACACAACTGTGATCGGCCCGCGGTGGCGTACGCCTTTAAGCGGACGCAGACTGGCCTTGTCGCGCTTGGCGCCGTTCTTGCGCTGAAGCGCGCGGACCCTGTGATCTGACGGAGTAAGGCGATGGCTCAGCGATGGTTCGCCGCGCTGTGGAATCGAGTACCAAATGCACCGAGCGGCGGGCGTCCGAGGCGACGTCCGAAGCGACAGCGCATCGAACGATACATCGAGTGCAACTGGGTCAGTCCGTGGGGAGACGAACAGACCCGCATCAGCAGTATCAGCCCGACCGGCTGCTATATCGACAGCCGCTTCTCCGTACCGCCGCAGGGCACCCATGTCCGGGAAATCTGCCTGGCGGTCCCCGAAGGTCCACTCAGCGTTCATGGGACCGTGCTCTCCGCGACGCCTGGAGTTGGCTTTGCCGTCCGCTTTGCCGACATGGACGACGACACGAACGCCAGATTGAGACAGCTGGTGGGCGTGCGGCCCTGAGCGCGATCGCGGCGCCTACGCCGACGCCATTCGGCCGGCCGGCCAGCGGAGTCGAGGGGCTCTCGATCGCGATCGTTTCGACGCCATGACCTCCCGCACCACCTCGATGAAGAGGGAGACCAGCTCGCAGGAGTGTGGCTTGTACGCGATCGCGAGTTGGGAATCGACGTGCGGCAAGGCCGGCGTCACGGGCCGCAAGACGATGCCGTTCGATCGCTTTTCCTGAACCCCGGCCGGCACGAAGCACACGCCCAGGCCGGCATCAACCAGCGCACAGGCCGTGTGGAGATTGTCCACTTCGTGGGCGATTTGCATGTTGAAGCCCGCCTCGCGACACGCGGCCAGCACCGCATCGTACAGGCGGGGTCCCATGCGGCGGGCGAACATGATGTGCGGCTCGTTGGCAAGGGCATGCAGCGGCACGCGCGCCCGGGAGGCCAGCGGGTGATCGCGTGGCAACGCGATGACGATCGGCTGGCGGAGCACCGTTTCAGTGGCGAGATCGGGTTCGTCGATCGGAAGCGCGACGAATCCCACGTGCAGGCGTCCTTCGCTGAGCGCGCGGGCCTGTTCGGCGGAGCCCATGTTCCGCACGACCGTGCGGACTTGTGGATGACGCCGCGCGAACGCCCGGAGAATCTCGACAAAGATCTGCGCGTCGGCGGGCCCAGCCGCGCCGATGGACAGCTGACCGACTTCGCCCTGGTTCACGCGCAGCGCCAGGTTGGATGCATGCGCGGCATGCGCGAGGATGACGCGCGCCTCCTCGACGAACATCCTGCCGGCGTCGGTCAGTTCGACATGGCGCTTCGTGCGGTGGAACAGCGCCACACCGAGCTCCGTCTCCAGTTGCCGAATCTGCTGGCTGAGCGGTGGCTGACTCAGATGCAGCCGCTCGGCGGCGCGGCCGAAGTGGAGCGTATCGGCCACCGTGACGACGTACCGCAGATGACGTAGCTCCATGCGGTCGAGAGGCTAGCACACCCGACCCGCGTTCCCATCGTGTTTGCACTGAAGATCCGGCGTCGACTGATATCGAAAACCTCTCAATCCGAACGAAACATATATTTCTGGCCGAGCAACGCTTCTGGTACACCGGGAAACGGCACAGATGTTGCTGGTTTCGTGCGGGGTTTATTCACTTCGGAGGAGGACCATGGATCGGTTGGCAAAGAACTTCCTCGTCGTCATCGGGCTCGTCCTGGCACCCACAGTCGCCTTCGCGCAGGGCTCGATTGTCGGCACCGTGAGAGACGCGTCGGGGGCGTGCTGCCCGGCGTCACCGTCGAAGCGTCCAGCCCGGCGCTGATCGAGAAAACGCGTTCGGTCGTGACCAACGGCGTCGGCCAGTACGCGATTGAAGACCTGAGGCCGGGCACCTATACGGTCACGTTTTCGATCTCCGGATTCTGTCCCGGTCAGGCGTGAAGGGATCGTGCTGACCGGCACGTTCATCGCCACCGTGAACCAGGATCTGAAGGTTGGCGCGGTGACCGAGGCGATCACGGTCACCGGCGAAGCACCGGTGGTGGATATCACGAGCGCCCGAACCGAGCAGACGTTCAGCGGCGAGACGGTGCCGATATCCCGTCCGGCCGACAGTACTTCAGCTTCACCGCGCTCGTGCCCGCGATCAACGTGCAGGGCAACGACGTCGGCTCGTCGTCTGGCCCGATCTTCAGCGTGTTCCAGATTCACGGTGGCCGCCGCAACGAAGGGCAGGTCCAGGTGAACGGACAGAGCGCCGGCTACCAGGGCATGGGCGTGTCGGGATACACGCCGGAGGTGGGCAACGCGGAGGAAATCAACGTCACGCTGAGCGGCGCTCTTGGCGAGGCCGTCACCGGCGGGCCGCAGGTGAACGTCATCAGCCGGCAGGGTGGAAACATATTCAGCGGGCAGATGTTCTTGAACTTCGCGAACAGCTCGTTCCAGGCCGAGAACCTGAGCCAGGCGCAGAAGGACACCGGCCTGACGCCAATCGAGCTCGCAGAAGCTCTGGGACGTCAACCCGTCGTTCGGCGGGCCGATCATGCCGCGATCGCCTGTGGTTCTTCGGCTCGTTCCGCCACCAGGGCAACCGTCAGCAGATCAACATGTTCACCAACGCGAACGCCGGCGATGCCACGAAATGGACCTACGCAGCCGACGACGAAGCAGGCGATCGACGATGGCACGTGGAAGAACTATTCCGGCCGGCTGACCTGGCAGGCGTCGCCGCGCAACAAGATCGATGGCTGGATGAACGTGCAGTACAACTGCCAGCACTGCGTCGAGGGCGGCTCCCGATCCGGCCTGTCGTTCACCGGCTTGATCGCCTCGCCTGAAGCGCAGAGCCAGACACAGAACCACCCGAGCATGCTCGGCAAGGTCAGCTGGTCATCGCCGGTGACGAATCGCATGCTGCTCGAGGCCAACGTGGGGTTGGGGCCGTACTTCTGGTGGGGCAGCGAACAGAAGAATTCGTTCGACAGTACGTTGATTCAGGTGCAGGACGACGGCGGCGCCATCCCGGGCATCAACTACAGATCGGCCTTCTGGTCCGGCCACACGGGGTTTACGACCATCTATGAGGGCGCGCTGTCGTACGTGACCGGAACGCACTCGGCGAAATTCGGCGTCCGCCACCACGCCAACGACTCGACGTTCCCGAAGAACTTCTACAACGATTCGCAGCTCAAGTACAACTTCAACAGCGGTGTTCCCTACCAGTTGACGATGTACGCGGATCACGCGTCGGACCAGCACCAGCACCAGGGGATCTTCGCGATGTACGCGCAGGATCGCTGGACGCTCGGCCGACTCACGCTGCAGGGTGGCCTGCGCTTCGAGTATCTGCGCGACTCGTTCGAGCAGCAGCAGATGGGGCCGAACATTTTCGTTCCCACCGCCTCTGGTCTTCGCGGCGCAGGACGGTCCGCTGAGCCAGAAGGACCTGATGCCGCGGTTCGGCGCCGCCTACGACGTGTTCGGGAACGGAAGGACGGCGGCGAAGGTGTTCCTTGGCCGGTACGTGACGACCACGAACACCGTGGACGAGTGGGCGAATTACAGTCCGGCAGGACTCGGGCGTTTCGTCGCACAGACGACAAGGCCATGGAACGACAGCCTCTTCGGAGCCGGCGATTCCAGAACCGGCAACTTCGTCCCCAACTGTGACCTGCTGAACACGGCCGCCAATGGTGAGTGCGGCCCGATGGCGAATCCGAACTTCGCCAAGCAGATCAACCCGCTCACGGTGGATCCGGCGGTCACCGATGGCTGGAACACCCGGGAGTACAGCTGGGATCTGAACCTCGCGGTCGTGCAGGAAGTCTTTCCGCGCGTGTCCGTGGAACTGGCCTACGTCCGGCGCACCTGGGGAAATACGCTGGCCACGGTCAACCGCGCGCTCACGCCGGCGGACTTTGATTCGTTCGTCTACAACGTCGCCGTCGGATCCGAAGCTGCCGGGCGGCGGTGGATACCCGCTGACGTTCCAGGACATCAAACCGGCAAAGTTTGGCCAGTTCGACAACTTCCGCACGTTCGCCGACAACCTTGGCGGCGTCGACAACACCTTCAACGGCATCGACATGACGGCACACGCCCGCCTCCGGGACGTGACCATCCAGGGCGGCTTCAGCACAGGCAACCGCGTCGAGGACGATTGCGGAATGGTCCAGGCGCACCCGGAGGTCTACATCTTCGCGTCCGTGGGGCGGCTCGCAGCCGTTCTTAGCCGGACTCGCCCTTTGTCGGCGGGCTTGGCCAGTGGCCGCAGGCTTTCTGCCATCGCGAGTCGGGATGGCAGACGAACTGGAAAGGGTCTGGCGAGCTACACCGTGCCGCGGATCGACGTGCTCGTCAGCGGCACGTTCCGCAGCGTGCCCTATGCCGGAGCCAACTTCCCGAGCATTGCCGGCCAGAGCCTCGGTGCGCAGGTGCTGGCGCTCCCGTTCCAGACGAACCTTGGACGGGGGTTCTCGAGCGGCCAGGCCATCCAGTTCCTCAACCTCGTCCAGCCGGGAACGAAGTACGGCGATCGCCTGAACGGCGTCGATCTCCGGTTCGGCAAATTCCTGCAGATACAACGGGACGCGGACGATGCTCGCCCTCGACGTCTACAACCTGACGAACTCCAATACGACGGACGTCTCCTGCAGACCTATGGGGAGCAGATCCGTATCTCTCGCCGGTGTCGGTCACAGCGGGACGGCTGTTCAAGTTCAGCGCGCAGCTCGACTTCTAAGCACGAAGGCACGAAGAGAGTCGAAGACCACGAAGAAGAAATCTGCCACATGCTGAGGCGGGAAGTTTTTGCACTTCTCGCCTCAGTTTCGAACATGTGCCTGGGGTGCCGGATCTGTGCACTCGCGGCCAATGTATCGCTGTGAATGGGCCTTTTTCTGGCCTCATTGCCCGAGTTCAGCAGTGGCATCTGCCTTGGAGAAGCCTGGGAGTCCTTGGAGGAACCATAACCATGAGGTTGTCCCGGATTCTTACGTTGATAGCTGCGCTTGCGCTGCCCGCGCTTCCAGCCGCGGCACAAGGCAAGGCGATCGGAAAACCTGCGGGCGCCGGTAAACCGGCGACGGCAATCGTCAAGGGGCCTGCGGTCAAAGGGAAGAGTGCTGACGCCAAGAGCGGCACGCTCGTGAAGGGCAACAGCGCGGACGCCAAGAGCGGCAATCACGGTAAGAGCGGTGATCACGCGAACACGGCCGGAACGACGGACGCCACCACCACGGAGGACTCGGCGTCGAAGGGCCGCGGTCAGCTCCCGCTCGGCGAGAAGATCGCGCTGAACAACACGCTGAAAACGCGTCTGGATACGTCTGCTCGTGGGCAGCACCTTGACCTTCGACCAGGCGACGACCGGCTGGAAGAACCAGGGTCAGCTGGTGGCGGCGATGAACGCGGCGAAGAACAACAACCTGTCGTTCGCGTCGATCTACACGGAGATGGTCACGAACGGCAAGAGCCTTCCGGATGCCGTGGCGTTCGTCAAGGCGGCCACGCCGACACTCCGACAACGACGGCGACGACCACGACGACGACCACGACCCGACCCCGTAAGGTAGCGATCGATGCGACGCCTGCCGGCTCTGACGATCGTGCTCGTCCTGCTCGTCCTTCCGCATCGCGCGGAGGCGCAGGGTCAGGGGCAGGGACGACCGAAGAATCCGCAGGCGTCGTCCGAATCCGGCGGTCCCGGAACGGCCAGCATTTCCACCTCACAGTTCAGACAATTCGGCGTGTGGCTGGACGACGCGACGACGCGCGCGGAAGGCGGCGGCAGCGTCGGGCTTGGCATTGGCTACTGGCGCGGCGCCGGCGCATCCCTGCTCGACATTCCGATGCTCGACGGCTCCTACGCCGTGACCGATCGATTCCAGTTCGGGATGAGCGTGCCGTTCTACCGGACCGAAGACGGGGGAACGACATCGCGCGGCGTTGACGACATGTATTTCAGCGGCAAGATCGTGTTGATCGATCCGGCGCTGAAGGACGCACGATTCGGCGTTGCCGTGATCCCCGTCCTCGAGGTCCTCAGTCCCGGCTTCTTCGACGATCGCGTGCACTGGGCGTTGCCGGTCAGCGCCGAGTTCCGCGCGTCGCCCGTGCGTGTCTACGGATCGACTGGATACTTCTCGCGCGGCGCCGTCTTTGCCGCGGGCGCGATCGAGTGGACGTCGCCGGAGGGTACGTCGCTGACGTTCAGCCTCACGCGCTCGATTCCGACCGGTGAGGACACGACCGGCTTGGGGGGCGGACGATCCGATGTCAGCGTGGCGGTCGGACGGTCGCTGAACGAGGCGATGTCGGCCTACGTTGGCGTCGGCCGCACCGTCTCGAGTCCCGACGAATCCAACAAGACCAGCCTTGCCGTGTCCGCCGGCATCTCATTCAGCTTCTCGGCGAAGTCCGCGAACCCCTGATCCTCGCCACGCGCTACTCCAAGGTGATCGGCAGTTCAGCGGTCCCCTTGCGATGCCGCACGACGAGCGTGTAGGTGCCGGGCTCCCAGGCGCCCGTTCGGCGACTCGAAGAAGAGCGGACCAACGGCCGCCCGATCGCGATCGACGATGAATTCGTCATGAACGACGGGACCGAACGCGAGCCTGAACAGCTGCATGTCTTCGATCCGATCCGGCTGCTTGAAGTAGGACGCCACGTTGTGCGTCTGAACACTGGCGTTCTGAAGCAGCTGCTCGACCTGCTTGGTGTCCTCGCCGACGCGTCGCTGGGTCGCGAGGGGAATCGCCTCTCCTTTCGGCGTCCGCAGGGCGATCGCGTCCCGCTTGATGACCGCTTCGTCGGCGGTCGAGACACCGGATTGAATCAGGAGCCAGCGCGAGTCGTGGTTGCGTTGTGAGTAGTAGTACGCCGCGACGACGTGAATGGCCTTGTCGCGATATTGGACGGCGGCCTGACCGAGTTGCTTGGTGGCGGACTCCTGCTGCGCCGCGACACCCGAGACCGCCAGCATCGCGGTGCACAGCGTCCGCGCGATCGCGCCCCGCCATTGTTGCTGGGTCATTGAGCACCTCTCCGATTGGTCCACAGAAGCGCAGACCAGAACACAACCCGCAGAAGTCGTGCCAGTCGTCTGATCTACGCCTGCTGAGTCCAGGACGTGAACGCGCCGCTTATTGTCCACGAACTGGGGCGCGCTGGAGCGGCCGCGCGAGGTGGCTGGATTTTCACGTGATGGATCCGCGACGCGAACCGCCACCCTTGCGGCGTCTTCGCGTAGGTGTCGGCGTAGTAACCGTCGTGCTGAATGCGGTTGGGGTCGCCGCCAAGCCCGATCATCAGCATGTCAACCGTTCCGGTCGCGCCATCGGCGGTTGGCGTGATGATGTGGTTCGTATAGATGTGCAGTACGCCCTGGCGGATCCACCCGACATTCTTGCAACCGGCGACACCGCCTCCCGAGACCTCGGCCAGCTTTTCCCGACCCTGGAATCGCGTGCCGACCACACCGTTCTGCGACGGAGCGAAGAAGCCGTCTGGCGTAAACAGGTCGGCATAGTCGTAGCCGTTGTTCGAGCAGGTGTCGATCGCTCGCGCGTACTTGGCGACGAGCTGCTGGATCTCGATGTAGTCCAGCGCGTCCAGCGCCATCGGCCGCGCGTTGGCCTGAGCGCTCTGCTCGGCCCGCATACCTCCCGTCAACATCAGCCCGACGGCGATGGCCGCCATCCACGCATGTGCGCGTGGACATAGATCCTCCTGGTGAGCGCCGGCCGGCCATATTACTCCTGGCGGATCAAAAACTGCGCGCTGATCCGGCGATGGTGTGATCACTTTCTGCAACCAGTCGCCGTAAGTCGCTGACCCGGAGCCAGGCGCGCCCGGATCGCCCACTTGCAGGTCGATGGGCGTGCCCCCGGCGCTGTGTCCAGCACTCTCCGTCCTCGTCGGCGCCGTTGCCGGAACGTCCATCGACGTCCCGGGTTGGCTCGCTGTGGCGGCACTGCCGGTCCTCTGTGCCGCGGCGACCGTGGCCTGGTGGCGTCGCATGTCCTGGATGGCGTTGCTGGCCACATGTGCCGGCTTTAGCCTCGCGGCCGCGGTTCTGGCCGCCGATGCCCGCGAAGAGGCCCTGCATCCCTCACTGCGCGACGTTCTCGATGCTCGGGTCGGCGGCTTTCAGATCGAGAGCCTTGGTCCCGAGAACGACCACGAGCCGATCCCCGTTCGCGCGGAGCTGCTCGAGGACGCGGCCCTCCGCGAGGACTACGTCTCGCTCCGCGTGAACGTGGCAGCCGTCGACATCGACGGGCGTCGATACGGTGTGGCAGGCGGTGTTGCGTTGACCGTCAGTGGCGAGGCGGCCGCGACACGAGCGGATGAGTGGCGCGCCGGGCGAGTGATCGAGACGCGCGCCACCTTCAGGCGCCCGGCGAGATATCTCGACGATGGTGTTCCGGACTTCGAGCGTCAACTGGCACTCAGCGGCACGGCGCTGTTCGCATCCGTCAAGAGCGGCCTGCTCGTCGACGTCGTCTCGAAGGGCTCGCCATTTCAGGAGTGGGCCGCCGGTGTGCGCGCGCGCGTCCGCCACGTCGTCCGCAGGTGGGTCGCGCCGCACGACCAGACGGCGGCGGCGATCGTTACCGCCGTGTTGATCGGCGACAGGACCGGCTTGTCGGATGACGTGTCCGAACGACTCCAGCGTGCGGGGACGTACCACGTCATCGCGATTTCGGGCGGCAACATCGCGGTTCTCGCGGGACTCGCCTTCGCGCTGCTCGCGCTGGTCGGCGTTCATGGCCGCGTACGCGCCGTGATCACCATCGGCGTGCTCCTGGTCTATGCGCAGATCGCGACGACCGGACCGTCGGTCTGGCGGGCGACGTTGATGGCGGTCGTGTATCTGGCGGCGAGGCTGTTCGATCACCGGACGCCGCCATGGCAGGCAACGACGCTGGCTGCGGGCGGTGATGGCGGGCGTGGCGCCGCTCGATGTGCGGAGCGCGGGATTCCTTCTCACGTTTGGCGCGACGGCGGCCCTGCTCGAGAGCGCGCGCTGGATGCGGACGCTGATGGTCCGGCTGCGACCGCCGTATCGACGCCGGATCAGCCGGATACCATCCCTTCATCTGGATTGCCGCCTCGATCGGCGGCCTCGGTCGCCGTCGAGATTGCGCTGATGCCGGTGTCCGCGGCGTCGTTCTCACGCGTGACGCTGGCCGGGCCGCTGCTGAACCTCGTGGCGGTGCCGCTGATGGCCGTGGCGCAGGTCGGTGGACTTGTCGTCGCCGCGTTCGATGCCTGGCCGATCGTCGCCGGACCGGCGGGATGGCTGGCGGCCGTGTCCGCCTCCGGCATCGTGGAGAGCGCTCGGTTTGTCGATGCGGCGCCCGCGTTGTCCTGGCGCGTGCCACCGCCAGGTATCCCGCTGCTTGTTGTCTATTACGGCTCGCTGCTCGGGCTGCTGTTCGCGTCGCGTTTGCGCCTGCGCCTCGCCGTGACTCCCCGTCCTTGCCGTCGCGATGCTGCTGGTCATCGGTGCGTATCCGCACGGCCAACCGCCCATGGTCCCTGGCATCCGGCTGACGCTGTTCGATGTCGGACAGGGGGAAGCGATGCTGCTGGAGTCAGGGACGTCGCGGCTCCAGGTCGATGCCGGCGGCGCGCCGTTCGGCAGCGGCAGCTTCGACATCGGCGCACGCGTCGTTGCACCGGCCTTGTGGGCGCGGAGCGTCAGCGGCCTGGATGCCTTGCTGCTGACGCATGGCGATCCCGATCACATCGGCGGTGCCTTGGTGCTGCTCGACACCTTCCGTCCGCGCCGCCTGTGGGAGGGCGTGGTCGTTCCGCGACACGAACCGTCTCGTCGACTACGCGAGCGAGCCGTCTCGGCTGGCGTCGGAGTGGATCTCCGTCGCGCCGGCGAGTCGTTTCAATGGGGGCGTGCCCGGATCCGCGTGCTTCACCCGCCGGAGCCGGACTGGGAGCGGCCGCGCGTGCGCAACGACGACTCGGTCGTGCTGGAAGTGACCTGCGGTGACGTGGCGCTGCTGCTGACCGGGGATATCAGCGGGGACGTGGAACGTGCGATCGCCCCGCAGCTGACCCACGCGCGCACCCGGATCCTCAAAATCGGTCATCACGGCAGCCGCACGTCGTCATCGGTGGCGCTCCTCGAGAGCTGGCGGCCGCAGATCGCGCTCGTCAGCGCCGGTCGCGGCAATACGTTCGGACACCCGGCGCCCGAGGTACTCGAGCGCCTCGAATCGATTGGTGCGCGGGTCTACCGCACCGATCGGGACGGGGAGATCACGCTGGAATCGGACTGCAGGAATGTAGTCGTGAGGACGTTCACCGATGAAAAAAGATAACCACGAAGAACACGAAGAGCAGCGAAGGGCACGAAGGACCGCGAGAGATCCCGTTTCGGTTCACGCGTATGCGTGGTGTGCGCCCGACTCCCTTGTCACCTCGAGATGAATGGGTGATGCATCAGACGATCGGGTGCGCAATTGCCGTTCATCGGGCGCTCGGGCCCGGGATTCCTCGAGTCGATCTATCGAAAGGCCATGTGCATCGAACTCGAGAACCGCGAACTTGGCCTACGAGCGCGAACGCGCGATTGACGTCAACTATCGCGGTATCCCGATTCCCGGGCAACGAGTCGATCTGATCGTCGAAGGGCTCATCGTCGTCGAGCTGAAAGCGGTGACCGAGCTTGACGAGATCCACCGCGCCCAGGTGATCTCATACCTGCGAACGATCGGGCCTCAGAGGTGGATTGCTGATCAACTTTCGAGTGCGACTTCTGAAAGATGGACTGCAGCGGATCGTCCTATCCCACTAACAACGAATCTCTTCGCGGGCTTCGCGATCTTCGTGCACTTCGTGGTTAAGGCCAGCGAACAGCGCCACGAAAGCAGACGTCACCGGTGCGTGCAGCGCGCGGAGTTGTTACCGCCGAGCGGGTTCGCTCCGCGCCCGCGGCCGCCGACATCGCGATACGTCCCGTGGCACGCGGCGCAGGCGTCGGACAGATCGCCGGTCCATTCCGAGACCGCCTCCTGATTCTTCGTTTGCGCCAGGCGGTAGCCCCGTTTGGCCACCGAGACCATCTGCTCCGTAAACCTGATCCAGTCGGGCTCGGTGACCGGAGCGAGTCGGCCGTTCTCGCAACGCAATCCCGGTGAGAGCATCCACGGCGATGCATCGGCGAGGGCCGCGGCGGCGTTTTCGATGACCGGCCAGCCGGTGTAAATCCCCTGACCCCATTCGAACACCGAGAACCCGGCGCCCTTCGCCGCCGGGTCTGGTGGCGGGACCGGTGCCGCCGGGTCGCGCGTCTGCACCGTGAAGAGCAGATTCGAGTTCGGGAAGAACACGCCGCGCATCAACTGGTTGAGCGTGCCCGTTGGCGGATACCTGGCCGCGACGACGGGCGGTTCTTCCCCTGACGCAGGTGCGGGGGGCCAGCCGATGCGGCTGGTGGTCGCATCCGACGCGGCGAAGTCGGTCTTGCCGGCGGGG
The DNA here is from genome assembly GCA_963793705.1 of uncultured Acidobacteriota bacterium. Lineage (GTDB taxonomy): Bacteria > Acidobacteriota > Vicinamibacteria > Vicinamibacterales > UBA2999 > Gp6-AA40. The sequence goes on along the minus strand of CAWCBC010000026.1, from coordinate 33,369 downwards.
AAGCCATTGGTTTTCAGGACGTGCGCGACGAGATCGGCGCCCTGTTCGGGCGTCAGCCGCGGAGTCGCATCCGGTGCCGGGTTGGGCGGCATCGTGTACCGGATCTTGATGAAGAGGGCCGACAGCGGTTCCTTGCGCCACTTGAAGGTGAACGCGCTGCCCGCAAGCGGCGGCGCCTGGGCGCCCGCCAACGCCGGGCCGTGGCAGCCGGCGCAGCGCTGCCCGTAGAGCGCCTGGCCGCGAGTCGCTTGCGCGTCGCTGTAGACGCCGTCTTGTACGGTTCGTTGGCGGCCTGCGCCTCGATCGAGATCGATGTGGAGACGAGGAAGACGACTGCGGCTGCGGCCAACACCGCGATGACGACGGATCGCATACATGCGCGGCATTGTCGCACGACGCTTAACCACGAAGAACACGAAGCCGGCACCGAAGCACAGCGAAGAACACGAAGAAGAATTCCTTTTACAAAGGATCTTCGCGTCCTTGCCGTTGACTGGTTCGTCCTTCGTGGTCTTCGCGGTTAAGGACCGGTGAAGACTGCCGCGACGCGATCACCGATGCATGCAGCGTCCGGCGGTGTTCCCTGCACCGCCGCGGCCGCGGCCGCCGACGTCGCGATACGTCAGATGGCACGCGTTGCAGGCATTGGAAAGATCCAGGGTGTATTCCGAGAGGGCTTCCTTGTTCTTGGTCTGCGCCAGCCGATACGCCCGCCTGGCCACCGAGACCATCCGATCGGTGAACCTGATCCAGTCCGGCTCGGTGACCGGAGCGGCCCGCCCGTTTTCGCAGCGAAGCCCCGGCAGCATCATCAGAGACGAGGCATCGGCGAGCGCGGTGGCGGACTGTTCGACCGCCCTCCAGCCCGTGTAAATCATCAGACCCCAATCGAACGTCGTCAGCCCGTCTGGTCGTGAGTCCGGCGGCTTCGGCGGCAGGTCTTTCGCTTCCATTTCCTGGATTGAGAAGATCAGATTCGAGTTGTGGAAGAAGACGCCGCGCATCAACTGGGCGAGATTGCCCGTGGGCGCATACCAGGATGACGCCGGCGCGCTGCCTGCCCCGACGCCGCGACCGGCGGGCCACGCGATCTGGCTGTTGACCGCATCGGCCGACGCGAAGTCGGTTTTGCCGGCAGGGAAGCCGTTGCTCTTGAGAATGTGCGCAACCAGATCCGCAGCCTGGTCGTTCGTCAGCTGGGGCTGGCAGGCGGCACTTGCGACGTCACCCCCCCCGGCCGGCGCCGGGCCCGCGGTGCTGCAGCCGCCGGCGTTGGAGCCACTGGCACTGGCGGCATCGCGTAGCGAATCTGGATGAAGAGCGCCGAGAGCGGCTCCATCCGGAACTTGTTCGTGAACGGATCGCCGGTCAGCGCCGGCGCTGACGCGCCCGCCAGCGCAGGGCCATGGCAGCCGGCGCAGCGCTGCGCGTAGAGCGCCTGACCGCGCGTAGCCTGCGCGTCGCTGAAGACGCCGTCCTGCACGGTGCGCGTGGGCTGTGCCGGTGGGGCCTGTGCTCCCGCCTGTGCGCCGCCCCGTGCGCCAGCCTGTGCACCGACTGTGCACCGAGCGACGGCGACGTGATGAGCAGTGTGATGAACGTCAGCGCGGCCAGCGCGGTGAGAAGGACGCCTCGAGCGTATGACATGCGCGGCATTGTCGCACGATCGCTTAAACCACGAAGCACACGAAGTCGGTGGACCTCGAAGAGCACGAAGAGCGCGAAGAAAGACCTTTAGATCAATGTTTCTCTTCGTGACCTTCGTGTGCCTTCGTGGTTCGTAGTCAAGATCAGTGAACGCTGCTACGAAGAAGCCTTTGACTCTCTGCCACTCCGCTTCCATCTCCTCCAGCGTGGCATCACTCATCGACTGATTGCGGGCGGCGAAGGCCTGCTCGACGGCGTCGAAGCGCGACGTGAACTTGTCGTTCGCGCGGCGCAGGGCCGCCTCGGGTTCGATGCCGAGCTTGCGCGAGAGGTTGGCGATCGCGAACAGGAGGTCGCCCATCTCCTCCTCGGCGCGCGAGAGATCGCCGGTCGCGCCGGACTCGACTTCCTGCCGCAGCTCGGCGACCTCTTCCTCGATCTTGTCGAGGACGTCGCCGGCCTTCGCCCAGTCGAACCCGACGGCCGCTGCACGCGCGCTCACCTCGTACGCGCGCAGCAATGAGGGGAGCGTCTTCGGCACCCCGCTGAGCGGTCGGTCTTCGCCGGCTGGTCCCTGACTCGCCGGCCGTCCCGCTCGCTCGGGACAGGCCGGCTTCGCGCTCGCGCGCCTTGAGCGCCTCCCACTTCTCGATGACCTGACCGGGAGTGAGCGACGGATCGCCGTCTTCGCGCGCAAAGACGTGCGGGTGACGCCGAACGAGCTTGTCGCAGATCGCCGTCGATGGCATCGGCGATTGTGAACTCGCCGCGCTCGTCGGCTGATCTGGGCGAGGAACACGGCTTCGAACAGGAAGTCGCCGAGCTCCTCGCACAGGTGTGCCGGACTGCCGCTCTCGATCGCCTCGAGCACCTCGTAGGTTTCCTCGAGGACGAACGGCCGCAGCGAGGCCTGGGTCTGCTCGCGGTCCCACGGACACCCGTCGGGCGATCGCAGCGTCCGCATGATGTCGACCAGCCGGTCGAACCGTTCGCCCGGCCCTCGTCACTTCGCCAGCGGATCCGGCCTGTACCTGGAACTTCACGACCTTGCTGGTCGTTCCCTTGCCGCCCTCAATGTGGAAGGGCGCGCGTGTCGCAAACGTCGTCCAGATGCCCTTGCCCTTCCAGCCAGCCTTCGCATCGTCGATGCGGCCGTCCATGCCTTTCGCGTAGAAGCCCATCGGGTACGGCACGCGGAACGTCAGGAACTTGCCGTCGACCAGCGCGAGGAGCGATTCCGATTCGTTGCCCGTGGCGAGCGGTACGTTGCGGCCGATCCCCAGCATGTCGAAGCGATCGATGAAGTTGTAGTACGCGCTCTCGGCGCTGCCTGACTCGGTCGCGCCCTTGTAATTGGGGCCGGGGAAGGCAGAAAGCGCCCAGCCCTCCGGGCAGTGCTGACCCGTTGCCTTGGGACCATTCAGCGGTCCCTTGCACTTGCGGCGATCGAAGCTGGCGTAATGCCCGCTCGACAGAACCGTCCACACGACACCGTTGCTGTCGACGTCCATCCCGCGCGGGGCATATCCCTCCACTCTCGCGGCTGGATTCTTCCACGGCACCTCGTACACCTCCGATAGCGCGGTCGCCGGAGGATTCGAGCCCAGCGTGAGTCGCACGAGCATTCCGGGCACGCCGAGCACCGATCCCCAGACCGAGCCGTCGGGGGCCGGCTCGACGCCGTAGAACGGCGCGTTCACCCGTTTGTCCTTCGCCGGATCGAGCGGCTGATCCGGCTCGACGTACTCGTCACGTCTGCCGTTTCCGTTTGTATCGAGGATGAACGGCGTCCAGCCCTGCGCCAGCTTCTCGTCCTTCGTCTCGAGGTAAATGCGTGTGTTGAACCAGCCTTCGACGGGACCGCCGCCGGTGAACCAGAGGATGTCCTTGCTATCGAAGTTCAGGTGATGCGTGCCGAAGCAGGTGTCGATGGTGACGACCTCTTTCGTCTTCGGGTCGTACATCTGCATCTGGCGCCCGCTCTGGTTGATCGGAAACGCCTTGGCCGATGGATGGTCGGAACCCTGGCGGCAGAACGCGGCCGTCTGATTCGGACGGATGCGCGCCGCAATCCACACGCGCGCCTGGCTGTCCATGGCAAAGCTGTGCGCGCTGCGTCTGGCTCGTCCAGATCGCTTCGTCAGCCCAGTACGGCGAGGGCTGCGCCGGCGCGCCCGGGCCGCGGCGTCTGCGGATCGCGCACCTTCAGCGGGATCCGCGTTGCCGTATGGCGCACCGGATCGACGGCCGGCATGTAGTCCGCAGCCTCTTCGAGCGCGCCATAGATCGGCCCGTTCGCGTTCACCGTCGGGTTGCGCTTGTCGGAGGCGATCTCGTCGTGCAGGTACGCCTTCGGATCCGTCCAGTCCCACATCGTGATGACGACGTTGCGCTCTCGGCCTTGGGGACGCGGCGGCGCAGTGGCCGGCAATTCGCCTTTGGCAATGCGGTCGGTCCAGTCGCCCCACATCGCCAGCGCGCGGTCGCGGCCGACCTGGGTGAATCGCGCGAGCATCCCGGCGCCTGCCTGGCCGGACTGCACGCGGCGCTCCCAGGCCGCGCTCGACGAGGCAAACGTGCCGAGGCTTGCCGGGATCTCGCGCGTGGCCTTGTTCCCCATCTGATGGCAGCCGGTGCAGCCGTCGGTGTTGACGATGTTGCGGATCCATTCGCCCTGGCTGCGCATGTTCGGCGAGATGCCGTTGCCCGTTGGACCTGTGCCGGGGAAATCCGTGGTCGGCGGCACCTGCAGCATGGCCAGCCAGTACTGAGCGGGGTAGTAGTGGGCCGCTGCCTTCGCGTCGGGTGCGGCCACCGCGGTCAAGGACAGCTGCTGACCGGGTGCGGCCTTGACCTTAGGGGAGTCGACCAGCCCATAGCCGCGAACCCACACGACGTAGCTCGCCTTCGGCAGATCGGGAAGCAGGTACCGCCCTTGATCGTCGGTGACGACGCTCTTGATGAGGCGTGTCGGCAGGTCGGTTGTTTCGGCGATGACCCACACGCCGGCTTCAGGACCCTTCGGGCCGGTCACGACGCCGCCGATGTCGTCGGCGTCCACCGCCACCGCGTCGCGCCGGCGCCTGGCCCGCGCCCGTCAGTCCCCATGCGGCAACCACCACGGTGGCCGTAAGAACGGCCGCGACTCGCAGATGCATTACGTTCCTCATCTGTCGCCTCCTTCAAGTGGGCCGATTCTACTCGCACAGTGGATCCAGCCCTGCGTGGAGTTGTTCTTCGTTCGGTCGTAGGACACAATGCCGACGCCATGAGGAGCTAGTCCAGCTTCCGATGGATCGCAAGCAGTTCGCGCACTATCGCATCCTCGGCAAGCTTGGCGCCGGTGGCATGGGCGAGGTGTATCGCGCGCGCGATGAGCAGCTCGATCGGGACGTCGCGGTCAAGGTCCTTCCCTCGTCCAGCTTCGACGATCCAACCGCCCGGGCACGGCTCGTGCGAGAAGCCAAAGCGGCAGCGGCGCTCAATCACCCGAACATCTGCACGGTGCACGAAGTCGGCGAGGCCGATGGCCAGGCCTACATCGCGATGGAGCTGGTCGAAGGACAGACGCTCAGCGCGATGCTCATCGCCGGGCCGCTGCCGGCCGAGCAGGTCGTGCACTACGGCCGGCAGCTCGCTGCCGCACTGACCCATGCCCACGAACGGGGCGTCGTCCATCGCGACCTGAAGAGCAACAACGTCATCGTCACGCCGGACCGTCGCGTGAAGGTTCTGGATTTCGGCCTCGCGAAGCGCGCCGTGGACTCGGACATGACGGCCGCCATCACCCAGATGCATGCCTCGCTCACGCAGGCCGGGACGGCCGTCGGCACGCTGCCGTACATGTCGCCCGAGCAGCTGCGCGGCGAGAACGTGCAAGTGTCCAGCGACATCTGGGCCCTCGGGGTTGTGCTGTACGAAATGGCCACCGGCACGCGGCCGTTCAAGGGCAATCCGCCTTCGAGCTGAGCGCCGCAATTCTCAGTGAGGATCCGGTCATCGTCCCCGCTCACATCGCCGTCGAGCTCCAGACCGCGATCACCGGCTGCCTCGTCAAGGATGCCGGGACGACGCTTCGCGAACGCGTTGGACGTGCGTGCCGCGCTCGAAGGGGTTCAGACCGCCGCCACGGCCCTGCGATCGCCGCCGGATCGGAGCCAACGGCCGCGGTCCCCGCGAGTCTGATGACAGTCACGGTCACCCGACGCCGTGCGATCGGGCTGGGTATTGGAGCGCTCGCTGTGGCCGGTTCGGGCGTCGCCTGGTGGAAGCTGTTCTCCGGTGGGACGACTGTTCGCTCGCTGGCGGTGCTGCCGCTGATGAACACCGCCGGTGACGAGGACCTCGAGTACCTGTGCGATGGCATCGCCGAAAGCCTGATCCAGCAGGTCTCGAAGCTGCGCTCGTTTCGCGTTCGACCGCTGGGAGTCGTCCTCGACTTCAAGGGACCGAAGAGTGATCCGCAGGCAGCCGGCCGTCAGCTCGGCGTGGAGACGGTCCTCGCGGGTACGCTCGAGCGGCGCGGCGCGCAGCTGCAGATCTCGGCCCGACTCGTCGATGTCGCCACCGGCCGCCAGCTCTGGACCAGCACCTACGATCGTGACGCGGCGACGTTGCTCGACGTGCAGGACGAGATTGCCGGCGCGATCATGGACGATGGCCTGCGCGTCCGTTTGACGAGCGACGAGCGTGCACAGCTCGTGCGCCATCCGACGACCGACAGCGACGCGTACGATCTGTATCTGCAGGCCCGCTACAGTCAGCGGCTCGCCACCGAAGAGGACTACCTCTATTCGCGCGACCTCCTCGAGAGTGCGGTCATGCGCGACCCGAATTTCGCGTTGGCCTACGTGTCGCTCTCGGGGAACTACGCCATGATGGTGGTCGACGGCCTCGAGCGTCCGACCGACGCGTGGCCACAGGTCAGCAGATACATGCGGCAAGCCCTGGCGATCGATCCGACGCTGCCCGAGGCGCTCGTCATCGAGCACGCCATGGCATTCCTCTTCGATTGGGACTGGGCGGGCGCCGAAACGGCGCGGCAACGCTTCCTGGCGTCGCCGGTCGGCGATTTCGATCCGCAGTTTTCGCGCGCCCTGGCCGTCGAGCTCTGGGCGCTTGGCCGGACGAACGAAGCGCTGCAGCTGGCGCGGCGCACGCGCGAGCTGGACACGCGCAGCCCGTATCTCGCCGTCCTGGAGGCGGACTACCTGCTCCGAAGCGACCAGTTCGATGCCGCCATCGCGCTGTACCAGTACGCCATTCGAGTCGATGCACAGAACGCGAACGCGTACTTCGGTCTCGCCGAGGCGCGGCTGCGGCAGGGACGATTCGACGAGGCTATCGAGGCCAGGCGTCAGGCGCACGCCGTGGCCGGAGACGACCGACTGGCGCCGCTGTTCGCCACCGCCAAAGGCGAGGCAGGCTACCGTCAGATTGACGAGGCCTGGGTCCGCCTGCAGCTCGAGACGCTCAAAGAGCGGCAGAAGACCAAATACGTCTCGCCATTGGACTTCGCGCGAGCCTATGCGCAAATTGGCGAGAAGGAACTGGCGTTCAAGTACCTCGACGCCGCCTTCGTCGACAGGTCCCCTGGTCTCGTGTTTCTGAAAGTCGATCGCGTGTGGGACAGCGTTCGGGACGATCCCCGGTTCGCGGCGGCAATCCGCAAGGTGGGCCTGCCCTGAGCTGATGCCCAGAACTGTTACTTGACAGCCCTTTACGAGAAGGTTTACCGTCCAGCTTAGTCACAACCCTCACGACACCCAGGAGCGGATCATGCGCAAGACACTGCTCGCGGTCGGGGTCCTGTTCATCTACGGCATCGGTTCAGGTGAGTTGCTTGCCTGCGGCGACAAGTTCCTGGTCGCGAGCCGCGGCACGCGCTACCAGCGCGCGGGTCAGGCGCGTCACGGAGCGTCGATTCTCGTGTACATGCACGCGACGTCGACGATCCCGAAGGCCTTCGAGAAGGTCTCGGAGGATGTGACCGAGAAGGCCGGCATCCGCGTGACCCGGGTGGAAAACGCGAATGAGCTCGATCAGGCGCTGCGCCAGGGCGGCTGGGACGTGCTCCTCGCCGACCTTGCCGACAGTCCAGACGTGCGTGGCCGCGTGAAGAGCAGCGGGCCTGATGCGCCGATGCTGGTACCGGTCGCCTACGGTGTGACGGGCACTGAGATCGCGAAAGCCAAGAAGGAGTACCAGCGCGTCCTCAAGGGACCGATCAAGACGTACGCGTTCCTCGCGGCGATGGACGATGCGCTGGCCGCTGAGACAGAAGCTGCTCAAGTCGAAGGCCGTCTGATTCGTGTGGCGGCGCGAACTCTGCTCGCGATCCTCGCGCTGGGCACGGCGAGCCCGGCCTTTGCCCAGGCATGGGTGCCTCCCGCTGGCATCGGCGTGGTCAGCGTCGTGTATCAGGCGATCAACAACACCAATCATCGACTGACCGACGGCTCGCTCTTCGACGGCTACGACAGCCTCAGTCGTGGCGTGTTGCTCAACCTCGACTACGCGCTCACCGACCGTTTCTCGTTTTCAATCGGCCTCCCCTACCTCGGGTCGAAGTACACGGGCCCGGAGCCAAGCCCCTTCGGGCTGGCGGTTGACGATTGTTTCTGCTGGAAGCACGGATGGCAGGATTTCGGAGCGACGGCCCGCTACAACGTGGTCAACGGCGCGTTCGCATTCACGCCGTCGATCTCCTTTGGTGTGCCCACGCACAATTACGACTACTTCGGTGAGGCGGTACTTGGGCGCAACCTGAATGAAGTGCGCCTTGCCGTGGACGTGGGGCAGCGGCTGGACAGGATCTCAGACCGGCTATCGGTGTCCGCTCGCTACTCCTACGCGCTTGTCGAGAAGGTCCTGGACCTGCCGAACAATCGGAGCAACGCCGCACTCGAAATCGGACTCCTGACGACACGCAGGCTGATGACTCGGGCGGTGTTTTCCTGGCAGCACTCGCACGGCGGGCTTCGCTCGGACGAGATCGTCAACGACGAGCAGTTGTCGCAATACGACCGCCTGATCCAGGACAACAACTTCCACATCACCGGCGGCCTCTGTACTCACTGCCGAAAGTCGACCTGTTCGCCTCTTACGTGCACTATGCCGGCGGAACCGACACGCACGTCGGACGCGCGATCACGGTTGGCCTGAGCTGGCCCTTCGAGCGCTAAGAACCAGGCCGTGCCGTCGCTTCCCAGTCGCGGCGAAGCTGTGTACGATGTTCGGATGTCAGACGATCAGATGCCGGACCGGGAAGAGTCGGCCGTCACATTCCTCGGCTTCGTCCTGTCGCTCGCCCACACGGCAGCGGTCCATTTCGGGGACGTGCCGGATCCGGTCTCGGGCCAGACGATTCCCGCAAACCTGCCGGCGGCGCAGCAGATGATCGACATCCTCGCGCTCATCGAGGAGAAGACCCGCGGCAACCTGACCGCGGAAGAGCGCCAGCTGCTCGAGCAGCTCCTCTACGAGCTGCGCCTCCGCTACATCGAAGTGAGCAAGCAGGGATCGGCTCCGGAGCCCTCGCGCATCATCATTCCTTGACGCCTCGCGATCCACGGCGTCACCCTGAGCGACATCAGCGAAGCCAGCGGAGTCGAAGGGTGACCCGAGTTTCCGGCCGCGTCACGTTCCTCGGTACCGGGACCTCGTCCGGCGTGCCCATGATCGGCTGCGCCTGCGACGTGTGCCGCTCGTCCGATCCGCGAGACACGCGTCTGCGCCCGTCGATCCACCTCAATGTGCCCGGTCACGCCTCGATCCTCATCGACACTACGCCGGACTTCCGGCAACAGGCGCTCACCGCCGGCATCGAGCGCATCGATGCGATCCTCTTCACGCACAGCCACGCCGATCACATCCTCGGGCTGGACGATATCCGGCGCTTCAACTGGATCCAGGGCGGCCCGGTCGCCTGCTATGCGGCGCCGGCGACGTGGGACGACATCCGCCGCACGTTTCACTACGCCTTCGACGGCGTGAAGCGGATGGGCGGCGGCATTCCGCGGATCGATCGCGCACGACATCGACGGTCCGTTCGCCGTCGGAAAGCGTGCGGGTCGTACCCGTGCCGCTGTGGCACGGCGATGCGCCGATCCTCGGCTTCCGCTTCGGCACGTTCGCCTACCTCACCGACTGCAACCGTCTGGACGACGAGGCCTGGCGTCTCGTCGATGGCGTTGAGACGCTGGTCATCGACGCGCTGCGCGACAAACCGCACACCACGCATTTCACCGTCGCCGAAGCGCTGGACGTCATCGCCCGGATCAAGCCGCGGCGCGCCTACCTGACGCACATGTCCCACGACCTCGGTCACGCGGCGACCAGCGCGCGCCTGCCCGCGGGCGTTGAACTGGCATATGATGGGCTCGTGCTCGACGTGCCCGTTGACGTGGAGTGAATGCAGACCATTCATTTCCCCGACGACGCCCGGCCATCGTGGCTCGTCCACCCGGTCCTGGCCCTTGGCAACTTCGACGGCCTGCACCGTGGACATCAGAAGATCCTCGATCGCGTGAAACGGGGCGCCGCCGAACACGGCGGCGCGGCGATGGCGATGACCTTCGACCCGCACCCCCCGCGTATCGTCCGGCCTGACAAGGCACCCCCGCTGCTCATGACCAAGACGCAGCGCCTCGAGGCGCTGCATCAGCGCGGGGATTCAGTGCGTGGCCGTGGTGCGGTTCACGCGGGAGCTCTCGCAGTGGGACCCGGAGACGTTCGTGCGAACGGTCCTCGTCGAATGGCTGCGGGTCTCGGAAGTGTGGGTCGGCGCGAATTTCCTGTTCGGCCACGACCGGAGCGGGAATTTCACCAGCCTGCGCACGCTGGGACAACGCTTCGGATTTCGCGCCGACAAAATCGATCCGGTGCGTTATAAGGACTTCGTCGTCAGCAGCACGCGCGTGCGGCGGCTGGTGGCCGAAGGTCGGCTGGACGAGGCGGGTGCGCTGCTCGGCCACCCGTACTACATCGACGGGACGATCGTGGAGGGACGCCACCGCGGTCGCGAAATCGGATTTCCCACGGCGAACATGACGACAGAAAACGAGCTGCTGCCGCCGCACGGTGTCTACGCGACGACGATGACGATCGACGGGATCGTGCGCGCGGGGCTGACCAACATCGGCATCCGGCCGACGTTTGGCGAGACCGAAACCACGATTGAGACGCACCTGCTGGGCTATTCCGGCGACCTGTACGGGCGCACAGTACGGCTTGGCTTCGTGCTTCGCCTTCGCGACGAGCGCCGCTTCGACGATGTGGACGCGTTGAAAGCGCAGATCGAGGCCGATCAACGGCGCGCCGAGCGCCTGTTCAGCCGGTTGTCGGTGTAGTGTGAGCGACGTGGGATTCCTGCTGAACCTGTCATTCCCGCGCCGAGGCCCGCCACGTCGTGGCGCTCCATGACCTGATCGTGCAAGCCGTCCGTCAGGCCGGCGGTGATGAAGGACGTGCCCGCGACTTCGCCGAGCAGGCGGCCGCGCTCCTCCGTGAATCCACGAACGGCACGCGTGGCACTGGCGAGATCGCCGTCGCCGCTCGAGCTCGGCCCGCCTATCCAGGTCGATCGTCGGCGGTCGAACGCTGACGATGGACCCCGCCTAGCGATGCTCCGGCTGTACAACACGCTGACAAGGCAGGAAGAGCCCTTTGCGCCGGTCCGCGACAATCTCGTGCGGATGTACACCTGCGGCCTGACCGTCTACGCGCGCGGGCACATCGGCAATTTCCGCACGTTCATCTGCGTCGACGTGCTGCGGCGGACGCTTGAAGCACCTGTGCGGCTACGAGGTGAAGGGCGTCGTCAACTACACCGACGTTGACGACAAGACGATCGCCGGCGCGCAGAAGGCGGGAATGCCGTTGCGCGACTACACCGAGCAGTGGATCGACAAGTTTCGTGACGATGCGGCGCAACTCGGGATCGAGCAGGCCGAGGAGATGCCCCGCGCGACCGAAGAACAGAACCTCCGCGCGATGGGCGAGATGATCCTGGCGCTCGAACGGAACGGCCACACCTACCGGCGCGACGGGTCGGTCTACTTCAAGATTGCGTCGCTCGCGACCTACGGGCGGCTGGCCCGTCTCGACCACGATGGGCTGCAGGCCGGCGCGCGTGTCGACGTCGACGAGTACTCCAAAGACGATGCCCGCGACTTCGTGCTGTGGAAGGCGTCCAAGGACGGGGAGCCGACCTGGGATGTGGGCGTCGGTCCAGGCCGTCCCGGCTGGCACATCGAGTGTTCGGCGATGGCGCTGCGCCTGCTCGATGGGCCGCCGATCGACATTCACGCCGGCGGCGTCGATCTGATCTTTCCGCATCACGAGAACGAGATCGCGCAGGCCGAGGGGGCGACGACGCAGACGTTCTCGCGCTTCTGGTTTCACGTCGAGCATCTCTTCGTCGAGAACGAGAAGATGTCGAAGTCGCTCGGGAACATCTACAACCTTACCGACGTGCTCGCCCGCGACCAGCGCGCGTCGTCGCTGCGGTATCTGCTGTTGTCGTCGCACTACCGCAAGCAGCTGAACTTCACCTGGGTGGGGCTGGAGCAGGCGGAGGAATCGCTGCGGCGGATCGTGGACTTTCTCGCTCGGCTGGACGATGTGCCGCCAGCGGACGACAGCCGCCACGGTCCGCAGCGATCGAGCAGCTGGTCGCGGCGGCACGAGAATCATTCAAGGCCGCGCTCGAGGACGACCTCAATACCGCCGCCGGTCTCGCCGCGATTTTCGATCTGATTCGCGACGTCAACGCCGCCATCGACGCCAGGCAGGTCAGCGCCGCGGATGCGGCTGTCGTCCGCGACGCATTCGATCAGTTCGACCGGGTGCTCGGGGTGATCAGCCTGCGTCGGGCGGAGGACGCAGAGACGCCGGTGCCGGTGGAGGAGATCGAGCAGCTGATCGCCGACCGCAAGGCGGCACGGCTGCGGCGCGACTTCGCCGCGGCCGATCAAGATTCGCAACGACCTCGCCGAACGGGGCATTCTGCTCGAAGACAATCCGTCTGGCACACGGTGGAAGAAGCGATGATCGGTCCGCTACTGAAGACATCACTTCCCGGGTCCGAAGGCTCAGGCGATCATCTCGCGCGATACCGACGTGGTCTCACCCTCGTATACGCGCGAGTACCCGCTGGTCATCGCCCGGGGCGAAGGCGCGTTTGTCGAAGACGTCGATGGCAACGTCTTCCTGGATTGCACGGCGGGCATCGCCGTGACCGCCACCGGCCACTCGCACCCCGACGTCGTGGCGGCCGTCGTCGAGCAGGCGGGCAAGTTCCTCCACATGTCCGGCACCGACTTCTACTACGAGCTGCAGGTACGGCTCGCCGAGGAGTTGTCGAAGATCGCGCCGATGCCGGCTCCGCACCGGACGTTCTTCGCCAATTCCGGCACCGAGGCCATCGAGGCGGCGATCAAGCTGGCGCGGTATTACATGCGGCGGCCGAACCTGCTGGCGTTCTTCGGCGCCTTTCACGGCCGGACGATGGGATCGCTCTCGCTGACCGCCAGCAAGCCGGCGCAGCGAAAAGGGTTCTCGCCGCTCATGCCGGGCGTGTTTCACGTGCCCTACGCCAACTGCTACCGGTGTCCGGTGAACGCGACGCCGGACAGCTGCGCGGCGGAATGTCTGCGCTTCGTCGAGGAGCAGACGCTCGTGCATGTCGTCTCGCCCGACGAAATCGCCGCCATCGTCGTCGAGCCGATCCAGGGCGAGGGCGGCTACATCGTGCCTCCGGACGTGTTCCACCAGAAGCTGCGTGAGCTCGCGACCCGCTACGGGATGATGCTGATCGTCGATGAAGTGCAGTCCGGGATGGGGCGCACGGGAAAGTGGTTTGCGATCGAGCACACCGGCGTCCAGCCGGACATCGTCGCGACCGCCAAGGGCATCGCCTCCGGGCTTCCGCTCGGCGTCGTCATCGCCCGGTCGCACGTCATGACCTGGCCGCCCGGGACGCATGCGAGCACGTTCGGCGGCAATCCGCTGTCGTGCGCGGCGTCGCTGGCGACGATCAAGTTGATACGCGAGCAGCTCATGCAGAACGCCGCGGACGTCGGCGCGCACCTCCTCGCCGGCATCAAGAACCTCATGGGCAAGCACCAATTGATCGGCGACGTGCGCGGCCGGGGGTTAATGATCGGCGTCGAGCTCGTGCGCGACCGCCAGAGCAAGGAGCGCGCGACCACGGAACGCGATCTCGTCGTCCGGGAGTGCTTCCGCCGCGGTCTGCTCGTGCTGGGCGCCGGACGGAATGCCATCCGCTTCTGTCCGCCGCTGGTGCTGACCAAGGAGCAAGCCGACACAGCCATTCGCATCCTCGACGGGGCGCTGTCCGCCGCCGTTCCGTAGTTCGCATTGCTTCACGCCGGCCCGGGTACATTCGCGCGTTCTGGTGACGTTCGAAGGAGGGGGTATGCAGCGATTGTTCGTGTGGGTTACTTCGTTGATGATCGTGGCGCTCGGAGTCGTCGTCGGCGCTCAGACAAAGCCGGTGACGACACCCGAGGAGCACGCGGCGGTCATGAAATCAAATGGCTCGGCTGCCGGCCCGATGTTCAAAGCCATCGGATCCGGCGCATTCGCAGACGCGAGAACGCAGGTCGCCACGCTGCGGGAGAACTTCATGGCGCTGCAGGGGTTCTGGGCGTCCAAGAAGAAGGACGATGCAGTCGCCATCGTCAAGGACGGTCTGGCCAAGCTCGACGCGCTGGACAAGATGCTCGCTGCACCCGCGCCCGATCAGATGGCGGCGCAGGCAGCGGCCAAGGAGTTCCAGGGCGCCACGTGCGGCGCGTGCCACAAGCTGTATCGGGACGGTGACGGCAAGACCACACCGTACACCTTCAAGCCAGGGGTGCTCTAGAACTTCCAATCGAGTAGGGCACCCCTTGAAGGGGCGCCCTACTTAATATTCGGCCCCATGTGCTTCGTGGACTTCTCGTTCTCGTTGCAGATGAACTCGAACAGCTCGGTGTCCGGCACCAGGCGCAGCACGTGTTCGCCGTCCACGGCTTGGTGTAATACGTCGGGTCGTCGATCGTGATCTGAATCTCGAGCTGGCCGAAGCGGGGACGACGGAACCGTTCGATCACCGTCAGCTTGTCGCTGGCCGGAAGTCCGCCGTGATCGAGCCACTGCTTGCCGTTCAGCCCGCGCGTCTCCACGACTAACTCGTCGCCTTCCCAGCGTCCCTTCGAATAGCCCATCCAGGACGGGTTCAGATCGGCAGCCCATTCGCGCTGGTCAAGAAACACCTGCCGCCACAGGTTGAACGCCTCGTAGACCAGCACGACGAGCTTCTCGGTCTGCACGATCCGGAATGGCACCGGCGCCATGTTGATCTTGGGCACTCCCTGCGGGAGGCAGTGCGCGTCGGGCTCCTCGTAGCCGAGCAGTCCCGTGGCCCGCGCCGCGTGAATCTTTCTGGCTTCCGGCGTCATCGGCACGTTGTCGAGGCCGAGATCGGCGGCGAGATTCTGGAAGTACTTGTAGTTGGGCATGTAGATGCCCGACAGATCGACCCTGCCCGCCGGCGTCTTCGGCGCCGGCGCGGTCAGGTCGGGCTTGCCGTCGCGCATCGGCACGCCGTCCATCGGCAGGTTCTTCCATTGCGCGGCTGCCGGCAGCGACGCGGTGAGGATCGCTGATCGCCACGGGAATCTGCGAGTCTTGCGCATAGTTCATCATTCGTTCTCCAGCGAGTTCCTTCAGCAGCGCAGCGGTCGTCTGCGTTCACCGGTCCCGGGCGGCGGAGCCTGACCGCCGCGACCGCGTCCACCAGCCGCGCCTGGCACGCCGAGCGCGACATCGAGCGCCGTGCGGCCGGCCGAATCCTTGGCGTCCAGCTGTGCGCCGCGCTCGACGAGGAACCTGACGAGGCGGTCGCCGCGGCCCACGGCGGCATGCAGGGCAGTCTGCCCGGCTCTCGGTGGCGGCCTGGATGTCGGCGCCCTTGTCGAGCAGCAGCGTCGGCGGCCTCGATGGCCGTGGCCTCAGGCGCGGCGTTTCTCCCGCCACGCGCCGCGATGATGTGCAGCGCCGTGTTGCCGTTGCGGAGCCGCAGGCGCGGGTCAGCTCCGTGCGTGAGCAGGTCGCGCATGATCGCGACGTCGGCGACCTTGGCCGCCCGCATCAACGGCGTCGCGCCCGCGCCGAAGGTCGGATCGCCGTCGCTGTGCTGCCGCATCAGCAGCGGCGACTTGCAGCACCGCGTTGGCGTTGGCGCCGCGAGCGAGCAGCCGCGAGACGACGTCGCGGGCCCGCATGGCGCCGGACGGCTTCGCGCAGCGGGCGATTGATCAGCGGCTCCTGGTGCTCCATGTCCACGGCGGCGTAGAG
This sequence comes from uncultured Acidobacteriota bacterium, assembly GCA_963793705.1. Classification (GTDB taxonomy): domain Bacteria; phylum Acidobacteriota; class Vicinamibacteria; order Vicinamibacterales; family UBA2999; genus Gp6-AA40. The sequence continues at coordinate 17,358 of CAWCBC010000026.1, read as the reverse complement.
CGGCGTCATCCCGGCCGAGTCCGCGAGATCGAGGTTGGCGCCCTTGTCGATGAGCACCGCGGCCGCTTCGTAGTGCGCGTTGATGATGGCGATGACGAGCGCCGTGGTGCCGTCGGGATCCTGCGCGTCGAGCGGCGCACCGGCGTCGGCGAGTGCCCGCGCGCCGTCGGCCGCACCTTGCCGCGCCGCGTACATCAGCGCCGTCAGGCCGCCGCGCGGCAGCGCGGTCGTGACCATCGTCGCCAGATCGACTTTGACCTTCGGGAATTCCGGCACGACCGACCGGGCGTTCAGATCGGCTTTCCGGGCCGCCAACAGCCGCACCACCTCGCCGTGGTTCTCGCCGGCCGCCCACATCAGCGCCGTTTCGCCCTGCCACGGCTCGCGCGCGTTGGGGTCGGCCCCATGATCGAGCAGCAGGCGGACCGCGTCGGTTCGCCCGGTCCTGGCGGCAGCCATCAGCACGGTCTCGCCATCGCCGACGCGCGCCTTCCCGTCGGCGCCGGCGTCGAGCAGCGCGGCGATGGCCGGGGCCGATCCGTTCATCGCCGCGAGGGCCAGCGGCGTGATCCCGTAGCGGTCAGCGGCGTTCACCTGCGCGCCGGCCCCGATCAGCAGCTTCGAGGATGGCGACCTGGTCGGACCGGGCGGCGACGTGCAGGGGCGTCGTGCCGTCGGCGCTCGGCGACGTTCACCGTGGCGCGGCGCGCCAGCGATCGCACGGCGGCTCTCGTCGCCGCGCCTGACTGCCTCGAGCAGCGGAGAGTCCGCCGCGGCGCCGGCACCCGCGGACCTGACAAGGTGCCGCGCCACCAGCGCAGATGGCTGCCGCCGCACGAGCCAGCGCTGAACGCGCGTGACGTGATCGTCGGTCCTCACAAGATCGACAGTGCCGCGGCTGACGCCGAAGCGCTCGAGCTCGACGCCGGAGACGTGCGCCAGCGACAGCAGGAGGTTGGCCATCGGCGTGCCCTCGGGCGACGCCAGATGGCGGTTGCCCTTGATGCGTCCGCCGCCGCTGCCGACGACGAGGTGCGGCAGGGGCCCGCCGGTGTGGCCGTTGCCGTCGCTCATCCCGCTGCCGTAGACGATGACGGAATGATCCAGCAGCGAGCCGTCCCCATCGGGCGTGGATCGCAGTCGATCGACGAACTTCGCGAACAGACCCACATGGTGGGCGTTCAGCTTCGCATGCCCGGCGATGGCGGCCGGCCGGTTGCCGTGGTGCGAGATCGTATGGTGTGGCTCGGTGATGCCGATGTCGGGATAGGTCCGCTGGCTGACCTCGCGCGCCATCATGAACGTGAAGACCCGGCTGAGATCCGCCTGGTAGGCCAGCGCCAGCAGGTCGAACATCAGCGCCACGTGCTCCTCGTACGACTCAGGCACGCCGACCGGAGTGTTCGGCACGTCGGGCGTCTGCTGCGCCCGCTGCTCGGCACGCTGAATCCGCCGCTCGATTTCGCGCACGTAGCTCGAGGTACTCGCCCAGCCGGGTGCGGTCGGGCGCGCCGAGGCCCGTCTCCAGCTGGCGCAGATCGTCCGCCACGAAATCGAGGAGGCTGCGGTCGATGCGCCGCTGCCCGGCGCGGTCGGCGGCGGTGCCGCCGCTGCCGAACATGCCGCTCGAAGACGACGCGCGGGTTGATCTCCATTGGCAGCGGAGTGGTGTCCGACTGCCAGTTGAGCGTGTTGATGTAGACGCAGCTGTATCCCGGGTCGCACGCGCCGACGAGCCCTGTGAAGTCTTCGGTGGCCAGCTCCAGCGACGGGAAGATCGTGTCCTGACCGATCTCGCGGGCGATCACCTGGTCGAGCGACACGCCGTTGCGGAAATCCGGTCCGTCGGTGCGCTTGGCCGCCACGCCCGTGAGCCACGCCGAGGCCGAGCACGCGTGATTGCTGACCGGGTCGGCGCGGGTCAGGTTGCTGACCACGACCAGATCGTTCGCGGTAGGGCTCGAGCGGCTTGAGGATCGGCGTGAACTCGAAGCCCGGCGCCGGTCGCTGCCGGCGTCCACTGGTTCATGATGACGCCGTGCGGGATGTAGACGAAGCCGAGCCGCCGCGGCGGCACGGCTGCCGTGCGCTGCATCGCCGTTGCCGCGGGCACCATCGCGTCCAGCAGCGGCAGCGCGAGCGCGGCGCCCGCGCCGCGCAGGAACGTCCGCCGATCCAGCGCCCGTCTGGAGAGGAAGGTCACGACCCGCCTCCGACGCTGCGCATCTGGAACGGCGTGCTCTGCGCGATCGCCAGCACGAGCGCCGAGAACCGGTAGTTCTGGGCGCCGCAGTCCGGACGATTCCTCGCACGGCAGGCATGTCGTAGTGCTCGAGGCTGCGGCCGAGCGCGTAGGTGAGCAGCTTTTCCGTCATCGTGCCGACCAGAACCTCCGGCTGTCCGAGGAGCGCTGTGCGCAGGGCAGACGACGCCGTCGACGCGCGTGCCGTTGCCAAGCTCACCGGAGGCATCGATTGTGACACCGGCGTCCTCGGTCCGCCACCTGCCGACGGCATCGAAGTTCTCCAGGGCCAGCCCCAGCGGATCCATGACCTTGTGGCAGCCCGCGCACGCGGGGCTGGCCCGATGGCGCTCCATTCTGGCGCGCACGGTCTGCGGCGCCCTCGGATCGTCCTCCGGGAACGCCGGCACCTCGGCGGGCGGCGGGGGAGGCGGCGTGCCAATCAGGTTCTCCAGGATCCACTTGCCGCGCACCACCGGCGAGGTGCGATCGGCGTGCGACGTCACGAGCAGGATGCCGCCCTTGCCCAGCAGTCCCTTCCTCGCCTCGTCCTGCAGCGTCACGCGCCGGAACCGCGGACCGTAGACGTGGCCGATCCCGTAGTGCCGCGCCAGCCGCTCGTTGACGAACGTGTGATCGGCTGTCAGCAGATCGAGGGCGCTGCGATCCTCCCGGATGATGCTGCCGACGAACAGCTCGAGCTCGCGCTCGAAGGCCTGCCGCAGGTTGTCGTCGAAGTTCGGAAACAGGTTCTTGTCCGGCGTCGAGCTGCGCACGTTGCGGACGTGCAGCCACTGCCCGGCGAAGTTCTCGACCAGCGCGTCGGCGCGCGGATCGGCGAGCATGCGCCGGACCTGACGCTCCAGCACGGCGGGCTGGCGCAGCCTGCCGCTTGCCGCCACGTTCAGCAGCTCGTCGTCCGGGATGCTGCTCCACAGGAAGAACGACAGACGCGAGGCGAGCTCGGCGTCGCTGATCCGATACGTCGCGCCGGCGCGGAGGCCCGGTGGGTCGCGCTCGACGCGGAACACGAACTTCGGGCTGACCAGCACCGCCCGGAGCGCCAGCTCGATGCCTCGCTCGAAGCCGCCTTCTGTGCGCCCCTGCTCGTAGAAGGCCATCGGTCCCGCGAGATCCGCGTCGGTCACGTCGCGCCGATAGGCGCGCCGCGCGAGCGTGCCGACGATCGTGTTCGCACACGCCTGTTCTTCGAGCGTGCTCACCGGCCGGGCCGCGTTGGATCCGTAGGGCGCCCCTTTAGGGGTGCCGTTCCGGGGACGACAAATAAACACCCGCTGCCGGCTCGGCGTGTCTCCGGCGGGCGCGGCGTTGAACGGTCCGGTGACCGTCATGCTCTCGACGTGGGGAAGGCCGAGGTGATCGGTGGCGATCAGCGTCGTGCGCAGGAACGGCTGCAGGCGCGATCCGCCGTAGACCGGCGGCCGGCGCAGGAACGCGGCGCCGACTGCCCGCTGCCCGGCGCGCGCCTTGACCCGAACCTGCAGCCGCGTCTCGAGCGAGTTGACGACATCAGTGGCGTTGACCGAGGACCGCACGTAGTCGTCGGGTCCGCCGACCGGTGCGAGCAGGACGCGCGCTCCGTCGAGCGTCACCTCGAGCTGGTGCTGGTACTCCAGGCCACGGATTGAGCCCAGATTCGTCTGCAGCAGCCGGACCCTGATCAGATACTCGCCGTCGAGCGGGAACGTGTGCGTGGCGAGCAATCCTCCGCGCGTGCCCGGCGACAGCGCGTCGTTCTGTTCGCTCTGCGACGCGTCGCCGCGGATGCGATACGTCTCCGAACCCGGCACGATCGCCGGGCTGGCCACCGCCAGCTCGCTGATGCGGGCCGCCGCCGACAGGTATCGCTCGAGGAGCGCCGGTGAGACGCCGAGCAGCGCGGCGTTGTTGTCGAAGCCGTCGGCCGAGTCGTCGGGCGGCAGCATCGCGGCGGTGTCGACGTCGAGCGCCAGCAGATCGCGGATGGCGTGCGCGTACTCGCTGCGGTTCAGGCGGTGAACCGCCGGGCGGCCGGGGTTCGGCCGCGCCGCCGCCGCACGATCGAGCGTGCCTTCGAGATGGTCGATCAGGCTCCGGTACGCGGCCGGCGTCGGGCCGCGGCATGCCGGGAGGAGGCATGCTGCCGGTGCGCAGCCGCCGGACGACCTTCTCCCACATCTCGGTGTGCTCGGCGGCGCGCGCCACATCCGCTCGATCGAGCACGACACCGGTGGCCGTGGCCGCCGATCCGGAGCGCTCGTTGTGACACCCGGCGCAGTACTGGCGGATCGTTTCCGTGAGCGCAGTCGCAGTCGTCGCGCGTGCGGGCGGTGCCTGCGGCGGCGAAGCGGCCTCCTGAACGCCGACCGCGGCGCAGGCCCACAGACCGGCCGCGCCGAAAACGACCCGTCGAGGAATGAGATTCATGCGGGGGCGCAGACAGTGTAGCGAGTTGGCCCCCGACATGCCTACCTCGAGGGCAATGTTCGACCATCGTCAATCCCGTTGAAAACTGGAGGAGAATCTTGAACCACGAAGCACGCGAAGGATTCGAAGATTCCTTCGTGGACTTCGTGGTTTCCTAGGAGAGGCCATGCGCGTTCGAATGACTGCGTCAGCGATGGCAGTGTGGATGGGTGTGCTGCTCGGTGGCGCGCGTCCTGGCGCTCATCACAGCTTCGCCCCGCACTTCGATTCGAACAAGCGGGTCTCCATCTCGGGCATCGTCAAGGAATTCGAGTCACGAAATCCCCACACCTACGTTCACCTGACCGCCGTCGACGAGAACGGACGGACGCGCGAATACGTCTGCGAGTCGCACGGCGTCACGCAATTGCAGCGCAACGGGATCACGCCCTCGATGTTGAAGGCCGGCACACAGATTCGGGTGACCGGTCCGGTGTCTCGGCACGATCCGTACATGTGCTTCTTCGACACCGTCGAATTTCCTGACGGCCGCACGTTGAGCGTAAATGGCCCGGCCCAGGCCGGACGCACGACGGCGTCCCTGCCGCCGCGAAAGGACATCCTTGGCCGCTGGCTGCTGACCCCGTCGCTGAACCGAACCACGAACGGTCCCTCAGCGATGTCGTTGCTGACGCCGGCCGGGCAGCGGGCGGTCGACGCCTACGATCCGTTTCGAGACGACCCGACGTTCCGCTGCGATCCGGTTGCGATCCGCCGCGTGTGGGCCGCGCCGGGCACCCCGCTCGAGATCATCCGCGACGGACGAAACGTTGCGCTGCATCACGAGTGGATGGACGTGCGGCGCAAAATCGCCATCGACGCGACGGATCATCCGAAGAACGGGCGGCGCAGCTCGCTGGGCCATTCGATCGGCCATTTCGATGGCGACACGCTGGTCATCGAGACGGCGAATTACTCCAGCGGCGTGCTGAATCAGTATGTCGAGCGGCCCGGTCAGCCGACGCGGGGACTGCTGCATTCCTCCGCCTTGACGACGGTCGAACGGCTGCGCCTCGATGTGGCCCGCCAGCGCCTCGTGCTGGAAATCACCGACGTCGACCCGGAATTCTTTCAGCAACCGCTGGCGACGCTCACGTACGAATACGTCCCGTCCGACCTGAAGGTCGAGCCGTTCAAGTGCTCGCGTGAGGGCCTGACTGGAACGTTGCGGAAGTGAAACCACGAAGATCACGAAGGGGATCTCTTCGTGCCTTCGTGGTTAGGCTAGGGCTCAGGCTTGGCGCGGTACATGCCTTCTCACCGGGCATGGCCGAAGACCATCGACAATCTCTTGGAAAACTGGGGGAGAATCTTGCGTGCGCCGCGCTGACCGAGCGCGGGTACGCAATTATTGCCAGACGGCACCGCACAAAACTTGGCGAGATCGACATCATTGCTCGCGACGGCGAGACGACGGTCTTCGTCGAAGTGAAATCCAGGGCCGGCGACGAGTTCGGCGGTGGCGCAGCGGCGGTCACCGCGTGGAAGCAGCGGAAGCTGGCGCAGATGGCCATGGATTACCTGGTTCGCCATCGGCTGGACGATCAGCCCTGCCGGTTCGACGTCGTCACAGTGGACATTGCCAACGGCCGGGAGCCGCGAGTGGAAATCTATATGAACGCTTTTGAATCGGCGTACTGAATGAGCGAACTCCGCAAAGATCCTGTCACCGGCCGCTGGGTCATCATCTCCACTGAGCGCCGCAAACGACCTTCTGACTTCCGCCTCGAGTCCGTGACGATCGCGCCGGATGCCGGCTGTCCGTTCTGCGAGGGGCATGAGGACATGACACCCCGCGAGCTGCTCGCGCATCGCAACGGCAGCGCGCCAAACGGCCCCGGCTGGAGCCTGCGCGTTGTCCCGAATCAGTTTCCGGTCCTTCGCGTCGAGGGCACGCTCGATCGTCAGGGCGAGGGCCTCTTCGACAAGATGAACGGGATCGGTGCCCACGAGGTGGTCATCGAGACGCCGCGCCACGAGGAAACGCTGGCGACGATGGGGGAGGGGGATGTCGAGCAGGTGTTATGGGCGTGCCGCGAGCGCGTTCACGACCTGAAGCAGGATCGCCGCTTCCGCTACATCATCATCTTCAAGAACCACGGCGCGGCTGCCGGGGCGCACCTCGATCATTCACACACGCAGCTCATTGCGCTGCCGATCGTTCCCCGCGAGGTGCGCGATGAGATCGACGGCGCTCGGGTGCACTACACCGCGAAGGAGCGCTGCGTCTTCTGCGACATCGTCCGGCAGGAAACGCAGGAGCACCGGCGGGTCATTGCGGAGAACGCCGACATGGTGGCGGTGGCGCCCTATGCGCCGCGGTTTCCGTTCGAGACCTGGATCCTGCCGAAGCGGCACCAGGCGTCGTTCGAGGATGCGCCGCGGCATGAGTACGCGGCGCTCGGACGGCTGCTTGGAGACATCCTGCGCCGCATGAACCGCTCGCTGCGGATGCCGCCCTACAACCTGCTGATTCACAGCGCGCCGCTGCATGAACCCGCGGCCGGAGAGTTCTATCACTGGCACGTCGAGATCATCCCGACGCTGACGAAGGTGGCGGGTTTTGAATGGGCGACCGGGTTCTATCTCAACCCGACGTCGCCGGAGGAAGCCGCAGAGGTGCTGCGCGACGCGCGCGGCTGAATCGTGGGCGCGGGCCGTGAGGAAACGGGGCCAACGATCGTCGGCCCCGCTGTCAGATTGATCGCTACTTGCCGAAGCCGAAGACCAGGCCGACCCCCAGACGAATGCCCTGGAAGGCCTCCTCCGCGAGTTCACTGGCATCGCCAGGCATGGCGCGGACGTAGTCGGCGCTGACGCGGGCGCTGAGGTTCTCTCTCGCCTTGACGTTCACGCCGCCACCCACCTGATACGTGAACATGTTCTCAGAGACGCTGAAGCCGATCCCGCTCACCTTCAGTCTCGTCGCGCCAAACAGTGCCTGCGCGTAGGGCGTCGCCTTCGGCGTTCCCTCTCGCGCTGGCGCGGACGCCGAACAGGTACGGATGGAGGCTGACGTCGAGCGCACCTTCGTTGCTCGGTGATGGTCTTATAGTCGCCGGCGACCTGTCCGACGGCCGACCACATGTTGGTCACGGCAACCGCGACGTCGGCGTACCAGCCCTTCGAGAAGTGGGTCCAGTCTTCATCGTCGTTCGACTTCATTGCCTGATAGTTCCACCCGCCCGACACCTCGACCTTTGGGACGTCCTGTGCTGACGCCGTGCGGGCGAATCCAGTCACCCCGACACAGACGGCACACACGACGAGCCATTTCATTGCTCCACGCACATCGACCTTCTTTTCTGCCGCGCGTCTGCTGATCGCCTCGTTCGTGTCGCGGCCCCACGAACACGTGCGGAAGTAACTTAGCTCAACAGTTCCGCCAGCTCAAGTCTAAGGATCTAGGATCTATAAGGGAAAGGGTTCCGAGGGAACGACGGGGCCAGCCGAGGCTGGCCCCGGAGATTGCTAGTTGCCGAAGCCGAAGGTGACGCCGACGGAGAACCTGTACCCGCTGAGATTGAGCCCGTTGCCATGGTCGTCGGAGAGGATAAGGCTGTCGTCCTTCTTCATGACGCGGATGTAATCCAAGCCAAGGCGGAGGCCGACTGGCCCGCTCCCGACGTTCACGCCGCCACCCAGCGTCGAACGCCGTATGTGTTTCAGAAACGCTGAACAGTCCGTCATCGTCTTCGCCCGAGAGGCGAAAGCCTCCGAAAAGGACTTGCCCGAACCCACGGACGGGCCCTGCGTTGCCTGCGCGCACACCGCCCATGAACGAATGGGCCTTGAGCTTGAAGCCGTCGTCTTCGAAGTGCTTGTAGTTCGCCGGTGGCCGAACACACGATGCCGACCATTGGTGTCACGTTCCCGGCGATATCGGAGTACCAGCCCTTGGGGAACTTCTCCCAGGTCTCGTCACCGGTCGCTTTCGCAGCCAGCCAGTTGTAGCCGGCCGAGACTTCGGCCTTAGGCTGCGCTAATGCGGGAGACGCAAACGTCACGACCATCAAAGACAACAGCCCGATTCCAAACCACTTCATCGATCCACGCACATCTACCTTCCATTCTGCCGTGTGGGTGACAAAAATCGCGCGAGGCACGGCCCACAGCGCGCCCGATTGCTCAGAGGCAACCTTAGCTGAATGATCCAGGTATCTCAAGCGTTAAAAGCCTTTCCCCGACAAGGGGTGCTACCATCAAGTCCACGCTGACCAACATGTTGTGGGAAACGGTCGTCTGCCTTGTCTGCCTCGCGGTTCTTGCCTGCGGCTCGCCCGAGCCGCGTTCTGCATTGATTCTCGGCAGCAACCCGTCTGATGGCCTGCCCGGGCCACGGACCCTGACCGGGTCGCAGGCGCGGGCGTTACGCAATCTGATCGCGTCGGCAGGCGAGTCGTGTGACGCGATCGAGCGGACGTATCTGCGCGACGCGGACGTCGTGGCGGGCAGTGAAGCGTGGGATGTGCGGTGTGCCGAGGGCACCTACGCCCTGGTGATTCGTGGGGACGGGACGCCGGCCTCCGTGCGTCGTTGTCCGGGAGGAGCCCTGGGCGACGTGCCCTGCCTGCAGCCCTATCAGGGCCGCAGCCGCCGCAGCACGCCGGGGACGTTGAACCCGGACCTTGGAAAGCTGCTCGAGCCGATGACGTCGAAGGACGGGAAGACGGATTGAATCAAGTTCTAAGTTCCAAGTTCCAAGTTCCAAGTTCCAAGTCGCAAGTTCCAACTCCCCAAGACGTTGGAGTCCGAGCGCCTTTGGGAGTTGGGTGTTGGGAATTGGGCGTCGTCTTGATTGGCTGCAAACCCGCGTGGTACCCTACGGTTTCGCCGCGGGCGGGAATAACTCAGTGGTAGAGTGCGACCTTGCCAAGGTCGAAGTCGCGGGTTCGAATCCCGTTTCCCGCTCCATCCTTCGCTCGCCTTCGGCGAGCTTCGGATGGCGAGCCAGCGACAGAGTCATGACGTTCCTGCCATCGATCGATCGTAGTGTCCGCCTTCAGGCGGACCCGCGCCGCAGGCGCACTGTCGCTGTCGCTGCTGCGCCTAGCCGCGGCGGGACGTTTCCTGTTCCAGTAGATCAGTTCCAGCCGGCGCCGTCGCCAAGTGGTAAGGCAGAGGTCTGCAAAACCTCCATCCCCGGTTCAAATCCGGGCGGCGCCTCCAAACCTAATTCCTAGACTTCAGCGAAATCCAAGGAAGCGCCGCAGAGACTGCAGGCCCGCGGCGCGGGAGCCCGCGCGATTCGGTTATCGCGCGGGCGTGTTCCGATGCGCCTCGACTGCACCTTCACCTTCAGAAGTCGATCTGCAGCGAGAACTGGGCGAACCGGGGGCTCACGAGGGCGGTCGGCGTGCCCCAGGGATTCACCTGGCCTGGCGCGAGGTTCTCCGGGAGGATGTAGTCGTTGTTGTAGCCGGTGATCGCGTCGGAGTTCAGCACATTGAAGACGTCCACTCCGACGGTCACGCGGCGATTCTTGAACCGGATGTTCTTCGCGAGCTTGAGGTCGAACAGCGTGATGCGTTCGCCGAAGAGCTCGTTGGGCATGAGCACGTTGATGTCCAGTGTCGCCGCAGTCCGGTCTACACCGAAGCAGCCGCGGCCCTCCACCGCAACCGTGCCCGTGCATGGATCGTTCAGCCGGGACGTGCTGCCCGGCTCCCACGTCACCTGGCTCTTGTGGACGTCCTGCACGTTGGCCGAACGCGAGACCCCGCGGAATCCCTGGAAGACTCCGCTTGCGAGGACATCGATCCACGGGATGACGTAGGCGACGGTACCGTTGATTCGCGTGTTCCATGGGCTTACGGCGTCGCACCCGCCGCGGTAGTCGCCGTTCCTGCCCCGGGTGTCCGGACCGTCGAGCTCGGCATAGCACGTGCTCAGGTTGCTGTATCCCGAGCTCGTACCGCCATTGAGCCTGAGGCCGCCCGGTCCGCGCCAGATGAAGTTCGTGTCGATCCCGTGCCAGGTGCTCCTCCGCTCCTCCATGAACGTCTGCACCTGAGGGCCGGTCGCGGACTGCGAGTGGGCGCCGGTGTTGAGCCCTGTCACCCGGTAGCCGCCGCCGCCAGGCAGGCGCGGATCGCTGGGCGCAACGTACGAGTAGAAGTGGTAGTCCGGATGCGTGTAGTCCAGGAACATCTGGTTGCACGACTGGACGTCGATGGCGGCGTGGAAGCGATCGCAGCCCTGGCCGATCCGGTCCGTCACCATCACATTGGAGGTCCTGCGCCGATTCCAGGTCACTTCGACCGAGAGCCGCGGCAGGATCTCATGCTGGATGCCGAGCCTCGACTGCCACCGGTAGTCGCGACGGCCCCACCCGTTGACCAGCGACTCGCCGTAGGCCGCGCAGTACTCGAGCACCTCCGGCAGCACGCCGAACTCGAGGCCGCACTGGGTGAGCGCCAGACCGATCAGCGAGCCTTCCTCGTCGAGCACGAACGGACTCCTGCCGAACCGCAGCGTGTCGGACCCGGCCGTGAAACTGGGACACTCCGCGCCGCCGGATACGGTGTTCGGATTGGGAAGCCTGAGGCCTGCCGGCGGCGCGCCTCGGCCAGCATGCCGATGATGTTGCAATCGACGATGCGATTGCCGTTGAGGTCGTCCCAGTTCACCGTGACCATGATTCACCGTCCGCCGCGCCGGGTTGGCGGCGGCGAACACGCCGCAGAGCGCCGCCTGTCCCAGGTACTTGCCGTAGTTGAACTTGATGGCCGTGCGGCCATTGCCGAACAGGTCGTAGACGGCGCCCCAGCGCGGCGACAGGTCGTTGAAGTAGACGCCGTCGTGCTCCCCGGTACAGTAGGCCAGGTCCGTGGGCACGAACACATCCGCATCGACGCAGGTCGAGTCGAAGCGGCTGGTCGCGTGGTCGTAGCGCAGCGCGCCGCTCAGCGTCAGCCGCTTGAACGTCCACTGGTCCTGCGCGAAGAAGGAGTGGGTGTTGAGGCGCTCGGCCACCCGCCCCTCACCCGTATTGATGAGGACGCTCGCCGGGCGCGGGCGGCGGAAGTAGTTGTGCCGCTCCTCGAGCGTGTTGAACTGCGGCCCGACGAACTGGTTGCCGAGGTGGGTGTTGCCGCAGGCCGTGAGCGCCGGGTTCACGAACGGGTTGCAGACGTTGACGCTCGGCTGCGTGTAGTTGTACGTCATCCGCGGGTCGTTGGCCGGGTTGTACAGGGCCTGCGCGATGACGGCGCCGTCGTAGCCGATTTTGAAGTTGTGTGTGCCGGTGACGTAGGACGCCGACGCATTCATCCGGAAGTTGTCCGAGTCGATCAGCTGCGCGCGCGACCCGGCCCCGATCAACTCCGTGTTGAGCGACCCTGACGCGAGCGGGAAGATGCCGCCGGCACCGGCGTTGACCCGCGGCGCCACGGCGTCACCGCCCGCGGTCGTCCCGCTCTCGGACACTCTGGGAATCTCCCGCGGATTTCTCCACTCCAGGTGATAGTCGGTGTGATTGTCCTGTGCGGTAATCGAGCCTCTTGCTTCCAGCAGGATCCGGTTGGTGAACGGATTGGTCCACGAGAACTGCTGCAGGCGGTTCGGCTTCACCTGCACCGACCACCACGCCTCGGGCGCCACGAAGGTCGCCACCATTCCGTGGCACGGATCCTGGCAGAAGTTCTGCTCGTCCCAGAAGATGTTGAACTTGTTCCTCTGCGTCGCCTGCCAGGTGAAGCGGCTGTTGACGTTCTGCCAGCGGTTCGTATACGAAGCACTCCCGCGGGGCGATCGGGCTGATAGTTGTAGCCCCACTTGCCGTAGTGGAGGTTCGGGAAGAACGGCCCCCGCCGGGGACCTGCTCTTTGCCCTGGTCGCGCGCCACCGAGTAGAACCAGAGCCGATCGCGGAGGATCGGACCGCCGTAGGCGCCCGAGACGTCGTAGTTGTACTTGACCGGGTTGCTGACGTTGAGGCTCTCGTAGGCCTGGTCGTTCTTCGCGAACCACGAGTTCCTGGTGTAGGTCGAGTTGAAGTTTCCGGCATAGCGGTTCCCCCCGGTTCGCGGCACGATGTTGATCGTGGCGCCGCCGGTTTCCGACTCGCCGAGCGCACCCGAGAGCTGAATCGAGATCTCCTGGGCGTTCGCGATATCGGCCATGTACCCGCCAAGCATGCCGACGATCGGGCCGCCGGCCACGCTCTGCGTCAGACTCGCGTTGGAATTGAGGACCATTCCGTCGACCTTGACCTGGCCCTGCGAGGTCAGGAGCGAGCCGCCCAGCTCTTCTCCCTGGTCGAAGCCCTGAACGGCCGGACCGCAGAACGTCCCGACACCGCCGTTGCAGATGCCATACGCCGTGCCGGGTCGGTAGGAGGAGCCGATCCCGGGCGTAAGTGGCAGCAGGCTGACGATGTTGCGCGACGTCGGCAGCTCCTGCAGCTGATCGCCCGAGAAGGTGATTGCCTGCCGCGCGTTCTGCACGTCGACGACCGGCGATTCGGCCGTCACCGTCACCGTCTCCTGGAAATTCCCGACGCCCAGCACCGGGCTGACGTTGGCCGTGAACCCGCTCGTCAGCACGATGTTGTCGCGCTGCTGCCGCTGGAACCCGCTCAAGGTGAACACGACGGTGTAGGTACCGACCGGCAGGTTCGTGATGCGGTACTGCCCGAGGTCGTCGGAGACGGTGGTCCGGACGCCAATCAACGCCGGGCCCGTGGCCTCGACCGTGACCCCGGGCAACACCGCGCCCTGCTTGTCGCGGATCGTGCCGGCGATTGTCCCCTCCTGGGCCAATGCGGTGGTTGGGATCATCAGCGCCAGACACGCCCCCAACAGGGCATATCTCACTCTCCTCGACTGCAGCATGGAATCCTCCCTCGCCATGATCAATGGACGACGAAACGCGTGACAGTTCACGCCGATCACCGACCCCGTGCGCACGCGGGCGCCACCTATACGCTCCCCCGCACGGTTTGTCAATCAGCGATCGACGCGATGCGATCGACGCGGTCGCGTTCGGGCGTCGCGAGAAGCTTCACGTCACTCTGACGCGCGGTTCGCGAATGGCCACCCGGCTGATCCCATTCCGGTCACACTTCTTCGGGTGCGAGTGTCACCATGTCTCCGGAATGAACTGGTACCCTTGTCTCAGGAAGGGCACGGTGTGAAATACCAACACCACGCAATGCGACGATATCTGGTGGCGCTTGCGGTCGTAGCGGTCGCCGCGCTCGTGGCGTCTGTGGCGGCACAGCCTGGCGCGGACGCGGAACGTTTCTGGTCCCAATGGCGCGGGCCGCACGCGACCGGCGCATCAAGGACCGCGAATCCACCCACGGAATGGAGTGAGACCCGGAACGTTCGCTGGAAGGTCGAGATCCCTGGCCGAGGATCGGGCTCACCCGTGGTGTGGGGCGATCGGCTGTTCCTGCTGTCCGCCGTCCCGATGGGCGTTCAGGGCGTCGCGTCGCATGAGCCGAGAGGTCAGATCCAGCCTCGAGACGTCCATCGGTTCGTCGTCCTGGCGATCGACCGTCGTACCGGACGCGTTGCCGGGAACGAACCGCCCGCGAAGAGCGCCCTCGCCAGCCCGCGATGAAGGACGGCACCTGGGCTTCGAGCTCTGCCGTCACCGACGGTCAACGTGTCTACGCCTTCTTCGAATCGAGCGGCCTGTATACCTACGACATGGCAGGGAACCTGCTCTGGCAGAAACATCTCGGCGAGAAGAAGATGTTTGCCGACGTGGGTGAGTCGGGGATTACCCCTGTTCTGTACGGCAACCGTCTTGTGATCGCGTGGGACCATCAAGGCGCGTCTTTTGTCGTCGCGCTCGACGCCCGGACCGGCCAGGAGCTCTGGCGCGCCGATCGCCAGGAAGTCGATTCGTGGAGCACGCCTCTCGTGGTGGAGCACGCCGGCCGCTCTCAAGTCGTGACGACCGCGCAGAACCGCATCAGAAGCTACGACCTCGAGACGGGCAAGATTGTGTGGGAGAGCGAGGGCTTGACGATGAACCCGATTGCCTCTCCCGTGGCCGGGGACGGAATGGTGTTCGCGATGAGCGGATTTCAGGGCAGTCGCTTGAGGAATCCGCCTGGCGGATGCCAAGGGCGATATCACTGGCGGCAAGGGCGTTCAGTGTGGACCCTGGATCGCGACACTCCGTACGTGCCTTCGCCCCTATCCTCCATAGGCCTTATCTACATCCTCAAGAGCAACTCGGGAATCCTGTCGGTCTTCGACGCGAAGACGGGCAGGCCGCAGTATCAGTTGCAGCGCCTTGCCGGAATGCCGGAGGTCTATTCGTCACCGGTCGCCGCGCAGAATCGCGTCTACGTGACAGGGCGAAACGGGACGACGTCGTCATCCGGCATGGTGCATCGTTCGAAGTGCTGGCGACGAACACGCTCGACGATGGATTCGATGCCTCGGCTGCGCTGGTGGATGACCACATCTATCTCCGCGGATATCGCCATATCCTTACAACATCGACCGTTACGCGCTGAAATGGGTGACACACCCGGTCAGGGGGCGGGCGCGCCAACTAACAGGCGGTTCTTCGGGGTGATGTCCGGAGGGATGGTCTGCGTTCGCACACGGTATCCCTTGGCCTCGAGACGGGTCGCGCGAAGCACGTCAATCGCCATCGCGCCATCCAGCCAGCCGGCCAGCGCGCCGGCATAGAGCTTCACCACCTGTGACCGAGGTCGTGGCAGCAGGGGAGCACCGCGACTGTCGCGCGGGCTGACGCCGCGGCGTCGAGGACGACGTCGGTCAGCGCACCGCACGCGTGGCTCGAGACCAACACATCGGTGGACGTCAGCGGGAATTCGCGGATGTCGCTGGAGACATCCGCACACGCCCTTCAGGCGCGGCCATTCCGAGACAATCGCGTCATGCAAGGCAGTGGCGCTGCGCGGGACCTTCGGATCGACGACGAGCGCCTCAGGCGAGGAGTCGTCGAGCAGCAGCATCGCGTGGGCCAGTAATCCGTGGCCGCCCGCGACGTCAACGATGCGGCCGCCGCGGTGCCAGCGTCGGACGCGACGGGCCACCTCCCACGCTTCGTATAACTCCTTGCGCGGAAGCTTGCCCACGCCGCAGACCACGCGCCCCAGCCTGTCGAACAGTGTGGTGCCCGCGAACCGGCCGAGGTCGTGCATGGTCAGCCTGTCGCGTGCGCCGTGAGCGAACGCCAAGCCAGACGGCGCGGGTGCGCGGGGGTCAATCACAGGAAGCTCCATAGACGAATGCTAGCCGGGCGAAAGAGGAGCACGGACGGATCAGCCGGTGGCAGGCCTCTCAGTTGCACGTCCGGCCCAAACGCTTTCCAGGGTAAAGGTCAGCCGTGAAGCGACGGATTCGATACGCCGTAGTCGGGTTGGGTCACATCGCCCAGGTCGCGGTGCTGCCTGCGTTCGCCATGCCAGGCGCAATTCAGAACTGGTTGCCGTTGTGAGTGGAGACCGAACGAAGCGTCGCGAGATGGCGAAGCGATACCGGCTCGACGGGACGTTCACCTACGACGAATTTGACGAGTGCCTGAAGGTCGTGGACGCCGTGTACATCGCGCTGCCGAACTCGATGCATGCGGAGTACACGGTCCGGGCTGCTCGTGCCGGCGTGCATGTGCTCTGCGAAAAGCCGATGGCCGTCACTGTCGACGAGTGTCGGCAGATGATCACGGCATGCCGAAAGGCCGACACCAAGTTGATGATCGCGTATCGTCTGCATTTCGAGACGCTGAACCTCTCGGCGATCGAACTGGCAAAGCGAGGCGACCTCGGCGATCTCAAGTACCTCAATTCATCCTTTTCGATGATGGTGCGCCAGGGCGACATTCGAACGAAGAAGGCCTACGGAGGCGGCACGCTGTATGACATCGGCGTGTATTGCATCAACGCCGCTCGGAATCTCTTTCGTGCGGAGCCAACCCAGTGTCGGCCATGTCGATCAACAGCGGGCTCGCCTCGTTGGCGGAGATCGACGAGACGACGGCAGCCACGCTTCGGTTTGGGAATGAACGTCTGGCGACGTTCGTACAATTTCCATGCAGCGGACGTCGCGCATACAGGATCGTCGGTACGAAGGGCGACCTGCACGCGGATCCTGCGTACCAATCCGCAGAAGGTCTTGAATACACGCTGACCCGCGACGGCGGAAGACTCGTAAGTCCGTCGGCAAGCGCGACCAATTCGGTCCTGAGCTTGTGTATTTCTCCGATTGCATCTTGAACGATCGTCAGCCGGAGCCGTCAGGCGAAGAGGGCATGCAGGACGTTCGCATCGTTCAGGCTCTCTACAAGTCGGCCAGTTCCGGCAAGCCGGTTTCAATTCCACCGGTGGCCAGGGAGTCTCGCCCGACGATCCGTCAGCGCATTACCCGCCCGGGCATTCGAAAGCCTTCGTTGGTCAAGGCGCGGAGCGCCATAAGTAGTGCAGAGCGCGAGTAAGTAGGGGGCGGTCACCTCCCTTGAACGAAGGCGCCGTGGCGCCCGTATACTTTCCTCGATGACCCGCCGCCTCGGCCTCGCCTCCCTGATCGTGGTGGCGTTCGCCTTCGCCGGCACAGGAGCGAGCACTGTGGCCGGGCCCTGCCAGGCCGCTCCAGCCGCTGCGCATCGTCGTCTCGGTGGCGTGGCCGCATGCGCCCAGAACAGGCCGAACACAGAGACGCGGCC
>CAWCBC010000025.1:0-50734 GCA_963793705.1 uncultured Acidobacteriota bacterium | reverse complement strand
CTACCAGGCCGCGCTCCAGCACGACAATCGCGTCCGCCCGGCGCACGGTCGAGAGCCGGTGGGCGATCACGAACGACGTGCGGTTCAGCATCAGGTTCGCCAGCGCCTGCTGCACCAGCATCTCGGACTCGGCATCCAGCGACGATGTCGCCTCGTCGAGAATCAGACATCGGCGAATCGCGCAGCAGCGCTCTGGCAATCGCCAGCCGCTGCCGCTGGCCGCCGGAGAGACGCTGACCGCGCTCGCCGATCAGCGTGTCGTATCCGCGGTCGAGCGTCACGATGAACTCGTGGGCGTGCGCGGCCCGCGCCGCCGACTCGATCTCGTCCTGGGTCGCGGTCGGACGGCCGAACGCGATGTTGGCAGCGATCGTGTCGTCGAAGAGCACCGTCTCCTGCGTCACCATGCCGATCTGCGACCGCAACGACGCCAGTGTCACGTCGCGCACGTTGTGACCGTCGATGGTGATGGTGCCGCCCGTCACGTCGTAGAAGCGCGGAATCAGATTGACCAGCGTGGTCTTCCCCGCTCCGCTCCGTCCGACGATGGCGAGCGTCTGGCCGGCACGCACGGTGAAGCTCACTCCACGGAGCGTCGCACCCGCCTCGGCTGAAGCTTCCGCCTTCGCTGAAGCTCCGGCGGACAAGCCGTAGGCAAGCCCTCGGCACCGTACGAAAAACACACGTTCCGGAACTCGACGGACTGGGCGAACCTCGGAAGGAGCGCCGCGTTCGGCGCCTCCTGGACCTCGCTGTGCGTCTCGAGGATCTCGAAGATGCGCTCGCCCGCCGCCCTCGCCTGCTGCAGATCGGCGTTGACGCGGCTCAGCTTCTTGGCCGGCCCGTACATCATGAACAGCGCGGTGATGAACGCGACGAACTCCCCGGTAGTGAGCCGCCCTGCGGCAATCGACTCGCTGCCGTACCACAGTGCCGTGACGAACGCGATGCCACCGATGAACTCCATCAGCGGCGGCAGCACCGAGAGCGCGCTGGTGACCTTCATCGTCGTCCGGTAGTAGTGATCGGATGCGCCCTTGAACTTCGCAGTCTCGCGCTCCTCCGCGCCAAAGGCCTTGACGATGCGATGGCCGGTGAACGCCTCGGCGCTGACGTGCGACATCTGCTCCAGCGCTTCCTGGCTCCGGCGCGTCGTGCGGCGGACGCGCTGGCCGAGACGGACCAGCGGATATACCACGATCGGCGCACCCGTGAGGCAGACGATCGCCAGCCGTTCGTCGTAGTAGAACAACGCGGCTACGAAAAAGAGGAGCGTCAGCCCTTCGCGGGCGAGATCGCCCAGCGTTTCCGACAGCGCACGCTGCACCTGCGCCACATCGTTGGTGATCCGCGACATCAGCCGGCCGCTGCTGTTCACCGAGAAAAAGGCCGCTGACTGGCCGAGGATGTGGCGGAACAGCACGATCGCGGATGTCGCGCACGACCCGCTGGCCGACATCCGTCATCAGATAGCCGGACACATACGCGCCGACGCCCTTGACGAAATAGAACGCCAGGATCGCCACGATGGTCGGAACGAGCTCCTCGCGATTCGGCAGCACCGCGTCGAAGATCCTGTCGACCTGTCGAAGAAGGCCGAAGGAGGCGGCGCCGTACACGACCATCGCGACGACGGCGGTCGCGAGGCGCCCCCAATACGGACGGGCGAACTCGAGCAGGCGGAAGAAGATGTTCACCATGTAATGTCAGGCCGGATCAGGCGGACCTCAGCCGCAAGGCTGCAGCGTCCCAACGTCGAGCCTGCTAGCCGGTCACCATACCCGTGGGGATGTGCCTCATGCCAGCGCCAGGCATCGGCGACGATCGTAGTCAGGTCTGGCCGTTGCGGTACCCACCCAAGATCGGCGCGAATCCGCTCGGCGGACGCGTAGAGGATGGCCGGATCGCCGGGCCGCCGCGGCGCAGACCGCCAGGCGACCTTCTTGCCGGTGGCCTGTTCGACCGCCGAAATGACCTGCCTGACCGACGATGGCCGTTCGGTCCCGACGTTATACGTGCCGGACGCGCCTCCATCGGTCAGCCAGCGCATCGCGCGGACGTGGGCGTCGGCCAGGTCGGTGACGTGGACGTAGTCGCGCAGGCACGTCCCGTCCGGCGTCGGATAGTCCTCGCCGAAGACGTCGAGCGGGGCGCCGCCCAGCGCCGCGTCGAACGCGCGCGGGATCACGTGGATTTCCGGTGCGTGGTCTTCACCGAGCTCGCCATCCGGATCCGCGCCAGCGGCGTTGAAGTAGCGCAGGCGGATCGAGCGGATCCCGTAGGCGCGCTCGAAGTGCGGCAGCGCGTGCTCGATCGCCAGCTTCGACTGGCCGTAGGCGTTGATCGGGTTCGTCGGATGGGTCTCGCGAAGCGGCGTCTCCGTCGGCTCTCCGTACGTCGCGCACGTCGACGAGAACACGAAGTGACGGCAGCCTTCCGCGGCCATCGCCTCGAGCGTGCCGAGCGTGCCGATCACATTGTTCCGGTAGTAGCCGGCGGGGTCCTTGACGGAGTCCGGCACCACGAGCCAGGCGGCGAAGTGCATCACCGCCGTGGCGCCGCGTCTCCCGCAGCGCGCGGCGCACGGCAGCGACATCAGCGATGTTCCCTTCGATCAACCGGCCGCCAAGCACGGCGCCGCGATGACCCGCCGAGAGGTCGTCGTAGACGATGACGTCGTGGCCGGCCTGGCGCAACGCCTTCGCGGCGTGGCTGCCGACATAGCCGGCGCCGCCGGTGACGAGAATCACGTGCGGGGTCAGTGCCGCCCAATGGAGTAGTAGGTGAACCCGTTCTGTTTCATCTGTTCCGGGGTGAAGAGGTTACGGCCGTCAAAGACGATCGGCGCGCGCATCAGGGTCCGCATCCGGCTGAAGTCGGGCCGGCGGAACTTGCTCCATTCCGTAACAATGGCCAGGGCATCGGCACCCTTCAGCGCATCGTAATTGGTCGAGGCATAGGAGATGCGGTTGCCGAAGATGCCTTTCGCCACGGTGGTCGCCTCGGGATCGTAGGCCTGCACCTTGGCCCCGGCCGCGATCAGCGCCTCGATCAGCGGGATCGAGGGCGCCTCGCGCATGTCGTCGGTATTCGGCTTGAAGGAGAGCCCCCAGACGGCGATGGTCTTCCCTTTCAACGGTCCGAGCTGCTTCTTCATCTTCGCAAAGAGGCGCGTCTTCTGCGCCTTGTTCACGTCCTCGACCGACTGCAGGATCTTGAACTGGTAGCCGCCGTCTGACGCAAACCGAATCATCGCCTGCACGTCCTTGGGGAAGCAGCTGCCGCCGTAGCCGCACCCGGGGAACAGGAACGACGTGCCGATGCGACTGTCGGAGCCGATCGCCTTGCGCACGTGATCGACGTCGCCGCCGACGGCCTCGCACAGGTTGGCGACCTCGTTCATGAACGAGATGCGCGTCGCCAGCATCGCGTTGGCGGCGTACTTCGTCAGCTCGGCGCTGGCGCAGTCCATCACCATGATCGGCGCGCCGGTGCGGGTGAACGGCGAGTAGAGCTCCAGCATCAGCTCGGTCGGCCCGCTCGATCTTCGGCGCCGATGACGACGCGATCCGGCTTCATGAAATCGTCGATCGCGGCGCCCTGCTTCAGGAATTCCGGGTTGCTGACGACGCTGAACGGGTGGGTCGTTTCGCGGCGAACGACCTCCTGCACCTTGCGCGAGGTGCCGACCGGCACCGTGCTCTTGTCGACGATCACCTTGTAGCCGTTCATCGCCTTGGCGACGTCGCGGGCGACTCCCAGCACGTGCTTCAGGTCGGCCGAGCCGTCCTCGTCCTGAGGGGTGCCGACGGCGATGAAAATGATCTGGGAGTCGCGGACCGCGCGCGGCAGCGCCGTCGAAAACGTCAGCCGCCCTTCCTGGCGGTTGCGCCGCACGACCTCCTCGAGGCCGGGCTCGTAGATCGGGACCTTGCCCCGCTGGAGCATCCGGACCTTGGCGTCGTTGTTGTCGACGCAGATGACGTCATTGCCGCTTTCAGCGAAGCAGGCACCCGCGACGAGTCCCACGTATCCCGTTCCGACGACTGCGATTTTCAATCGGTCTCCCAACGATGAGGCCCAAGGCCGAAGGCCCAGCGGCCTACGGCGGCGGGCGACAGAGATTTGAGCTGAGTTCCTGACGAGATGCTGAAGCTATCATCTCATGGAGCCGTGCAGATTCTTGTCGACTACCGTCCGGCGCTGCGCGCGCGCACCGGCGTCGGCGAGTACATGCACGAAATTATCCGGGCCTACACGGCGGCGCACGACGATGACGTCGCGGCGTTCACGAGCTCGTGGCGCGACCGGCCGGCTGCCGATACGGCAGACCGCCTTGGCGCGCGCGTCGTCGACCGCCGCGTGCCGGTGCGGGTGCTGAACTTCCTCTGGCACCGCCTGGAGTGGCCCCCGGTTGAAATGCTGGCCGGGGCGGTTGACGTCGTCCACGCCGCACACCCGCTGATGATTCCGAGTCGGCGCGCGGCGCGGGTGGTCACGGTGCACGATCTCTATTTTCTCGACCATCCGGAACGCACGAGCGCCGAAATCAGGCGCGACTACCCGCTGCTGACCGCGCGGAACGCGCGCGCCGCAGAAGCCGTGGTCACCCCGTCGCAGTACACGAAGGACCTCGTCGTCTCGCGCCTCGGTGTTCCGCCGGAGCGCGTCTATGCCTGCCCGTTCGGGGCGCCGGCATGGCGCACGCTCGGGCAGCAGCCGAACACGCCGGCCGACGGCTACTTCCTGTTCGTGGGAACGCTGGTCGCCCGCAAGAACGTGCCGACGCTGCTCGATGCCTACGCGCGCGCTGCTGGCGACGATGCCGCACGCGCCGCGCCTGGTCATCGCCGGCGCCGCGACGCCGGATTCAGGGCCGTGGATTCGCAGCGCCTCCAGCAGGCGCCGCTCGCCGGTCACGTCGAGCACCTCGGATACGTCGCCGAAGGCGGAGCGTGAGCGCCTGTATGCCGGCGCGCGGGCGCTCGTCATGCCCTCGCTCGACGAGGGATTTGGCGTGCCCGCGCTCGAAGCCATGGCGGCCGGCGTTCCGGTGATCGCCGTCGAATCGCGGCGCGCTGCCGGAAGTCGTGGGCAGCCGCCGGAACGCTGCTCGACCCAGGGGACGTCGATGGATTCGCTGCGGCGATGGGCCGCGCCGCCCGCGACCGACGCGTGGGCCGTCTGCCCAAGGCGCCGCCGGGCTGACGCCGCGCGGCGTCCTTCTGCTGGCAGAGCAACCGCGCGTGCGCCTGCGGCAGGCCTATCTCGACGCGGTCGCGCGGCGCCGCGGCGGCGCGCCAGGATCTGGCGAGATCGGCCTGAATGCGAATCGCGATTGATGCGCGCGAGCTCGTCGGACGACCCACGGGCGTCGGCCGCTACCTCGCGGAAATCCTCCGTGCGTGGAGCGATCTTGCCGGGCGCGCGGGCGCACGAGTTCATCCTCTGCGCCCCAGACGCGGTGCCGACTCCCTGAGGCGCTTACCGGTCTGCCGATCAGCACGGCAGCGGGCAGCGGGACCCGTGTGGGAGCAATTCACGCTGCCGCGTCTGGTGGCGGACGCCGGCGCCGACGTTCTGTTCGCGCCCGGCGTACAGCGGTCCGCTGCTCGGCCGGCGTTCCGATGGTCGTCACCATTCACGACGTCTCGTTCGCCGCCCACCCAGAGTGGTTTTCGTGGCGCGAAGGACTCCGGCGCCGCGTGGTCACGAGACTGGCGGCACGGAAAGCCGCCAGGGTGATCACCGTTTCCGACTTTTCGAAGCAGG
The DNA here is from genome assembly GCA_963793705.1 of uncultured Acidobacteriota bacterium. GTDB lineage: Bacteria > Acidobacteriota > Vicinamibacteria > Vicinamibacterales > UBA2999 > Gp6-AA40. The sequence goes on along the minus strand of CAWCBC010000025.1, from coordinate 44,962 downwards.
AGATCGTGCGCCACCTCGGCGTTCCGCAATCGAAGGTCGAAGTGATTTACTACCGGCGTCACGCGGATGATCCCGATTCGGACGCCGTCACGACTGCCGAAGCCGACGCCACGCGCCTCGGTGCTGTTCGTCGGCTCGCTCTTCAACAGGCGCCACATCCCGGAGTTGATTGCCGGGTTCGAGCAGGTCGCGGCACGACACCCGTGCCGCGAGTCTCGATCTCGTTGGCGACAATCGCACACGCCCGCACATCGACGTTGACGGGCTGATCGCACGAAGCCGCGCACGGGATCGAATCAGGGCACGGGCATACGTCAGCGACGATGAACTGGCGTCGCTGTACCGGCGGGCGCGGGCGTTCGTGTTCCTGTCGGAGTACGAAGGATTCGCGATGACGCCGCTCGAGGCGCTGGCGGCCGGCATTCCCATCGTGCTGCTGGCCACCGACGTCGCCCGCGAGATCTACGGCGCGGCAGCGACATACGTCGAACGCCCCGACCCGGCGCTCATCGCCGCCGCGCTGGAACGGGCGCTGTTCGACGACGCCGAGCGTGAGCGCGTGCTCGCTGCCGGGGCTGCCCAGCTGGAACGCTACTCGTGGCGCGAGGCCGCGCAGCGGACGCTGCAGGTGCTGCTGGCCAGTGCGCGAGCGACGTCCTAAATGCCGCGCCTCTCGATCATCATCGTCACCTTCAATTCACGCGCGGACATCGACGCGTGCCTCGGATCCCTGATCGACGGCATCCGCATCGACCGGGAGATCGTCGTCGTCGACAACGCGTCAACGGACGGCACCGCGGCCCACGTGCGCGAACGCTGGCCGGGCGTCCGCCTGACGGAACTCGGCGCGAATCTCGGCTTTGCGCGCGCCAGCAACATCGGCATCCAGCAGACGTTCGGCGAGCTCGTCCTGCTCCTCAATCCCGACACGGTTGTTCGACCGGGCGCGATCGATCGACTCGTCGCCGTGCTCGACCAGGATCCTCAGGCGGCCATCGTCGGGCCGCGGATTGTGGATGGGCATGGACACGCTGAACTCTCCTTCGGCCGGATGATCTCGCCGCTGGCCGAATTGCGACAGAAGGTCCTGGTCAAGGGCAGCCACGGCGTCCTGCGTCCGCTCATCGAGCGCATGACCCGCCGCACGCGGTACGTCGATTGGGTCAGCGGTGCATGCCTGCTGGCCCGCCGTGCGGACCTCGAGGCGGTCGGGATGTTCGACGAGCGGTTCTTTCTCTACACCGAGGATGTGGACCTCTGTGCGTCCATCCGCGCCCGTGGCCGACGCATTCTGTTTTTCTCGGACGTCGAAATCGATCATCGGCGCGGCCGGTCGGCTGCGTCGGTGCCCGCTGCCACCGAGGCGGCCTACCGTCAAAGCCAGCTCGCCTTCTACGAGAAGCACCATCCGGCGTGGGTACCCTTGCTGCGGGTGTATCTCAAGCTGTTCTCGAGCGAGCCGGAGATAGCCACACGCAACTCGCGCGGCTGGCGTCCGAGTTCACTGGTATTCAGTGCCCGCGAGCCCGCTCCTCGGCGCGGAAAAAACGCGCTTCCGGCCGTCGATGAAGGCACACGCTTAGCTTCCTTGCTATTTGCGCCGCTGTCGCCAGGAGGTGAGCCTCACATCGCGTTTTTACAGTCTTCGGTGATTTCTGCGCGCGCTCATCGATGGGCGTAGCTGCATGACTTCGGCACTTGCATCCGGAGTCCCTGCGGCAGCCGGCCCGCGTGGATCACAGTGCGGGAGCGACAGATGTCACAGCCCGTTCTGACGGTGATACTGGTCTCGTGTCCGTGCTATGGTGACCATGTCGCGCAATTAGCTCGACCACGGCCGCCCACCCGCGGAACCGATTCCTCAGATTGTTGCGGCGTTTCGAACGCACAACGTCGTCACGATCAGCGATCCACACGGGAACGAGCAGGTACAGGCGTTCATCCTGTCTTTGATTCGCGATCAGCGGTTTCGCGAACTCGCTGGACGATGTCGTCCTCGAAACCGCGAGCGCACGATATCAAGACGCGATCGACCGCTTTGTGCGCGGAGAGGACGTCTCGAGAGCAGCTCCTTCGAAAGGCATGGGAAGACCACACCGTGGTCAACAGCTTCGGAGCACAAGCCGAAGAGCTCATTGAGGCCGTCCGGGCGGTCAACAGCGCTGCGAACGCAACCGAAAACTGCGGCTCACTCGGCGGTGACCCACCGATCGACTGGGAGAACACCACATCGCAGGAGAGTCACTCTCGATGGATAGAGTTTCGGGACAGCTACCCGGCAGACGTTGTCCGCCGGCAGGTCGTCGATAGAGGCCGGCGAGCCCTCGTCGTCTACGGTCAAGGCCACCTGCAGCGACGCCAGGTCGCCAGCAACTACGATATGTCCACATGGCAGGCACAGACCGTCGTCAGTCTGCTCGAGCGGGACACCGGTACGCGGGTATTTAACATCTGGACGTGGCTCGATCGAGACGTCGCATTGCCGGACGTGTCGTCCTGGCCCGTGCCCAGCCTCGCCGTTCTGAAGGACACGACACTGGGCGAACGCGACTTCGGGACTTATGCGCGCGGTCTGCTGGGCGGGAACCGCTTTGCGGTCCAGGACGGCCGGCTTGTTCCGCTTCCGCGCGACCAGTGGCGGCAGATGCGGATGGACGATCAATTCGACGCGCTGTTGTACCTGGGATCGCCCTCGACGATGACATTCGTCGGGATGCCTCCGATCTGTGCCGAGACCAGGCATTCGTTCGGCGAGCGGCTGCGCCGGTTCACGCTCGCCGGACCACCGCCGGAGTTGGCCAATTTCAAGAAGGCGTGCCAGCTGCCGACTCTCACCGGCACGTCCGCACTCGCACCCATTGCACCAACCATCGCAGTCAACTTGAACCGACCGCGAAGTCTCCTTGCACCGACCGCGTCAGTCAGCTTGCACCGACCGCGCAGCTCTTGCACCACCTTGCACCGACCGCGTCAGCCTCCTCGCACCTTCGCACCTATAATTTCCGCTGTGCGTGTCGCCATCGATGCCCGGAAGCTGCATGACTTCGGCATCGGCACCTACATCCGGAACCTGCTGCGGCAGCTGGCGCGCATCGATCGCGACACGGACTACGTCCTGCTCTGCCGCGCAGGCGGACCTCGACGTCGCCGCGCAGCTCGGGCCGAACTTCCGCACCGTCCTCGAGCCGTCGCCGAACTACTCGCTCCGCGAGCAGTTTCACGTGCCGTGGGTGCTGCGCCGCGAGCGGCCCGACGTGTTCCACGCGCCGCACTACGTGCTGCCGCCGGCGGTCACCTGCCGCTCGGTGGTGACGATTCACGACTGCATCCACCTGATGTTTCCGCAGTACCTGCCGAACAAGGCGGCGTACGCCTACGCGCGGGCGTCGATGTGGGCGGCGGCGAAGCGGTCGGACTGCATCCTGACGGTGTCGGAAGCGTCGAAGCGCGACATCCTGCACTTCTTCAACGTCGCCGCCGGAAAAGATCGTCGTCGTCTACAACGCGATCGACGAGCACTTCTGGCTGACGCCGCCGGAAGAGGAAGTGGCGCGCGTCCGCGAGCGCTACCAGCTCGATCACCAGTTCGTGCTCTACGTCGGCAACATCAAGCCGCACAAGAACCTGGTGCGGCTGATCGAGGCGTTCGACGAGCTGCGCCGCACGGGCTTCGAGGAGCTGAAGCTGCTGATCATCGGCGACGAGATCTCCAAGCTGCCGGCGCTGCGGCGCGCGGTGCACGGCCACAAGCTGCACAAGCACGTGCGCTTCCTCGGCTACGTGTCCGACGACACGCTGCGCGTCCTCTATCGGCTGGCGTCGGTGTTCGTCTTTCCGTCGCTCTACGAGGGCTTCGGGCTGCCGCCGCTCGAGGCGATGGCCAGCGGCACGCCGGTCGTGACGTCGAATCTGTCGTCGCTGCCCGAAGTCACGGGCGACGCCGCGGTGCTCGTCGATCCCTACGACGTCGCCTCGATCGTCGACGGGATGCGGCGGGTGCTGACCGACCCGGCGCTTGCCGCGGACCTGCGGCGCCGCGGCCCGGAGCGGGCGCGCGAGTTCTCCTGGGCGCGCTCGGTGGCGAAGACACGACCGGTCTACGAACAAGTAGGACGCCGGTAGTGCAGTGCGCGGTTGCGCTGGTCCACGACTGGCTCACCGGCATGCGCGGCGGCGAGAAGGTGCTCGAGGCGCTCTGCGAGCTCTATCCCGACGCCGACATCTTCACGCTGTTTCACCACCGCGGCTCGGTGTCGCCGCCGATCGAGCGGCATCGCATCCACACCTCCTTGGTGCAGCGGCTGCCGTTCGCGCACGCGGCACTACCGCCGCTACCTGCCGCTGTTTCCCGTCGGCCATCGAGCAGTTCGACCTCGAGCCCGTACGACCTGGTGATCAGCTCGAGCCACTGCGCCGCCAAGTCGGTGATTCCGCCGCGCCGGCGCCCGCCACCTCTGCTACTGCCATTCGCCGATGCGCTACGCGTGGGATCAGTTCGACGCGTACTTCGGCGCCGACCGGGTGGGCCGCGTGGCGAGCCGGTGGGTCTACCGGCCGATGATGGCGCGGCTGGCGCGCTGGGACGCGGCGACGGCGGCACGGGTCCACCGCTTCGTCGCCAACTCGCGTCACGTTGCCGGGCGGATCGCCCGATACTATAATCGCAGGGCGTCAGTCGTGTATCCACCTGTCGACACGGCCTTCTACCGCCCCGCCGTCGTTTCCCCGGAGAGCCATTTCCTGATCGTGTCAGCGCTGGTGCCGTACAAGCGGATCGACCTCGCCATCGACGGCTGCCGCCGCGTGGGCGCGCGGCTGCGCATCGTCGGCGACGGCCCGGAACGGGCGCGGCTCGAGCGCCGCGCCGGCGGCGACGTGACCTTCCTCGGCCCGCTGACGAACGAGGCGATCCGCGACGAGTACCGGCGCGCGCTGGCGGTCATCCTGCCCGGCGAAGAGGACTTCGGCATCGTGCCGGTCGAAGCGCAGGCGTGCGGGCGGCCGGTCGTCGCGCTGGCCCGCGGCGGCGCGCTCGAAACGGTGGTCGACGGCGAAACCGGCGTGCTGTTTCACGAGCCTGACAGCGCCAGTCGCTCGGCGCCGCGCTCGAACGGGTCGCAGCGACTGCGCATTCGACAGCGCGACGGCTCCGCGCGCACGCCGAGCGGTTCTCGCGCGAGCGGCACGTGCAGCACGACTGCGCGAGACGATCGACGAGACGATCGCCGCCCCGGCGGGCACCGCGATGGTAAGACGCTACAACCGCCTGCTCGTCGCCTTCTACGTCATCACGCGACGCGCTGCTCGCCACCTGGGCGTTCGTGCTCGCGTACGGCATCCGGTTCGAGAGCGGGCTGATCCCGGTCCGCAAAGGCTTTCCGCCGTTCGAGCAGTACCTCAACGTGCTGCCGTTCGTCGCGCTGCTGACGCCGCTCGCCTTCCACTTCCAGGGCGTCTACCGGCTGCGGCGCGGCCGCTCGCGCGTCGACGACTTCTTCGGCGTGCTCGTCGGCAGCATCCTCGCGGTCGTCTTCGGCGTGCTCGCCACGCTCTACTTCCAGGCCTACTACGCCTCCGACGCGGAGAAGGCCAGCGGCGCCTACCAGGTCTCGCAGCTCGTCTGGGGGCTGTTCCTCGGTGCTGAACGTCGCCTTCACCTACGCGTCGCGCGAGGCGGTCCGCGAGCTGCTCGAGCGGCGCTGGCGCGCCGGCATCGGGCTGAAGCGCATCCTGATCGCCGGCGCCGGCGATCTCGGCCGCATGGTGGCCGACCGCATGCTCCAGCACCGCGAGCTCGGCTACCAGGTGGTCGGGTTCGTCGACGACCGCGCCGGCGGCGACCACATCGGCTATCGCGGGCTGCCGCTGCTCGGCACGCTGGCGGAGGTCGCCGACATCGCCCACGCGCGAGCGCGTCGATCACCTCTACGTCGCGCTGCCGCTCGAGGAGCACGCCAAGCTGCTCGACCTGATGGAGATCACCAGCCGCGAGTACATCGACGTCAAGGTGGTGCCCGACCTGCTGCAGTTCATCGCGCTGCGCGCCAGCCTCGAAGACCTCGACGGGCTGCCGGTCATCAACATCAACGACGTGCCGCTGCAGGGCTTCAACGCCTGGGTCAAGCGCAGCCTCGACGTCGTGCTCTCGCTGCTGGCGCATGCTCGTGCTGGCGATTCCGTTCGCCATCATCGCCGCGCTCGTCAAGTGGACGCTCGTCGGGACCGGTGTTCTACACGCAGGAGCGCATGGGGCTCGACGGCAGGGCGTTCACCGTCTACAAGTTCCGCTCGATGCAGCACGACGCCGAAGACACGACCGGTCCGGTCTGGGCGCGCGACGACGACCCGCGCGCCACGCCGATCGGCCGCTGGCTGCGCCGCTTCGACCTCGACGAGCTGCCGCAGTTCTGGAACGTGCTCAAGGGCGACATGTCGATCGTCGGCCCGCGCCCCGAGCGGCCGTTCTTCGTCGAGCAGTTCAAGCACCGCATCCCGCAGTACATGCTGCGCCACAAGGTGAAGGCCGGCATCACCGGCTGGGCGCAGGTGAACGGCTGGCGCGGCAACACCTCGCTCGAGAAGCGGATCGAGTACGACCTGTACTACATCGAGAACTGGTCGGTGACCCTCGACCTCAAGATCATGTGGCTCACCCTCGTCCGCGGCCTCTTCCAACGAGCACATGCCTAGAACCGTCGTCACCGGCGCCGCCGGCTTCATCGGCTCGCATCTCTGCGAAGACGCTGCTCGATCGCGGCCATTCGGTGGTCGGCATCGACAACCTGCTGACCGGCGACATGCCCAACATCGCCCACCTGCGCGACCGCGATTTCGAGTTCATCCGCCACGACGTCACGCGCTACATCGACGTCGACGGGCCGGTCGACTTCGTGCTGCACTGGGCCAGCCCGGCCAGCCCGATCGACTACCTGGAGCTGCCGATCCAGACGATGAAGGTCGGCTCGCTGGGGACGCACAACGCGCTCGGCCTGGCCAAGGCCAAGGACGCGCGGTTCGTCATCGCCTCGACGTCCGAGGTCTACGGCGATCCGCTCGAGCATCCGCAGAAGGAAACCTACTGGGGCAACGTCAACCCGATCGGCCCGCGCGGCGTCTACGACGAGGCCAAGCGGTTCGCCGAAGCGATGACGCTCGCCTACCACCGCTATCACGGCGTCGACACGAAGATCGTCCGCATCTTCAACACCTACGGCCCGCGCATGCGGCTGCGCGACGGCCGCGCCGTGCCGGCGTTCATGTCGCAGGCGCTGCGGAACGAGGACGTGACGGTGTTCGGCGACGGCACGCAGACGCGCAGCTTCTGCTACGTGACCGACCTGGTCGACGGCATCCTGCGGCTGATGGATTCGGACACCAACGACCCGGTGAACATCGGCAACCCGCACGAAGTCACGATCGAGGAGATCGCGCGGACGATCATCAGGCTCGTCGGCTCGACGAGCAAGATCGTCTACCGCCCGCTGCCGGTCGACGATCCGAAGCAGCGCCGGCCCGACATCACCCGCGCGCGCACGCTCCTGGTGGGAGCCGAAGGTCGGCCTCGAAGAGGGCCTGCTGAAGACCGTCGACTACTTCAAGGCGAAGCTGGCTTCCGGCACGTGATTGGGTTGCCGGGTAGGATGGGTTGCCGAGGCCCAGGCTACCTATCCTTCACATCTTTCCCATCCTCCCCATCGTTGATCAGCCGCCGCAGCTTGAAGAAGTAATCGGCGCTCGAGACGAGCGTCAGCGCCAGCGACAGCCAGATCGCCGACGTCGACCAGCAGCGACGTCTCGTGCCGGTAGTTGAAGTACATGACGACGACGCTGGTGACGATGAACGCGGCGGTCGTCGCCTTGCCCAGCAGCGACGGCCTGAACGTCCGCGGACCGACGGCCAGGTTCACGATCGCCACCACGCCGACGATCACGATGTCGCGGCTGATGACCGCGACGGTCAGCCACAGCGGGAGGTGGTTGGTCAGCGGGATGCCGGGCAGCGTCAGGACGATGAAGGTGGTGACGAGCAGCAGCTTGTCGGCCATCGGGTCGAGCCAGGCGCCAAGGCTCGTGCGCTGGCCGGCGCGCCGGGCGATGAGGCCGTCGAGCGCGTCGGTCGCTCCGGCCGTGATGAACACGAGCAGCGCGGCGCCCAGGCGGCCGTAGACCACCAGCAGCACGAAGGCGGGAATCAGCACGATCCGAAGAATCGTGAGCTGATTGGCGAAGGTCAGGTTGCGCAAGACGTCAGCGTGCAAGCGCCTGTAGCCGGTCGATCGCGTCCACCGCTTCGGCGCCGGTCACGGCGCGATTGACCTCGAAGCGCTGGCCCTCGACCAGCGGCATCACGCCAGACGCCACCGCGACGGCCGCCGCCGGATAGACCAGGTGCGTGGTCGGCATGTCCGCGATCGTCGGCTGCTCGGTGATGCGCTTGCGCAGCGCAGGATTCCTCGCCGCGATCATCGTCACGACGCGCCTGACCGCGGTGGCCAGATCGCCGCGACGGATGACGAGACGCGGCTGGAACGTGTGGTTCTCGAACGGATCCATGACGCCGGCCGCGCACGACCTGGGTGATCCACCGGCCGGCCCAGTGTCCGGCCGTATCGGTGATGACGACCGCCTGCTGCGGCGGCGCGGCCGCCAGCAGCCGCTCGAGCCGGACGCCGATCAGCGCGGCGAGATCACCGCGCGTAATCTGCGCGGCCGCGGGAATCGCCTTGAACTCCGCCGGGAACCGTGACTCGCGGACGCGCTCGGCCAGCGCCGCGATCCTGGCGTTCAGCTCCGGCGTCGGCTCAATCGCCGCCGCTTTCCGGTACGCGGCGTCGGCGCCCTGATAGTCCTGGCGCTCCGCCAGCAGGTCCGCCATCGCAATCAGCGCCACGGTGTCGGACGGATCGAGCTCGACGGCGCGCGCGAAATGCTCCACGGCGCGGTCGGCGTTGCCTTGCCGGCGCTCGACGATGGCCAGCTCCCGATACAGGAACGAGCTGTCGGGAGACAACTGGATGGCGCGGTCGTAGGCGGTGCTGTGCCTGATCCAGGCGCCCGGCGGACGCGGCCGATCGCGCCGCATCGATGACCTGCTCGACCGTCCGGAATCGCAGCACCTCGACGCGCCGGCGAACGTCGGTGAGCGAGCCGTCGGCGGCGAGCGCCGCCTCGAACGCGGCGAGCGCGTCGACGTCCCGCTTCATGGCGAGCAGCGTCTGTCCCTTGCCAACGAGCGCGGGAACGTAATCGCGTGCGTCTCGAAGGGCGGCGTCGAAGGACGTCAGCGCGTGGTCGTGATCGCCTCGAGCCAGCGCGACGTAGGCCTCGCCGGCATGCGCCGGGTAGAGCCGCGGGTTGAGCTTCAGCGCGGCCTCGAAGTCGCGGGCGGCGTTCCTCGTATCGCCGCTCTGCAGAAACCGCCAGCCGAGGTCGATTCGCTCCGCGCCCGCGGCCCGCTGCAGCGCGGCCGGCACCGCCGGGTACATGAACTCCGGATACTTGTCGGCCGTGGGGACCGAGGCAGGCGGCGTCGGCGCGCCCGGCGCAGGCAACGGCCATCAGCAGAGCCCCGACCGCGAGCGCCCTAATCGACATCAACACTATTCTCCTGCGGCGCCGGCGTCGTCAGACGCTCGATGAACCGCCGGGGCACGTCCGCCTCGATCACGACTCGTCCGTTGGTCGCGACGTGGCTGACCACGCGGGCGACCCGGTACAGACGCGAGATCTGCTGGCGATCGAAGTCGGTTCCGCTGTCGAACGTGATCGTAATGCGGCGCGTGTCGAGCGCCAGCCGCGACGCCACCATCTGCAGCAGTTCGGCGAGCCCCTCGCCCGTGCGGGCGGAAATCAGCGCGGCCCCGGCGTCGGCGCGCCTGCAGGCGGCGCTGTTCGTCCGCCGACAGCATGTCCACCTTGTTGTAGACGTCGAGCACCGCGACGTCCGCGGCGCCCACCTCCTCCAGCACCCTTCGCACGGCCGCCATATGCCGCTCCCGGTCGGGGCTGGCGCCGTCGATGACGTGCAGGACGAGATCCGCCTCGGCCACTTCCTCGAGCGTGGCGCGAAACGCGGCGACGAGCGCGTGTGGCAGCCGGTCGATGAACCCGACCGTATCGGACATCAGCAGCTCGCGCTGGTCCGGCAGGCGGACCTTGCGGATCAGCGGATCCAGCGTGACGAACAGCGCGTCCGACGCCTCTGCCTGCTCGTGTGTGAGCCGGTTGAACAGCGTGGTCTTGCCGGCGTTGGTGTAGCCCACCAGCGCCACGGTCGGCACCGACTGCTTGTGGCGGCGATCCCGCAGCTGCGAGCGCCGCTGCCGCACCTGATCGATTTCCCTCTGCACGGCCTGGATCCGCACGCGGATCCGGCGGCGATCGGTCTCGAGCTTCGTCTCGCCAGGACCGCGTGTGCCGATGCCGCCGCCAAGACGCGACAGCGCCGTCCCCGATCCGGCCAGACGCGGCAGCAGGTACTTGAGCTGGGCGAGCTCGACCTGCCACTTGCCTTCCCGCGTGCGCGCGCGGCGGGCGAAGATGTCGAGGATCAGCTGCGTGCGATCGACCACCTTCCGCTCGAGCCGATCCTCGAGCTGGCGGAGCTGCCCCGGCGTCAGCTCGTGATCGACGATCACCACGTCCACATCAGCCTCGGCGCAGGCCGCGGCGAGGCTCGCCACTTTGCCGGCGCCGATGAACGTCCCCGAGTCGGGCTTGGCGCGCTCCTGCAGCATGCGCAGCACGACTGTCGCACCTGCGGCGTCGGCGAGACCCGCCAGTTCCTCCATCGATTGCTCCGCGTCGATCCGGCGAACGGCGCCGCTGATGAGGCCCACCAGCGCGGCGCGCTCGGCACGCGGCGTCTGCCTGCTATCGCGTGCTGCTGCGGTGGAACCGGCCGCCGCCGCCTTCGCCGAGGCTCCGGCGCCCAAGGGTTTGCGATGCGCCATGTCCCAGTATCGTACAATTCGCGGCGCTGCCGGCGCTGATGTGCGGGTTTCCTGAGGAGATACGGATGGCGCAGGATGCGCACAGCGCGCACCCTGCGTGGTCTGACGAAGGACTAGAAACCGATCTTTGCGCCGACGCTGAACTGGAAGCCGTTCGTCCCCTCGCTGTCCTCGAAGACCCGGAAATAGCCGGCCTGTACACGCACACCGACCTTTGCGATACCGCTCACATCCACGCCGCCGCTGAGAGTAAACATTCCGTCCGTCGAGGAATCCGACTCGCTGAGGCTGCCGGCGGTGAGCGTGAAGCTCGACTTGACCCCTCCACCCAGAACCTGCGCGAACGGCACGATGTTGGGATTCATCGTCGGGACTCTGAACTTCACGCCGCCCTGGAACGAGTGAATCTTGAGGTTGCCTTCGAAGGAGAGACCGCCCTCGGTAAAAGACTCGCTCTTGTACGTGCCGCCCACGTCGCCCACGATCGACACCACGTCGGTAACGTGTCCCGTCACGTCGAAGTACCAGCCCTTGCCGAAGCTCTCCGATTCACCCTCGTCGCTCGCGCGAATGTAGCGGTAACCACCCGACAGGTCCCCCTTGTCCTGCGCGAGAGCGGTTCCGCTCGACAGGAGCAGCGCACCGATGACGAACGTTGCTAGTCGTCGCATTCTTCCTCCAGAACAGATCACGTCGGGGCTGCCGCTGGGATCGGCCAACGTGCCCTAGAAGAACCTGATCTTCTGCGTGACCCCGACCTTGTCGCTGACGTGGATGCTGTCGATGAAGCGGATGCGATGCGGATGCGTCTGCATGACCAGCGACGTCGTGCGAATGCCGTCGCCGAAGAACCGGACGCCCTTCATCAGCGACCCGTCCGTCACGCCGGTCGCCGCAAAGACGATGTTGTTGCCGGAGGCGAGGTCTTTCGAGCGGTAGATCTTCTTGAAGTCCGTAATCCCCATCGCGCGGCACCGCTGCTCGTGCTCGGGCGTGCTCACGACCAGGCGGGCGTAGATCTCGCCGCCAAGGCAGCGCATCGCCGCGGCGGTGATGACCCCTTCAGGCGCGCCGCCGATGCCCATCACGGCGTGAACGCCGCTGCCGACAACGGCCGCGGTGATACCCGCTGAGAGGTCGCCATCGCCGATCAAACGGATCCGTGCACCAGTGGCCCGGATATCGGCGATCAGCTTCTCGTGGCGCGGGCGCTCGAGCACGATCACCACGAGATCCTCGATCTTGCGGTTGAGCGACTGCGCGATCGCCCGCAGATTGAACTTGACGGGGGCGTCGAGATCGACGACGTCGCGAGAGCTCGGCCCGACGACCAGCTTCTCCATGTAGATGTCGGGTGCGTGCAGCAGCCCGCCGCCCTCGGACGCCGCAAGGACGGCCAGCGCATTCGGGGCGCCGGTGGCGCAGAGGTTCGTGCCTTCGAGCGGATCGACCGCGATGTCGACCTGCGGATACTGGCCGGCCTGGCCGTGTGCGGAGCCGACTTTCTCGCCGATGTAGAGCATCGGCGCCTCGTCGCGCTCGCCCTCACCGATGACGATCGTGCCGTCGATGGGCACCGAATCCATCTCGCGCCGCATCGCTTCGACCGCGACCTGGTCGGACTTGTGCCGGTCGCCCTGCCCCATCGTGTGCGCGCAGGCGATGGCCGCCTGCTCGACGACGCGCAGGAAGTCGAGTGAGAGATCGGAGTCGAGATAGCTCTGGTGGGCCGACCTGGGTCTTCGACTCCTTGGTCGTTATCGTCACGATCTCACTCCATTGGTGGCACTCCTCAAGGGGCGTCCCTACGATCTGCGTACGCCGGCAACTCGCATCGCGTCGGCCGATCGGTCCGATAGCCGAGCAGATAATCTGCCTGCATGATCTTGTGGATCTCGCGCGTGCCCTCGTAAATCACCGCCCCTTTGCAGTTGCGGTAGAACCGGCCGACAGGATACTCGTCGGAGTATCCGTTCGCACCGTGAATCTGCACGGCGTCGCCGGCCGCGCGCTCCGACGCCACCGTCGCGAACCATTTCGCCAGGCCGGTCTCCCGCGTGTTGCGCCGGCCGATGTTCTTCAGCCAGCCGGCCCGCTGCCACAGGAGACGCGACGTCTGATAGTCGGACTCCATCTGCGCGATCATCTCCTTCACCAGTTGGTGGGAGCCGATCTCCACGCCGAACGTCTTCCGCTCTTTGGCGTAGGCCACGCTGGCATCGCGACAGGCGCGAATCAGACCCGTGGCGCCGGCGGCGACGGTGAAGCGGCCCTGGTCGAGCGCGAACATCGCGATCTTGAAACCTTCGCCTTCGCGGCCGACGAGATTCTCGCGCGGCACCTCGACCTCGTCCATCGTGAACGAGCCGGTATTCCCCGCCAGGATGCCCCACTTCTCGGTCAGCGTCGCGCTCGAGAATCCGGAGAACGCGCGCTCGACGATGAACGCGCTCATGCCCGACGGGTCGCGCTGCTTCTTCTTCTCCAGATCGGTCCAGGCGAACACGAGAAAGTTGTCGGCCACGTCGGCGAGCGAGATCCAGATCTTCTCGCCGGTCAGCAGGTAGCGGTCGCCCGTGTCGGATCGCCACGGTCTGAATGCCGCGCGCGTCGCTGCCGGCGGACGGCTCGGTCAGGCCGAACGTGGCAATCTTCTTCCCCTGCGCCTGCGGCACCAGGTACCGCTGTTTCTGATCGTCGGTGCCCCACGCGAGCAGCGTCAGCGAGTTGAGCCCGACGTGCACGGACAGGATCACCCGCAGCGACGTGTCGACGTACTCCAGCTCTTCGCTCGCGAGCCCCAGGCACAGGTAGTCCATCCCCGCGCCGCCGTGCTCTTCCGGGACGCAGATCCCGAGCAGCCCGAGCTCCGCCATCTGCGGAAACAACGCGCGATCGAATCGATGCTCGCGATCGAGCTGGCGAATGCGGGGCGCCACCTCTCGTCCCGCCCATTCGTGGACCGACTGCTCGAGCAGCCGGTGCTCGTCGGAGAGGTCGAAGTTCATTTGCGGAAGAGCACTTCGCGCGTATTCGTCTTGAGCAGGAACTGATCGGTGATGCGCAGCGGCTCGAACATGCGCTGGATGTCGCGGTTCGGGAGTGGCTTCTGCTTGCCGCGGGCACCTGCATACGGGCGGTGCTGAATCGTCGCGTCGTCCACGACGACGAAGCGCGTGTAGGTCTTCGTGGCCGGCGGCGCTTCCGTGGCATTGAACAGCGCGAACAGCATCCCACCAGGGCGCAGCATGCGCGCGAGCTGTTTCGCCAGTGCCTGCGCCGAGGCTTTGTCGAGGTAGTCGAACAGGTCCCAGCACAGAATCCCGTCGAAGCTGTCGTCCGCCTGGGGAAAACGCCGGCTGAGGAACTCCAGCCAGGTCGGGAAGCTTGTCCTCGCGGGTGTGACGATCGATGTCCTTCGACAGCTCCTCGACCTGAAACTTGCAGCCGAGCCGCTCGCCGAAGAACGTCACGTTGTGGCCGACGACGGGGCCGATATCGAGCAGCGTCGGCTGCGGATGCGTGCTCGAGCGTCGCCAGGAATTTCTTCAGCGCCTTGGTGGGGTGGCCAGGCGCCTTGGTGGCGCCTCCGTCTGCTTCCGGATCATCCTTGCGCCGGCGTGAAAACAGATCGGAGAGCGCCATCACCTGTTGCTCCGCGCGTCAGGACGCGCGGGTCAGTGCGCCGCAGCTTGAGGTTGCGCGCGCTGGTCGTCGTCGCGGCCGCCGCGGGTTTTGCGTCTGTGCCTGTGCCTGCTGGCCGGGGACCGACTTGCGCTGCATGTCGACGGTGCCACGGAAGTGCGCGCCTTCGGCGATGGCGACACGGGGCGAGATGATATCGCCGTCCACAGACCCGCCGTCGCGAATGTCCACCTTCTCGGTCGCGGTCACGTTGCCGTTGACCTCGCCGAGGACGATGACGGACTTGGCCAGCACCTGCGCCTTGATTTTTCCGTTCGGGCCGATCGTCAGCACGTGATCTTTCAGCTCGATCTTGCCTTCGACGTGACCCTCGATCGTCAGATCCTCGCTCCCGTTCAGCTCGCCCTTGATGACAACCGATTTTCCGATGTTCACCACGTCCCTCTCGTTCCTCCGGCTCTCCGGCTGTGATACTGGCGCAGCGCTCACTGGCTGATGCGCCGCCGGCGCAGGCGCCGCGGGCGCCGCTGGCTGGCTGCCCTTCACCCCTTCGTCACGCTTCCACATGTTGATTCCTCCGCGCGTGTCTACCGGAACGCCTTAACGTCGTTCCTTAGGCGTCTGACTCAATCACGCGCCGCGTTCCCTGCCGCGCTGGTGGTAGGTCGTTAACGGTCTGACTGCCGGCCGCGGTCCATTGAACCGGCAAAACTTCGGTCCACGGCTTGTTTCGGGCGGTACTCGCGTTGAGAGACACCCACTTGGGTCCGGAGCCCACTGAGTATATATCGGGCGTTCGCAGCCGTCTGTGCAGGGCCCGGCCGAACTGATGCGAAATGCTACAGTGATCTGGTGCGGATCTATCTCGACCACAACGCGACAACGCCTCCTGCGGCCGAGGTGGTCGACGCCATGGCGAAGGCGCTGCGCGAGCAGTTCGGCAACCCGTCCAGCGTGCACCACTTCGGTCAGGCCGCGAAGGCGGCCCTGGACGACGCGCGGAGCGCGGCGGCGGCCCTGGTTGGAGCGGATCCGTCCGAAATCGTCTTCACCAGCAGCGGCACCGAGAGCGACAACGTGGCGATCCGCGGCGTCGCGGAAGCGCTCGAGGTGACCGGCCGGCGGCATCTCATTGCGACGTCCATCGAGCACGAAGCGGTGCTCAACACCTTCAAGGCCCTGGCGCGTCGCGGCTGGAAGACGACGCTGCTCCCCGTGGATCAGAGCGGCATCGTCGCGCCCGAGGCGCTCGAGGGGGCGCTGACCGACGACACGGCGCTCGTCTCGGTGATGCACGCCAACAACGAGATCGGCACGATTCAGCCGGTGGCGCAGCTGGCGCGGATCGCCAAGGCGCGCGGCGCGCTGTTTCACACCGACGCCGTGCAGACCGCCGGCAAGATTCCCGTCGACGTGAAGGCGCTTGGCGTCGATCTGCTGTCGCTCTCGGCGCACAAGTTCTACGGACCGAAGGGAGCAGGCGCGCTCTGGATCCGCCGCGGCGTGCGGCTGCAGGCGCCGATGACTGGTGGCAAGCAGGAGCGCGGCCGTCGCGCCGGCACGGAGAACGTCGCCGGCATCGTCGGCCTCGGCGTCGCCGCGCAGCTCGCGCGCGGGAAGATGGCGGCGGAAGGCGATCGGCTTGCGGTGCTGCGCGATCGTCTGGAGGACGGCGTGCTCGCCAGCGTCCATGGGACGGCGATCAACGGCGTGCGCTCACCGCGCGTGCCGAACACGACGAACATCAGCTTCGAGCGCGTCGAGGCGGAGTCGCTGCTGATCGCGCTGGACCTGGCCGGCATCGCGGTCTCGACGGGATCGGCCTGCTCGTCTGGGACGCTCGAGCCATCGCACGTCCTGAAGGCGATGGGATTCCCCGTGCACCGCACGCAGAACTCCATCCGCTTCAGTCTCGGCGCGGCCAACACCGACGCCGACGTGGACCGGGTGCTCGAGGTGTTGCCTGGAATCGTGGAGAAACTTCGCAGTCTGACGCGAGCTGTGGCGCAGGGCGTGAGCACATGCGCATCGTAGTCGCCATGTCCGGAGGCGTCGACTCCTCGGTCGCCGCGGCGCTGCTCGCCGAGCAGGGTCATGACGTCATCGGTCTGTCCATGCAGCTGTATTCGCAGGGCGAGGCCGGCGCACATTTCGGCAGCTGCTGCACGCTGGACGATCTCAACGACGCGCGGCGCGTGGCCTCCGCCGTCGGCTTTCCGCACTACATCATGAACTTCGAGCGACAGTTTCAGGAGACGGTCATCTCGAACTTCGTCAGCGAGTACGCGTCCGGCCGCACGCCGCTCCCCTGCGCACATTGCAACAGCGACCTGAAGTTTTCGACGCTGCTCGACCGCGCGCACGGCTTCGGCGCGGCCACGGTGGCGACCGGGCATTACGCGCGAGTGGAGCGAGCCGGCGAGCGCTGGGTGCTGAAGCGAAGCGTCGATCGCGACAAGGATCAGTCCTATTTCCTGTTCTCGCTGACGCAGGATCAGCTCGCGTCGGCGATGTTCCCGGTCGGATCGCTGACCAAGCCGCAGGTGCGTCGCGAGGCGCACCGCTTGTCGCTGCAGGTCGCCGAGAAGCCCGACAGCCAGGAGATCTGCTTCGTCCCGGACGGCGACTACGCGTCGTTCGTGGCGCGGAAGGCTCCGCATGTCGCGCAGAGCGGAGCGATCGTCGCCGAGAGCGGCGCGCAGCTGGGCACGCACGCAGGCGTTCACCGATTCACGATCGGACAGCGCAAGGGTCTCGGCGTCTCCGGCCAGTCGCCGATGTACGTGCTGCGCATCGACGCCGACAGCGGCGACGTCACCGTGGGCCCGAAGTCATCGCTCGATCGCGCGACGCTGACGGCATCTGGGGTGAACTGGGTGTCAGTGGACGCGCCAGCGGCGTGGCTGCCCGTCGCGGCGCAGATCCGTCATCGGCACGCGCCGGCGGCAGCGCGCGTTCGCGCGCTGTGACGGCGGACGCGCCGAGCTCGAGTTCGAGGCCCCGCAGTCGGCGATTACGCCGGGCCAGGCGGTCGTCTTCTATGAGGATGACGTCGTGGTCGGAGGCGGCTGGATCGAGTAGCTGGGTGGCCTGGGATGCCTGGGTGGCATGGGTAGACTGGGGAAGGATGGGTGGGATGGAATGCAGGTGGCCGCCCTTCAGATTTCATCAAGCCACGCAGGGGTGCGCTACCTGTCTCACTTGGAGTTCAGCCCCGGTACACATCGGGCGTGACGTATTCCAGTCGCCGCGCGACATGCAGACAGTAGCCGACTTCAGCCAGCGACGCGGAAGCGATTTGCAGAAAATGCAGGCGGTCCCTGCCGGCTTTCTGCCAAAGCCTTCGACGATATTCACTGCCACTGAAAACGCCGAGCGCCGCATTTGTGAGGCGAGTTCGAAACGCTCGATAGGCGGGAACCGCCGCGATAATTGATGGAGAGTGATGAAGCGATCGTCGGCGCGCTGCCAAGCGATTAGTGAATGGTGTGGAAGCGTCACGGCGGAAGCACCGGCAACTGCAGTGCCACCCTCTACGCCCAGGAATGCGCGATTTAACCGTTCCACAGTCGCCATTCCGCGACGACTACCAGCTTCCTCGCCGCGGCCGAGCTCCGTGGCCAGCCGAAACCGTACCCAGCTGCGTCAGCGCCCGGCGGCCCAGGCGACCCAGGACCCAGGCGACCCAGGCGACCCAGGTGACCCAGAGCGACCTCAGCCTACGTTCCCTTCAGCCTCTCCGTGTGAGCCGCGGCAGTCTCGCCGTCGCCGTCCGGTTGTATTCCTCCGACTTCCCTTTCGGAATGCTCAGCGTTCGCCAGCCGTCGCCGCGCATCTCCTTCGCCAGATAGACAATCTGCCCGACGTGATACGCGGTGTGCGCCAGGGAACGGTGCAACGCTTCGTCGATGCGCAGCGGTTGCCGCCGCACGGTGACGGTCTCCCCGAGGTCGGCGTCGGTCAGCTTTCCGACCTCGCCAAGGACAACAGCCCACGCTCGCTCCCACTGCTCCATCAGCGCGGCGCGGCTCACTGACGCAGTCTCGAACTCATCGTCTCGCTGGCGCCACGGTTTCTCGCCATCGCTGGTCCGAAAATCGGTGAAACGCGATTGCAGGTTCCCGGCGAGGTGCCGGATCAGCATGTCGATGGAGTTGCCGCCTGAAGGGCCGAGTTGCGTCAGCTCCTCGTCGCCCACCTGCCCAATCGCCGCCTCGGCGAGCGCCTTGTAGCGCTTGTATTCGTCAGCCAGCGACTGGATGACGCTCATCTCGGCCTCCTCGCCTTCCGCCTAAGGCGGAAGCTACGTGAAATCAAGAATGTGCTTCGCCTTAGGCGAAGATTTGCAGTTCAACTGGATCTGCCCGGCGTGATACAGGTCGTGCGCCGCGACTCCCGTCAGCAGCGCGCGCTTCGTCACGCCCCGCTGGGCCGATCCGCGGTCGAGCTCATTGGCGCGAACGGCAGCAGCGGCGGCGCGCAATACGCGATGCATCTCGTCCAGCAGGTCGAGGTCCTCCGCGCAACGCACCCCTCGTCTTCGTCACGGGACGCGCGATGAAGTTCGAACCCGCAAGCGGGAAGGATCCCTTCTTCGCGCCGGTGAGGCGACGCCAGGCGACGTACTTCCAGTACGCCGCGTGGACAATCAGTTCCCAGATGTTGTGGCGCCCAGGAGCGGGACGCCACGCCGCCAGCGCCGGGGTCATTCCCCGGAGCGAGCCGCGCAGGTTTGGACCGTGCCACGACACCTGGTCGTAGGCGGTGTCGATGAGAAAGAGCAGCTGTCGAAGGTCGCTGGCCGAGCTCGATGAGGCAGCGGGCGGCACGTTGCGCTAGACCGCGGGCTGTAAACCCGTCGCTTCGTCGGGGAGCGGAAGCCCTTCGAGGTATCGCTCGGCGTCGATCGCCGCCATACAGCCGGACCCCGCAGCCGTGACCGCCTGCCGGTAGACGTGATCCTGGACGTCGCCGGCGGCAAAGACCCCGGGGATATTCGTCCGTGGTGCCGCCGCGCGTGACGATGTAACCGGCCGGGTCGAGGTCGACCTGACCCACGAACAGCGACGTATTCGGCGTGTGGCCGATGGCGATGAACACGCCATCCACCGGCAGATGGGTCGTCTCCGCCGTCTTGAGGTTGCGGAGGACGAGGCTGGTCACCTCGCCCTTCGCCAGATCGGCGACGTCGACCACTTCGGAATCCCAGATGAAGTCGATCTTCGGATTCGCGAAGGCCTTGTCCTGCATGATCTTCGACGCGCGGAGCGTGTCGCGGCGGTGAACGACCGTGACCTTCGATGCGAACTTCGTGAGGTAGACCGCTTCCTCCATCGCCGAATCGCCGCCGCCGACAACCGCGATGGGTTTCCCGCGGAAGAAATAGCCGTCGCAGGTCGCGCAGGTCGAGACGCCGCGACCGGACAGCTTGCGATCCGACCCGATCTCGAGCCAGCGCGCCGACGCGCCGGTCGCGATGATCAACGCGCCCGTCGTCACGGTGCGGCCGCCTTCCAGCGTGATCGTGAACGGACGGCGCTGAAGCTCGACGCTGATGACGTTGCCCTGCACGACATCGGTGCCGAAGCGCTCGGCCTGCGCGCGCATCTCGGCCATCAGCTCCGGGCCCATGATGCCGTCGCGGAACCCCGGCCAGTTCTCCACCATCGTGGTCAGCATCAGCTGACCGCCGGCCTCGAGGCCCTCGATCAGCAGCGGGCGCAGATTCGCGCGTGCGGCATAGAGCGCCGCGGTCAGCCCCGCCGGACCAGACCCGATGATGACTACCTCGCGTTCAGCGCCTGCCGTCATCAGAGGTGGCGCTCGATAGCGCTGACGATGTCTTCCTTCGGAACGAGGCCGACGATGGTGTCGACGAGCTGACCGTCCTTGAGCACGACGAGCGTCGGGATGCCACGGACGTGGAACCGGCTTGTCGGCACGTTCGGGTTCTCGTCGACGTTCATCTTGCCGATGGTGGCGCGGCCGGCGTACTCCGTCGCCAGCTGCTCGACGATTGGCGCGATGCGGCGGCACGGTCCACACCATTCGGCCCAGAAGTCGACCAGGACGACGCCCTGTTTGGTCTCCTCGTCGAAGTTGCTGTCAGTGAAGGTCTTGACGTTGTCCGATGCCATGTTCTCTCCGCTCACGCCCCCGCGCCCACGCGCCGACGCCCGTCGCGATCGCGCGCTCGTAAACCTCGACGTAGCGTCTCGCCGAGGCTGCCCATGAATGATCCTGCCGCATCCCGGCCGCTGAATCCGCCGCCAGGTCCGCCGATCCATAAAGACGCCCAGTGCCCACCTCAGGGTACCGAGCAGCGCCTGAGGCGAATACTCGTCGAACGTAAATCCAGTCCCTACGCCAGTTGCGGCGTCGAGATTCCGCACCGTGTCCGCGAGGCCGCCCGTCGCATGAACCAGCGGGACCGTGCCGTAGCGCAGGCTGTACATCTGATTCAGCCCGCACGGCTCGAATCGCGACGGCATCAGGAACATGTCGGCGCCGGCCTCGACGAGGTGGGCAAGCCGCTCGTCGAACCCGATATGCACGCCGATGCGATCCGGATAACGCGCCGCGAGTGCCAGCCAGAGATCTTCATACCGCCGCTCACCTGTCCCGAGCAGCACGAACGTCGCCGCGAGGCGCGGAAGCTCATCGGCGATGTCAGCGAGAAGATCAAACCCCTTCTGGTCGACCATCCGCGAGATGAGCCCGATCACCGGCCGCTCCAGCGCCTCGACGTTCGCCGGCAGATGAAAGCGCTCGAGCAGTTCCCGCTTCGCGGCCTGCTTTCCCGTCGAGATCAGCGGCGGTGTACGGTCGCGGGATGTTCGGATCGCGCTCGGGATTCCACTGATCGTAGTCGATCCCGTTCAGGATGCCGACCAAATCCGGGGCGCGCTCGCGCAGGATTCCGTCGAAGCCGAAGCCAAGCTCCGGCGTCTGGATCTCCTGCGCGTAGCGCGGACTCACGGTCGTGATCAGCTGACTGAACACGACCCCCGCTTTCAGGTAGCTGATACGACCCCAGTACTCCATCGCGTCCATGCGCATCAGGTCCCAGCCGAGCCCGAGATACGGGAGCCAGCTCGCATCGAAGATGCCCTGGTACGCGAGGTTGTGGATCGTGAAGACCGTGGGCAGGCGCGCGGCTGGAGCACGGAAACCAGCGCCGCCTGCCAGTCGTGCGCGTGGACCACGTCATACGGAACGGTCGATTCGGCCGCCCAGTTCGAGCGCCGCCTGACACAGGAACGCGAAGCGTTCAGGATTGTCGACGTAGTCGTGGCCGCTGACGCCGTAGAGATAGTCCCGGTCGAAGTAGCCGGCGTGGTCGATGAAGATCGTCCGCACGCCGCCATCGGTCGTCACAGAGCAGCGGGCGTCCGTCACCAGATTCCCGAGCGTGACCGTCAACGTCGCGTTCGGGTGTGCCGGCGTCGATCCCGCGGTATCGCGGCATCACGACGTCAACGTCGTGACCAAACGCGACGAGGGCCTTGGGCAGGGCCCCGATGACATCGGCCAACCCACCGGTCTTGGCGAAGGGAACCGCCTCCGACGCGACCATCAGGACTCGCATCCGGACAACGTTACCGCAGGACCGAACCTGATCTGCCTACCGTCCGTCAGAATCGTGCACCTCGAATGCGAACGACGGCCGCCGCACCCTTGTGTATGATCTTCGGGCGTGACCGAACCAGGGGGGCCGCCAGTCAGACCCGCGCGCTCCGACTCACGTGAAGCGGCGGCGTTGCGGGCGATCAAGACAGACCATCCGGAACTCGCGGATGCCGCGGACATGCACCTGGAGCTCCTCGAGCTCTATCGTCGGGTCCAGGGCCGCGTGCCGCTGCCCTCGATGGAAATCAACGCCGACATGCTCAAGCGGCATGCGGCGGAAGCGCGGCCGCTGCTTCGTTTCGAAGATATCCCGCTGGAGCTCACGGAGCTGCGGCTGCTCGTTCGCCAGATCTCCGACATCCTCCGCCGCCATGGCGCGATCGAGACTGCCGACCATCAGCGTCGTTCAAGCGCTCGGCCGCGACATGAAACTGCTGGCGGCTGTCGGCGACTGGTATCGCAGCGTCGCCGAGTCTCACGCGGTCGCGTCCGTCGGGGCCGGCCGGCCTCCCTGGCGCATCGCCGGCGCAGACGATGGGGTGGTCGGTCAGGTGCTCGGGCTGGCGATGCGTCCGTTCCTGTCGCGGTGCGCGGAGGTGCTGCAGCAGCGGGAAGAGCTTGGAGGATGGCACCACCCGCACTGCGCGTTGTGCGGCGGCGAGCCGGACTTCGCGGTCATCACGCCAGCGGCCGAGCGTCACCTGATCTGCGGGCGCTGCACGCTGCGGTGGAAATACGAGCCGCTCACCTGTCCGTACTGCCGGAACAGCGACCGCACGCGGATCACGTCGTTCGCGACGACAGATGGGCGCTATCGCGTCTACGCGTGCGACGTGTGCAAGCGGTACCTGAAGGCGTATGACGGCCGGCGGGCAACACGGCCCGTCATGCCGATGGTCGACATGGTTGCGACGCTACCGCTCGATGCGGCCGCGATGCAAAGGGGATATTCGGGCTAGTTCGTTACTGGCGCCGCTTCCACCGGCGCTCCGCCCAGCAGATCCTGCGCCTTCGAGGAGAGCCAGTTGAACAGATGGCGGGTCTCCCAGAAGCGGCCGGCGTTTGATTTCGCGCCAAGCACGACGACCGCGACCTCCGGGCCGCCCTGCGGCAACCGCAGCAGCGTGGCCAGGCAGTATCCCGCCTTGGTGATGAATCCGGTCTTCCCCGCCTGCACATCGACGTCTCCCTGGCGGACCAGCTGATTCGTCGAGTGAATGGTGATCTTACGACGCCCGGCCGTGGCGCTGTACTCCTGCTTCTGCATCACGTTCGAGATGCGCGGGTCGTTGGAAGCGTAGGTGATCAGGCGGGCCATGTCGTAGGCAGACGACACATTCGCGGCCAGCAGACCCGACGTGTCCGCATATTTCGTGTTCGTCAGTCCGAGATCGGCCGCCTTCTCGTTCATCCGCGCGATGAAGCCTGCGGCGCCCTGGGGGGAGGTGCGTGCGATCACGCGCGCGGCAACGTTGTCGGACGCGATGAGCATCAGGTGCAGCAGGTCTTCCTTCGACACCTTGTCGCCGGTCTTCAGATAGGTCGTCGATCCGCCGCGCCGGTCGGCCGACGTCACGGTCACGACCTCGGAGAGGTCCGGCGAGTCTTCGAGGAAGACCACGGCCGTCATCACCTTGGTGATGCTGGCAATCGACCGCTGATCCTCGCCGTGCGACTGCCACAGGATCTTGCCCGTCTTCGGGTTGTAGATGATCGCCGCTTCGGCGCGCGGATCGGGAACGAACGCGCCGGAGTCGTCGAACTTGAACCGCGGCTGCTGGGCCTCTTTGAGCGCGGCGGCCGCAGCGGCCGCACGGACGCGGGCCCGGCGGGCACGGGCCGCCCTGGCCGAGTAAGCCGGCTTCTTTTTGGCTGTGGTGGCCTTCTTGGTCGCCGCCGGCTTCTTCGCCGTCGTCTGGGCAGACGACAGATCTGGCATGCCGAACGCCAGCACGGCCGCAACGAGACAGATCGACCTAACGTTCCTGAACAGCCGGGCTCGGTTCACAGACAACCCTTTTGGAGACAGATTGTTACGGCAGTGTGTCGGCATTGTAGCAAACAATCTTTAGCGCGCAAGGGGTTAATGTATCCTTTCGCGTCACCTCGTCCGCCGGAAGTGCTCGGCTGTTCCAAAAAAGGTGCCACACATGAGCCCCAGCCTGTCGGAGTTCACCGTTCTGCGCCAGACGATCGCCACCCGAGGCACCGTCCGTATTGCTCTGCTCCCGGTCACCGTGATCGGTTGGACGGCAATAACGGTCGCGTTGCTCCATGGCGGCAGCAACCCGCTCCCGCCTCTGCTGTCGCTGGTTTCGTTGAGCGTGCTCGTGGGGGGATTCGAAGCCATCCACGCGCTGAACGTTGGCGTCGAACGAATAGGCCGGTACCTGCAGGTGTATTACGAGGCGCGCCGCTGACGGCCCGCTGTGGGAGACGACCGCGATGGCGGTGGGACCCGGCCTGCCGGGCGGAGGAATCGACCCGCTGTTCACGGTGGTCTTCGGCGCACTCACCGGACTGAATCTGGTCCTGGTGTTTCCGGTCCTTCACACCGTCACCGACTACGCGGTGCTCGTGCCGGTGCACGCGATCTTCTGGGTCCGAGTCATCCGCGCGCGGGGCGCCGCGGCCCGCCAGCGCGCCGTGGATCTGGAAACGTTCCGGGCCGTCAAGTCAGGCCAGGAACACAGCAGAGGCTGAATCAGCGACGGCTGAGCGCAATCGCCAGCAGCAGAGCCCGCGCGGTGCCCCGCGACGAACCGGTGCTGTCAAAGGTTTCCTGGAGCGAGTGCGTGCCCGTACCTCGACCGCCGGCACCGATGGCGATGGCCGGAATGCCCAGCTGCATCGGGACGTTCGCGTCGCTCGAGCCCGAGCCGAGCGGTGCAGCTATTTCGAGCGCCTTCGACACCGCAAGCGCCGCCTGGACGATCGGCGACCGTTCGTCCGTCCGTCCCGCGGCGCCGGTCGCCAATACGCTCGGATTTCACGGTGATGGCGCCGCTCTGATTCGAGCGCGGCTTCTCGAGCGCCGCAGCCTGGCGGACGATCTCCTGGACGGATCGATCGAGCGCGTCGAGGGCCGCCTGGTCGGACGACCGGAGATCCACCTCCATCCACGACTCCTCCGGAATCGCATTCACCGACGTTCCGCCTCCGATGCGGCCGACGCTGAAGGTCGTCTTCGGACTGGACGGCACCTGGATTTCAGAAATGCGGGCGAGCGCACGGCCAAGGGCGTACGCCGGGCTCGCGCGACCGAAATTGTCGTAGCTGTGGCCGCCTGAACCACGAAAAGTGACACGGTACCGGCGGCTCCCGACACCGACATTCGTAATCGAACCACCAGATCCGTCGATGGCCACGAAGCGATCGACGCGTCCTTTCAGCGTCTCCGCGAAGAGCGCTTTGACACCGCGCAGGTCGCCGAGCCCTTCCTCCCCCACGGTCGCGACAAAGGTGATCGAGCCTTCCGTCTCGACGCCGGCCGTCGCCAGCGCCCGCGCGACGGCGACCAGCACCGCGAGACCTCGGCAGTTGTCGCCGATTCCGGGTCCGCGAAGGAGCGCTCCATCCCGGGTCACCTTGACGTTCGTTCCCTCGGGGAACACGGTGTCGAGGTGAGCCGCGAGCACGACGTTCGGCCGCGCGGAGCGGCCGGGCCGAACGCCAACGACGTTTCCCTCGCGATCGAGACGAACGTTCGTCAGCCCGGCGGCGTGAAGCAGGTCCCGTACAACCGCGGCGCGCGCCCGTTCGCCGAACGGCGGCGCGGGAACTTCACACAATCGCACCTGGTCGCCGATCGTCGTCGGCTCGGTGGCGTGAACGGATGTCGACGGCGGCCGCGACGCGCGGATCCTCGCCGGGCGCGGCGCGCTCCTGGGACATGGCGCTCACGGCCGCGATCGTCAGGACGACAAGCAGTCCCGCTCGCACAGTTCCGACCACAATGGGCCGAGCCTACCACGCACGTCGTGGGGCGAGCCTCGCCGAAGCCTTCGGCGTAGGCGGGTCAGGCTCGCTTGGAGCCCTGGCGCTCCAACGCTTTGAACATGATCCAACGGCCGGCTGTCACCGGCCGCCTGGAAAGACTGACTGGCGCCGGCCTTTTCTTTCCGAATGCCAGGAAATCAGGTCACCCCTCAATCGCAATTTCACACGCCGTATGGGCTCTTCTTGCAGGCACATCGTTTGCTTTGCGCAGTTCGCGTCGGAGGAAACGGCGATGAGTCTGGTGCGACTCCTAGGATTTCGGACATTGAATTGTGGCTGCGTCATCGGGCGCTATCGTGAACTCGCGACGAGCCGCGAAGTCTCCTACGTCGAGGAGAAAGGCGGCGCCTGCGAAGCGCACGGCCATCGTCGCAACCACACGATTCACGAGCCCGCTCCCGCCGCCGTCTCGCTGATTACACGCGCCTCGTAAGAAACTCCCGACGACCGCCCCATTCCAAGGTCGCACCGGTGGAATGGTTGGAGTGGAACTGGCAGCTGGGATTCGCCTAGAATCCGCCGGCGGTGCCGCGTTTCCCCACAGCCCCATACCACCTTCAAGTCCGGCCGCGCGACCTTCCGTTTCTACCTTGGCGACTCGGTCGACGTGCTCCAGCGGCTCGTCCCCGGATCGCATTTCCGCCATCGTGACCTCGCCGCCGTACAACCTGGGAATCCGCTACCGGACCTACGACGACACGCTGCCGCGAGACCGCTACCTCGAATGGACCGCGGAATGGGTGAGCCGGGCGGCCCAGGCGCTCTCGCCGCACCGGATCACTGTTCCTGAACGTCGGCGCCAAGCCGACCGACCCGTGGACGGCCATGGACGTGGCCCAGGCGGCGCGGCCGCATCTGCACCTGCAGAACACGATTCACTGGATCAAGTCGATCGCCATCGAGAAAGCGCTCGCCGGCGCGCGGGCGGGATTATCGGACGACCTCGCGGTGGGCCACTACAAGCCGATCAACAGCCGCCGGTTTCTCCACGACTGCCACGAGTTCGTCTTCCACTTCAGCCCGGCCGGCACCACGCCGCTCGATCGCCAGGCGGTGGGCGTGAAGTACCAGGATCAGTCGAACGTCGGCCGCTGGCGGACCGCCGCGTCGGGCGTCAGATGCCGGGGCAACACCTGGTTCATCCCCTACGAAACCATCCAGAGCCGCGAGAAGGACCGGCCGCATCCGGCGACGTTTCCGCCGAAGCTGCCGGAGATGTGCCTCCGGCTCCACGGACTCGACCGGCTGCAGGTCGTCGCCGATCCGTTTCTCGGCCTCGGGTCGACGGCCGTCGCGTGCGCGCAGCTGGGTGTCAGCTTCGTCGGCATCGAGATGGATGAACGGTATCTGAAGGAGGCGATCACCAGGACACGCGCCGCGCTCAGGGTATCCTGACGCCATGGATCTGCGGCAGCTGGAGATCATCCGCGCCATCGCCGACACCGGCTCGTTCACGGCCGCGGGCGAAAAGCTGCACGTGTCG
Source organism: uncultured Acidobacteriota bacterium (assembly GCA_963793705.1). Taxonomy (GTDB): domain Bacteria; phylum Acidobacteriota; class Vicinamibacteria; order Vicinamibacterales; family UBA2999; genus Gp6-AA40. Next base: position 17,254 of record CAWCBC010000025.1, on the reverse strand, counting down.
CAGTCGGCGATCAGCCGGCAGATTCTGCTCCTCGAGGAGGAGCTTGGCGAACCGGTCTTCCATCGCATCGGCCGGCGCATCCGGATTACGCCGGCGGGCGAATCGCTGCTCCAGCTCAGTCATCGCGTCTTTCAGGATCTCCAGGAGACCGTGTCGAGCATCAGTGACAAGCGCGACTCGCTGAGCGGCACGATGCGGCTGGTCGGCGGGATGACGGTCTGCCTGTACGTGTTTCCGGCGCTGCTCGCCGAGGTCCGCCGCGTCCATCCGCATCTGGATTTGAAAGTCACCGTCGGCAGCGCCGAACGATCGATCGCGATGCTGCGGTCGGGCGCCGGCGACCTCGGCATGATCACGCTGCCGGTCGAGGCGACGGATCTCGTGTCGGTGCCGGTGCTCGAAGAAGAGCTGCTGCTGATTACCTATCCCGCGCATCCGCTCGCGAAGAAGAAGTCGATCGCGCCGGCCGATCTCGACAAGCAGGATTTCGTCCTCTTCGAGACCGGCTCGATCACGCGCCGGCTGGTGGAGTCGTTCTTCACCCGCGAAGGCGTCGAAGCCGAAGATCATCATGGAGACCGAGAACGTCGAGATCATCAAGGCGATGGTGCGAAGCGGGCTCGGGATCAGCATCATCCCGTCGCAGGCCGCGGCAGCCGACGTCCGCGCCGGACAGCTCTTCCGCAGCCGGATTGCCGGGCACTCGCTGGTGCGGCAGACAGGCTGGCTCTATCCGAAGATGAGCCGCCTGCCGCGCACCGTCTCCGAAGTGATCCGAATCTTCGAAACGATCCGCCCGCGGCTCGAAGCCGGCGACGCGGGCCGAAGTAGCGGACTTAGCCCCGCCGACGCGCGATGCGCGGAAGGCACGGCCTACTCGTCGACGGGGTTTGGCCGCAGCGAGTAGGTCTCGCGGGCGCTTGACGGTGACGTTCGGGCGCGTGGTCCGGACCTCGAGCTTCGCGTGTGCCGGCGCAGCGGGTCGGGGTTGCTCGAGTAGTAGCCGAGCACGTAGTAGTCGCTCGTCTCGTTGTCGATGCGCTTGAGTCCCTTGTCGAAGTCGTTCTGGTTGACGATGGCGATGCCGCCAGTCCCCTCGGCCAGCACGCGCAGGCTGTCCTGCGTCTCGCGCACGTAGGCATTCCAGTCGGTCCTGCTGATGTCCTGGTCGATGTCCGGCCCGGCGACCAGTCCGCGCGGATCAATCGTGTAGAGCGTGGCGTTGGCGCGGTTGGCGGCCTTGGTGACGTCGTAGAGCTCACGAATCAGATCCGTCGCCGCAAGCTCCTGCTGCGACCGGCGGTCCCTGTAAGCTCGGGTTGTTGCGTATCTGCTCCGCCGCGGCGACCGCAGTTGCCGCGTTCGTCCGTGGTTTCGCTGAGGCCGGCACGCCGCGCCTGCTCCTCGAGCCGGCCTTCGACGAACGGATCGAAGTCGTATCCGCTGCTGATGTAGATGACGGCCTTGCGGCGATTCTGCACCTTCTCGAGGTTGCGCATCAGATCGTAGACGACGGAGAAGGCGACGTGCGCGCGGTGGCGCAGCTCGGCGGGCCCCTGCGACGTGGACATCCCCTCGACGATTTCCTTCGGCGTCAGACCGCCGCCGGTGATGCGCTCGATCGCGGAATCGAGCACCTGCCGGTCGTAGGTGAGCTGCTCCGAAATCGACGAATGGCCGGTGCTGACGATGCCGAACATGTCGCCTTCGTGAATCAGGTTGCGCAGCATCTGCTGGATCAGCAGGCGCGTCCGCGGCGTCTCGCGGAACTGCAGATGGAAGTCGTCGATGAAGATCAGGAAGATGCGGCCCGCGGCGTCGTTGGTCGGCCGCCGCTGCGGCAGGATGATGCCTTCCTGCGCCGGCGCCGGCGGCGGCGCCAGCATGTTGAACACACGGCCGCCGTGCGTCAGCACGAACGAGACGATCTCCTGCTTGACGCCGTCCTCGTAGATCTCGACTTCGTTGGGCTTGAGGTCGGCGATGAACTGCTCGGTCCTCGAGTTCCGCGCAATCATGTCGGTCGTAATCAGGTCGACCGACGCACGGAAGGTCGGCGGCTGGGTGCTGGCGCGGGCTGCTGGCGCGGCCTGCTGCGCGTGAACGGTTTGCGGCGCCGGCGGGGCGCCGGCTGCGAGCAGCAGCGCGAACGCGCCTGCTGTCAAGAACTTAGCTGCTGTACGCATGGGCGAATTATAACTGACGCTGAAAGCCTAGGCCCAAGGGCGCCAGGGCTGGCCAGTTTGGATGACGCGCGGCGAGGCTTCAGCCGGTTTCTGAACCCGTGCACCTCTGAACTCCTGAACCTGTAACCTAATAGTCCCGATGCGCATCGCCCTCGCAGCCGACCACGCCGGATATCTCCTCAAGAACGAGCTGAAGGCCAAGCTCGGCCAACAGGGGCATGACGTCCTCGACCTCGGCACCGACTCGCCGGCGCCGGTCGACTACCCCGATTCCGCTGAGGCCGTCGCCGGCGCCATCCGCGGCGGGCAGGCGGAGCGCGGGATCATCGTCTGCGGCAGCGGCGCCGGCGTGTCGATCGCCGCCAACAAGTTTCCGGGCATCCGCGCGGCGGTCTGCCACGACACCTACACCGCGCATCAGGCCGTCGAGCACGACGACATGAACGTGCTGTGTCTCGGCGCGCGTGTCATTGGCGGAGCGCTGGCGCTCGACCTCGCCAACGCGTTCCTGGGCGCGACCTACGCGCGCGACGAACGCTTCCAGCGCCGGCTCGACAAAGTCCTGACCATCGAAAGACGAGGTTCATGAGGCTTCGACGACGTTCGATGACCTCGATCGGCTCGTCTCTGAGCTGAACCTCCTCGGTCCCTCAGATCGCGTCTCCACCGACACGGATTCCGCGCAGCTCGACTCCTGGCTGCAGCGCGTGCGGGACGAGGACGGCGGCAGCGATCTGCTGCTCGTGGCCGGCTCGCCGCCGATCGTGCGCGCGCCCGGCAGGCTCCTGCGCATCTCTGACGACCCGCTGGGCAGCGAGGAGATCGAGCACGCCGTCCGTGGCTGCGTCACCGCCCGGCTGCTGGAGCGCTATCGCGCCGGTCACGCGGTCGATCTCGCGTTCAAGCGGCCGGGGCTCGGGCGCTTCCGGATGAACCTGCACCGCGAGCGCGGCCGGGCCGCCGCGTCGATTCGCGCGCTGCCGCTGCGGATCCCGAAGCTTGCGGATCTGCACTTCTCCCACGACATCAGCCTGCTCGCCTCCCTGCCGCGCGGCCTCGTGCTGATCGGCGGGCCCACCGGATCGGGCAAGACGACGACGCTGGCGGCGCTGGTGGCCGCCATCAACGAGCGCGACGAGCGGCACATCATCACGGTCGAGGACCCGATCGAGTACGAGCATGCGCACGGACGGAGCCTCGTCGAGCAGGTCGAGATCGGCATCGACGCGCCCGACTTCCCCTCCGCGCTGCGCTCCGCCGTCCGCCAGGCGCCCGACGTCATCGTCGTCGGCGAAATGCGCGACCCCGAGACGATGCGGATCGCGCTGTCGGCGGCGGAGACCGGGCATCTCGTGTTTGCGACCGTGCACACGACCGACGTGTCGGCGGCGGTCTCGCGGATCGCGGACGCGTTTCCAACGGAGCGGCAGAATGCCGTGCGCCAGGAGCTGGCGATGGCGCTGGCGGCCATCCTCACGCAGACGCTGGTGCCGGCGAAGACCGGCGGTGTCGTGCCGGTGGCCGAGCTGCTGATGGTCAGCTACGGCGCGCGGCAGCACATTCGCAAGAACGCGCTGCAGCACCTGAATCAGGAGATCACGATCACGCGGAAAGCCGGGTCGTTCTCGTTCGAGGAATCGCTGGCGCGCTTCGTTCAGACCGGAGTCCTCGAACGCGCCGACGCGCTGCTCCGCGCCGCCCACCCCGAGGAGCTCGAGTCGCTCCTGTCCGCGAAGCAGGTTCGCATCTGATGCAGATCGGCTTCATCGGTCTCGGCCGCATGGGCGGCAACATGACGCGCCGACTCAGCGCCGCCGGTCACACGGTCGTGGCCTGGGATCGAAATCCGGATGCCGTGCGAGCGGCATGCCGAAGCCGGGTGTGGCAGGCGCGTCGTCGGTGGACGATCTCGTCAGGCAGCTGCAGACACCGCGGGCGGTCTGGGTCATGGTCCCGGCCGGCGACGCCGACCGAAGAGACCGTCAACGCGCTCGCCTCCCGACTCGCCGCGGGCGACGTGATCATCGACGGCGGCAACACGCACTTCAAAGACGACGTGCGGCGGGCGCGAACGCTCGCGGCGTCGGGCATCGACTACGTGGACGTTGGAACGTCGGGCGGCGTCTGGGGCGCTCGAGCGCGGCTACTGCCTGATGATCGGCGGCGACCGCCGAGCGGTTGCGGAACGCCTGACGCCGCTCGTTCGACCGCGCTGGCGCCCGACCACGGCGCAACGGGCTATCTGCACTGCGGACCGGCGGGCGCCGGCCACTTCGTCAAGATGATCCACAACGGCATCGAGTACGGACTGATGCAGTCGTACGCCGAGGGCTTCGACATCCTTCGCAACGCCGACAGCGCGTCGCTGCCGGCCGATCAGCGCTACACGTTCGATCTCGCCGACATCGCCGAGGTGTGGCGGCACGGCAGCGTCGTCAGCTCGTGGCTGCTGGATCTGACGGCCCTCGCGCTTGCGCGACGATCCGCAGCTCGAAGGATTCACCGGCACGCGTCGGCGATTCCGGCGAAGGACGCTGGACCGTCGCCGCCGCCATCGAGGAAGACGTGCCCGCCGACGTGCTGACCACTGCGCTGTACGCGCGGTTCCGCTCGCGGCGCGACCACACGTTCGCCGAGAAGCTGCTGTCGGCGCTGCGCGCCCAGTTCGGCGGCCATGTCGAGCCGCGCTGACGACTGCATCCTCGTCATCTTCGGCGCGTCCGGGGATCTGACGCGCCGCAAGCTGCTGCCTGCCATCTACAACCTGGCGGAGGCGGGCCTTCTTCCCGAGCGATTCGCGATTGTCGGCGTGGCACGGCCGCGCATCGATGAAGCCGCCTACCGCGCGGCAGATGCGCGAGCGCGTGACGGACGCCGAAGGCGAGCCGCTCGAGCCGGACAAGTGGAAGCGCATCGAGGACCGGCTTCACTACGTGTCGGGCGAGTTTCACGACCCGCGTCTCTATCAGGAACTGGCTGGGACGCTTCGTGAGCTTGGCTCGCGCTATTCGACATCCGCCGAACTACCTGTTCTACTTCGCGATTCCGCCGGATCTCTTCGCCACCGTGGCCGATCACCTGGCCGCATCCGGGCCTCGCCGACGGAAGACGACGGCTGGCGGCGCGTCATCGTCGAAAAGCCGTTCGGCTACGACCTCGAGTCGGCGCGGGCGCTCAACGCGCGTCTGACCGCCGGATTCCGCGAATCGCAGATCTACCGGATCGATCACTACCTCGGGAAGGAGACCGTCCAGAACATCCTGGCGTTCCGGTTTGCGAACGGGATCTTCGAACCGATCTGGAACCGGCGCTATGTCGACTCACGTGCAGATGACCGTCGCGGAAGAAGACGGCATCGGGTCACGCGGCGCCTACTACGACAAGGCCGGGGCGCTGCGGGACATCGTGCAGAACCACATGTTCCAGCTGCTGACGCTGGTGGCGATGGAGCCGCCGATCTCGTTCAGGGCGGAGGACGTGCGCGACGAGAAGGTGAAGGTGCTGCACGCGGTGCCTGCCGTTGACACCGGACGCCGTCGCTCGCGGACGTCGTGCGCGGTCAGTACGAGGGCTACCGGAACGAGCCCAACGTCGCGCCTGACTCGCGCACGGAGACGTTCGTCGCGATGCGGCTCTACGTGGACAACTGGCGCTGGGCCGGCGTCCCCTTCTACCTGCGTACCGGAAAGAAGCTCGCGCGCCGCGACACCGCACGTCGCGGTGCAGTTCAAGCGCGCGCCGTTCACGCTCTTCCGCGACACGCCCGTCGAGTGCACCAACCCGAACGTGCTGGTGCTGCGGATCCAGCCGGACGAGGGCATCTCGCTGTCCTTCGACGCCAAGGTGCCCGGCCCGCTCGAACGGCTCGAGACGGTGACGATGGACTTCAGCTACAGCGCAGCACTTCAAGCAGGAGCCGTCAACCGGATACGAGACGCTGCTGTTCGACGCCATGACCGGCGACCAGACGCTGTTTCACCGCATGGACATGGTCGAGGCCGGCTGGCAGATCGTCGAGCCGGTTCTGCGCGCGTGGGAGCGCGACACGCGCGCACCGGTGCCTGATTATCGCCGCCGGAAGCATGGGACCCAGCCGAAGCGGACGTCCTGCTCGAGCGCGACGATCGGCGATGGCGCAACTGACCGTCGCCGACGACGAGGACGACACTCGCGGCAGCGCGCCGCCGACCGTGTGACGCAGCTGATCGAGCAGGCCGCCGCGGCGCGCGGCGCCGTGCGTCGTCGCGCTGGCCGGCGGCACGACCCCGCGCCGGCTCTACGCGAACCTCGCGGACGCCAGCGCAGCCGTGGCGCGATCGCATCCCATGGCGCGGCGTGCATCTGTTCTGGAGTGACGAGCGGCACGTGCCGCCGGACCATCCGGACAGCAATTACGGGATGGCCAAGGCCGCGCTGATCGACCACGTGCCGATTCCCGCCGACCACGTGCATCGGATGCGCGGCGAAATGCGCGGACGCCAGCAACGCCGCCGCCGACTACGAGCGCACGCTCGGGCGCGTGGCTTCCGCCTGTGCCAGCTTCAGCCGTAGCGTCCGCCTTCAGGCGGAAGATCTCTTCGATCTGATGCTGCTCGGTCTCGGCGAGGACGCCCACATCGCGTCGATCTTTCCCGGCAGCGAACTGCTGAACGCAGGGCACCCCTTTACGGGGTGCCGGATCGCCGCCGTCTGGGCGCCCCACCTCAACGCCTGGCGCATCACGCTCACGCCGGAAGCCATCCTCGACTCCCGCGCGATCGTCGTTCTCGTTGCCGGGCGCAAGTAAAGCGGCCGCGGTGCATGCAGCGCTCGAGGCGCCGCTCGACGTGAAGACGTATCCGGCGCAGCTGCTCCGCGCGGCCGGCGATCGCGTCGAGTGGTTCCTCGATCGCGCCGCCGCCTCGCGCCTCTTGCACCGCTAGAACCGCTCGAACGATTCGAACGATATCGAGAGCCGCGCATATTTTGCGACGGAACGGACAGCGCGACGTGGCGCGTTCTGCGTACGTCAGACCTCGATACGACAATCCGCTGGAAATACGCCCGATCGACTGGTGGCGAAGGCCTTGCTCATTCGCTTGCTACAATGAGCGCCATGCCAGGGACGGAGCGCGTCAAGCCCGGTGTGAAGCTCACCTACGACGACTTCCTGCTGTTTCCCGACGATGGGATGCGGCACGAGTTGATCGACGGGGAGCACTATGCGACGCCGTCACCGAACATAAAGCATCAGCGAGTGTCCGGGAACGATCCGAACGTCATTTCGCCGGAACAAGCCGCTTCAACTCTTCCTTCCAGTTGATGACGACGTTGAAGCGCTGCGCGTTGGTCGTCGACGGCTCGACCATCAGGAACCGGCCGTCCGCCGGCGACATCGTACGTGCGTGGCGTGTTCGGTTCCCAGGTTATGAATCCGCCCTCGAACAGCAACTTTGGAGCCTGCATCTGCAGCGGCGACCTCGACACCGACCGCGCCGCCATCAGCTTCGTGCCTTCCTGATAGAACAGCTCCTTGCCGTCGCGCGACCACACGGGGTCGTGCCCTCCGGCGACGACACGCGGACGGGCGAGCCAGGTCCGGGAAACGGGCGGACCCAGACTTCGTCTGCGCCGGTCGTGTCGGTCGACGTATGCGAGCCACTTGCCGTCTTGCGAAAACACCGGGCTGCTTTCGGCGAATGGCGTCTGGACCCAGGGCTCGCTCTTGCCATCCTCGCCTGGCGGGCTGCTTCCACAGGTCTGTCCGCGTCGAGTCGCCGAGCTGCTGGTAGACCAGCCAGCCGTCGACGAGACCACGTGAAGTTGGTCTTGTCCTTGTCGCTCGTCATCAAGACGCGATCGGCTCGACGATGCTGCCGTCCGCCGGCACGACGAACATGTTTCGCGTCGGACCGTCGCGCGTGGAGACGAACGCCACACGAGAACCCGTCCGGCGACCACGTTGGTTGGGTGTTGTGCGCATTGAACGTCATTTTGTACGGCTGTGCTGCGCCGGTCGATGTCGTACACCCAGATGTGGCCCTCCTGCGCGGGGCCGATGCGTGGCCGCGAGTCGGCGCCCGTCAGGAGAGATGCGCGGGTACCGCGGATACTCCAGGTTCGTCTGGGCCGGCCGCGCCCAAGCACCGTGCCGTCGCGGGCGTCGCCAGATGAAGCGGCTCACGTAATTGATCGTGCTTCCCGGTATGTAAGTCAGCGTGCCGTCGCGGCTGACGCCGAAATTGGCGGTTGACCCTTTGGAGACGATCCCGTTCACAAGCGGAACAGCAGGACCGTCGAGCGCCAGCTGTTCGGCATCGAAACGGCTGCCCGTCAGCACGCTGCCCTGGACATAACAGGAGATAGCCGTCTCGCGCATACCTCGGAGCCACTGCACTCTCGACCACGACCTTCTGCTGCCCGACGCCAATGAGCGGGCGGCAATCGTAAACCGCGAATTGCCGCCCGATGCCGATCGCACGCACGAACAAGGCGGCTGAGCCGTCCGGCAGAACACTCGGATGTCACGATAGTCCTGCTCGCCCGCCTTCGGCATCCGGTGCCGCAATCGTGCTCCGGCTGTGCCGCCTCCGGCGGCGATGCGGAAGAGACCGCCTCTGGGCTCCGGGACGCGTAAAAATGATCGTCTCCTCCACTCCCCAGCTGATCCCGGTGCCGTCTGAGACACTCGGCCAGCGCGCGTCAGCACGCGCGAGTCGATGCGCCAGCTTGTACAGCTTCCCGGCTTTGAAAAAGGCGAGATGCGAGCCATCCGGCGAGAAGGCCGGATAGATGGCGCCGTCCGTCTGCGGCAAGCGGACCGCGCTTTCGCCGGTGTCCAGGCTGCGCATCTCCAGTGCCGTCGTGGCGCTCGTGGCGCGCGTGGTAGACGATGCGGTCGCCTCGCGGTGAAATCACGAGATTCGACGCCGGCGGGGCCGACGGTCAGCGGTGCTTCGTGAGGCGGGGTGTTGTCGAACCGGACAACGCGCGGCGCTTCGGGACGCATCATGAACCAGGTGCCGGCTGCCGCAAGCGCGGCCGCCGGAATCACCGCGGCAGCCAGCGTCGAGAAGCGACGCGTCCTGCGTCGTGGCGGCGCCTGGCCAGGTCGCAGCCGCGACAGGTCCGACGTGCGGCCAGCTCCCGAATGACGAACAGAGCCGCGCCCGCGTCCGCCACCCGCTGCGTCCGATCCTTCTCCAGGCAGCGCTGGATCAGCGTGCGAAGCGCGGGCGGCAGCGTCGGCGGCAGCTTGCTCCAGTCGGGCTCGCCGCGTAAGCACCGCGGCCATCGTGTCGCTGACGTCCTCGCCGTCGAACGCGCGCGTGCCGGTGAGCATCTCGTACAGCACCGCAGCCGAACGCCCACATGTCGCTGCGCTTGTCCGTCGGGCGTCCCTTGGCCTGCTCCGGGCGCCATGTAGGCCGCGGTGCCGAGGATCGTGCCGACGCCGGTCATCGCCGGCGACGTCATGCGTCGGCGAGATGCGAGATGCGAGCGAGTGCTGCCGGACGCGACCGCGGCATCGCGCGAGCTTCGCGAGGCCGAAGTCGAGCACCTTCACGACGCCGTCGGGCGTGATCTTGATGTTCGCCGGCTTCAGGTCGCGGTGGACGATGCCCTGCTCGTGCGCGGCCTCGAGCGCCTGGGCAATCTGCCGCGCGATCGGCAGCGCCTCGTCCAGCGGCAACCGGACCGCTGCGCGATGCGCTCGGCGAGCGTCTCGCCTTCGACCAGTTCCAGGACGAGCGCGTGCATGCCGCCGCGACTGCTCGAACCCGTAGATCTGCGCGATGTGCGGATGGTTGAGCGAGGCCAGCACCTGCGCTTCACGCTCGAAGCGCGCCAGCCGTTCGCGGTCGTCGGCCAGGTGCTCCGGCAGGACCTTGATGGCGACCTCGCGCTGGAGCTTCGTGTCGCGGGCGCGGTAGACCTCGCCCATCCCGCCCGCCCCGAGCGGCGAGACGATTTCGTACGGACCGACGCGGGCCCCGGATATAAGCGGTCATCTTGGTGAGGTGCGCGGATTATAGGATCCGGCTCGAGGCGAAACGTTCTACTTCTTGCGCGTCGGGTCGTTCGCCGGATCGACGTAGGTGGTCCCCGACGGCCCGGTTCCGGTGATCTGGATCGTCACCCCCTCGCCTCTCGTCATGGCGAAGTGGTTGGAGTTCGGGGGTTCCGTATAGAAGCTGCCAGGTGGCAGGGCCTTCAGGGCGGCCTCGTTGAACTGCTTTCCGTAGCCGAAATACCAGGTTCCGGAAATGACGGTCGCGACGCGATCGTCAGGATGCGCGTGCGCCTCGATCCTGGTGTTGGGCCCGACGCGGAGCAGCAGCGTATAGAGGCCCGGCTTCGTGGGGTCGCCCTTCAACACGACCGTCTGCGTCCCGGACACGCCGGATGTGCCGGTCCCGCCTGCCGCCGGAGCAGGCCATTTCACCTCAGAGGGCGTGACGCGTTGTTCGGTGCTCTGCGCGCCAAGCCCGGCGCCCGCCAGGACAATCATCACGGACTGCACAATGCGCTTCATGGCTTCTCCAGCGTCACCTGTTGCTGCGCCATCGCCTTTCTCGCAGCGCGCGTGATCAGGCTGGTCGCGGCGAACGTCGTAATCAGCCCGACGATCAGCATCAGATAGTATTCGCCGCCGCGCGGTGGCGTCACGCCGGCGGCGATCCGCGTGACGTCCCCGACGACCTTCCCGTAGTAGGTGTACATGATGATCGCGGGAATCATGCCCACCGACGCCACAGGTAATCGCGAAACCTGACCCCGCTCAGGGCCAACGCATAGTTCAGCAGCGTGTACGGCACGATCGGTGACAAACGCAGCAGGAACATGATCCAGGCGCTGTCCTTCACCACGGCGCGCCGTGTCGCGGCCACACGGGGATCGCGGTCAATCCAGCGCAGCACGCGCGATCGCGCCAGCGGCGCCGCCAATGCATAGACGGCGGAGGCGCCCAGGACCGCGCCCACGTAGGTCAACAGCGTGCCGCGCCAGAGACCGAACACCGCGCCGGCTGAAAACGTGAGGAGAAAGGCTGGCGCCAGGGTAATCGCCGCCAGCACGTAGAGAACGATGAAAAGCACCGGGCCCCAGCTGCCAAGCTCCGCGAGCTGCCGTACCAGCGGCGCCAGCCAGTCCATCAGGATGCTTCAGACGAAGGTGGTGGTGTCGAGGTTTCCGTGGAGGGGCGCCGGCGGCCGCGGCGCCGGCGTCGGGCGAACACGCGGGACAGCCGTTCGAGCGCTTCGCCCGCCTGCTGCAGCCCGGTGGTGATCTGATCGGCGTCGGTCCACGCCGACGGGATTGAGCCGCTCCGCCAGGGCACCGCAGCGCCTCCCGCCGCGCGGGATCGGTGACGCGTTTTTCGATGCGCTCGCGGATCGCCGGATACCACTCGTTCAGGAACGCGATCTGCTCGTCGGCGGTGGCTCCCGACAGCGCGGACGGGACCGGCTTCGCCCGTTCGACTGCCTCGACAGGAGGCGCGGACAGCAGGGGCTGGCAGGGCAGGCGGCTGCGCTGCCGCGGGCGGCTCGGCTCCCTCGCTGCGCGGCCGACGGCGGCGCTGTTCGACGGCTGGCTCGATGATCTGCTGGTTGTCGCGAATGGCCTTCCACTCGAACGCGATGTCCGGATGGCGCGCTTCGATCTCCCGCAGGATCTCCGGTGTCGAGGGGATCGCGCCCGACGCGAACGCCGCCAGGCGTTCGGAACACGTAGAGCACACGCGATCGCTGACGGTTCCCGTCGCGGTACCAGTGCATCAGGTACGTGGTCTCGTACCCACGCTTGTCGCGAATTACGCGCAGGAACGGCACGGCGGCCTACCGGCGCTTTTGTGTGCGGGTGGAGCGCGACGCGGGCTTCGCGGCGGCCTTCGCCGCGCCGCGCCGGGCCGGGGCGGACTTCGCCTTCGCCGCCGCGGCAGGCTTGCGCGGCGGGCTGCGGCTGTCGACGCGGGCCGACCGCGCGGTGCAGGACCGCGCTTCGACTGCGGGACGCCGCTGGCGCGGGGTGCGGCGGCCTTCGCCGGCCGCGCGGCAACGCTTGCGGCTCCGGCTGGTTGGACGCCGCTGCACCAGCGTGAAGCGAATCTGGTCGCCGAACGCGCTGTAGCCCCACATCTCGGCAACCGGAATCTGCAGGTCGGTGCACAGCCGACGGGCGCTGTCCACCGAGCCGACGGGCACATACAGGTGGAACGGCACACGCAGCCGCGAGAAGGCGCCCCACTGCGACATCGCCTCGAGGTGGTTGATCGACTCGGTGGTCTCCACCTCGACCACGCCCAGCAGCTTCCGGCTCTTGTCCGACGACTGCAGAACGAGGTCCGGAAACCAGGGCGGCGGACCGCCAACAGGGGCCGCCTGCTCGTTGCCGGGATTGATCGCGACCTCGAACTTTCTCTTGTATTTCGCCTGCAGCAGGCGAATGACCCGGTCGTGCTCGAGCTGCTCGCGGACCGGCCGCACGAGAATCGGGCTCAACACAACCTCCGACGCGTGTACATAACAGTGCCCAGGCTACTCTGGCGTAGGAAATACCACCAAAAAGCTGGCGAAGACGGGTGAATATAGCACAAGCCCGGGTCGTCAGGACGCCCGAACGCGTTGGCAAACCGCAGACTCCACCGTGTTAATGGCACAATGGCCGGATGCTTGGCGGTCAGCTCGACCGCGCCGCGCGTCCTCATCGTCGACGACGACGTCAGCGTCACCGACACGTTTTCGCGAATGCTTCGGCTCGAAGGCTATGAAGTCTGGGCGGCGTTGTCGGCGGACGAAGGGCTGAGCTCTGGCGCAGACCCACCAGCCGCACGCCATCATCCTCGACCTGCGGATGCCGCTGACCAGCGGGCTGCAGGTGCTTCGCGCCATCCGCGCCATTCCCGGCCTGACCAACACGCCGGTCGCGATCGTCACCGGCGACTACTACCTCGAGGACGACGTGCGCGACGAAATCAAGGCGCTGGGCGCCGAGCTGCGCTACAAGCCGCTCTGGCTCGAGGAGCTGGTGACGCTGGCGCGCGAGCTCCTGCACGCGTCCGGTCAAACCCTAAGTGGCGAACTCGAGGTTTCCTGAAGGCCTGCCGGCGCGAGCCGGTGGACGCGACCCCGGTCTGGTTCATGCGCCAGGCCGGCCGCTACATGGCCGAGTACCGCGCCCTGCGCGAGCGCCACTCGCTGCTCGAGATCTGCCGGCATGCCCGACCTCGCGACCGAGGTGACGCTGCAGCCGGTGCGGCGCATCGACGTGGACGCCGCCATCCTCTTCTCGGATCTGCTGCTGCCGCTCGAGCCGATGGGGCTGCCCTTCGACTTCATCAAGGGCGAAGGGCCGCAGATCGAGCGTCCGATTGGCAGCCCGGCGGACATCGACGCGCTGCGCGTCTTCGAGCCGCGCGAAGCGCTGGCACACGTGCTCGACGCCATCCGGCAGATGCAGCAGCGAGCTGGCCGGCGCGCGTGCCGCTGATCGGCTTTGCCGGCGCGCCGTTCACGCTGGCGTCGTACGCCATCGAAGGCGGCCACTCGAACAACTTCGCGCAAGACCAAGGCGCTGATGTACGGCCATCCCGACGCGTGGCACCGGCTGTGCGACAAGTTCGCGGCCGTCGTCGCGGACTATCTGCTCGCGCAGATCGAAGCCGGCGTCGACGCGGTGCAGGTGTTCGACTCGTGGGTCGGCACGCTGAACGCGGCCGACTACCGGGAGTTCGCGCTGCCCGCACACGCAGCGGATCTTCGAGGCCATCGGCCGACGGCGTGCCGACGATTCATTTCGGCACCGGCACCGCGACGATCCTCGAGGAGCTGCGCGAGGCCGGCGGCGACGTCATCGGCGTCGACTGGCGCATCCCGATCGACGAGGCCTGGGAGCGCATCGGCCACGACCGCGCGGTTCAGGGCAACCTCGATCCGACGCTGCTGCTCGGCCCGCACGCGCGGATGTTCGAGCAGACCGACGACATCCTGAGCCGCGTCGGCCGGCCGGCCCGGCCACATCTTCAATCTGGGCCACGGCATCCTGCCCTCGACGCCGGTCGAGCACGTGCAGATGCTCGCGCAATACGTCCACTCAGCGACGCTGACGTCGACCTGAACCGAACCGGGAGCGAGTAGACGTCGGAAGCGTGAACGACGTCCTCGACGTCGCCATCGTCGGCGGCGGGATCTCCGGACTGGCCGCCGCCTACGAACTGCAGCGACGCGGGCTCAGCGTCCGCGTGCTCGAGGCCGGCGCCGCGCGCCGGCGGCGTCATCACCACCGAACGATTCGACGGCTGGGTCGATCGACGGCGGCCCCGATTCGCTGCTCGTGCAGAAGCCGGCGGCGGTCGCGCTCTGCCGCGAGCTGGGCATCGCCGATCGGCTGGTCTCGACGCTGACGCCGCGCACGGCGTACATCCTGCGCGACGGCCGGCTGCATCCGCATCGTCGAAGGATCGTTCCTCGGCTTTCCGCTCGACGTCCGATCGCTGGCGCGGTCGTCGCGTGTTCAGCCTCGGCGGCCGGCTGCGGATGGCCTGCGAGCTGTTCGTGCCGCGCAGCAGCGGCGACGAGGACGAATCGATCGGCACCTTCGTCCGGCGGCGCTTCGGCGCAGGAGGCGGTGGACTACCTGGCGGAGCCGCTGCTGGCCGGCATCCATGCCGGCGACGTCGATCGGCTGTCGACGCGGCGCTCTTTCCCGCGCCTGCTCGAAGCCGAGCGGCAGTCGGGCAGCGTCATCCGCGCGTTCCGCGCGCTGCGCGCGAAGCCGTCGCCGCAAGGCGCGTTCGTGTCGCTGCCCGGCGGCACCGGCGAGCTCGTCGACGCGCTGGTCGCGCGCGCTCGCGCCGGGCACGGTGCCGCTCTCGCGCGCGTGACCGATGTTCGCCGCGCACGCGGTACCGGTCGAAACAGCCGCCGGCGCCGTCGACAGGCGCGCGCGCGTGATCCTCGCGGTGCCCGCCTATGTCGCCGCATCGCTGCTGCGCGGTTTCGACACGACGCTCGCCGCGCTGTGCGAGGCGATGCCCTACGCCTCGACCGCCACCGTGGCCCTCGGCTATCGCCGCGAGCAGATCGCCGCACCCGATGCAAGGCACCGGCTTCGTCGTCCCGCGCGTCGAGCACAGCCCGCTGCTGGCCGCCACCTGGGTGACTTCGAAGTGGCCGCAGCCGCGCGCCAGACGGACACGTGCTGCTGCGCGGCGTTCCTCGGCGGCGGCCGCGATCCGCGCCGCCTCGACGCAGACGACGCCGAACTCGTCAGCCTGCGCGTGGAGGAGCTGACGCAGCTGCTGGGCATCACCGGCGACGCCGCTGTTCACGCGCCTCTTCCGCTGGACGCGGCAGAGCCCGCAGTACGAGGTCGGTCACCTGCAGCGCGTGGCGACGATCGATCAGCGAGCTGGCGTCCATCCCCGGCCTGTTCGTCACCGGCAGCGGCTTCCGCGCGATCGGGATTCCCGACTGCATCGCCGACGGGCGCGAGACCGCCGCGCGTGCGGCGGCGTTTCTTACACGCGACGCAAGAGTTAGCCATGAAGACACACTTGCGACGCGCGTAGTGCGAGACACGGAGGCCGTGACTCGACCGTGCCGGAATGCTGCCTCGCGTCCTCGTGCAATCGCCGCATGCGCCTCGGCTCTTCGCCTCGTTCTGCTGCTCGCGTCGGCAGGTACGACACAACAGCGCCCATCCGGCGCGCTGACGCCGCACATCGAATCGCGTCCTGCGCAGCATCAAGGCCGCCGACAAGGGACAGCTTGCCGTCTCCGAGGAAGACGGCCGGTTCCTCCGCGTGCTGGTGGCGACGCGTGGCGCGAAGTCGATTCTCGAGATCGGCGCCGCCAGCGGCTACAGCGGCATCTGGCTTGGCCTCGGCGCGCGCGAATCAGGCGGCCGCGTGGTGGCGATCGAGTACGACCCGCAGCGTGCGAAGGAGGCGGCCGCAACGTCCAGCGCGCCGGCCTGGACGACGTCGTGCGCGTCGTGCACGGCGATGCGTTCGAGGAGATCCCGAAGCTGCCAGGGAACGTTCGACTTCGTCTTCCTCGACGCCTGGAAGCCCGACTACAAGAAGTTCTTCGACATGGTCTTCCCGCGGCTTACGCCGGGCGGCCTCTTCATCGCCCACAACGTGGTCAACAAGAAGAGGAGATGGAGCCCTTCCTCGACGCGGTCCAGACCACCCGTCGCTCTTCACCGACGATCGTGTCGCCGTCGGGGGAAGGGATGTCGGTGTGCTCGTAACAGAAGCGATCAACGGGCTGATGAAGCCCGATCCACATCATCGGCGTGCCGCTCGATCTGGGCGGCGCCCGCCGCGGCGTCGACATGGGCCCGTCGGCGTTCCGCATCGCCGGCCTGGGCGAGCAGATCGCCGCCTCGGACGCCAGGTGGTCGACAAGGGCAACCTGCCGGCGCCGATCGCCGAAACCGAGGACGCCCTGCGACAGCAGAAGAAATACATCGAGCCGATCGCGGCAGTGTGCCAGCTCGCTTCATGACCAGCTGCCTGGCGTCGCTCGAAGCCGGCGCCTGCCGCTTGTGCTCGGCGGCGATCACAGCCTCGCGGCCGGATCGGTGGCCGCCAGCGCGGACTGGGTTGCGTCGCCTGAACAACAAGCCGCTGGGCCTGATCTGGGTGGATGCGCACGGCGACATGAACACGCCGCAGACCACAACGTCTGGCAACGTCCACGGCATGCCGCTGGCGGCGCTGCTCGGCCAGGAGCCGCGGGAGCTGGCCACGATCGGCGACGCGCCGACGCGTGCGACCGGAGCACACCGTGCTCGTCGGCATCCGCAATCTGGATGAGGACGAAAAGGACCAGATCCGCGCGTCCGGCGTGCACGTGTTCACGATGAAGGACATCGACCGCCAGGGCATCGCCATAATCGCGGAGCGCGCCATCGAGATCGCGTCCGCCGGCACAGGCGGCATCCATGTGTCGTTCGACCTCGACGTCTGCGATCCGTCGATCGCGCCGGGCGTCGGCACGCCGGTCCGCGGCGGCCTCGACTACCGCGAGTCGCACGTGATCATGGAGCTGGTGGCCGACTCGAACCAGCTGATCGCCCTC
>CAWCBC010000024.1:0-163124 GCA_963793705.1 uncultured Acidobacteriota bacterium | reverse complement strand
CGCGCCGAGATCGCGTTCGCCCAGAACCGCGGCCGCGATGCTCCACAGCTGCTGCTCGAGGCGGCAAATACGCTGAGCCGCTCGACCTCCGGCTCTCGCGCGACACGTATCTCGATGCATGGAGCGCGGCGCTTTTCATCGGACGGCTCGCGAACGCCGGCAGCCTGGTCGCGGTCTCCCGCGCGGCGACCACCGCCCCCAGGCCGGCGGGCCCTCCCGTCCGAGCGATCTGCTGCTCGACGGCTTCGCGCTCGTCTTCACCGAAGGACACGCTGCCGCGGCGCCGCTGCTCGAGCGCGCGGCCACCGTGTTCGCCGGCCCCGACGTCTCAGTGGAGGAGGTGCTGCGCTGGGCCTGGCTGGCGACGGTGGCGGCCGTCTACGTGTGGGACTACGACACCTGTCTCGCCGTCGCCACCCGCGAAGTCGAGGTCGCCCGCGATCTGGGCCCTCAGGTCCTTCCGGTCGGCCTCAACATCTTGAGTGAAATGCTCTGCCTGAGCGGCGACTACGCCGGAGCCGCGCAGTTGACCGCCGAGGCCGAAGCCGTGACGGAGGCCACCGGCACCCTCGTGGGGCCGTACGAAGCGCTCATGCTCGCGGGGTTCCGCGGCGATGAGGCCGAGGCCTCCAAGCTGATCGACGCCACCATCAAGGAGGCCGCCGAGCGGCCGGGAATCGCGTCCAGTTCCCGCATTACGCCGCGGCGGTCGTCATGAACGGCCTCGTCGCTACGAGGAGGGACATCGCGGCCATCGAGGCGAGCAACGACACGCCAGAGATGGTCATCTCGACGTGGGCGCTCAGCGAGGTGATCGAGGCCGCCAGCAGGACGCAGAACACCGAGATCGGCGAGCGTGCCCTCACCCGGCTGGAGGAGAAGACGCAGGGCAGCGAGGCCGCGTGGGCCTTCGGTATCCTGGCGCGGGGACGCGCGCTGTTGAGCGATGACGACGAGGCCGAGCCCCTGTACCGCCAATCCATCGCTCGCCTGGCGGGCACCCGGCTGCGGCCAGACCTCGCGCGCAGCCGGCTGCTCTACGGAGAATGGCTCCGGCGCGCGAACCGGCGCAGCTACGCCGGGAGCAGCTGCGGGTCGCACACGAGGCGTTCGTCTCGATGGGCGCTCACGCGTTCGCCGACCGCGCCCGTCACGAGCTTCTCGCCACCGGTGAGAAGGTGCGCCGCCGCAGAGATGACACGCGCGACGCCCACCCACCAGGAGGAGCACATAGCCCGCCTGGCGCGCGACGGACTCACGAACCCCGAGATCGGCGCGCAGCTCTTCCTCAGCCCGCGCACCGTCGAATGGCACCTGCGGAAGGTCTTCACCAAGCTCGGGATCAGCTCGCGTAGGGGCCTGCGCGACGCCCTCCCGAGTCCAGGCCGCGAAGCCACACCCGCGTAGGCACCGGGGGATCGGACCCGCTCGCGAGCGCATAGCGCGGACCCGGGGCATCCACCAGGGCGTTCCACGGGTGCGATTGGGTGCGGAAGTCGCAAGTCTGGTGCCATGAACCTCACATCCACAAGCTTCGCGACCAAGACCCGAACCTGGCTGCTGATCGCGGCATTGACTGCGCTGCTGATCGAGATCGGCGCGCTCCTCGGCGGATGTTCCTCTACGCCTTCGTCGCCCTCGCCGTCGTGATGAATGTCGCGAACATCCTGCAGTTCTCGCTGCTCTTCGGAGGAGACGAGGATTCCGGCCCACCCGTCTGGATTGGCTCATCGGGACGATCATCTTTGCTCCGCTCGAGCGGGTACTAAGGCTTCAGGCCCTCGACGGCGCTCGCGCCTGGAGCCGGAGCCACGTCCCTGAGGTTGAGTTCGGTATGAGCACTCATGTCGAGCCGTTTCGGTTCCTGATCAGAAGGATCCCCCTGGACACGACGACTTGCTCTTGACTCAGCGGGCGGTAGGTATGGAGCTCCTAGCTCACAAGCCTCGACAGTCCGGAGAAACGTGATTAGTGCCGGATTGGGAGCGCGGCGACGAGCGAAGTCCCGTCGCCAGGCTTGCTTGTGGCCTCCAGTGAGCCGCCGAGTGCCTCGACCCGATCGCGGAGGCCGACAAGGCCGGAGCCCCGAGCCGGATCTGCGCCGCCGATGCCGTCATCGCGTACCGACAGCAGCAGTCCCTCGTTCTCTAGCTTAAGCACGACGTCGATGCGCGAGGCCTGCGAGTGTTTTGCGGCGTTGGCCATTGACTCCGACGCCACGAAGTAAGCGGCAACCTCAACCGGCTCGGGGAAGCGCTCCCCTGTCATTACTTCCAGGTCTACGGCGATCGGCGAGCGCAGCGCGAGTGCTTCAAGCGCGGGTCCGAGACCGGCGTCGGAGAGTATGGCCGGGTGAATGCCTCGCGAGAGCTCCTGCAGCTCCTCGACGGCCGTGCCGAGACCGGCGGCGATGCGCGAGAACTTCTCTCGAACGTCGCTGCTCTGCGGCGGTAGCTCGGCCGCGGCTGCGTTGGCCGCCAATGCGAGCGAGACGAGCCGTTGCTGGGTTCCGTCGTGGAGGTCGCGCTCGATCGTGCGTCGCGCCTCGTCGCCTGCGGCCACGATTCTGGCGCGGGACTCGATCAACTCGGTCCGGGCGGTCGCGTTCGAGATCGCCGTGGCGATCAACTCGGTGAACCTTTCCAGACGCGTCTCGGCGTCGGGCGGCAGGAGATTATGAGTAGAACCCACGACCATCGCTCCCCACAGGTGATCCTCGACGACGATCGGGCATCCGACATGTGACAGCGTGCCGAGGCGACGCGACGCCTCTCCAACTGACCCGCCGATGGCGGCCCAGTCCTTCTTCTCGATACGGGCCGAGCGTCCCGTCCGATAGACCTCCGCCGAAGCCATTCCTTCCTGGAATTCCCAGCGTGTCCCGATTGGGATGTCGATGTTTGTGGCGCCGACGAATACGACCGCCGCACCGTCCTCGAATCTCAAGACGGCCGCATTCGAGTAGAAGACCTGCGCCACTTCCTCGGTCACAGCCGCGAAGATCGCGCCGGGCGGTACGTCGTGCGCAACGAGCGTTGCCACCCGCCGCAGAGCGGCTTGTTCTTCGGCGAGCTGCGCGTGGGCTTGCCGTATCGCGGTATTGGCGATCGCGGTTGCGATCAGTTCAGTGAATCTCTCCAGCCGTTCTTCGGTGTCGCGCGGCAAGAGATCCTGAGAAGACACGACGATTGCTCCCCAGAGCCCACCGTCGGCGAAGATGGGACTCCCGACCATCGAGCTGAAGCGATGCCGACGAACCGCCGCGCCAAGTTCTCCTGTAAGGGAAGGCCAGTCTCGTTCCTCGACCCGCGCCGGGCGCCCAGTCCGGTGGACCTCCGCTGAGATCATTCCATCCTGAAAGTCCCATCGTGACCCGACCGGGATGTCGATGTTCACGACACCGACATACACGACCGCTGAGTCGTCCTCGAATCTCCCAACGCCTGCTGCCGAGTCGAAGAGGCGAGCGACTTCCTCGCTGACGGCGGAGAAGATCTCGGTCGATGGCGCGTCGTTCGCGACCAGCGTGGCGACGCGCCGCAGGGCCGCTTGTTCCTCGGCCAGCGCGGCGAGAGCCTCTCGCGACTGTGCATTCGCGATTGCGGTAGCGAACAGCGCGCTGAAGTCGGCGAGACGCCTGTCGGTTCCAGCCGCGAGCGAAATTTCGAGCGATGCAATCGTGATCGCTCCCCATAACTCGCCCTCGACGAGGACGGGAGTTGCAAGTGCGGAGCGCACGCCCGACTCGCGCGCGACCGTCGGCGGCTCGCCGTCGCATTTCTGCAGATCGAAGCTCGCGGACTGACCTGTCCGGTACACGGCACCGACGACGTAGTCCGGATCGAGGTGCACGCGGGCGCCGCGGCTGTGAGGACCGCGGTGTGCTCCCATGACCGTGACCGTGCCGTCGCCCTCGAATCTGAGCACAGCGGAGATGTCGGCTCCGCACAGTGCCTCGATCTCTCCGGCAAGCGCGTCGAACAGCGGTCCCGGGTCCACTCCGTTCGCGACGAGCGTGGCCACGCGCCGCAGCGCCGCCTGCTCATCGGCCAGCAGTTGGACATCCTCGCGCGCATCCACGTTCTCGCTCGCCCTTGTCAGAGGCCCGGTGAGCTCGGCGAGGCGAAGTTCACCGTCGTCCTGGTTCGTCTAGTCACGCCACCAGTCTGATCCGCTCACGCGGGTGAGGGAAGGGTTGCGCCCGGGCTCGGCCCTACTGACTGACGAACACACACAGCGAGCCTTGGAGGCAGATGTCCGCATCGCGGATACTTCCACAGGTGAGCAGCTCGCCTGCCACTCGGGTCGTGATTGCCGACGACGATGTCCTCCTCCGAGAAGGGCTTGCCAGCCTGCTCGAGCGCTCGGGCTTCGACGTCGTCGCTCAGGCAGGCGATGGTGTTACCGCGCTTCGCGTTCAGCGACGGTATCGGTGGAACACCCCGGGTGCGGCGCGGGATCGGGTTTTCCGGCGTCACCGACGCGGCGCTTGCGGCTTTGCAACGGCCGCGGACTGTCGGAACACCGACGCGGCGTCGTCGGTCAGGATGACGATGTCCTGAAGTCTCTGCGCGGGCTTTGATGTGGTCGTCAACGTGGGCTTGTCCGCAGGTGCCGCCTTGACGATCGGAAACAGCGTGCTCGCGTACCAGCTCGCGCCAGATACGGCGGCGACCACACACCATATGGACGCCACGATTCGCGGCAGCAGACATCACCTTCTCCTTCGACACGCTGAGAATCCGATGAAACAGCTGACGGCGGTGGGCAAACGCCGGGGCCGGGTGGACCCCGCCGGTATCGGCAAACGCCAGCAGCGCCTGCATGTAGGCGCGCCGATCGCCGGTCGCGCGAACGGTCAGTTCGTCAACCATCTCCTCCCGCGCGAGCTGGATATGCGACGTCAGCCAGAGGATCGCCGGGTGGAACCACAGCAGCGTGCGAAGCGCTTCCTCGCCGAGCACCGACAGCCAGTCGCGCCGGCGGACGTGAAACAGCTCGTGGGTGACGACGGCACGGCGCAGCGCCGCGGGCGCGGCGGCCAGCGTGTCCGGCAGGAGCACGATGGGACGACGGAATCCGAAGGTGACGGGCTGCGGGAGCCCTTCGACCTGCGCGATGGCCGCGGAGGTGCCGACCTGCTGCTGCGCGGCCGCGTAGTCCGGCGAATCGACCAGCATCGCCAGGCGTCTCAGCCGGCGGAGCCGGAGCACACCCACGGCGAGCCAGAGGCCGCGTGCCGCAACGCCTGCGAACAGCGCGACGAGTGCCACGGTCGCCCACGGAATCTCGGGCAGGACGTACGCCGGCGCGGCGGTCGCGGACTGTGGCACAGCTGCCGTCAGCCGTTCGGCCGGGCCCACGGCGACGGGCGCAACAGCGCCGGCGATGCGCTCAGGACGCGGCTCCGGTGTGACGACAACCACGGAGCGCAACATCCACGGTGCCGCCAGACACGCCAGCGAGCGCCAGCCGGAGGCAGACGTAGCGCGCGCGGGCCGGCATCGACACGACTTTCAGCAGCCCGGCCACGACAAGGACGACAAACGCGATCTGCACCCAGAAGGCGGTGAGGTCTCGGACGAATGAGGCTGGCGTCATTTGTCACCGTCCTTGTCGTCGATCAGCTGCTTCACCAGGCGCCGCTGCTTTGGCGTGAGCTTGTTGTCGCGGGCCAGGTGGACGAGCAGCGGGTCCGACGCGCCGTCGAACACGCGGTCGAGAAAATCGCGGACCATGCCGCCGATGACCTGCTGGCTGGGCTTCGCCGGCCGGTAGACGTGCGCGCGGTCGTTGCGTCGCCTTGGTCAGGTAGCCCTTCTCCTGCAGAATCCGCATCATCGTCATCACCGTCGTATAGGCGACGGGCGGGTTTCCTGCAGCGCCTCATAGACGTCACGGACGGTGGCCTCGTCGGTCCGCCAGACGACTTTCATGATGGCGAGCTCCTGCGGCGTCAGCGTCGGATGTGGTGTTCTCATGGGTGCGGCTTTGACTCGTCGGGTCCGTGACCGCCTACCAACTAAGTATTAAGTAATTAGTAGATCCGTTCGGGGCGACATGTCAAGTGCCGCTTTTCGGCTTCAGTTTTCGGTGGGTCTCTCGAGGCGATCGATCACGAGGACCTCGCGGTCGGCTTTGGACGACTCGAGTTTCAGCCCCAGCTGCGCGGGCAGCGCGGAAAAGACGTGACGGCAGCGCATCCGGGCAGGCGCGATGTCGGGTGCCCCGCCGAATACACGATCGAACTGGATCTTGATGCGGTAGCTGCCTTTCAGTCCTGTCTTATCGACGACTGGCCGTCCGGCGCTGGATCGAAGCAAGCGGGCGAGGGTCTCCATCGTGATGTCGCCCTCCAGCGCCGGTCGTCCACACGCACAGGCCACTGCACGCGAGGCGGCGGAGCGTTGAGAATCGGGAATTGCGCGGGGGCGGCGGTGCCCGCGTGCCAGCGCGGCGATCCGCCGCGGCGCGATCGGCGGCCGCCTTGGCGACGCAGTCCATCTCGGACGGCTTGATGCCGGGCCCGAGCCGCCCGTCGCTCGCGGGCGAGCACGAGGTCATACACCGGCAGCTGCCGCTTTTCGACATGGGTCACGAGCTTGACGCGGTCCGCGAGCATGGCACGCATCATCGCCGCGCGCTCCTCCGGCGTGGCGGGGCGCGAGAGCGGCGACTTCGCGCTGACGTCGTAGCGATCGCGCTGCGCCCATTCCGGCAGCCCGACCATGTCGATGGGGGCGATCGACGGAAACTGCGCGCGTCCGATCAGCGTCATCATCGGAACGTTCAGCAGCGTAAAGCCGCCGTCCGGCCGCTCGCTGCTGCCATTCGATCCGAGCGCATTGGATGTATTGGGCTTGATCGAGACAACCTCGATAGCGCAGTCCATGCCGGTGGTGCCTGGGCGAGGACGACCGTTGACGCGAACACCACAGACAGAACAACCGTGCGCATGCTCAGTCCTCCAACGATCCGAACGATCCGAACGACTCGAACGATCCGAACGACCTATCCGATTGCCATCAAATCGAACTGCTCGTGATGCAGCTGCGCGTCCGGCTTCACCGAGATTTCGCGGGCCAGCGACTGCTTCAGATCCCTGAACACGGCGCGCTCCTCGTCCCTCAGAGCCCGGGCGATGTCTGGATTGACGCGCAGGACGAGACTTTGGCCGTCGAGATCGGCGGAAATCTTTTTCACCTCCGCCAGGATCTCGTAGCAGATGGTGGAGCTGGACTTGATGACGGAGCTGCCGGCGCAGTACGGGCACGGGTCGGTCAGCACGCGCTCGAGGCTCTGCTTCACGCGCTTGCGCGTGATGATGACCAGGCCGAAGTCCGACACCTGAATCGCCTTCGACGGCGCGCGGTCCTTGCGCAGCTCCTGCTCGACCGTCTGGAACACCTTCTGCCGGTTCTTCTTCTCCTCCATGTCGATGAAGTCCAGCACGATGATGCCGCCGAGG
Source organism: uncultured Acidobacteriota bacterium (assembly GCA_963793705.1). Lineage (GTDB taxonomy): Bacteria > Acidobacteriota > Vicinamibacteria > Vicinamibacterales > UBA2999 > Gp6-AA40. Next base: position 155,656 of record CAWCBC010000024.1, on the reverse strand, counting down.
TCGCGCAGCCGGATCTGCCGCACGATCTCCTTCACCGCTTCGAGATTGGTCTTGAGGATGGTGTCCTCGAGCCGGCCGGCCGTCTTCTTGCCGACGTAGCGGCCGGTGTTGACGTCGATGGCGACCAGCGCCTCGGTCTGGTTGATGACGATCGACCCGCCCGACTTCAGCCAGACCTTGCTGCGCAGCGCCTTATCGATTTCCGCCTGGACGCCGGTACTCCTCGAAGATCGGGTACTCCTTCTCGTACAGCTTCACCTTCGGCGCCAGCGACGGCATGATGCGCTCGATCAGCTCGAGGACGCGGCGGTGTTCCGTCGGGTTGTCGATGCGAATCGCCGAGAATTCCTCGGTCAGCAGGTCGCGGAGCAGCTTGGCGACGAGGCTCTGCTCCTGATAGACGACCGCGGGAGCCCGCGACGTTTCGGCCTTCTGCCGGATTTCGGTCCAGACCTTGTGGAAATAGCTGAGATCCGAAACGATGTCTTCCTTGGCGCGCCCGCCCGCGGCGGTGCGGATGATGACGCCGCCGGTGAAGCCGTGCTGCTCGCGGAACTCGCGGACGATGCCGCGCAGGCGGCCGCGTTCCTCGCGCGAGTCGATTTTCCGGGAGACGCCGACGTGGTCCACCGTCGGCATGAACACCAGGAACCGTCCTGGCATCGTCGCATGGGAGGTCAGCCGAGCGCCCTTGGTGCCAAGCGGCTCCTTGGCGACCTGGACGATGATCTCCTGGCCTTCTTTCAGGAGCTCTTCGATCTTCGGCTCGGGGCCCTTCTCGCGATCGCGATTGCGGCGTCCGCCGGCGTGCCTGCTCCGGCGAGGCCGGCGGCCTCGGTCAGGCGCGCCTGGCGAACCCGAGGGTTCGCCACGGGAGCCGTTTCCGGCGGACGCGGGTTCATCCTCGTCCGTCTCGAGGCGGTCGAACTCCTCGAACGTCGCTATGACGTCGGTGACGTAGAGGAAGCCGTCGCGCTCGAGACCGAGGTCAACAAACGCCGACTGCATGCCGGGCAGGACTTTCGAGACCCGGCCCTTGTATAAGTTCCCGACCACGCCGCGCGAGCGTTCGCGCTCGATGAAAATTTCCGCGACCAGATCGTCCTCGAGAATAGCGACCCGTGTTTCGTGGGCGCTCGAGGAGATGATCATCTCCTTGGTCATGCCCGTAGCTCTCCGGGAGCCGCGCCCGAGACGCACCGGGACCTGCTGCGTGCACCAGCACGACAGACAGCAGGATCCAGAACAGCGCGCTCATCGGCGGAATGGCTCCATCAATTTGTGAATCTCCGCATCCGCACGTTGAGAATCAGGCCGAATCCCGCGAGCGTCGCGATCATCGAAGAACCGCCATAACTCATCAGCGGAAGCGTCAAACCCTTGACCGGCGCCAGGCCGGCCGACATCGTAATGTTGTAGATCACCTGGAACGTGAAGCTGGCCAGCACTCCCAGCACCAGGTATGCGCCCAGGCGGTCTTTCGCCAGCCGGGACGCCTCCAGCGAACGCAGAATCACGAACAGATATAACCCGAGCGCCACCACGACGCCCACGAACCCATGCTCCTCGGCCAATGCCGAGAAGATGAAGTCGTTGTGTGCCACCGGGAGGAACCGCAACTGGCCCTGCGTTCCACCCTTGAATCCCTTCCCGAAGGGCCCGCCGGAACCGACCGTGATGCGGGCCTGAATCTGCTGATACCCGGCGCCGCGTGCGTCCTGCGACGGGTTGACGAACGTCGAAATCCGTTCCTTCTGATAATCCTGGAGCGCGAACTTCCAGGCGATCGGCGCCGCCAACAGGGCGACGACCGCCAGGATGCCGAAGATCCGCATCGACATGCCGGCGACGAATGCGGCGGCGAACAGCACGGGCACCAGCGTCACCGCCGTGCCGAGATCGGGCTGCTGCGTGATCAACAGCAGCGGCACGGCGGTAATCGCCGCCGCAATCATAAAGTCCCCGCGCGCGATCGTGCCACGGCGCGTGTCGCCGAAGAACTTCGCCAGCGCCAGCGCCAGCGCCGCCTTGGCGAATTCCGATGGCTGCAGGTTCATCGGCCCGAGGAGTCAATCCACCGCCGCGAGCCGCCGCGCACGACGCCAAACAGCAGCACGTAAATCAGCAGCGCCAACGATGGCGATGTAGATGAAGTGCGACTTGTCGGCGAGCGACCGGTAGTCGATGGTGAGCGCGAGCAGCAGCGCCAGGAAACCGAGCAGGATCGCCCAGATCTGCGTGTAGAAGATGCGGCTGGCGCCGGTCGGCGTTAACGTGGCGCTGTAGATCTGCGCGAGGCCGATGAGACACAGCGCCAGGATGGCGCCGACCATCGCCCAGTCCACGTGGTGATACAGCCGTCGTTCGAACATTTAGTGCGCCGACCGCCTGGGCGTTCATCGCCGCGCGTCACCGCCGCAGCGACCACCGCGCGGCAGCGCGCGGCGGCGAGTCGGGATCGGCGACCGGCGGCCCGCTCGGGCGTTCGGCCCGAGCACCGGCAGCGGCCGGCCTTCCTTCTTCGCAAAATACGTTTCGATCACGTGCTTCGCGATCGGCGCGCCGAGATAGTCCGTGCAGGCCGTGCTCGGCGAAGATGACCCCGGCGATCTGCGGGTTGTCCTTCGGCGCGAAGAACACGAACCAGCCGTGATCGCGCAGGTCGCGCCCGGTGTTCCTCGCGCGCGCCCGGCCCTCGTTGGAAATCACCTGCGCCGTGCCCGTCTTGCCGGCGACGTCGCGCCCTTCGATGCGCCCGCGGACGCCCGGTGCCGGCCGGCGTTGACGACCATCCACAGGCCATCGTGCAGCGCCGCCAGCGTCTGCGGCCGGAACGCCACCTTGTCGGCCACGGCCGCCAGCGGCACCGGCTTCCACCCCTTCCCCTCGTCGATCGGCCTTCACGCACGTGCGGCGTGACCCGCGTGCCGCCGTTGGCCACCGTCGCGATCATATTGGCCAGCGAGGCCGGTGTCACCGTCACCTGCCCCTGGCCGATGGCTACCGAAATCGTCTCGCCCGGATACCAGCGCTCGCCCGTGCGCTTCAGTTTCCACTCGGTGTTCGGCACGAGGCTCGCCTGCTCGTTCGGCAGATCGATGCCGGTCTTACCTGCGAGACCGAGCTTCTCCGCCCATTTGTAGATGCGATCGACGCCGAGCATGTTGCCGAGCGTGTAGAAGTAGACGTTGCACGACTTCTCGATCGCATGGCGCATGTCGATCGCTGCCGTGGCCGCCTTTCAGGTGGCACTTGTAGTACCGGCCGTAGAAATTTGCGCCGCCGGCGCAGTTCACGCGGTAGTCCGGGTCGACGAGTCCCTCCTCGAGCGCGGCAGTCGCCACGACGATCTTGAATGTCGAACCGGGCGAATAGCGTCCCTGCAGCACGCGATTCGTGAGCGGCTTCAGCTTGTCGGTGATGAGCGCGTCCCAGGTGACGCTCTTGATCCCGGCGGCGAAATCGTTCGGGTCGTACGCCGGCATGGCTGGCGTGGACCAGGACTTCACCCGTCCGCGGATCCATGATCAGCGCAGCGCCGTTGAAGCCGGCCTGGCCGGAACCCGTCCTCCGCGGCCTTCTGCAGGTCGTAGTCGATGGTGAGTTGGACCCGTCGGCCTTCGGTGGGACCTCTCTGTCGATCTCGTCGATTTCGCGCCCCAGGCTGTTGACGCGGACGCGCCGCGCGCCGTCGGTGCCCATCAGGACGGCGTTGTAGACCTTCTCGACGCCGAATTTACCGACGATGGCGTTGCGCGACAGGCCGGCCTCCCGAACCTGATCCTCGTCGGCCTGTCCGACGTAGCCGAAGAGATGCGCCGCCAGTGCCTCGACCGGGGTACGTGCGGGTCGGCACCTGCTCGACCAGGAATTCCGGCAGTTCCCTCTGGCGGGTCTGCACCCGCGCCACCTGCTCGAGCGTCGCGTCCTCGACGATCACGATCGGGCGGTACATCGGCTTCTTGGAGCGGACGTGGCGGTCGACGCTCTGCTTGCATCTGCGCCGGGATCGAGACCGAGCACCTGCGACGCGCAGGCGAATCGTCCGCGCCAGGTCCTTTGTGCCTCGCGGTCGATCGAGATCGTGAACGAGTCGCGGTTCTCGACGAGGACGCGTCCCTCGCGGTCGAACAGCACGCCGCGCTGGCGCCCGGAGCGGCGAGCGTCCGCTGGTAGTTGCTGTTCGCCATCTCGACGAACTTGTCGGTCTGGACGACCTGCAGCACCCAGAAACAGATCGCCAGCGCGGCAAACCACGACGATGACGCCCGCCTGCAGCACGCCGACGCGCGTCGATATCCGTCGTCGATCTTCTGTGGGAGCTACCATCTAAGAAACTCCCAACTTCCAACTTCCAACTTCCAATTCCTGCAGTCCAAGAAGCACTGGCCTTGGGAGTTGGGAATTGGGCGTTGGTAGTTGATCATTGCTTTTTCATCTTATCGCCGCACCCGCCGCGATCGGCGACGTTCGACGATGCCGGGAAGCGACTCGATGATGCCAAACGCGACGATCCCGACGAGCGCGTTACCCAGCGCCTGCGCCGCCAGCGGTTTCCACGGCGACGGAAAGTCACGCAGGCCGAGCACGTAATACAGACCCATGAACACCGCTCCGTGAAGCACCGTGGCCGCGATGAAAATCACCAGTCGCGGCAACGCGGCAGTCACGATGAACTGCTGCCCGAAGGCACCCGCCAGAAAGCCGACGATCGTCTTCGCCAGGCCGCCAATGCCAACCACGCCGCTCGACAGCGAGTCCTGAATCAGCCCGGCGGCGCTGCCCGCGAGCATCCCGCCCACCGGGCCAATCGTCAACGCGATAGCGACCACCGCCACGAGGACGAGATCAACCGCCGCCGATCCGCCAACCACGAACCGCGCCAGCGTCGTCTGCAGCGCCAGCGCCAGAGCAATTGCGACGAACACCCCGAGCGCTTTCACCGCTCACCGTCGCTGGTTGTCTCCGGCGGCGCCTCAGGCACCTTCAGTACCACGAGCACCGCCTCCAGGGCGGCGAAATCGACCGCCGGCTTGACCCGGATGCGCCATTCGCCGCCAACGCGCTCAGCTGATTGTATCTCCCCGACTGGCAAGCCTTTAGGGTAGATCCCATCGATGCCGGACGTGACCACGCGGTCGCCCTTCTTCACATCCGCGCTTCCCGGCACGTACTTGAGATCGATGAGCCCGGCCCTGAACCCCAGTTCCTCTGCGCTGCCCACACCGGTCACCACGCCGCTGACCCGCGACCGTTCGATCATCACGCCAGCCGCGGCGTCGCGATCGATGATCAGCTGCACCTTCGCCGCGCGCGCCGTCGGCATCAGAATCCGGCCGACGATGCCTGCCGGGGCCATCACGGCCATGTCCGCGCGCAGGCCTCCCTGGGTGCCTTTGTCGATGGTGATGGTGCGGAATTCGGGATCAGCGCCGCTGCCGATCACCATGGCGGCGGCGGTCGTGAATCCCGTCGCCGATCGGAGATCCAGCAACTGCTGCAGCGTTCGCGTCTGCTGCGCGACGCTCCGCTCCTGCTCGAGCGACACGCGCAGCTGCGTCACTTCCTGGTGAAGGCGTTCGTTGTCCTGGCGAATCTGCTGCAGCGCGAAATAGTTCTGCCAGCTTTCGCGCGCGCTCTTGAACGCCGACGTCGCGCCGCGCTGCATCTCGGCAAACGCGCCGAAGGTCACTTCCTGCAGCACCGGCACGCCGCGTTTCGTGGTGACCTGGGCGGAAATCAGAATGATGTGGGAGACGACGATCGCGGCGAATAACCAGCCCGTGCGCTGCCGAATGTCGAGAAGAGCCATTACCCCCGTTAATTCGGTGGCTAATCGATAGAAATCTTACGCAGCAGGTTGAAGTCCGACAGCATTTTCCCTGCGCCGAGCACGACCGACGACAGCGGGTCTTCTGCCATCGCCAGCGGCAGTCCCGGTTTCCTCGCGGAGACGCTTGTCGAGATTTTTCAGCATCGAGCCGCCACCGGTGAGCACGATTCCGCGATCGACGATGTCGGCGGACAGCTCCGGCGGCGTGCGCTCGAGCGCGACGCGCACCGCGTCAACGATGACGTTGACGGTTTCTGCCAGCGCTTCGCGAATCTCCTCGTCGCTGATGGTGATCGTCTTCGGCACGCCTTCGATCAGATGGCGGCCCTTGATCTCCATCGTCATCCGCTCCTCGAGCTTGTAGGCGGAGCCGATCTCCATCTTGATCTGCTCGGCGGTGCGTTCGCCGATGAGGAGGTTATAGGTCTTCTTGATGTACTGGATGATCGCCTCATCCATTTCGTTGCCCGCCACGCGCACGGCTTTGCTGTAGACGATGCCGGCCAGCGAGATGACGGCGATGTCGGTCGTGCCGCCGCCGATGTCCACGATCATGTTGCCCGACGGCTCGGTGATCGGCATGCCCGCGCCAATCGCCGCCGCCATGGCCTCTTCGACGAGATGCACCTCACTCGCCTTGGCGCGATAGGCGCTGTCCTTCACCGCGCGCTTTTCCACCTGCGTGATTTCTGACGGCACGCCGATGACGATGCGCGGGCGGACCCACACGTTCCGGTTGTGGGCCTTCTTGATGAAGTAGGTCAGCATCTTCTCGGTGACCTCGAAGTCGGCGATGACTCCGTCCTTCATCGGCTTGATCGCCACGATGTTGCCCGGCGTCCGGCCGAGCATTTCCTTGGCGTCCTTGCCCACGGCTTCGACGCGTCCGTTGACCTTGTTGATGGCGACGATCGACGGTTCGTTGACGACGATGCCCTTGCCGCGCGCGTAGACGCACGTGTTCGCCGTACCGAGGTCAATCGCGAGGTCGCTGGAGAACAGAGACAAGAACGAGCCCAGAGGCATAGTTAGTGTTGATTTCTGATCGTTGATGTTCGAATCGTTGGTGATTGATGATTGGTGACTGGTGATTGGGTGCGAATCGTCATTGAATCACGATTCGCCACTCACCAATCGCCAACAATTCACCAATCACTCTTCACGAGTCACGAATGCCTGGATGCCGTTCTTGCCGGACGCCTTGACCCGGTACATCGCCGCGTCCGCCGCCTTCAGTAATTCTTCGGCCGATCCAGCCGAATCCGGCAGTGTGGCGACCCCGATTGAGACGGTTAAATGCACCGAAAGCCCGTCTGACGCCAGAAACTGTGCAGCCGCGACCCGGTCGCGGATACGGGCCGCCACCGAGAGGGCCCCGTCCCGGCCTGTATCGGGCAGAACCAGGGCAAATTCATCCCCCCCAAACCGGGCGACGACGTCGGTTTCTCGAGCACAGCCGCGGATGATCGTGGCTGTTTCCGCCAGCGCCTTGCTGCCCGCGAGATGTCCGTGGCTGTCGTTGACGTTCTTGAACCCGTCCAGGTCAAGGAACAGCAGCGAGAGCGGGCGGCCGCTGCGGGTGGCGCGCTTGGTCTCGCGATGCAGCGACTGGTTGAGGTAGCGGCTGTTATACAGACGGGTGAGGTCGTCGGTCACCGACAGGGCCTCCGCTCTCTGCAAGGCGGTTGCGTTATCGAGGGCAATCGCCGCCGGTTCCAGCACCATCCGCACGGCAGCCACCAGCGACGCCCCCAGCGACGGCGCCGCAGTCGACGGCGCCGGGTCCAGGCCGACGAGCGCGCCGACCGTCTTGTTGCGGCAGATCAGCGGGAACGCGATTGCCGTTCCTGCCGCTCCCGCCGTCGCCCTGCGAGTCCCGCGCCAGATCGCGGGAGGCGAACTCGACGCCATGCCGGAACACCCAGTTCGCCGACGACCACAGCGACGGGCCGAGGTTTGGCGTCAACCCGACATCGGCAATGACGTTGAGCTGCCCGTTCGTGTCGTGGGCGATCACAGCCCAGCAGCCGGCCGGAATCCAGTCGTGCGCCTGGCGGACGAGCCAGTCGGCGACCTTTTTCGGGTCGAGCGACTCGTTGGATTCGCGGACGGATTCGACGAGAGCGTCGCGATGATCCAGCCGGGCGCGAAGCGTCCGGATACGGCCCTTGAGCCGGGCCGAAAAATCAGCGCGTTTGCTTCCGCGAGCACCGCGCGAGGCGACATGAAGCTTCGAGGAACTCTGTTTCACCAATGGCCACGGATGGCAGAGCCGGTAAGCGCCGCTAAGTCCTTATAGATGTGACAAATATACCATCGTTCCGAGGTCTGCCGGAATGCCGTTCTGGCGGCATCCTCGTGGTACGATGCCTTTTTTTTCGAGGTGTTTCGTCCATGACCATGCTTGACCGCATGCGTCGGCACCGCGGCTGGCTGAAGTGGAGCCTAGGGCTGGTCGCGGTGACGATGGTGATTTTCTTCATTCCGCAGGACTACCTGCAGCCGACGACGTCGGTTGGCGCCGCGCCCAACGAGGCTGTGGCCGAGGTTGACGGACGTGTGCTGACCGCCGGCGACTTCGAGCAGCGGTACCTGCTGCAGGTACAGGCCTATCGCCAGCAGTTTGGCGGCGCGCATGAACGACCAGTTGCTGCGGCAGCTGGGCATCGAGCAGCAGGTGCTGACGCAGATGATCGACGAGCAGGCCGGGCTGATCGAGGCGGAGCGCCACGGCATTAAGGTCAGCGACGAAGAGCTCGCGCAGCAGATCTTCGCGATTCCGCAGCTGCAGGAAGCAACGGGCGGTTCATCGGCGAGGAGCGCTACGAACAGCTGCTGCTCTCGCGGAACCCGCCGCTGACGAAGTCGCAGTTCGAGGACGACGCTGCGGCGCGAGCCTGATGCTCGACAAGCTGCGTTCGGCCCTCACCGACTGGATCGCCGTATCGGACGCCGACCTCGACAGTGAATATCGCCGTCGCAACGAAAAAGTGAAGCTCCAGGTCGTGGCACTCACGGCCGACAAGTTCAGGTCGCAGGTGACCGTGACTGACGCGGACCTGGCGCCGTACTTCGAGGCGCACAAGGCGGACTATCGCGTCGGCGAACAGCGCAAAGTCAGGTATCTCCTGCTCGATCGGGAGCAGGCGCGGCAGCGCGTCGCCGTCCCGCAGAGCGACATCCAGCGCTACTACAACGACAACATCCAGCAGTACCAGACGCCGGAGCGCGTGCGCGCCAGCCACATTCTGCTGAACACCGGCGGCAAGGACGAAGCGGCCGTTCGCAAGCAGGGCGAGGAGCTGCTTGCCAAGATCAAAGCCGGCGCCGACTTCGGCGAGCTGGCGAAGAAGTACTCGGAGGATCCGGGGAGCAAGGACAAAGGCGGAGATCTCGACTACTTCACGCGCGGCCGGATGGTGCCGGAGTTCGAGATGGCGGCATTCACGCTGGCGCCGGGACAGGTCAGCGACCTCGTGAAGACGCAGTACCGGCTTCCACATCATCAAGGTCGTGGACAAGCAGGCCGGGGTCCACGCAGACGCTCGACCAGGTGCGCGCGCAGATCCAGCAGCTGCTCGCGGCGCAGCTTGCCGATCGTCAGATCACCGAGCAATCGACCAAGCTCGCCGATCGCGTCAAGAACCCCGACGACTTGAACAAAGTGGCCACCGAGCTTGGGCTCAAAGTCGACGAAACTGGATTCTTCCAGCAATCCGAGCCCGTGCCTGGACTGGGCGCGTCGGCGCAAGTCGCCAGTGCCGCATTCGAGCTGCAGGACAACGCGGTCAGCGCTCCGCTGGCCTCGACGCGTGGTCCGGTCTTCATCACCGTGTCGGGCAAGAAGGCCGCTTACACGCCCACGCTCGACGAGGTGCGGGATCGCGTGCGCGAGGATCTGATCCGCTCACGGGCGGCGGAGCTTGAGCCGCCAGCGCGCCGCGGCAATCGCCTCGCAGTTGAAATCGGCCAAGGACTTCAGCGCCGCCGTGAAAGCCCTGGGCTTCGAGGCGAAGGACAGCGAGCTCGTCGCGCGCAACAGCGCACTGCCAGACGTGGGCGTCAGCCTGGAAGTGGACAAAGTGGCGTTCGCCCTCCCCAAGGGCGCCGTCAGCGACCCGATTCAGACTCCCGAGGCGACGGTGATCGTGCGCGTGGTCGATCGCGACGATGTCACGCCGGACGAGCTCAAGCTCGCCAAGGAACGCTTCCGCGCGGAACTGGTGAACGAGCGCCGCGGGCGCTTCTTTTCCTCGTACATGACGAAGGCCAAGGAACGGCTCAAGATCGAGGTGAAGGCCGACGTCCTCCGCCGGCTGATGGACGCGCGGCGGGCCTAAAGGAAGGCCTCAGGGCCAAGGCCCAGGGCCAAAGGGATGGTCCAGGGATCAGGATCAGGGATCAGGTAGAGGCCGACCTTCAGGTCGGCCTCTTCAACGTACGAACACGTAAGGCATCAGCGTCAACGGCTCGCCGCGGCGGAACAATCGCGCCGGCGCGGTGAGCGCGCTCACCGCCTGCTGCTCGGCGCCCCCCGCCAGTACGCTCCAGACGTTCATCCGCACACCGAAACTGCTCGGCGATGGTCTCGTAGAGGCTCCGGCGCGCCGGATACGCCACCAGCTGCACGTCCTCGTCTGGCTGGAATGCGGGCGCGCTCCTTCGCGATGCGCACGGCGACGTCGAGCCCGCCGAGGGCGTCCACCAGACCGCGCTCGCGCGCCTGCCGTCCGGTCCACACGCGGCCCTGCGCCACGGCGTCGATCTTCTCCGGCGTCGTCTTCCGCGACTCGGCGACCTTCTCGACGAAGTTTTCGTAGAAGCCCTGCATCTGATCCTGCAGGCGTGCCCGGTGCGACGGTGAAAACGGCGTGAACGGCGAGTAGATGTCGGCGTTCGCCCCATCCGTCACGGTTTCCGTCGTGACCCCCACCTTGTTCAACGTCCCGCCAAGCGCGATCTTGCCCCCGTAGACGCCGATCGAGCCTGTCAGCGTTGCCGGCTGCGCGACGATGACGTGCGCCGGCAACGAAATGTAATAGCCGCCGGACGCCGCGAGGTCGGACATCGAGGCGATCAGCGGCCGCGACGGATTCTTGTCGCGCGTGATCATCAATTCCCTCCAGATCACGTCCGACGCCACCGACGATCCGCCGGGGCTGTCCACGCGCAGGATGATCGCCTTCACGGCCGTGTCGTCGCGCACCTCACGGATCTGCTCGACGAGCGAGTCCGAGCCCACCACCGCGCCGTTCAGCGGATCGTAGGCGCTCCGGCCGGAGACGATCGTGCCGGCGGCGTAAATCACCGCGATGCGCGACCGCGGCCTGATACCCACGGATTCCGGCACGAATGCGCTGGTAGTCGCGCCCCTCGATGCGGCGTGTCTCGCGCGAGCGCCGAGCGCAGCGCCGGCACGCGATCGTCGAGCTGATCTTCGTACGCCAGCTCGTCGACGAAGCCGTGCCGCAGGGCGTCTTCAGGCGTGAACGGACCCTGATCGATCAGCGCACGGACCTCCTGCTCGCTCTTCTTGCGCGCCTCGGCAATCCCGCGAATCAGCTGGTCGTACATGTCGCGATTGAGCGACTCGGACATCTCGCGGTGCGCCGGCGTGAAACCCTTTTCCGTCATCTGGTTCACGGCCGTCTTGTACGCGCCGACGTGCAGGTAGTCCGGAACCGCGCCGATCTTGTCGAGCATCCCGCGCAGGAAGATCTCGTAGAGGCCACGCCCGTCAGGTCGAGTGAGCTCTCGGCAGCAGGTCAGTCGAGCTCGTCGGCAGCAGGTACGACCTTGTCGGCCGGCGCTGGCGAGGTGAATACTCGACGATCGCCGCCGTACCTGAGGAAGGCGATGACCGTCTTGCGCGATCTTCTGAACGATGACCGCGTCGCGCAGCTCCTGCAGCCATTGGTCCGGGCCTGCAGGACCGGCATCAGCAGGACGGATCCTCGATGTCGGATCCGACATGCGGGTGGTCCGATTCCGCATTGACGGTAAATCGCTCGTCCCGCCGGTCCGCCAGACGTGATCGTCCGCGGGCTGCCGCGCGCGAATCCGCATGCGGCGAAGTCGATCGCCATCGGCGACAACGGTGCGCTGTTCGTGCACGTCGGAGCCCCGACGAACGCCTGCCAGGTCAATCGGCAGCCCGGCCTCGCCGGCGAGAATCCGTGCAGCCAGCTCGAACTCCACGGCGGCGTTGGAAATACGAAGCCGGCAAAGCCGGTCAGAAGCACGACGCGGCGCATCGCTTCGCCACGGGCATCCGTCACACGGTGGCGATGGCCTGGAACCCGACCGCCCGGCAGCTCTACACGGCGACAGAACAACCGCGATCAAATCGATACGCTCTGGCCGAAGTCATTTACGGCGGAGGACAACGCCAACCGCCCGGCCGAAGAGATGCAGCTGGTGAAGCAGGGAGCGAACTTCGGATGGCCGTATTGCTTCTTTGACCTCCAGACGAAGAAGCGCCTGCTGCAACCCGGAGTACGGCGGCGACGGCAAGTCGGAAGGCGATTGCGCAAAGTACCAGGAAGCCGATCGCCACGTTCCCGGCGCATCATGCGCCGGTCGGAATGGCCTTCTATACCGGCACGCAGTTCCCAGCTGAGTACCGCAGCGGCGCCTTTGTCGTCTTTCACGGATCCTGGAACCGCAGCCCGTTCCCGATGGACGGCTTCAACGTCCGCTTCGTCCCGTTCAAGGGCGACATGCCATCTGGCGACAGCCGCGTGTTTGCCAGCGGATTCGCCGGGAAGGACGTCGTGAAGGGACCGAACGACGCGGTGCATCGGCCGGTTGGCGTCGCGCAGGCGCCAGACGGCTCGCTGGTGATCACCGACGACTCCAAGGGGCGTATATGGCGAATCAGCTATACCGGGCGGCGATAATCGCCGTCGTCATTGCCGTTGCATCGAGCTGCGCATCTGAGGACTCCGGAGATTAAGCGGTGAGCATCCGAGGACAACATGGGACAGTCAAACATCACTGAATGATCAAAACGGACGACGCGGCCGGCAGCGGCAACGAGGCGGTAGCAGGGCGAAGCGTCACGGTGCATTACACCGGGTGGCTGTACGACCAGAGCACGGCCGATCACAAGGGCAAGAAGTTCGACAGCTCGCGGGACCGTGGGGAGCCGTTCACCTTCAAGCTCGGCGCCGGTGAAGTGATCCGCGGCTGGGATGAAGGGGTCGCCGGGATGAAGGTCGGCGGCCGGCGAACGCTGACGATCCCGTCGGACTACGGCTACGGCGCGCGCGGAGCCGGCGGCGTGATCCCGCCAAACGCCACGCTCGTCTTCGACGTGGAGTTGCTCGACGTGAAATAGGTCACGGATGACGCACCCGATGAGCGTTCGACCGTGTGTCGCGTTGTCGCTTGGCTGCGCTGTGATCGCGGTGGCCGTGCTCGCGGCGCAGCAACAGCCGCCGGCGCCGACGCCCAATCCCGCGCAGGCGAAGTATCCCTACCCTGTCGTCCGCGACATGCGTGGCGTCGTTCCGACCGGGCCCTCGAGCGCTGCCGTCACCACCGCTCGGTGATGGACCGTGGTCATTCCAGACCACGGAGGCCAACATCCGCGTCACGGTCGTCACCAAAGGCCTGTCGCATCCCTACGGCCTCGCCATCCTTCCTGACGGGACGTTCCTCATCACCGAACGCGGCGGCGCCCTCCGCGTCGTCCGCAAAGGCGTGATCGATCCGGCACCGGTGCCGGGCGTGCCGCAGGTGATCTACCGCGGGACGGAAGCGGGGTTGATGGACATCATCCTGCACCCGAACTACGCGCAGAACCGCTGGGTCTACTTCACCTATCACAAACCGATCGGCAACAACCTGGCGAGCAACGCCGTCGGCCGCGCTGTGTGGGATGGCAAGGCGTTGAGCGACGTGAAGGAGATCTTCCTGTCGGACGACGTGGACACCGAAGTGAGCCGAATCACGTTCGGGCGAGACGGAATGCTCTACATGTCGATCGGCGGCCCTGGAACAGGTCCGCCGCCGAGCCTCGATCGCCCGCAGCACGGGAACGACTACGCCGGCAAGCTAATCCGAATGCGCGACGACGGGTCGCTGCCGCCGGACAATCCGTTTGTCGGCAGGAAGGACTACAAGCCGTACATCTACGCCATGGGCTTCCGGAATCAGCTCGGCTGACGACGAATCCGTTCAACGGAGAGATTTGGGCCGCGGAACAGGGGCCCAATGGCGGCGACGAGGTCAATGTCATCCAGCCCGGCAAGAACTACGGCTGGCCGTTCGCCAGCTACGGTCGCGACTACCGTGGACCGCGCTTCAACGCCGCGCACGCCGCGCGCGGATTCGAAGAGCCGACGCTGTATTGGGTGCCGGCCATCGCCGTGTCAGGCATGACGTTCTACAACGGCGATCGATTTCCCGAACTGGCGTCGCAATCTGTTCGTGGGCGGAATGCGCGAGGGCGAGATGTCGCCAACCGGCCAGCTGCAGCGGATTGTGTTCAACGACAACTGGGAAGAACTGCGCCGCGAGTCGCTGCTGCGCGACCTGCATCAGCGGATTCGCGATGTCAGGCAGGGACCCGACGGGCTGCTCTACGTGATCACCGAGGAAGATCAGGCGGCGCTGCTGCGGATCGAACCTCAATGAATCTTCATGAGGCTCGATGTGCGGTGAACCGCACGACCTCAGGAGCCATATCCCCTCAGCTACTTCAGGGGCGAGTAATCCGCCGCGCTCATCAGGAACACGCTCGGCGTGATCGGCACGCTGTACTTGCTTGACAGTTCCTTCCACTCGGGATCCGCGGCGAACTTCGCCCACACGTCGTCGCGGTGCGCGCGATCGCGATACGCCAGCATCCAGACCAGCGTGTCGGGATTGCCGAGGTGCTGCCACACGCCGATGATCTGCGCGCCGTGCTTCTGGAAGATCGCCACTTCCTTCTCGCGGAAGCGCTGATGCAGCTCGTTGATGCCGCCGTTGAACGTTCCGGTGCCCAGCCGCGCTTTATCCACGGTGTACATCCGGACCTCGAAGCAGCGAGCTTTCGGATCGACGTTCTTTGACACAGTGGCCGGCAGCTGGGCCTGTGGCCCACAGGATCCTTCCGGCGCGCCGAAACTGCCGCGACCAGCGGCCGGCGGCTGTCCTGGCGGCTGCGCTTGCTGCGCGGCGAGCATGCCGGTGGCCATGACACCGATGCCAATCCCCACGATCAGCGTGCCCAGCGTCCCCATGAATGGCTTTGTCATTGTGTCCTCCTCACTCGTCAGCGATTCGACGGCATCGGCACACCCTGTGGCGCGACGGTCGTGTGGTATTGGTCGGGCCAGACGCGCCCGGAGCGCGTCAACCGTGAACCACTCGTAACCCGTGAGATCCGGGATTCCCGGCGACCACCGGCGGCGTTGACCCACCGCTGTCAGCCAGATAAGCTTAGTCCAGTCAGCTTAGTCCAACTAACAGTGCCATGGTAACCGTCAATATCCACGAAGCAAAAACGCAGCTCTCGAAGCTGGTCGATCGCGCGGCAAAAGGGGAAGCCTTCGTGATTGCCAAAGCCGGCAAGCCCCTGGTGAAGGTCGCGGCACTCGACGCGCCCGAAGGCGCCCCAGCGGCTTGGGTTCCTCGCCGGCGAAATCGCCGTGCCCGAAAGACTTCGACCGCATGGGCGACGCCGAAATCGCCGCGTTATTCGGCGTCGGCGCGTGAAGCTCCTGCTCGACACCCAGCTGCTGCTGTGGGCGGCCGGCCAGCCGGAACGGCTCTCCTCAGCGGCGCGCAAGCTGCTGAACAACCCGCGGAATGATCTCCTCTTCAGCGCCGCCAGCGTCTGGGAGATCACGATCAAGAACGCGCTGGGCCGGGACGACTTCCGCGTCGAGCCGCGGGTGCTGCGCCGCGGCCTTCTCGACAATGGCTACACCGAGCTCCCGATCACCAGCGAGCACGCGGTGAACGTGGACAACCTGCCGCCGCTGCACAAGGACCCATTCGATCGTCTGCTGATCGCCCAGGCTCTCACCGAGGGCATCACGCTCCTCACCGGCGACGCGCAGCTGGCCCGATATTCCGGCCCCGTGCGCAAGGTGTAGGCCGCGTATCGCGACCATTGTTGGCCAGCCTGAACGCGCCACGCAGAACCGCGCGATTACTCGGTGTGAGCGTTGAACGCTTCTTCGTCCAGCGGAAGAAGACCAGATGGGGCAGCTGTAATCCCCGGACGGGCAGCATCCGCTTCAACACCGAGCTCGCGAAGAAGCCGCGCGCCTGTCTCGAGTATCTCGTGGTCCACGAAATGATTCACCTGATCGAGCCGACCCACAACGCCCGCTTCCTCGCGCTGATGGATGGCGCGATGCCCCACTGGCGCGCCGTGCGGGAGCAGCGCAATCGGCTGCCTGTCCGACACGACGACTGGGCCTATTGATTGGGCGGACCCTCGGGCGTCCGTTGCCGGGCCTACATCACACTCGCCAGCAACAACACCACGCCGACCGCGCCTGCGGCCTGCCAGGCCAGCTCGGTGCGCTTCCGGACGACCAGCACACCCAGGCACAGCACGATGCGCGGCCGCCATCAGGACCTGCGCGTAGAGATCCTCGAAGGTCTCCACCGGCTCGGCATTCGCCGCCCGCCGGCGGAGCCGATCGATGATCCGGAACGCGATGGTGCGGTCGGATTCCTCGCCGATCTCGAAGTACTCGCCGCCGCCCGCGACGGCGATCTGCAGCAACGACCGGCGGTCGAGCGCCGAGTGGATTTTCGGCGGCGGCCGCGACCCATCAGCCGCGAGCGGCTCCGGAATCATCCCGCCGACGGTCGTGCCGATACCGACCACGAAGACCGGCACCTTGCGATCCTTGGCGGTCTGCAGCGCACGAGCCACGTCGCCCGTCCATGACTGTCCGTCTGAGATGACGAGGAACGCTTTCGGGTTGCCGCTCTTGCCGAACAGCTGCTCGTCCTTCTCGATCAGGTTCAGCCCCCAGCGGACGCCTTCTTCGATGTTGGTGTCCCAGGTGGTCAGGCTCTCCAGCGGAAACGGCGATTTCTCGCCGAGATGGTCGATGAAGAAGAACAGCGAGTTCGGATCCTTGGTCAGTCGGACCTGGGGCGCCGCCAGCTGCGCGAAGAGCGCCAGCGCCACGCGATCGCCCTTCCAGCTCAGCGCCTCGGCAAACGTCCTGAGAAAGGTGACCGATCGACGCCATCGATCGGGGCGCACGTCGGTGACGTACATCGACGCCGATGCGTCCTGCAGGATGACGATGTCCGCGCTGGCCCGCCGCGAGAACGCGATCCGCGCCTGCGGCTTGGCAATGGCGACGATGCACAGCGCCGACGCGAGGAGGGTGGCGAGCCAGAAGGTCAGGTCGCCGGCAAAGCTATAGCGCTCGCGGACGGGAAGCACCCGCGCGGCGACCAGCCGACGCGCGTCGGCGCGGCGCCGCACAAGGCGCCAGCACCAGAGCACGAGCAGTGCGGCCGGAATCGCCAGCAGCCACAGCAGCGCCGGCGTCTCGAACCGGAACGTCTCGAGCGTGACTTTCGGAATCACCCCTTGCGAGCCTTCTCGCCGGCCTTTGCGGCGTCGCCGGCCTCCGGCGACTTCTCGTCACCCTGGAGCGGGATATAGATCTGGAAGCCCTTGGTGGTCGTCGCATCCGACGGCGCACCCCGCGAGCCGAGCTCCATGTCCTGTGGCGAGCTGCTCTGCCGGCAGCCGTCGTCCCTTGGCCACCTCGTCCCGCAGGCGGATCACGTACTCGTAGTTGTAGGCGGCTTCCTCGTGCCAGATGTTGTTCTTGAGGACCGTCAGGTAGCCGTTTGCGGCTTCGTTCAGCGCCTGCACCGCCGCCGTTCGTTCGGTGACGCCTTTCAGCCCGCTGCGGAACGCCGCGTTGGCGACCACCAGCTGCAGCTCGACGTTGTTTTCGTCCACGGCCGCGACCGGTTCGGCCTGCGCCGGAAGCACCTTCGCGTAGTCGCCCTGCCAGTACTGCAGCGCCGCCTGGCGCGCGCGAACTTCGCGAACCGTCTCCTCGCCGACGCGAGGCACCAACCGCGCGTAGCGGAGATGGTCCTGGGCGGCGTCCAGGCTCTGCTGCGCCAGCGCGTACTGCTGCGTGGTGGCACGCTCCTGCGCGTCGGCAAGATCGCGCTCGAGTCGCGACGCGGTCAGGGCGGCAACGCCGACGGCGGCAAAGATGACGGCGGCGACGAGATAGCGCAGTAACGCTCTTCACAGATACCTCCAAGGCCGACCTGAAGGTCGGCCTCTACCGAGGGAAACTCTGCGCCGACGGCGCCTTCGTGGTTCACGGGAACGTCCGGAACATTCCGAATCCCAACTTCAGCAGCGCCGCGGTGAGCCAGAACGCGGTCGCGACAAGCGCATAGCCCGCATAGCGCGGCCGCTGCACGCTGTACTCGCGCAGGTCGATGCGGCCCGGTGACAACCGATCGATCTCGCGCAGCGCGCGCATCATCGACTCCTCGTCGTACACCGCGTAAAACCGGCCGCCCGTGCGTTCGACCGTCGGCCGCCAGATCTTGTCCTGCACCACCTCGCCCTCGCGGCGGTTGTACGCGGTGCGGATCATGTGCACCGGAATCTTCCAGGTCCGCGCTTCGGCGATCAGGTTCTCAACCGGCCGGCCCTTCGGCTGGAGGTCGGAGTCGCGTCCGTCCGTGAAGACGACCATCAGATTGCCCGAGGCGTTCACGAACGAAAACGTCTTGAACAACTTCGTCGCCTGCTCGATCCCCTCGATGATCGTCGTGCCCCAGTCGCTGAAGCGTCCCCACTCGCGTGGATCGCCGACCAGGCGGATGCTGAGCAGGATGTTCTCGTAGTCGGTGGTGAACGGCGTCACCACGTAGGCCTGGTTGCCGAACTGGATGAGCGCGACCAGATCGTGATACGGCCCGTTCATGCGCCGCCTGATGAATTGCTCGGCCCCAGCCACCGCGGTGAAGAACGTGGCTTCGCCCTGCGTCTTCATCGTCTGGGTTTTGAACTGCATGACCATGCTGGTCGAGGCATCGACCAGCAGCGCAATGCGGCGGCCCGGATACGACACTTCCTCGCGCGTGAAACCGGTGTGGGGATCGGCCAGCGCGATGCCGAAGAACGGCAGTCCGGCCACGAACAGCAGCAGCGGCAGGTGGCGCGCGAGGGCGAGCGGCGAGCGGCGCATCCCGGGCAGCAGCGACGGCAGCGTGATGTGCGTACGGCCCGCTCGCGTCCCCAGCATGGCCCGCACGAACAGCGCGAGCACGGCAATCGCCGCCAGCACGACGAATACCAGCAGCGCCGTGCGCACGTCCGTGAACTGCAGGTCGCGCCACCGCGTACGCAGCCACTCGTCGAACACGTTGCCGAGCGCGATGACAAAGGCCTGAATCATTGCCTGTTACGCCGCGGACCGGGTTCGAGCGGGCATCGCTGTCGCGGCCGCTCCCCGCGCCGCACTAAACGGGATCAGCGAACGCAGCCACATGCGACGAACGGCCGTGCCGGCCTCGTCGACGGCCGCATTCAGCGCGATGGTGTCGGCCTCGCCCGCGCGTCCATAGACCGCGCGCGCTGAGCATCTGCAGCGCGTCCAGGATCGGCTGCAGCGTCGCTCGCGACGTGCCGTTGCCATTCTCGATGCCGGACAGCAGCGCCGCAGGAGTCGTGGGCGCCGAGAGCAGTACCCGCTTGCCGCGGAGCACGCCGGAGCGCACCTCGATCTGACCGATGCGCTGGTCCGCACCGTTCGCCGGGTGCATCTGCGCGACGCGCTGGCCGAGCGCCAGCGAGCCGGCAATCCGCAGCGCGGCAATGGCGCGCGCCATCAGTACGGGGACCAGCCGTCGCGCGTCGCTTCGCTGCGGACGCTCTGCAGCGCGCGCAGCGACCCACGCAGCATCGTCGACGCCGGGAGCGGGCGGACGACCCGGGTATCGCGCACGCGGAATCGCCCGGCCAGGTGCACGAGCGCGAACGCGGCGAGCACGGCGGCGAACGCAAACGCGATCGACGCGCCCACCAATGCCGCCGTCGAGCGCCAGCGGCGCGATTCGACGTTGGCAAACGTCTGGCCCGACGCGTCGCGAATGTCGGCCGCCGCGCGCGGCACGATCGACAGCACCCGCATCGGCAGCGCCGGCAGGAGATACGTCTGATCGCGGCCTTCGCTGCTGCCGGCGCCGGCCGACTGGATGTTGTAGGTCACCGTCAGCGCCGGAATGTTCACGTCCTGGCCGAAGAACCCTTCGCTCAGCAGCCGCATCGAGTACTCGGTACTGGATGTACCGCCAGGGCGGCACGACGACGTCCTCGTGGTGGACGCCATCGACGGCTTCGAACGGTGTCAGCGACACCGCGCCCGGCTCGAGCTGGTTGACCGCCGGCACCACCTTGATGCTCGAGGTCTCGACGACGCCGCAGGTCAGCAGCAGCGTGAAGCGCTCGCCGACGCGAATGGCGCTGCGATCGGCCTTCCACCAGCAGCGAATCGGATCCGCTTCGACCTCGCCGGCGCGAGGCGCCTTTTTGCGTTTGTGCCTGGGCCTGGACCTGGACCTGCGCGGCCGTGCCAAGCAGGCTGGCAAGCAGGACGGCGAAACAGAATCGTGGTGTCATCATGGCTCTTCGTGCCCACTCTTCGTGCCCTACATCATCTTTCGGAGCCGCCGTTCGGCGGTGAATCCCACAAGCGCGGTTTCCATCTGCCAGCGGTCGAGGCCAACGCGAACCACGTCGAGTCCCTCGTCGCGCGCCAGCGCTTCGATGCGATCCTGCCAGGTGGCGACGCGATCCGCGAGCCGGCGCAGCTCACGCCTCGACAGCACCCGCGTGCTGCCGCTCTCCACGTCGTACGTCTCGATCCATCCGTCGGAGCCCGTGGGGACCTGATACGCAAAGCGGACGTCGGCGATCAGCAGGAACACATCGTGGACGGCGTTCAGCAGCGCGAGCTCTTTGACAGCCGGTCGGCGTCGGGAAACAGAAAATCGGAGATCACCGGGACCAGCGAGGCCTTCCGCACCTGGCTCTCGATGGCGACGATGATGTCGCGGCGCTCTTCGTCGGGGTCGAGCGTGCGGCGATTCTGGTACAGGTCGAGGCAGTACAACACGTGTGAGCGGCCGATCCGCGGACGCGCCGAGGCGAGCTGCTGGAACTGATCGTTGAAGGTGACCAGCCCGAAGAGATCCTGAAAGAACATCGCCGACAGCCCGGCGGCGGCGACGGCCCGCGCGATGGCGGCGGCGATCGGCACCCCGTGCACGCCGCACCGCGTCGACAGCGAGGCGTCGGCCACGGCCACGATGGTGGCGTTGCTGTCCTGCTCGAAGTCGCGGGTAATCAACGGGCTGAAGTTCGTCATCGACGACTGCGCCCAATCGATCGACGACAGGCGATCGCCCGGCTCCCAGTCGCGGACGCCGACGAAATTGAACCCGCTCCCCTTGAACACGCTGGCGTGATCGCCGAGCGTGAACTCTTTCATCCGCTTGATGATGAAGAGCTCGATCTCGGCAATTTCGCGAAGGTTGACGAGCGGTCTTCGCCGGAACTCCCAACTCCCAACTCCCAACTCCCAAGGTCACACCTCTGCTTTCGTGGCTTTGGGAGTTGGAAGTTGGAAGTTGGGAGTTCCCGTTTCATGGCACCGGGACGCGCTCGATGATGTCGTCGATCACCATTTCGACGGTGACGCCATGGCTCGCGGCGTGCGGCCCCAGCCAGACGCGATGACCGAGGATGTAGCGGGCCAGCTCCTGCACGTCTTCCGGATAGACCTCCGTCCGTTTATGCATGAGCAGCGCCCAGACTTTGACCAGACGTCCCCAGGTGATGGTCGCGCGCGGGGACGCGCCGAGGTCCACGCACTTCTCGACCAGCTCCGACGCCGATCGATGAAGCCATTCGCTTTCCGCGCTGTAGGGGCGAGTCGCGCCGACCAGGCGCCGGATGTACTTCGCCAGCGCGTCGTGCAGAAACACCTCGCGCGTGATCACCGAGCGCAGCTCGATGATCCGCTCCTTCGGCACGAGTCCTTTCAGACGCACCTGCTTGAAGTCGAAGTTGACCAGCTTCTCTTCCTCTTCAGGCGGCAGGTAGGCGATGTTGATCATGATCGCGAAGCGATCGGTCGCCGCCTCCGACAGCGGAAAGGTGCCCTGCCCCAGCTCCACCGGGTTCATCGTGGCGATCGCAAAGCTGAACGGCGCCATCTCGTAGGTCTTCTTGCCGACGGTGACCGTGCGGTCCTGCAGGCCTTCCAGAAACGCGCTCTGCGACTTGAGCGGGATGCGGTTGATCTCGTCGAGCAGGATCACTTCCGCCGACGCCAGCGGGCCGAACTCGGTGATGAACTCGCCCGTTGCCGGGTTGATCATCTGGAAGCCGACGATCTCCGTCGGCTGCAGGTCGGCGCGCCCCTGCAGCCTGGCAAACTTGGCGTTGCTGATGGCGGCGATGATGACGCCGAAGAACGTCTTGCCCACGCCGGGGACGCCGCGGAGCAGGAGATTGCCGGCGTTGACCTGCCGCTTCTGATCCTTGTCGTAGGTCGTGGGAATTTCGGACAGCAGCACGACGTTCGCGAGCGCTTTTTCCGTGTCGTACCCGACCAGCGCGTTTCCGGCCTCGGCAACGATGGCTTCGTGCAGATCTATAGATTCCTGAAGTTCCGGATGCATGAACCGTGAATCATACCTGATGGGCTTTGCGCGTCCGGGCCCGGCGAAAGCCGCCCGCCTACGCGCGAAGCGCTCCGGCGAGGCAGGGACATGACGTGGCAGTGTGGTACCTTGCCCGGCGCCCATGGCCACTACCAGCGCTCACGCACCAACCGGCAGTTCCGTTCGTACCGTCGCTCTCGCGAGCCTGATCGGCACGACCATCGAGTGGTACGACTTCTTTCTCTATGGAACGGCGGCGGCGCTCGTCTTCAATCGCCTGTTCTTTCCGACCTTCGATCCGCTGACCGGCACGCTGGCGTCCTTCGGCACCTACGCCGTCGGCTTCGTCGCCCGCCCGTTCGGCGGCATCATCATCGGCCACTACGGCGATCGGATCGGACGCAAGTCGATGCTCGTGCTGACACTCGTCGTGATGGGTGTGGCGACGTTCCTGATCGGGCTGCTGCCGACCTATGAGCAGATCGGCCCGTGGGCCGCCGTGGCGCTGGTCCTGCTCCGCGTCGCGCAGGGCTTCGGCGTCGGCGGCGAATGGGGCGGCGCCGTGCTCATGGCGGTGGAGCATGCCCCGCACGGCAAGCGCGGCTTCTACGGCAGCTGGCCACAGATCGGAGTGCCCGCGGGCTTGCTGCTCTCGACAGCGGTATTCACCGCATTCTCGTGGCTGCCGGACGATCAGTTCCTGGCGTGGGGATGGCGCGTGCCCTTCCTCCTCAGCATCTTTCTTGTCGGGCTCGGGCTGATCATTCGAATGCGCATCCTGGAGACGCCGGCGTTCCTGCGCCTCAAGACGGAGGCAAAGGCCGCGCGGCAGCCGATCGTCGAAGTGATCACCCGGTATCCGAAGCAGGTGCTCCTGGCGATGGGCGCGCGGTTTGCCGAGAACGGCGCGTTCTATATCTTCAGCGTCTTCGTGCTGACGTATGCGACGCAGAAGGCAAAAATCGACCGCCAGATCGTGCTGAACGGCATCCTGATCGGCGCCGCGGTCGAATTAGCGGCGATTCCGTTCTTCGGCGCGTTGTCGGATCGGATCGGACGACGTCCGGTGTATCTGTTCGGCGCCGTCATGACGGCCGTCCTGGCGTATCCGCTGTTCACGGCGCTTGATCGGGGATCCCCGGTGCTGATCGCGTTGGCGCTGACGGCCGCGTTCACCCTCTCGCATGGTGCGATGTACGCGCCGCAGGCGGCGTTCATGTCCGAACTGTTCGATGCGCGCGTGCGCTACAGCGGTGCGTCGCTGGGCGCCCAGCTGGCGTCGGTGTTCGCCGGCGGCCTCGCCCCCTTCATCGGAACCGCCCTGCTGACCGCAGGCTACGGACGCGGCGCGATCACGATCTACGTCGCCGGCCTGGCACTGGTGACGATTGTCGCGATCGTGGCGGCGGTCGAGACATCCCACTCCACGGTCGATTAAGATCCTCAACCGATGGAGATGATGCGAGCGGCCATCCTCGAGCGCGCCCCGGGCGGGTTGCATATCGAGGAGATTCCAATTCCCGAGCCACTGACCGGGGAAATCCTGGTGCGGGTTGCGGCCTGCGGCGTGTGCCACACCGACCTTCATGTGATGAAGGCGGAGGTGGCGTTCCCGACTCCCGCGGTGATGGGGCATGAGATCACCGGCACGGTCGCGGCGCTCGGTCCCGGCGTCAAGGGCCCTCCCGTCGGGACGGAGGTCGCCTGCGCGTTCATCATGCCGTGCGGCTTCTGCGCGGCCTGTGGCGCCGGGCGCGACGACCTCTGCGACAACTTCTTCGCGATGAACCGGCTGAAGGGGACGCTGTACGACGGCACGTCGCGACTGCGGCGGAAGGATGGCTCGCCGCTGGCGATGTATTCGATGGCCGGACTGGCTGACTACTCGGTCGTTCCGGCGACCGATGTGTTCCCCATCGCCGCCGGGCTGCCGCTGCAGGAATCATCGGTGCTCGGCTGCGCGATCTTCACCGCGTATGGTGCGGTCCGCCATGCCGCGGAACTGCGCGGCGGTGAGCGCATCGCCGTCGTCGCGGCCGGAGGCGTGGGAATCAACATCGTGCAGATTGCGCGCGCGTTCGGCGCGTCACAGATCATCGCGGTCGATGTGCGCGACGACAAGCTGGACGCGGCCAAACGGCTTGGGGCCACCGACGTGGTCAACGCCCGTGAGGTTGATGCCGTGGCGCGGGTGCGCGAGCTGACCGACGGCCGCGGCGTCGATGCGGCGTTCGAGGTGCTGGGGCTTCCGCAGACATTCACGCAGGCGTTCGAGATGATCCGGGACGGCGGCCGGATGATCGGCGTGGGCATCGCGCCGGTGAAGGCCACGGCGGCGATCGAGATCACGCGGCTGGTCCGCCGCGAGCTGCGCATCATCGGGTCGTACGGCGCCCGGACCCGAACCGACATGCCGGAGATCATTCGGCTCGCGGCGCAGGGCATCTTCAGGCCCGAAACGATGGTGACGGCGCGATTCCCGCTGGCGGAGGCGGATGCGGCGTATCAGGCGCTGGCGCGCGGCGAGATCGTCGGCCGCGCGATCGTGGTGCCGTGAGGTAACTGAGTTAACGGAATGTACGGAGGCAACGGTCTCACAGGAGAAACGAAGAAAACGAAGGACGAACGGAGAAAACAATAACCACGAAGGACACGAAGACCACGAAGCGCGGTTACGCGTGGCGATTCGATTTGGCCGGCTGCGATGCACGGCCTGCCGCCGTGTGTCAGGGAGCTCGCGATACAAGCCGCACCCGAACGGACCGCGGCGGCTTGTTTCTGAGCTCCCTTACACCGCGGCTGTCGGCGTGCAACGCACGCCGACCAATCGAATCGCCACCTCCGTTCGCCTCTGTGCCTCCGTTGCTCCTGTGAAACCGTTTCCTCCGTATCCTCCGTGCCCTCTGACAGGAAACATATGCTTGTAGACACCATGCTTCACAACTACATCGGCGGCCACTGGGAGGCCGCGTCTGCGACGCAGGGAATTCCGGTCACCAACCCGGCGACAGGCGAAGTGCTGGCGCAGGCTCCGCTTTCATCTGCGGCAGACGTCGCCAAGGCGGTCAAGGCCGCAGCCGACGCACTGCCCGCGTGGCGGCGCACGCCACCCGGCGATCGCATCCAGCCGCTGTTCAGGCTCAAAGCGCTGCTCGACGAGCACTTCAAGGAGATTGCGCGCCTCATCACGCAGGAGTGCGGCAAGACGCTCGCGGAAGCCGAAGGTGAGCTGAGACGGGGCATCGAGAACGTCGAGGTCGCGACCGGTATCCCGTCGATGATGATGGGGTCGAACCTCGAAGACATCGCCTCCGGGATCGACGAGCTGATGATTCGCCAGCCGGTCGGGGTGGTCGCCGTCATCACGCCGTTCAATTTCCCCGGCATGATTCCACTCTGGTTCCTGCCATACGCCATCGCCTGCGGCAACACGCTCGTCCTCAAGCCATCCGAGAAGACGCCGCTGACGATGGCGCGCGTGACGGAGCTCATCGAACAGGCCGGTATCCCGAAGGGCGTCGTCAATCTCGTGCACGGGTCGAAAGACGCCGTCGATGCCCTGCTCGACCATCCGGACGTCCGCGCGATCTCGTTCGTCGGCTCGACGCCGGTGGCGCGCTACATCTACGCCCGCGCCGCAGCCAACGGCAAGCGCGTTCAGTGCCAGGGCGGAGCGAAGAACCCGATCGTCGTGCTGCCCGACGCCGACTTCGATATGACGACGAAGATCGTGGCGGACTCGGCGTTCGGCTGTGCCGGCCAGCGCTGCCTCGCGTCATCCGTCGTCATCACCGTTGCCGAAGCGGCAAAGCCGTTCACCGATCGCATCAGCGAGGCGGCGGCATCCCGCAAAATCGGCTACGGCCTCGAGGCCGGCACCGAAATGGGGCCGGTCATTTCCGCGGAGAGCCAGGCCCGGATAGAAACGCTGATCGCGCAGGGGATCTCGGGCGGCGCCAAACCGTTGGTCGATGGCCGGAAGGCCAGTGCCAGCGGCTACGAGAAGGGGCATTTCCTCCGTCCAACGGTTCTGGCCGACGTCGACCCCGCTGGCGAGCTGGCGCGCACCGAGGTGTTCGGACCCGTGCTGAGCGTGATGCGGGCGGAGTCGGTCGAGGCGGCCATCGAGCTGGTGAACCGATCCGCCTACGGCAACATGGCCTGCCTGTTCACGAGCAGCGGCGCCGCCGCACGCCAGTTCCGCTACGAGGCGAGGGTCGGCAACATCGGGATCAACGTCGGCGTGGCCGCGCCGATGGCGTATTTTCCGTTCTCCGGCTGGAAAGAAAGCTTCTTCGGCGACCTCCACGCGCAGGGTCGCGACGCCATCGACTTCTACACGGAGAAGAAGGTCGTCGTCGAGCGCTGGCCAGCCAATTGGAGCCGCAAGTTCTGATCCGGCGCCTGGCGACGATCGCGGCTGTAGCCGCGGTTGTCGCATTGGCGATCCCCGCGGTTCAGCACCTTCGCGAAGCGCCTCCTCCCCCGCCACCCGCCGTCCGTCTGTCTCTCACTGCTCCGGCTGGCACGGAGCTCGGCGCATCCGACGAACCGCTCGACGCTGCCATCTCTCCCGATCAAAGCGAGGTTGTGTTCGTTGCGACGCAGCTTCGCCGTGGCGCACCCGATCAGATAGCCGCCGGCTCGACGCAGCTGTGGCGCCGGCGACTGGACGCGGCGGAGGCCGAACCGATCGCCGGAACTGAAGGCGCGCGCCTTCCGGCGTGGAAGCAGACCGGGAATGTGCTGTCGTTCTTCGCCAGCGGGCGGTTGAAACTGCTGAATCTGAAAACCGGAGCGATTGCAGATGTCGTCGACGCACCTGCACCCGCTGGTGCGACGTGGCTGCGCGACGGCTCGCTGCTGTTTGTTCCCTCGGCGGGACCCGTCCGGCGCCTCCTGAACGGGCGCGTCACCGATGCGACGCGCCTCGCTGCCGGCGACACCGCGCACGCGTTTCCCGTCACCTCCACGGGCGGCCAGGACTTCACCTACGTTGCCGTTCGCGGAGCAGGACCGCGGGTGATGCGGCTCAACACCGAGGGTCAGGAGACAGAGTTGGGAACGACGGCGGCACAAGCATCGCTGCCTCACCCTCGCTGGCTCCTCTTCGTCAAAGACAACGCGCTGCTTGCCGATTATCGGGATGCCGATGGTCGAAGGACTGGCAGTGACCAGCCGCTCGTGCTCGACGTTGGCACGACGCCGGGCGGGCGCGGACTCTTCGTCGCCTCCCCTGACCTGGTTCTCCACGCCGGGTCCGCCGAACGGCTGCGCCGACTCACCTGGCTCGACATGGGCGGCGCCGTGCTCGGCGCGGTCGCCGACGCCGGCGATTACTGGCAGCTGCGCGTGTCGCCCGACGACAGGAATCTCGCAGTCACGGCGCGAGAGCCGCTGCTCCGCTCGCTCGACGTCCTGAACGTTCCCGTCGACAGCACCTCACCAGCGGTCAGGCTCACGACGTCCGTCGCCGCAGACAGCGACGGGGTCTGGTCGCCGGATGGACGGCAGCTGGCGTTCCGATCGATGAAGCGAGGGCGGCCCGAAATACTCGTCACGCCGGCGGCAATCACACCGGGCGGCGACGACCTGGACAGCGCGTCCACGGTGAACGTGACGGGAGAAGTGCCAACGGACTGGCGCGGCAGCGAGATGCTGATTCAGCAGCGAGGCAAGGGCGGGTTCGATCTCGTGCGCGTTCACACGAGGACCGGGGACACGACGCCCGTCGCCAATGGCCCGTTCAACGAAACCGACGGCCGGTGGTCGCCTGATGGTCGATGGATCGCCTATGTGTCCGATGAGCCCGGCCGGCCGGACATCTACGTTCACGCCGATCAGGGCGAACGCCAGCGCGTGTCTCTCGCCGGCGGCACCCACCCGCGGTGGACGCGCGATGGCCGCGCGCTGTTGTTCCTTCGCGGCTCCACCGTCATGCGGGCGGACCTGAATGCTGCGGCCGGACGGTTCGAAGCCCCGCATCCGCTGTTCGACGTGCCGGGAATCCGCGATTTCGACGTCGCGCATCGAAGCGACCGCATCGTCGCGCTCCTCCCCGTTCGAGCCGATCCCGTCGAGCAGGTGTCAGTCGTGCTGAACTGGCGGTCGCTGCTCCGAACCCCGAACCCCGAACGTCGCACTCGGAACTGAACCCAGAACACGAACTGAGCACCGAGCACCTGGAAGTGTGAACAGCCGCTAGCCGTCGTAGAACCAGTCCACGATCGTGTCGCGGGTGCCGCCGCGCACTTCGGTCACCTCGTGGAGGACGTCCGCTGGAAACGCGACCAGAAGCCCGGCCTCTGGTGAGACCTCGAGCTCCTGCTGCGGCAGGAACAATCGAAGCACGCCGCCGGAGAACTCGCCCTCGAGTCCCGAATCGCGCGACGTATTGAGGAACACGACGAGCGCCACCGCCCGCCGCGAGGCACCCTCCCACTCCGGGTCGTCGCCGCGGTCGCGGTGCGGCCTGTAGAAGCCGCCGACCGGGTAGCGGATGAATCCCGCGCCCTCGCGTGCGCCAAGCGCCAGGCCGAGCGACGCCGCCACACGTTCGCGCCAGGACTCCAGCCTCGCTTCGATGGCGTCGATGACAGCGCCGGTTGGGTCGATCAGACTGGCGTTGCGAACCAGGACCTGGCGATGAATCCCACCGGCGAGTACGTCGGCGTCCTCAATGGCGCCGGTATCCATCGCCAGCCGGACGGCAAGGCATTCGTCTCTGTTGAGGAAACCCTCCTGCCTGAACGGCCCTGGCACGCCAAAATTACTGCACATTTCTGCACCCGGCAGCTACAGGGAGGCCAAGTCCGGGCGCTTGAAACCATCCGGAGAGCTCTAGCGTATATGATGTCGAAGTGATATCACTTCGACATCATCTGACCGGGCTGCGGTGACGATCCCAGGGGTGCGGGCCGGTCTTACAGGAGGACAAGATGACCACGAATGGTCCTGGGGTTGAGGCGCGACCCACCATCCATGAGCGGGCGCTGGACGGGCTGCCGGGGATTCCCTTTCTGATTGTCGCGCTGCTCGCCCTGGCCGGCATCGTCTGGCTCTTCGTATCCGGGGTCGCGCGGGAGGACCCGGATCCCTGGACGATCCTGGGCGCCGTCGGCCTGTTCGTGCTCTGGTTCTTCGTGAACGGCGGCTTCTTCGTCGTGGCGCCGAATGAAGCCAAGGTGCTGCAGTTGTTCGGCGACTACGTGGGAACGGCGAAGGTTCCTGGCCTCCGCTACGCGAACCCGTTCTACAAGTACCGGAAGGTGTCGCTGCGAGTCCGGAACTTCGAGAGCGGGCAGTTGAAGGTGAACGACAGCGACGGCAATCCGATCGACATCGCCGCCGTCGTCGTCTGGCGCGTCGTGGAAACAGCGGAGGCCATGTTCGAGGTGGACGACTACGAGCACTACGTGCGCGTCCAGAGCGAAGCGGCGCTGCGGAATGCGGCCACGAGCTATCCGTACGACTCGCATGAGGACCACGTCATGTCCCTCCGCGGATCAACCGCCGTGGTTGCCGAACATCTGAAGACCGAAGTCCAGCAGCGGCTGGAAAAGGCCGGCGTCGAAGTGCTCGAGGCGAGGATCAGCCACCTGGCGTATGCCCAGGAAATCGCCGCCGCCATGCTGCAGCGGCAGCAGGCCGGCGCCATCATCGCCGCGCGTCAGCGCATCGTCGAGGGCGCGGTCGGCATGGTGGAAATGGCGCTGCAGATGCTGGCGCACAAGGGGATCGTGACCCTGGATGAGGAGCGGAAGGCCGCCATGGTCAGCAACCTGCTGGTCGTCCTCTGCGGCTCGAAGGACGCGCAGCCGATCGTCAACACCGGCACCATTCACCAATAAGGACGCTTCGTGGCGGAGCGGAAGCCCTTCCTCCTGCGGATTGACAGCGCCGTGCTCGACGCGGTGCAGCGCTGGGCGAACGACGATCTGCGCAGCCTGAATGCGCAGATCGAGTTCGTCCTCCGCGACGCGCTGCGCCGGACGGGCCGGCTTCCGCGCGAGACCGGCCCAGAGACGCCGCAGGGTGGCGACGTCGCGAAGTAGCGGGTACCGGGCCACCCTGGACCTCGCCACCTCGCACCCCGCTACCTCGCCACCCCGCAACCTCGCCACCTACCGACTCGATCCGGAATTGCCGATAATTGCACCGTGCGACCCCTCCTCAAGTGGGCTGGCGGCAAACGCCAGCTGCTTCCAGCGCTGGAGCAGTACTACCCGTCAACCTTTCACCGGTATCTCGAGCCGTTCGTCGGCAGCGGCGCGGTGTTCTTTCATCTGGCGTCGACCGCTGCTCGATGGCAAGGCCGTCACGCTGTCCGACGTCAACACGGATCTGATCGGCTGCTACCGCGCGGTGCGCGATGAAACCGAGGCGGTCATCAATTCACTGCAGGTGCTCGAGCGCGAGCATCGGCGACGTGGCGACGAGTGCTACTACGAAGTGCGCGACGACAGATTCAATCCGGCGCGCGCCAGGCTGATGGCGGAGAGCGCCGGATCCGGGAAGGCCGCGGCGGAGCACTACTCACCCGCGCTGGCGGCCATGCTGATCTTCCTGAATCGAACCGGGTTCAACGGGTTGTTCCGGCTCAACAAGGGCGGTGCGTTCAACGTACCTGTGGGCCGGTACAGCGATCCGCGCATCTGCGATTCGGCGCACATCCGCGCCGTGGCCGACGTCCTGCGCCGCCCTGGCGTCGCGATCGAACACCGCGGCTTCGAAGAGGCGCTCGGTGAGGCGGGCGCCGGCGACTTCGTCTACTGCGACCCGCCGTATGCGCCGCTCAGCCGCACGTCGAGCTTTGCGAACTACACGGCCGCCGGATTCGCCGCGCTCGATCAGCAGCGCTTGATGGAGGCGGTCATCCGCGCCTGCCGCCGTGGCGCTCGAGTGGTGATGTCGAATTCCAGCGCGCCGGAGATCGAAACCGCCTATCAGACGCGGGCGGCGCGACAGGTCAAGATCGCGGTCCACCGCGTGCCTGCGCGGCGGGCGATCAATTCGCGTGGCTCATCGCCGCGGCCCGGTGGACGAGTTGATCATCACGAATGTGCCGGCGGCCCTCGTCGGCGTTCGGCCGCGGATGCTGAAGGCCCACGGGCTCAGGCCCAAGGCCCAGGGGCTGGCCCAGGGATAAGGCCGGCGCCTTGGCCAGTGCCGATCCGGTAGACTGAGACCTGCCAGCCGGGGTGGTGGAACGGCAGACACGCCGGTCTTAGGAGCCGGTGGGGCAACCCGTGCAGGTTCAACTCCTGTCCCCGGCACCAATCGACTCGCCCGTTGTCACGGGCCATATGCCACCCAGCTACCCAGCCACCCAGCAACCGAAAACCGAATTCACCGACGTCAGCGAGACGAAGAAGACCCTCACGATCGAGATCCCGAGCGACATCGTCGACGCGGAGATCAACAAGGTCGCGAAGGACTACTCGAAGCAAGCGAAGATTCCCGGCTTCCGGCCGGGCAAAGTGCCGGCGACGATCGTCAAGCAGCGCTTCAAGGATCAGATTCTTCACGACGTGATGCACGGGCTCATCCCGCGCGCCGTCGACGAGGCGCTGCAGGAGCGCGGCATCGAGCCGGTCGACACGCCGAACATCAAGGACGTGGTGCTCGAGGAGGGTCAGCCGCTGAAGTTCACGGCCGCCGTCGAGACCGTTCCGGCGTTCGATCCGGGCGACCTCGGCACGCTGTCCGCGACACGTCCATCCACGGCCGTCACCGATGACGCGGTCGATCAGATGCTGCAGCGGCTGCGCGAGCGCGCGGCGAAGTTCGAGCCGATCGAAGGGCGCGCCATCACCGACGGCGATACGGCCGTGCTCGACATCGATCGCAAGGACGGGGATAGCGAATCAGACCGGCACGAGAACGTCTCGATCGAACTCGGCGGGCCGTCGAACCCGCCGGGCTTCGATGCCAATCTCGTTGGACTGCACGCCGGCGACGACAAGACCTTCACGGTCCATTTCCCCGCCGACTACGCCGTCAAGGAGATGGCCGACACCGACGTCACCTACAGCGTCAAGGTGAAGGACGTCCGGCGCAAGGTGCTGCCGGAGCTCGACGATGAATTCGCGAAGGACCTCGGGGCGTTCGAGTCGCTCGCCGCGCTGCGCGACAAGGTCCGCACCGATATCGAAGACGACGCGCGGGAGAGCGCCACGCGGCAGGTCCGCTCCGCGATCCTGAAGCAGCTGTCCGAGCGTGTCACGTTCGACCTGCCGACGTCTCTGGTCGAGCGCGAGATCGACCGGCGGCTCGAGGAGTTCGCCCGCCAGCTGATGCAGCAGAACGTCGACCCGCGTCAGGCGGGCATCGACTGGGCGCAGTTCAGGGAAGCCCAGCGGGATCCCGCCCGGGCCGCGGTCGCCAGCGCCCTGGCGCTCGACGAGATCGCCCGGCGCGAAAACATTACGGTTGCAGCCGAAGATGTCGATAAGGAGATTGAACGGTTTGCAGCCCGGGCCGGCCGCACGCCGGCGGCACTCAGGGCACAGCTGGAAAAGGAAGGCGGCGTCGCACGGCTGTATGCCGGGCTGCGCCGGGAGAAGGCGGTTGACTTGGCGCTGACGCGTGCTACTATCAGCGACGAGTAACCCGCCGAACCTGTTGACGAACAACGATTTGCGTCATGTGGCGTCCGCTGTGAGGCGGAAGACGAGCCACCGATCACCAATCGTTATTCACCAATCGCAAACGATTCACTAATCGCTAATCACAGATCGCTGATGAACTACGCTCAGCTAGTGCCGATGGTGGTCGAACAGACCAACCGCGGTGAACGCGCCTACGACATCTATTCCCGGCTGCTGAAGGACAGCATCATCTTCATCGGCACGCCGATCGACGATCAGATCGCCAACCTGGCGATCGCGCAGATGCTGTTTCTCGAGGCCGAAGATCCCGACAAGGACATCATGCTGTACATCAACAGCCCGGGAGGATCGATTACCGCCGGGCTCGCGATCTACGACACGATGCAGTTCATCAAGCCCGACGTGCAGACGATCTGCATCGGCCAGGCCGCCTCGATGGCCGCGGTGCTGCTCGGGGCCGGTGCCAAGGGCAAGCGCTTCTCGCTGCCCAACTCGCGCATCGTCATTCACCAGCCGCTGATGCAGGGGCTGGCTGGGCAGGCGACGGACATCGATATTCACGCGCGGGAAATTCTGCGCATGCGCGAGCGGTTGAACGAAATCCTCGTACACCACACTGGGCAGACTTTTAAGCGCATTACGGAAGACACTGAGCGTGACTACATCATGTCGGCGGACCAGGGAAAGGAATACGGGATAATCGATGACGTCATCCGGAAACGGGTGTAACATCGAAACCACGCCTGAAAACCGATGGTGAAGAAGAACGGCGAGACAGAGATTCTGCGCTGCTCGTTCTGCAATAAGGATCAGAACGACGTCCGCAAGCTGATCGCGGGCCCGACGGTCTTTATCTGCGACGAGTGTGTCGAGGTCTGCAACGACATCATCGCGGACGACAACCGCTTTGAGAATCGTGGCGTCCGTTCGTCGCTCCCCTCTCCGCCCGAGATCAAGAAGTTCCTCGACGAGTACGTCATCGGCCAGGAACGCACCAAGAAGAAGCTCGCCGTCGCGGTCTACAACCACTACAAGCGGATCGAGATCCAGAAGCAGCCGCGCAGCCGCAACGACGTCGAGCTGACGAAGTCGAACATCATGCTGATCGGCCCGACGGGCACCGGCAAGACGCTGCTCGCGCAGACGCTGGCCAAGCTGCTGTCCGTGCCGTTCACGATCGTCGACGCCACGACGCTGACCGAAGCCGGCTACGTCGGCGAAGACGTCGAGAACATCATCCTCAAGCTGCTGCAGGCCGCCGGTGGCGACATCGAGAAGTGCCAGCAGGGCATCATCTACATCGACGAAGTCGACAAGATCTGCCGCAAGGACGAGAACCCGTCGATCACCCGCGACGTCTCCGGTGAAGGCGTCCAGCAGGCGCTGCTGAAGATCCTGGAAGGCACGGTCGCCAACGTCCCGCCGCAGGGTGGGCGCAAGCATCCGCACCAGGAGTTCTTCCAGATCGACACCACCAACATCCTGTTCATCTGCGGCGGCGCCTTCGTCGGCCTCGACAAGGTGATCGACCGCCGCGTCGGCAAGAAGACGCTCGGCTTCAAGGCCGACGTGAAGTCGGTCTCGAAGCGCGAGGTCGGCGCCACGCTCGAGCAGGTCGAACCCGAGGATCTGATCAAGTACGGCCTCATCCCCGAGTTCGTCGGCCGTCTGCCGGTCGTCGGCACGCTCCACGAGCTGGACAAGCCGGCGCTCGTCCAGATCCTGACGCAACCGCGCAACGCGATCACGCGTCAGTACCAGAAGCTGTTCGAGTACGAGAACGTGAAGCTCCGCTTCACCGATGACGCGCTCGAAGCGATCGCCGAAAATCGGCCCTGACCCGCAAGATCGGCGCGCGCGGCCTGCGCATGATCATCGAAGACCTGATGCTCGACCTGATGTACTCGGTGCCCGGGCAGAAGAAGCTCCGCGAGGTGGTTGTCACCCGCGAGATCGTCGAAGCCAAGGACAAGTCCATTACACTGATTGAGAAAGCCGGCTAACACCTTAGGCACTGGACCAGCCCTTAGGCCCGTGGGCTCGTCGCCCATGGGCCTACAAGGATCCTGATGGAAGTCTACGAAACCCTCCCCATCGTTCCCCTCCGGGACGTGGTCGTCTTCCCGCACATGATGATGCCGTTCGTCATCGGACGGCCGTCGTCCACGCGGGCGCTGGAACACGCCCTGTTGAAGGACAAGCGGATCTTCCTCGCCGCGCAGCACGACGCGTCGGTGGACGACCCGCGGCCCGACGACATCTACACGATGGGGTGCGTCGCCAATGTCGTCCAGAGCCTGAAGCTGCCCGACGGCAACATCAAGGTGCTGGTCGAAGGCGTCGATCGCGCGCGCGCGGTCGAGTGGAAGGAAGACAAGGGCTTCTATCGCGTCGTCGTCAAGGTCCTGCCCAAGCAGAAGGAAGCGTCGGGCGAAGTCGAGTCCACCATGGCGCGCGTCGTCTCGCTGTTCGAGCAGTACGTCAAGCTCTCGAACAACCTGCAGTACGACGCGATGATCGCCGCCGTCCGCGTGGACGACCCGGGCAAGCTCGCCGACACCATCGCCGCGCATCTCCTCGTCGGCGTCGACGAAAAGCAGAACCTGCTCGAGATCATCTCCCCGGTCGAACGGCTCAATCGCATTGCCGGCATCCTCGAGATCGAGGTGGACAAGCTCCAGGTCGATCGCCGCATCCAGTCTCGCGTCAAGAAGCAGATGGAGAAGGCGCAGAAGGAGTACTACCTCAACGAGAAGATGAAGGCGATCCAGAAGGAACTGGGCCGCAAGGACGACAAGGGCAACGAGATCGACGAGCTGAAGAAGAAGATCGAACAGTCGAAGATGCCGAAGGACGTCGAGGAGAAGGCCGTCCAGGAGCTGAAGCGCCTCGAGGCGATGCCGCCGATGTCGGCGGAAGCCACGGTCTCACGCAACTATCTCGACTGGCTGATCGCCGTTCCCTGGTACAAGAAGAGCCGCGAGAACCGCGATCTGAAGCACGCGGAAGCGGTGCTGCACGAAGACCATTACGGTCTCGAGAAGATCAAGGACCGCATCCTCGAGTTCCTCGCCGTCCGCTCGCTGGTCAAGAAGCCGAAGGCGACGATCCTCACCTTCTCCGGACCTCCGGGCGTCGGCAAGACCTCGCTCGCCAAGTCGATCGCCCGCGCCATGAACCGCAAGTTCGTGCGCCTGTCGCTCGGCGGCGTCCGCGACGAAGCAGAAATCCGCGGCCATCGCCGCACCTACATCGGCGCCTTCCCCGGCCAGATCATCCAGATGATGAAGAAGGCCGCGACGCAGAACCCGGTGTTCCTGCTCGACGAGATCGACAAGATGTCGATGGACTTCCGCGGCGACCCGTCGGCGGCGCTGCTGGAAGTGCTCGACCCGGAGCAGAACAACACCTTCCTCGACCATTACCTCGACGTCGAGTACGACCTGTCGCAACGTGATGTTCATCTGCACGGCGAACGTGCTGCACACGGTTCCACAGGCCCTCCGCGATCGCATGGAAGTGCTGCAGCTCGCCGGCTACACCGAGCAGGAGAAGGTCGAGATCGCCAAGCGCTTCCTCGCCCCGAAGGCGATTGAGGGCGCCGGTCTCACCTCCGACAACATCGTCATCCAGGACGACGCGATTCAGACGATCATCCAGCGCTACACGCGTGAAGCCGGCGTCCGCAACCTCGAGCGCGAGATCTCGTCGATCTGCCGGAAGGTGGCGCGCAAGGTCGTGACCGAAGGCAAGACCTTCAAGGAAGACATCACGTCGGAGAAGGTCACCGCACTGCTCGGCGTCCCGCGCTTCCGCCCGAGCCTGGCCGAGGAGCAGAACGAGGTCGGCATCGCCACCGGGCTGGCGTGGACCGAGGTCGGCGGCGAGCTGCTCGTCACCGAAGCGACGCTCATGCCCGGCAAAGGCAAGCTGACGCTGACCGGGAAGCTCGGAGACGTCATGCAGGAGTCCGCGCAGGCGGCGCTCAGCTACGTCCGCTCGAAGGCCGCCGAACTGAGCCTCAGCGAGGACTTCCACTCGAAGATCGACATCCACATCCACGTGCCGGAGGGCGCCATTCCGAAGGACGGCCCGTCCGCCGGCATCACGATGGCGACCACGCTCGTGTCGGCGCTGACGAAGATTCCGACCCGCCGGGACGTCGCCATGACGGGCGAAATCACGCTCCGCGGCAAGGTGCTGCCGATTGGCGGCGTCAAGGAGAAGGTGCTGGCCGCGCACCGCGCCGGCGTCACGAACATCGTCCTGCCGCGCGACAACGAGAAGGACCTCGCGGACATCCCGAAGAACGTCCTCGACACGTTGAGCGTGCACATGGTGTCGACGATGGACGAGGTGCTGAAGATCGCGCTGACGGAGCCGCTGCCGGCGCGGATTGCGGCGACGCCTGTGGTTGCCGACGTGACCGAACCAGCTGGAGATCACCGTCCTCATTGAACGCCCACCGACAGCCTTTGACACGGGCCGCGGAGACGCTGAGACGCGGAGTTCATGACATTTGATTTCTCCGCGCCTCCGCGACTCCGCGGCCAGTGTGGCGTGAGTGTCGTTCGATTGAAGATCTCAGCTGAATTCGTTACCAGTGCGGCAGGGGCGGACGACTTTCCCAGGGAGCGGCTGCCGGAAGTGGCGCTCGTCGGTCGCTCGAACGTGGGCAAGTCGAGCCTGTTGAACGCGCTGATGCGCCAGTCGTTGGCGCGGACGAGCGCGGCGCCGGGCAAGACGCGGCTGGCGAACTTCTTTCGCGTCCAGCGCGGCGGAGCGCCGGCGCTGTTTCTGGTCGATCTCCCGGGTTATGGCTATGCGCGCGGTGGTGATGCGTCCGCGCGCGAGTTCAATCTACTGGCGGACGCGTATGTCAACCGCCCGGGGCATCGCGGACTGATCCTGCTCGTGGACTCGCGCCATCCGGGGCTCGAGTCGGACATGGACGCGTGGCAATGGCTGCAGTCGCTGCCGTGGCCAGGCGCGGTAATCGGAACCAAAGTGGACAAACTGACGCGCGCCGAGCGGGCGCGCCATGGTCGTAAATTCGAAACGTTGTTTGATATCCCCGTGCCGCTGGTCTCAGCGCTCACGGGCGAAGGACTGGATGAACTGTGGAAGATGATCGCAAACCTGCCAAAGGCAACGGCGGCGTAGCAACCGCCGCCCCTCCCGCCTCCGCTGAAGCGTCCGCCTCCGCGCCAAGCGCGCCGGCGGAGAAGGCTGCGGGCAAGCCCGCCGCTGCTGACGCGTCTGCTAAAGCCGACACTGCTAAAGCCGACACTGCGAAAGCCGACAGGGCGGCCGCCGACAAGACCCCGACTCCCGCCTCCGCCGAGGCTCGGCGGGCAAGCCCGCTGCCGCTGAACTCCGCCCCGCGCCAGGCGCTCGGCGGACAAGCCGGCGGGCAAGCCCGACCGCCCCGCGTCTGGCGACACGCCCCCGGCTGCCAGGCCGCCCGCCTCCGCCGAGGCGACGGCGGGCAGGCCGCAGGGGCCGCAGCCAGCCCCCGCGCAGGCCATCTCGCTGTCGGCGATGAAGGAGATGAGCATTACCGCGCTGACGAAGATCGCCAAGGAGCTCGAGATCGCCGGCGCCACCGGCATGCGCAAGCAGGAGCTGATTTTCGAGATCCTGCGCGTGCGCGCCGAGAAGAGCGGCAACATCTTCTCGGAAGGCGTGCTCGAAACGCTCCCCGATGGCTTCGGCTTCCTGCGCGCCCCCGACTACAACTACCTGCCGGGTCCCGACGACATCTACGTCTCGCCGTCGCAGATACGCAAATTCGATCTGCACACCGGCGACACCGTGTCCGGCGTCATCCGGCCGCCGAAAGACGGCGAGCGCTACTTCGCGCTGATCAAGGTCGAGGCGATCAACTTCGAGCCACCCGAGAAGACCAAGGAGAAGATCTTCTTCGAGAACCTGACGCCGCTCTACCCGCAGCAGAAGGTGAACCTCGAGACCACACCGGAGAACCTCTCAGGTCGCGTGATGGATCTGCTGACGCCGCTCGGCAAGGGGCAGCGCGGCCTGATCGTCGCGCCGCCGCGCACCGGCAAGACGATGCTGCTGCAGAGCATCGCCAACAGCATCACGGCCAACCATCCCGAGGTCTACCTGATCGTGCTGCTCATCGACGAGCGGCCGGAAGAAGTCACCGACATGCAGCGCTCGGTCAAGGGTGAGGTCATCTCCTCGACCTTCGACGAGCCGGCGCAGCGGCACGTCCAGGTGGCCGAGATGGTCATTGAAAAGGCCAAGCGCCTCGTCGAGCACAAGAAGGACGTCGTCATCCTGCTCGACTCGATCACCCGCCTCGCGCGCGCCTACAACACGATTGTCCCGGCCTCGGGCAAGGTGCTGTCGGGCGGCGTGGACAGCAACGCGCTGCAGCGCCCGAAGCGGTTCTTCGGCGCCGCGCGCAACATCGAGGAGGGCGGCTCGCTGACCATCGTCGCCACCGCGCTGGTCGACACCGGCTCGCGCATGGACGAGGTCATCTTCGAAGAATTCAAGGGCACCGGCAACTCGGAAATCCATCTCGATCGCAAACTGACCGACCGCCGTGTGTTCCCGTCGATCGATATCAGCAAGAGCGGCACGCGCAAGGAGGAGCTCCTGCTGGTGAAGGAAGACCTGTGTCGCGTCTGGGTGCTCCGCAAGGTGCTGACGCCACTGTCACCGACGGAAGCGATGGAGCTGCTGCTGTCGAAGATGGCCAAGACCAAGTCGAACAGCGAATTCCTCGCGGCGATGGCGTCCGGCAAGTCCTAAAGCCGGCGCCGTCGTGAACGACATCACGCCAGCGCCCGGCCGTCCAACGGAAGCACGGCGTTCGTACGCACCATCGCCTCGCCGCTGCTGTCGGTCGTCATGCCCGTCTACAACGAACGGGCGACGATCGACGAAATCATTGCGCGCGTCACCAGCGTGCCGATGCGCATCGAGTTCGTCGTCATCGACGACTGCTCGACCGACGGTACGCGCGAACACCTGGTCGAACTGCAGCGGCAGCACAACTTCACCCTGCTGCTGCAGGAGCGGAATCAGGGCAAGGGGGCGGCGCTCAGGCGCGGGTTTGCCTCGGTCACCGGCGACATCGTCGTCGTCCAGGACGCCGACCTGGAGTATTCGCCGGAAGAACTCCCGATGCTGGTCGAGCTGATCGCAGAAGGACGCGCCGACGTGGTCTACGGGTCGCGCTTCCTCGGCCGGCACCGCGTGTTCCTGTTCACGCACTACATGGGCAACCGCCTGCTCACGCTGCTCACCAACATCCTCTACAACACGATGCTGACGGACATGGAGACCTGCTACAAGGTGATGCGCCGCGAAGTGCTGGACGGCATGAACCTGACCTCCAATGGCTTTGGCATCGAGCCGGAACTGACCGCCAAGATCTTCAAGCGCGGGTTCCGGGTCTACGAAATCCCCATCACCTACGACGGCCGCAGCTACGAGGAAGGCAAGAAGATCGGCTGGAAGGACGGCGTCGTCGCCCTCTGGGTGCTCCTGAAGCACCGGTTTGTCGCCTAGGGCCCCCCTTGACGGGGTGCCGGATTTACGGGGTGCCGGAGCCTGACAGACTTGGGTCAGCGCCCGTTTGGTATACTTTCTTGTTTCGGCCCCATGCAAATACCGCAACCGGGCGTCAGGAGTTTGTCGTGAAGGAAGGGATTCACCCCAAGTACGAGCTCGTCGAGGCGCGCTGCGCGTGCGGCAACACGTTCCAGACGCGCTCGACCAAGAACGAGCTGCACCTCGAGATCTGCGCTGCCTGCCATCCGTTTTTCACCGGCAAGCAGAAGCTGCTCGACACCGAGGGCCGCGTCGAGCGGTTCAACAAGAAGTTCGGCTTGCAGACGTCGGAGCAGCGGAAGACCGCAGAGAAGGCCGCGAAGGCGACCAAGACCGCGGCCGCGAAGAAGACCGTCAAGGCCAAGCCCGTCACCGCCTAAACACTGGCTCTCGCCGATCGGATCTGGTCGCGCATGTCGCCGGCGGCCCGCACAGCGGCCGCCGTGCTCCTGCTGGCAGTCGCCACGCTGCCGGTCCTCAGCCGGCAATACTTCGGCGGCGCGGCGCGCGACCTCACCGATCTACATGCGCGCAGTCGAGGCGCTGCTGCAGGGCCGCCTGTACACGCGACGCCGCCTTCGAGTACCCGCCGTACGCGCTCATCTGGTTCCTGCCTCCCTTCCTCGGGTCGCACGACCTCCAGAGCTTCCGCTTCGCGTTCGGGCTGGAAATCTGGCTGTTCGACGCGGCCATCAAAGCCGCGCTGCTCTGGCGCGGTCTTCGCGGGCGGCAGGGCTTCCCTGATCTGATCCCGTTTTTCGCCTATTCGCTCGGAAGCGCTGCGCTCGGCTACTTCCTGTTGATGCGCTATGACGCGATTCCGGGCGCGCTGTCTCTGGCCGCCGCGCTTGCCGTCACCGGGGGCCGGCCGTTTCTCGGTGGTGCCACGATGGCGCTGGCAGCCGGCACGAAGGTCTATCCAGCGCTGTTCATCCCGGTGCTGGCCGTCGTCGCCTGGCGCCGGAGCGATCACTATCTACGCCGGTTCGCGCTGGGTGTCGCGGCAGCGGCGGCGCCGCTGCTGTTACTGGCCGCGTGGATGCCGTGGTGGACCTTCGCCTCGTTCCACGGCTCCCGCGGACTGCAGGCGGAATCGCTGCTGGCCAGTATCGTCTGGGCGCTGCACTTCACCGGAGTGGAGGCGTCGTGGGGGGTCGTGGGAACGTCGCACGAGGTCGGCGGTCCGCTTGCGAGTACGTTGCTCTGGCCGGGACGCATCTTGTGGGTCGTCTCGACGCTCGCCTGTTTCGGCGTGGCCGTCGCCACGGCGCTGCGGATGCCGCGGACGCGCGAGGACGGTGTGACCCCCGTGGCGTCGGTGGCGACGCTGCTCCTGCTGACAATCGTTCCGTTTGTCGCGACCAACACGGTGTTCAGCCCGCAGTTCCACTTGTGGCTGATCCCGCTCGCGGCCCTGGTGCTCGAAGGACGGGGTTCGAGAGGCGGCGACGTCCCGCGGCAGGCGGTGCGCGCCGCATGCCTGGTGTTCGTCGCGACGATAATCGTGCCGACGTTCTACCCGCACAGGGAGTACACCTCCGGGCTCGGACTCCTGCGAACAGGGACGCTGCTGCTCAGAAACGTGCTGATGCTCTACGCGACTGTGTGCCTGTGGAGGGCGGCTGGTGAAATGCGGAGAATGGCCAGAACAGCGGCACCGGCATGACATCGGCATTCGCTGAGCGAATCTGGTCGCGCATGTCGCCGGCGGCCCGCACGGGGTCGGCCCTGCTCCTGCTGGCCGTCGCCACGCTGCCGGTCCTCAGCCGGCAATACCTCGGCAGGACGGCAGGCGAGATCCCGATCTTCATGAACGCCGTCGACGCGCTGTGGCAGGGGCGCCTGTACCGCGAGGCGGTCTTCGAGTACCCGCCGTACGCGCTCATCTGGTTTCTGGCTCCCCACGCCTGGGCGCACGACGTCCAGAGCTTCCGTCTCGCCTTCGGGCTGGAGATCTGGCTGTTCGATGCCGCGATCAAGGCCGTTCTCCTCTGGCGCGGCATTCGCGGGCGTCAGGGCTTCCCCGATCTGATTCCGTTCCTCGTCTACTCGCTCGGCAGCGCCGCGCTCGGCCACCTGCTGTTGATGAAGTACGACGCCGTTCCGGCGGCGTTGTCGCTGGCCGCCGTGCTTGCCGTTGCCGGCGGACGGCCCCTGCTCGGCGGCGCCACGGTCGCGCTGGCAGCTGGAACGAAGGCCTACCCCGCCCTGTTCATCCCGATCCTGGCCATTGCCGCGTGGCAGTGGAGCGATCGGCATCTCCGCCGGTTCGTCGCCGGCGTCGCGATCGCGGCCGCGCCGCTGCTGTTGCTCGCGGCCTGGATGCCGTGGTGGACGTTCGCGGCCTTCCACGGCGGCCGTGGCCTGGAGGTGGGATCGCTGGCGGCGAGTGCCGTCTGGGCGCTGCACCTTACCGGCGTGGATGCGTCCTGGGCGCTCGTTGGAACGTCAAACGAGGTCGGCGGCCCGCTCGCCAGTCAGCTGCTCGCCCCCGCCCGCCTGTTCTGGGTTGTCTCGACGCTCGCCTGCCTCGCGATGGCGGTCGCCACTATGCTGCGGATGGCCCGCTCACGTGGAAGCGGGCCGGCACCGGCGACAGCGGTTGCGGCCCTGATGCTCCTGACGGCCGCGGCGTTTGTCGCCACCAACACCGTGTTCAGCCCGCAATTCCATCTGTGGCTGATCCCACTCGCCGCGCTGGTGCTTGAAGGCCGCGCCGCGACAGACGGCGGCCTTCCGCGTCTGGCCGTGCGGGCCGCGTGGGTGATCATCGTCGCGACGATGATCGTGCCGACGTTTTATCCGAGCAGGGAGTACACGCTCGGGCTTGGGGCGTGGAAGACCGGAGTCCTGGTGCTCAGAAACGTGATGCTGCTCTACGCGACCGTCTGCCTGTGGCGGGCGGCGGCTGAAATGCGGCGTACTCGTAGTGTCCGCCTTAGTAATCGTGGTGTCCGGCTTCTTGCCGACCGTAATCGTGCGGGTGGGTTTAGGCGGACCTTCAAAATAACGCCGCGTGCACCGGGCCGCTCTCCCCGAGCTTCCGGTCCAGCCGTGCAAGCCGGTGCTGCGTGGCCTGCCGCCGCGATGGTGTCGCCTGCAGCGTCAGCGACTGGCGCGCGAACGAGCGCGCTGCCTGCAGGTCGCGAAGCCGATGCTCATGATGGACGGCGAGCGCCTCCGACGCCTCGCGGACGATCGCCGGCGGGCACCGAGGCAGTTCGAGGATCCTCCGCCATCCATTCGCGGCGTCCTCGAAGCGGCGCTCGCGCCGCGAGAGCGCGGCATAGGCGCGCCAGGCCTCGGCGCTGGTGATCGTGTCGGTCTCGCGATGCTCGGCGGCATGGAGATACGCAGCTCGGGCCTCGACGGTCATCGCGGCGCGTTCGTAGAACCGTCCCATCCCCAGCGCTTCCCTGCTCGTCCGCGCCGCCGCCGGCCCGTCCTCCAGCAACTGCGAGGCGTGGGCCGCCAGCATCGCCAGCGACAGGAGGTCGAGCCGGTTGTGCTCCGTCACGGCCGCCAGGCCGCGCGCGTCTCCAGTGCGGACGAAATGAAAGTAGCGCGACGGAATCTCGAAGCCCGGAACGTCGCCTTCGCGGACGTGGCCGCACAGCGTCTGTTCCAGTGTGCTCAAGCGACATCCGCCTTCGCGCTGCGCGCTTCGGCGAGACAAGTCCCTCATCCCGTCAGGGGCGCCTGGTCGCTCTTCCTCGCCGCTTCCCGGTGCCACAGTCGGCGGGCGGGGTGCAGCATGTCGACGTGGGGCACGCCGGCAAACGGCGTCTCGAGACGATGCAGCAGAAAACGCGTTTCGATGAGCGGCAGGTCGAACGACTTGCCGTTGTAGGTCACCACGACACCCGACGTATCCGCGATGTCGGCAACCGCTTCGAGAAGCACGCGCTCCGCGGCGAAGTTCGACAGGAAGAACTGGCGGGTGCGCAGGCCGCCATCCTGATACCACGCGCAGCCGACGAGAAACGCGTACGTCCCGGCGCCGCCAGCCAGACCCGTTGTCTCGAGGTCGACAAACAGCATCCGCCCC
This sequence comes from uncultured Acidobacteriota bacterium, assembly GCA_963793705.1. Taxonomy (GTDB): domain Bacteria; phylum Acidobacteriota; class Vicinamibacteria; order Vicinamibacterales; family UBA2999; genus Gp6-AA40. The sequence goes on along the minus strand of CAWCBC010000024.1, from coordinate 110,901 downwards.
GGTCGCGGCACACTCGTCGTCGGGTTGTTGAGGAGGGGGAGCCGGGACCAGCACCCGTTCTCGGGCGGCAATGTGTCGGCGACCGCTACGTGGCCGTGACGATGTCCGGGCGGGTATTTGCGATCGATGACGAGGAACCGCTCGCCGCGCAGTTCGCACCATTCGCCGCCGAGGGTGTCGGCGGCGTTCACGACATTCGTGGGGCGGACGTTGTCACGTCCGCCAGGCGAGCCTGACAGGGCTCCGCCCCACGGACTGCTGCCCCCAACAACTCCACGCAGGCGGTCGGCCAGTGAGCTCACGCCGCGCCTTCCTGCAGCCGCAACGGGCTCGCGATCAGCTCGAGGATTCGCAGCGCCACAGTCTTGGCGAGCGGCCCGGTGTTGCCGACCGGTCCCACGCACGTCGGGCATCCGTGCGCGCATTCGCACCCGGCGATCAACGCGCGCGTCCGCGCCAGCAGATCGTCGTGCATGGTCAAGAGCGGCTGGCTGAATCCGATCCCACCTGGATAGTTGTCGTAGACGAAGATGCGCGGCTGGTCGGACACCTTCGTGGGAAACCCGGCGCGATTCAGGTCGGTGTCGTCACCCTGTTCACCACTTCCAATCGAGATGCCGATGTCCTGCCGATCGCACATCAGCAGCAGCTGCGCCACCTGGCGCATCGCAAACGAGAGCCCGACCACGCCGTCACGGCGATCGTCGGGCGCGTACGGGAGAGCGCCCATCACCTCCGGCGGCACCGTCAGCCAGTACGCCGTGGTGTGCATCTGCTGCTCCGGGAGATCGAGCTCGCCCGAGCCGACGTTCTCGTTCGTGTAGAACTTGATTTTCTTGAAGCCCACGACGCGCGACGAGACGTGGACCTCGCCATGTGAGGCACGGTTGGTCCGGCTGGAGCCGGACCCCACGTCCGAGGACCCGCCATCCGTCGCAAACGTCTCGAGCGTGGTCACCTTCGTGTAGGTGATCGCATCGGTGTAATAGTCGCAATCGATGCGGCGCACGTACGCCTTGCGCCCCTCGAAATCGAGCTTCTCGACCTGATACAGCACGCCTTCGATGATGTAGATCGCCTTCTCGTGGAGCGTTGACGGGCCACTGTTGAAGCTCGTCTCGCCGATGACGTCGGCGCCCTCGGTGGTGTCGACGATCACGAAGTTGTCGGACGAAATAGACCGGAGGCTGACAGCGTCGGCCGGGTACGACTCGTTCGTCCACTGCCAGTGCCCCTCGCCGTCCGCGCCCTCCGCACGGTGAACCAGGCCGCTCTCTTCGAGAATGCCGAGCACCTCCTGCACGTCGTGGCGTCCGTACTGTTCGCTGGTCGTGAACGGCAGCTCGAAGGCCGCGCACTTCACGTGATCGACCAGGATGTGCAGGTTGTCGGGATTGATGAGCGCGTGCTCGGGCGGTGCGTCGAAGAAATACGACGGATTCCGGACTACGAACTGGTCGAGCGGCGCGCTGCTGCCGACGAGCACGGCAGCCGACCGGCTGCTGCGGCGTCCGGCGCGTCCAGCGCGCTGCCACGTGGCGGCAATCGTTCCCGGATACCCCGCCATCACGCACACGTCGAGGGCGCCGATATCGATGCCGAGCTCGAGCGCGTTGGTGGAGACGACCGCCCGAACGGTCCCCTCCCGCAGCCCCTTTTCGATCTCGCGCCGGCGCTGTGGCAGGTAGCCGCCGCGGTAGCCGCGGATCTGCTCGCGCGTCCCCGGCGGCGAATCGAAATCGTCCTTCAGGTATGTCGTGAGGATTTCGGTGGTGAGGCGGCTCTGCGCAAAGACGATGACCTGGAGCTTGCGCTTCAGGAATTCGGCGGCGACGCGGCGCGTCTCAGCCACATACGACCGCCGGATGCCAAGCTGCTGGTTGACGACCGGCGGATTGACGAAGAGGAAGAACTTCTCCCCACGCGGCGCGCCACTCTCGGCGACCAGCTCAAACGGTTGTTCGACCAGGGCTTCTGCAAGCTCGCGTGGGTTGGCAATTGTTGCCGAGGAGCAGATGAACACCGGGTTCGACCCGTAGTGCTGGCAGATGCGGCGGAGTCGTCTCAGCACGTTCGTCAGATGGCTGCCGAAGACGCCGCGATAGGCGTGCAGCTCGTCGATGACGACGAACTTCAGGTTCTCGAAGAGCTTCGCCCAGCGCGTATGGTGCGGGAGGATCCCGGAGTGGATCATGTCGGGGTTGCTGAGCACCACGTGCGCGCGACCGCGAATGGCGCGACGCGCATCCTGCGGCGTGTCGCCGTCGTAGGTGAACACCCCGATCTCGTGTTCGGTTCGTCGCGACAGCTGATCGGACAGTTCGTGCAGCTCCGCCAGCTGATCCTGCGCCAGCGCTTTCGTCGGAAAGAGATACAGCGCGCGCGTCGAGGCGTCGCGAAGGATCGCGCTCAGGACCGGGGCGTTGTAGCAGAGCGTCTTGCCGGACGCGGTCGGCGTGGTAATGACCACGTTGCGGCCGGCGAGGGCGTGCTCGATGGCGGTCGCCTGGTGCGTGTACAGCTGGTCGATGCCGCGCTCGCTCAGGATCTCGCGCACCAGGGCATCGACCGCGTCCGGAAACGGCGCGTAATCGGCCGCTCGCGCCGGCAGGCGACGCACGGCGGTGACCCACCCATCCGGCGTGTCCGGCCGGTCGCCGAGGCCGCCGGTCAGCCGATCGAGAGCCGATTGCAGCGCGATGTCGTGGGCAGGATCTGTTCGCCTGGCGGGAAGCATGGCGGAGGAGATCATAAGGCGAAAACGGCTTGGAGGCCCAACGAAATGTGATCCCAGAGGGCGTGGAGTTTACGGAGGAAACGGTCTCACAGGAGGAACGGAGCAAACGGAGGCGAACGGAGGGGCCGGTCGATTGGTCGGCGTGCGGAGCACGCCGACAGCCGCGATGTAAGAGCAGCGCAAATACAAGCCGCTTGACGCCTGTGCGGTTTGTATTTGCGCCCTCTTACATCGCGGCAGGCCGCCTTCGGCGGCCAATCGAACGGCCGCAGCTTCTTCGTGCTCTTCGATCCTCTTCGTGCCCTTCGTGGCTAAGGGAATGAAACTCCGTTCGCCTCCGTTCCCTCCGTTCCTCCTGTGAACCCGTTCCCTCCGTCTACTCCGTTCCCTCCAAAGCGAACAACAATTAGCCAGTGACCCTCCGGCGCGCCGCGCTTACCAGCATCGTGGTCTTAGTCGCTACCTGGATCTTCATCGCGAAGGCACAGCCCCGCATGCCGGACTTCGAGGTCTACTGGCGGGCGGGCGCACGCGCGGCGGCGGCCGAGCCGCTCTATCGCGCCGCCGACGCCGACTATCAGTTCAAATACTTCCCCGCATTCGCCATCCTCGCGATTCCGCTTGGGATGATGCCGCTCGACACCGCCAAGGCCGTGTGGTTCGCCTTGTCGGCGGCGGCGCTTGTCGCGCTGTTGCCGCTCAGCGCCGCACTGCTCCCCCATCGCCGAAAGCCCGTGTGGCTGCTGATCGCGGCGCTGCTCGTCGGGCTCGGCAAGTACTACGCGGAGGATCTCGTCCTCGGCCAGGTCAATACGCTGGTCGCGCTCGTGGGGGCCAGCGCCATCCTTGCCTTTCGCACTGGCCGCGAGACGCATGCCGGTGCGCTGGTGGCGTTCGCCATCGTCCTCAAGCCGTACGCGCTGATCCTGGCGCCATGGGTCGTCGCGCGCCGTCATCCGCGTGCGATCGCGGCGCTCGCGGCGGGGCTGGCTGCCGCGTGCGTGCTCCCTGTCGCGATCTACGGCTTCGACGGCACCGTCGCCCTCCATCGCGACTGGTGGCACACTGTCACGACAACCACGGAACGCACCCTCCTCGACACGAGAAACGTCTCGCTCACCTCGATGTGGGCGAGGTGGCTGGGGATCGGGCCGGAGACCGCGTGGCTGGCCGTCGCCAGCGCTGTGGCGCTGCTGATCGCCGCCGGCACCGTGTTCATAAAGCGGCGCGCCGTGCCGTATCCGGATGGCTTGGAGGTGGGACTCCTCCTCGCCTTGACGCCGATCGTCTCCCCGCAGGGCTGGGACTACGTCCTGGTCCTGGCGACCACGGCGATGGTGTTCGTCGTCAATGACATCGACCGGCTACCTCGGCTGCAGCGACCATTGACCTATGCCGGAATCGCCGCGATCGGACTCACGCTCTACGATCTGGTCGGCAGGCGCATGCTCTACGCGCTGCTGGATCTGTCGGTGATCACCATCGGCATGATCGTGCTGATTGGAGCCCTCGTCACGCTGCGTATGCGGAGGCTGGCGTAGCCGTGGTACGGTTGATTCGATGACCAACGGAACGCACGTCGATCGTCGCTTCGACCAGACGCAGCACGAATATGCCGCCAACGATCTGGAAACCATCGAGGAAGCGCGACGCTACGGCGAGTACGTGTTCGGACTGTTCCGCCCGTTCCTCGGCCGGCGGATCCTCGAGGTCGGAGCCGGCATCGGCACGATGAGCCGCAAGCTCGTCGACGGTGCGGACCTGGTGATCGGTATCGAGCCGAATCCGAATTGCCTGGCGCGCCTCGAAGGGGCCATGCACGGAGATTCACGATTCACGCTGATGCCCGCTCGTCTGGAGGATTGCGATCTTCGCGATATTCAGCGCCACGAGCTCGACACGGTCTACTGCAGCAACGTGCTCGAGCACATCGAAGACGATGTGGCCGCGCTGACGATGTTCCGTGACGTCATCGTCCCGGGTGGGCACGTCCTGATCTACGTGCCCGCGATCCAGGCCGCGTATGGCCCGATGGACGCCGAGCTCGGACATCACCGCCGCTACTCGAAGCGCACGCTCTCAGCGGCTTTCGCCGCCGCCGGCCTCGACTTGATCCACCTGAAGTATGCCAACCTGATCGGGCTCGTCGGGTGGATGTACAACTCGCACGTCACGAAAGCCCGGCACCACAGCCTCGAACAGGTGAAGCTGTTCGAGCGCTTCGTGGCGCCATGGGCGTTGCCGCTCGAGCGACTGATTCCGCCGCCGATCGGCTCGTCGCTCGTGGCGGTCGCGAAGAAACGCTAAATCCGCGCGTCACTCGTTTTGGTAGAGGCCGACCTTCAGGTCGGCCTTTCCAGCAGCATCTTCAGCCGTTGCAGATCTTCCCGGATCTGAACGCCCGGTTCCTCGCCGAATAACCGCGCCACAACCGACCCGAGCTTGCCTGCCGGCGGGCTGTATTGCAGATTCACGCGCAGCCGCGTGCCCCCATCGGCGTCGTCGAAGTGGACGGAACCGGCGGTCGCCACCGTCGAGCCCTCGAGCGACTGCCAGCCGATCACCTTGTTGTCGACCTCGTTGATGATCCGGGCGTCCCATTCGACCTTCATCCCGGCGGGACCTGTGGCAACCCAGTGCGAGATGCCTTCTTCCCGCATCGCCACCAACTCGAGATGCCGCATGAACCTGGGAAGATTCTCGAAGTTGCGCCAGAAGCGATACACCTCCGAGAGCGGGCGGTTGATGATGACGGCTTCCTCAACGTGGATGCCACGGTGACCGCCCAGCCTGCTCCGCGTATCCGAACCGCGATCGGCGATCACGCCCGTGCCGCGTTCGCGCGCGTGGCCATTGGCGTGGGTGATCCCAAGCGCCTGATACACACGACAGAAGCCGGTCACGCCGCGATAGATCATCGCAGCGCCAACCATGAAAGAGAGCCATCGCTCGATACGCCCGACGTTCACCCGACTGTTGACGTCACCTGATTCGCGCCAGCCGAACGGCTGAGCTGAGGACGAAGTCGGATCAAACCGCTGTTCTGTTACGTCGGCCACGGCCACCTCCTGTGCTGTTCGCGAACACCTTCGCGCGGTAAGGTCCTTAGCGCAGCACGAGACGTACCGGACTCGATCAGCAGGATGAATGGTTCAGCCCGACGAAGCCGGTGAACATGCGGTTTCCAGTCAATCGCCGTGCCTATCACACCGGTCGCGAGAGAGCAGGAAGGTAGAATCCGTGCATGGACTTCATATCTAGACCTGCAAGTTGCACTACAAGTCGCGTTCTTCTTGGTGTGTTTGCCGCCGGCCTGTTCGTCGTCGCGGCGAGCGCTCAAGCGCCGGGGCAGCCGTCGCCAGGCGTTGCGCGCAAGCGAGGCGAACCATTTCATCGAGACGCCCAAGGGCTGGGTGCATCCGCGCACGGCCTGGGGCGATCCGGATCTCACCGGCATCTGGCCGATCGCGCACGGCCTCAACCTCGTGCGCAATTGCCCACGCGCCGGCGGACCTGGACGTGGCGGCCCTGTGGTGGGGGCGGCGCGGCGGCTGGAGCCCCACCGGCCGCATCTGCTCCAGCGGCGGCGCCGGCAACCCCGCCGTGCGATCCGAACAATCCTCCGGCGTTCCTCTCGGAGGAGGCCTACAAGGCAGCAGTCGATCGCGCCCTGGGGGTCCGGAAGGCAGGCGACGGCGCCACGCAGGCGGCCGCGGCAGGAAACTTCGGCGCGGCGCTGCTGACTGGCACCACGGACCCGACGTTCCCCGAGCGGCAGACGTCGATGATCGTCGACCCGCCGAACGGCAAGCTGCCGGAGCTCACGCAGGAAGGCCTCCGTCGCTCGGCGCTGATGAAGAGCAGCTGGTCGCTCGGTCCTCAGGAAAAACAGATCTGGGATCACTGGGCGGACTTCGACAGCTGGGACCGCTGCATCACGCGCGGCATGCCGACGTCGATGATGCCGTATCGCTACAACAACGGCATCAACATCTTCCAGGCGCCGGGCATGGTCGTCCTCAGCCTTGAAATGATCCACGAGGATCGCATCATCTACACCGACGGCCGCGCGCCGCTGAAGTCGGTGCACAAGCACTACATGGGCGAGCCGCGCGGCCGCTGGGAAGGCACCACGCTCGTCGTCGAAACGACGAACTACAAGGCGGGCCCCTCGGGCACGAACCTGGGCGTGTATGGCACGCCACAGGGGATCCCAGGGGGAAACCGGTGGCCGGTCAGCGAGCAGATGAAGACGACCGAGCGTTTCTCGCGGCTGAACGAGACGACGATTCTCTATGAGATGAAGGTGGAGGATCCCATCGTCATGGCACGCCCCTACACCGTGCGCTATCCGCTCAAGCTCGATAACACGTACGAGTGGTGGGAATACGGCTGCCACGAGGGCAACCGGACGATTCGCGACTACATCAACGCATCGCGCGCCGAGCGCGGTCTCGCCATAGGCAACACCAACACGGTGCCGACCAAATGAAAATCAGGATTGCTTTCGCGATTATCGGCGCCGCTGTTCTGGCGTCCACGGTGACAACGCCCGCGGCGATCCCCGACCCGGTCAAGACCGACAACGGGCTCATCGCGGGCGAGACGCTGGCGTCCGGCGTGCGCGTCTTCAAAGGCATTCCGTTTGGTGCGCCTCCAGTCGGCAACCTGCGATGGCGGGAGCCGCAGTCGGTTGCGAAATGGGACGGCGTGCGTGACGCCAAGACGTGGGGCAACGTCTGCATCCAGCCGAACCAGCCCAATCGCCAGCCGGTGAATGTGACCGTCGACCTGCCCGATTCGCCGAAGATGAGCGAGGACTGCCTGTATCTGAACGTCTGGACGCAGGCCAACCGCGCCAACGACCGGCGTCCGGTGATGCTCTGGATCTTCGGCGGCGCCTACTCCGAGGGCGGCGGCTCAACCCCGCACAACAACGGAGAGAACCTCGCGAAGAAGGGCGTCGTGCTCGTCACGTTCAACTACCGCCTCGGCATCTTCGGGTTCTACGCGCATCCTGAGCTCACGAAGGAGTCAGGCCGGAACGCGTCGGGCAACCAGGCGCTGGCTGATGCGATCGCCGCGATGACCTGGATCAAGGCGAACATCGCCAACTTCGGCGGCGACCCCAACAACGTCACCATCTTCGGTGAGTCCGCCGGCGCGGCCATCGTCGGCATGCTGAGCGGATCGCCGGTCGCCAAAGGGCTGTTCCACAGGGCCATCACCGAGAGCGGCGGATGGATGGGTCTCGGGATGGCACAGATGACGCCTCGCGAGCGCGCTGAGGCAGCCGCCGGTCCTCGCGGCCGCGGCGCCGGACGCGGCGCACCACCAGCAGCGCCAGCGGCTCCGCCGGCTCCTGCACCGGTGCCCTCGCTCGCGGAGCTGCGCGCACGGTCAACCGAGGAGATTCGCACGATGGGCCTCGGCGGCGGTCAGCCGATCATCGACGGCTGGATCATCCCTGAGGATCTGTCGATCACCTTCGCGAACGGCAAGCAGAATCCGGTGGACGTGATCGCCGGGTACAACAAAGACGAGCACACCAGCTTAGGCAACAACGTGGCCCAGCGCGACGGTATGGCGTGGCACGCGCGCATCTTCGCGGAAAAGCAGACGCAGCTCGGCAAGAAGGCGTACTTCTACACCTTCACGCACGAGCCGCCCGTGGAGCCGCCCGCTCCGAACCTGAAAGCCACGCACGCGGCGGAGATGGTCTACGTGTTCAACAACCTCCATGCGCCGCGCATGATTCCCGATCGCAGCTCGCCCAGACTGGCGATGGAGTCCCCGAAGGATCGCGCGATTGCCGATCAGATGTCGTCGTACTGGGTGAATTTCGCGAAGAACGGCGACCCGAACGGCAAGGATTCCACCGGCAAGACGCTGCCGAAATGGGAGCGCTTCAGCGTGAAGGAGCGCAACGCACCGCCCCACTTCATCGGCGAGAGCCACGAATGGCCTGGCGCCGAGGTCCTGAACAAGCTCGACGAGGCGTACGTGCAGAAGGTCCTTACGCCAATCGGCATCAAGAAGTAGGTGCGAGGGGTGCAAACGGTGCGAGCCGGAATCGCGGTCGGTGCGCGGGCGCTGGTTGTCCTTCTCGGCGTTCTCGCCGTTCAATCCGCTCGCCGGCCAGTCGAAACCGTCCCCGCGACCTCCACAGGCAGTCCGCCTGTACGTCCTCGACGGCGGAACGCTCGAATCCGACCCCGCGCGCTATCGTCTGACGAAGGAAGAAGTCTCCGTCACGCAGTTGTCCGTCATCGCGGCGCTGATCGTCCATCCCAAAGGCACGCTGATCTGGGACACGGGAGCGATCGCGGACGACTCATGGACGCCGACGGGCCGGCCCGTGGCACGACGGCTGGTGCTGTCGAACAGCCAGGAACGCCGCGTCACGCTGCGCACCACGATGAAGGCGCAGCTGGCGGCGATCGGCTATGCCCCGTCGGATATCACCTATCTCGCGCTCTCACACTTCCATTGGGATCACACCGCGAATGCCAACCAGTTCGTGAAGTCGACATGGCTGGCGCGCCAGGCTGAGCGCGACGCGATGCTTCCTGACACAGCGGCGGACCCGCCGCAGCCCTCGACGTTTGCCGATCTGAAGAACGGCAAGACGGTCCTGATTTCGACCGACGACCACGATGTGTTCGGTGACGGATCCGTAGTGCTCAAGCTGGCGAAGGGCCACACGCCAGGCCACCAGGTGCTCTACCTCAAGCTCGCGAAGACCGGCGGCGTCGTGCTGTCGGGCGACCTCTATCACTATCCGCAGGAGCGAACCCTCAACCGGCTTCCGACCTTCGAATTCAACGTCGATCAGACGCGCGAGTCACGCGTGGCCCTCGACGCGTTCCTCAAGAAGACCGGCGCGCAGCTCTGGATCCAGCACGACTTCACAGCCATGGCGAAGATCAAGAAAGCGCCGGCGTTCTACGAGTAGCCGGTCTGTGCAGGATCAGGGTCGGTGCAAGCAGACTTCGCGGCCGGTGCGAAAGGTGCGAGGTGGCTTCGTAGTCGGTGCGATTAGTGCGGGTGAGGTCGGTGCACGAGCCGCGGATTTCAATCGAAGAACACCATCTGAACGAACTCATTGAGTCCGAAAGACTCTCCACGGAAGTTGTACTGCACTGGGAAATCGAATAAGGATTGGCCGTCGTACTTGTTTCATTGACGCGTATTGCACAGTGATTCCGCTTGGTGCAAGCGGCGCTCCGGGTCGGTGCAAGCGGGCTGCGCGGCCGGTGCGAGAGGTGCCGGATCAGCGTCGCACAACGAGCATCACTCCAGATGCCCAAACCAGTTTGACGGCGATGAAGCCCTGGCGTTGCTCTAGGCTCTCGATTAGCGCCGGGATCCTTCGGCGCGTGGCCCTCGGGCCAGTTTGGTTGCGGAAGCAAATCGTCAATCACGTATATGCCGCCGGCCCGCAGGAGTGACAGCGCCTCATCCAAGTGACTGAACTTGCCGGGCCATGCGTCTGCGTAGATCAAATCGAATGGTTTCGGGGACTGCCGCAGGAACTCGGCACCATCCACGACGTGGAACGTCACTCGACCATCGGACCCGAGATGTCGCCTGGCGACAGCGACCAAGTCGGCCTCGGTATCCACAGTTTCAAGCGTCGACGACGCGTCCATGCCGGAGAGTAGCCACGCGGTGCCATGGCCAGTTCCGTACCAATTTCGAGGAATCGTCCGCCGGGTTTCGACGCCGCCAGGTGGCGAGCAGTGCGCCGACTTTGGGCTCTGATGCCATCTTGAAGCCCAATTCTCGTTTCATCCACGATTTGAGCGATTGCAGCAGGTTGCCGCTGGATTTCCGAGTCGTTCATCGCGAGCGCACCTATTGCACCGCAAGCGTCGGGTTGCTTGCACCAACCGAGCGGTCAGCTCAGCTTGTCACCGACAACTCGGCAGTGAGTCTTGCACCGCACCGGCGCGCCCGTTGCGGAGCCGACCCTGGCGGTCAGACCGCTTGCACCGACCGCGCGATAGCTGAGGTCTTGGCACCGACCCGCGTCAAACTGTTCGCACCGACCACCGGCAGTGCATCTTCGCACCGACGAGCGTCAGACCCATTGCACCTAAAACGACCGACTCTGACAGCCGTCGACGACGACCGACGTCCCGCTGATCCAGCTGGCCTTGGGAGAAGCGAGGAAGGTGACGACGTTGGCGACTTCGTCGGGTTTGCCGAAGCGGCCGAACGGCAGCTCACGCTTGATCATCTCGGCTATGAACGCCGGGTCCTGCTGCTGCCGCTTCCACCACGATCCGCCCTCGAACATGATTGACCCCGGCGACACGCTGTTGACCCGGATGTTCGACGAGGCGAGCTGCTGCGCCAGCGACTTGCCCAGGCTGATCTGCGCGGCCTTGACCGCGTTGTAGGTCATGCGGCCGCCTGCTTCGCGCCCGTAGATGGACGCGATGATGATGATCGACCCGCCGCCGCGGCGCTGCATGTGCGGCACGGCCAGACGGGAGACGCGAACGGTGGTCCCGAGCGCCTGATCGATCGCCTGCTGCCAGTCCGCGTCCGACGTATCCAGCAGTCCTCCCCCGCCGGCCATCGACACGTTGTTCACCAGCACATCGAGTCCGCCGAACGCCTCGACCGTTCGCGCGACCACGGCCCCCGCGCCCGCCTCGGTGCTGACATCCGCCGGAACCGCCAGGACGCGTTCCGCCGCGCCGGCCGTCTGCCCGACCTCCAACGCGGCTCTGACCAAGCCGCGCCTCAGTCCGGGCGCACATCGCGACCCGGCAGCCCTCAGCGGCAAGCGCATGCGCGATCGCCAGGCCAATACCGCGGCTCGATCCGGTGACGAGCGCCACCTTATCGTTCAGTTGCAAATCCATCGCAGTCGCATCATAACTGAGCGGTTTCGGTCGGCATGCCGATTGGAGGTCGGCGTGAAGGCGGACACGACGTTCAGACCTTGGGCCTTGGGCCTGCGGAGATGCGACATGAGATGGCAAGGTCGGGCAGGAAGCGGAAACATTGAGGATCGGCGCGGAATGGGCATGGCGCTCCCCGTCGGCGGCGGGATTGGCGGCCTCGTGCTGCTGCTGCTCATCTCGGCGCTCACCGGCACCAATCCGATCGACGTCATCAATTCCGCGCCGCCGTCCGTCGGAATCGGCGGGCACCGCCGGCAGCGACTCCATCGAGAACGACCCGCAGTCGAAGTTTGTTTCGGTCGTGCTGAAGGATACGGAAGACGTGTGGACCGAAGTCTTCCAACAACGCGGCGCCCGATACCAGCCGCCGGTGCTGGTCCTGTTCACCGACGCCACCCAATCGGCGTGCGGCGTCGGCCAGTCCGCGATGGGGCCGTTCTATTGCCCCAATGACCGGAAGGTGTATCTGGATCTGTCGTTCTTCCGCGATCTCGACGCGCGATTCGGCGCCCCTGGCGACTTCGCACAGGCCTACGTCGTCGCCCACGAGGTGGGGCACCACGTGCAGACGCTCACCGGGACATCCGAGCGCGTCCATGCGATGCAGCAGCGCTCGAGTGAGCGTGAAGGGAATCAGCTGTCGGTGCGGATGGAACTGCAGGCCGACTGCTATGCGGGCGTCTGGGGACATTACGCGGCGCAACACGGACTGCTCGAAACCGGAGACGCCGAAGAAGGGCTGCGCGCCGCGGCCGCGATTGGCGACGACCGCTTGCAGCGGCAGTCTCAGGGGCGCGTCGCCCCGGAATCGTTCACGCACGGGTCCTCGGAGCAGCGCGCGTCGTGGCTGAGGCGCGGACTCGACAGCGGACGGATGGAGGCGTGCGACACGTTTGGAGCGGGGACGTTCTAAACGATCAGCGGCGGCCGAGGAGCCGCTCCGTCACCGTGCGCTGCGCGGGCGAGAACTGGCGCATGGCGGCAGACAGATACGGACGCAGATGGTCGGATGCGTAGGCGGTAAAGCCGACCGTCTCGATCTCCCGAGCGGTGGCGCGGTAGTGATCCAGCAGCGCAGCCACCACGATCTCCCCCGTTCGCGTCGCACCCACGCGAGCCGACGCGGAGAGCCATCGAGCCTGACCCGGCAACGCCCGGACAGCCGACACCGCCATCATCGTGGACGTTTCGAAGATGCTGCGCCCCTGCTGTGCCGATGACGCCTTGAGCTCTGTCCATGAGGCCGTAATCGCGTCCGACGACGGGAGGCTCCCCGGCTGCAGCCGGCGCGCATCGTCTCGAATGGCGTTCCACTCGGAACGCAGGGCGGCCACGTCGAGCGGCGGCGTGTTCACGGTGGAGGCCAGCCGCGACGAGGTCCGCTCCAGCCCGTCGAGCATCTGGTCCACACTGGTGAATTCCGTGTCCCTCTCGAGCAATCCCTCGGCTTTGAGCGCCTCGGCGATCTCGGGGATCAGCTGTCGGCCCGCGCCACAGAGGTCGGCCAGCGCGGCCAGAATCCAGACTGGAGATGCGCGGAACGCCACGACGCCGATCACTTCGATCGCGTTGCCCGCTGTTCGCCGCACGAGAAAGTCGTCCGGCAGCTTGCCATCGGCCTGGTAGACCCCCTCGACCTGACCCACCTGCTCGATCAGAAATCGGAGCGTGGCATCGACCATGTTCTGATAGAGCTGCGTCCGCCGCACGCCCGACGGCAGCGCGGCTTCCCCGATCTCCCGCGCCACACCCGCCGTCAGTCCGAGCGCGGAGCGAATCATCCGCTCCGGAAGCGTGAGGAGATAGGTCTTTATCGTCATCGCGGCTTGCCGCCATCAAACATGCACCATAGAATAAGGGGCTACGCTCATGAGCTGCCGGGCCAACCAGTTGAATCCGGCGAGATAAGGGGTTCAACTCGATGCGCATCGGCATTCCTGCCGAAATTTATCCGGGCGAGACGCGTGTGGCCGCCACGCCCGAAACGGTCAAGAAGCTGAGTGCTGGCGGCCGTCACGCGGTGATGGTGGAAGCCGGCGCCGGCGTGCAGGCCAGCATTCCCGACGCTGAGTTCGTGGCTGCCGGCGCCGCGCTCGGATGCGCGGCGGACATCTACAGCCAGTCCGACATCATCCTCAAAGTGCGTGGACCCGAACCGGCGGAGCTGCCATTGCTGCGGCGCGGGAGCATGCTCGTCGGCCTCCTGAGCCCGCATCTTGGCGTCGAGCCGCTGGCGCAGGCTGGCGTGACGGCCTTTGCCATGGAGCTGCTGCCGCGCATCTCCCGCGCCCAGGGGATGGACGTCCTCTCGTCGCAGGGCAACATCGCGGGCTACAAGGCGGTGATTCTGGCCGCCAACGAGTACGGCCGCTTCATGCCGATGCTCATGACTGCCGCCGGCACGGTCAAGGCGGCCCGGGTGCTCGTCCTCGGCGCCGGCGTGGCCGGACTGCAGGCCATCGCCACGGCGAAACGGCTTGGCGCCGTCATCGAAGCCTTCGACGTGCGACCCGCCGTGAAGGAACAGGTGGAATCGCTCGGCGCCAAGTTCGTGGAAGTGGCGCTGTCGGACGAAGAAAAGCGATCCGCGGAAACCTCGGGCGGCTACGCCCGCGAGATGAGCGACGACTACAAGCAGCGGCAGGCGGCGCTCATCGCCGAACGCGCCAAAGCCGCCGACATCGTCATCACCACCGCGCTGATTCCCGGCCGGCCCGCGCCGCTGCTGATCACCGACGACACGCTCCAGGGCATGAAGCCCGGTTCGGTCGTTGTCGATCTGGCGGTCAGGCAGGGCGGCAACTGCGCCGGCAGCGAAGCCGATACCGTCACCATCCGCCACGGCGTGAAGATCCTGGCGCCGTCGAGTCTCCCGTCCACCGTCGCGGCTGATGCCAGCGCACTCTATGCGAGGAACCTTCTGAACTTCATCAACCTGCTGACCGATCCGAAGACCGGCGAACTGAAGTTCGATCGGGCGGACGAAATCATTGCCGGCACGCTGGTCTGTACCGACGGCGCGGCCGTGAGGGCCTGATGCACGGAGTCCCTGTCGATCCCATCATCACCAACCTGACCGTCTTCGTGCTGGCCATCTTCGTCGGCTACCACGTCGTCTGGACCGTCACGCCGGCGCTGCATACGCCGCTCATGAGCGTCACCAACGCCATCAGCTCCGTGATCATCGTCGGCGCGATCCTCGCGGCCGGGTCGACGATCGGCGGACTGGGGCCGTTGCTGGGCGCACTGGCGGTTGCGCTGGCGGCCATCAACACCTTCGGCGGGTTCCTCGTCACCGAGCGGATGCTCGAGATGTTCAAGAAGAAAGAACCGAAGCAGAAGCGCGCGGAGAAGGCTGCGTGAGCACAACGAACGCCGTCGCCCTCCTCTATCTCGTCGCCAGCGTCTTCTTCATCCTCGCGCTCAAAGGCCTTTCGCACCCGCTCAGCGCCCGCCGCGGCAACCTGTTCGGCATTGTCGGCATGTCGATGGCCGTCGTCACGACGCTGGCGATTGCGGGGCAGATCCAGTGGGCGCTGCTGGCGTTGACCGTCGGCGGCGTCATTGGCTGGTACGTGGCCAAGCGCGTCGAGATGACGCAGATGCCGGAGCTGGTGGCGGCGATGCACTCGCTCGTCGGGCTGGCAGCCGTCCTCATCGCCTTCGCCGTCGTCAGCAACCCGGCTGCCTTCAATATCCCGATCCCGCTTCCGCGCGGCAACCGCGTGGAGCTGTTCATCGGCACGTTCGTCGGCGCGATGACGTTCTCGGGCTCGGTGATTGCCTTCGGCAAGCTGGCGAACCTGGGGAAGACGTTCCGGCTGTTCTCGAGCGCGTCGATCGTCTTCAAGGGCCAGCACCTGGTCAACCTGCTGCTGGCCATCGTGATGACCGCACTCGGCATCGCGTTCGTGATGGCCGGCGTCGATGCGCACTGGCCGCCGTTCATCGCGATGACGACGATCGCGTTCATTCTCGGCGTGCTGATCATCATCCCGATCGGCGGCGCCGACATGCCGGTCGTGATCTCGATGCTGAACAGCTACTCCGGGTGGGCCGCCTCGGGGATCGGGTTCTCGCTGAACAATCCGCTGCTCATCGTTGCCGGCGCGCTGGTCGGTTCATCGGGCGCGATCCTGTCCTACATCATGTGCAAGGCGATGAACCGGTCGTTCTTCAGCGTCATCCTCGGCGGGTTCGGCGCCGCCGAAGGCGTCGCTGCCGCGACGACCGAGCAGCGGAGCGTCAGGTCCGGCTCACCAGACGACGTGGCGTTCCTGCTGGGCAATGCGGAAAGCGTGATCATCATTCCCGGCTACGGGCTGGCCGTCGCGCGCGCGCAGCACGCCGTCAAGGAGATGGCGCAGAAGCTGATCGCCAAGGGCGTGACCGTCCGCTACGCGATTCATCCGGTGGCCGGCCGAATGCCCGGACACATGAACGTCCTGCTGGCCGAAGCCGAGGTGCCGTACGACCAGGTGCTGGAGATGGATGACATCAACAGCGACTTCGGCACGAGCGACATTGCCTTCGTCCTCGGCGCCAACGACGTCGTCAATCCACTCGCCGAGCAGCCGGGCAGCCCGATCTATGGCATGCCGATTCTCGAGGCGCACAAGGCGCGCACGGTGGTCGTCAACAAGCGCTCGATGGCCTCCGGCTACGCCGGCATCGATAACCCGCTGTTCTACCTGGACAAGACGATGATGGTGTTTGGCGACGCCAAGAAAGTCGTCGAGGATATCGTCAAGGCCATCGAGTAGTCGGTATACGATCGACGGCATGAGCCACGGACGCCTGTCTCGTCGTCGGAACCATGGCGGCTCTCGCCGTCGCCGTCGTCGCCGGTCAGAATCCCACTCGCGAGGACTACCTCAAGCGATCGCGCGAATTCAGCGCGCGTATGGAAAAGACCGGTCTCGCCGAACCCTTCAAGGGCATCACGACGAACGGCACGGTCGCCCCCAATCTGTTTTCGATCCGCTCGACCGGCGTTTCAACCGAGCCGGTCCGCGCGCCGCCGCCGCATTCCTCAAATCGCTCGACGACCAGCAGCGGCGAAGAGGACGATGTTCAGAGCTGACGACGTGGAATGGCGGAAGTGGGCCAATCAGCACATCTACTACCGGGATGGGATCTCGTTCGAGGAAATGAGCGCGGCGCAGCGCGAGGCGGCGTTCCGGATGCTCGAGGCATCGCTGAGCGCCAAGGGGTTGAAGCTGACCCGCGACATCATGCGGCTCAACGAGACGCTGGGCGAGCTGAACAGCAACAACTTCATCGAATACGGCGAGTGGAAGTACTGGATCTCGATCATGGGAGAACCGTCAGCCCGTGAGCCATGGGGATTCCAGCTCGATGGCCATCATCTGAATCTCAACTACGTCGTGCTCGGCGATCAGGTGGTCATGACGCCCGCCTTCTGGGGATCGGAACCGACCATCGCCACGTCCGGCAAGTACGCGGGGACGTCGATCCTGCAGGACGAACAAGGACGCGGGCTCCAGATGATCCGGGCCCTGACGCCGGAGCAGCGCACGCAGGCCGTCGTCAACACGTCAAAGACCGGCAACAACATCATGACGCAGGCGTTCAGCGACAACGTCGTCCTGGACTATGCCGGCGTGCGCGGGTCATCTTTGTCGCCGGCGCAGAAGAAGCAGTTGCTCGACCTCGTTGGCCTCTATGTCGGCAACCTGCGGGAGGGCCATGCACGCGTCCACATGGCCGATGTGGAACGTCACCTCGACGCGACGTATTTCGCGTGGATTGGAGGCACGGAAGATGGGTCGGTCTATTACTACCGAATTCACAGCCCGGTGATCCTGATCGAGTTCGACCATGAGACACCCGTCAACCTCCGGCACCTGAACCCGTCCGGGCGGCCGTATCGCGAGCACATCCACTCCGTGGTGCGGACCCCCAACGGCAACGACTACGGCAAGGACCTCCTGCGGCAGCACTACCAGCAGCACCCCCACTGAGAGGCCTGAAGAGCGGTGTTCGGCGACGCGAAGAAAGTCGTCGAAGATATCGTCAAAGCGATCGAATAATAGTCGTCATGTCCCCGAGGGCCCGGACCCTTGCGACCCTGTGGGCGGCCGTGGCCGCCACCGCGCTCCTGACGGCGCAGGATCGGACGTCCGCCCCGCAAGACCCCACGTTCCGCACCGGCATCCAATCGGTGCGCGTCGATCTCTACGCGACGAAAGACGGCAAGCCCGTCACTGACCTTCGTGCGGACGAGATCGAGCTGTTCGAGGACGGCGTTCCCCACACGATCCAGACGTTCGAGCGCATTGCCGTCGGCGCGCGCACGGCGGCGTCGCGCGCCGAACCGCGATCGCTCGCGGACCGGCGGCGCATGGCCTCTGACCCCCGCTACCGGCTGTTTGTGGTGTTCGTGCCGCTTGCCGCGCGCAACCCCTTGCCGGCCGCTGCGCTCAATCGTGAGCGGCTGTCTCTGGTCCAACAACTCAACGGCCTGCTCGGGCCGGACGATCTGGTCGCGGTCATGACGTCGGACATGCGTGTCGAAGACCTGACGTTCGAGCGGCGCCTGCCGCTCACGGACGAGCGCATGGCCGACGCAGTCCGCAGATCCCAGATACGCACTCTGGGACGCGTGCTACCCGGCGGCATTTCCTGGCAGCCCGAATGGCGAGATGAAAGGGCGCTACCAGGAACTGATGGCACTCGAGGCGCTCGACGCCCTGATCGCGCATCTCGGCGGCCTTCGGGACGAGCGCAAGCACGTGCTGGTCCTGAGCAACGGCTTCCGCCTGTTCACGAAGAACGCGACGCTGAGTGCGCGCGGACGGCCCGGTACGCCCGCGGGCATCCCCACGACCGGTGGGTCGACACCAGCAGCGTGGTTGCCCGGGCCGGCGAGTCACCCGGGGCGATGATCTCGTCGCGGGAGTGTGAATCCGATCTCCGTGACCTTGCCTCGCTCGATCACGCGGCACCGTCTCGACGAAGTCGCCGCACACGCCCGGCTGAACAACGTCACGCTCTATCCGGTCATGCCCTCCGCGCTGGCCGGACTGCCGACTCGCCGCCAGACAGGCGGGGCATTCAACCCGGGTGCGTTGGCTCGGCAGGACAGCGTTACGCGGGCTCGCCGAGGACACCGACGGGCTGGCCATCGTCAACGCCAACGAGGTCGACGAGACGCTGAAGAAGATGATGACCTCGACGTCGGACTATTACCTTTTGAGTTACACACCCGCGAACCCGACCGTTGACGGCAAGTTCCGCCGCATCACGGTCAAGGTCAAACGCGGGGGCACCCAGGTGCGGGCGCGCCCGGGTTATGTCGCCACGACCCTCAACATGACGCCAGCGGAGATGCGGCCGACGGCGCCCGTCGAGATCAAGCGAGAGGCCGGATCCTGTGTCGACGGCGCTGAGTGATCTCACGCGCACGACACCCGGTCTCCTGCACGTGCGAACCGTGTCCTGGATGCGTGGCAACACTTCGGGACCAGCAACGAACGCGCTCTGGATCGTTGGTGAGCTCGATTCGCAGCTTCGCAGCAAGGCGCCGTGGATCAACGGCGGTTCCGCCGAGATCACCGTGCGGCCCGTCAGCGGTGGCACTCCCGTCACGCGCAAAGTCGACCTCACCGCAGCCAGCCCGGTCGCCGAATTCGATTTCGCTGATGCCGGGCTTGGTCCCGGCGTGTACGGCGTGCAGCTGCAGTTCCTTGCGTCCGGACAGCGACGCCGGTCGGCGATTTCATGCGCATCACAGTCGCCGCGGAGCCGACCCCGCTGGGCGAGCCGATTCTGTCCCGGCGTTCATCGTCGCCAGGACAACGCTACACGCGCACCGCCGATCCACGATTCCGGAAAAATGAGCTCCTGCGCTTCGAGTTGCCGACGACCTCCAGCGACCCTGTGTCTGCACGGCTGCTCGACAGCAGGGGCAGCGCGCTCTCCGTTCCCGTCCAGATCAGCGAGCGGGCGGACGCATCAGGGACGTTCCGCTGGATCGTCGCGGAGTTCCCGGCAACGCCGCTGGCGCCCGCGTACTACGCGGTCGAAGTGAAGCAGGGCCCCTCGTCCCGCGTCACGGCTTTCCAGGTCGTACCATGATGAACACCACCATTCGCGTTTTCACCATCGTCATCCTCCTGGGGGCGTTCGCCGTCCCGGCCCTGCCGCAGACCGAGATGCGGATGTACTACATGGTGTTCCTCCGCCGCGGCCCGACGTGGACGGCGGCCGCCACGCCGGAGGCCACGAAGGTCTCGCAGGCACACAGAGCGAACATCGAACGCCTGACCAAAGAGGGCCTGATGGTGGTCGCGGGGCCATTTGAAGGGACCTCGGGAGACCGCGCCCTCGCCGGCATCTTCATCCTGCGGGTGGCGTCGATGGAGGCGGCCAAAGCGGCCGTCGATACCGACCCTGCGGTGACGGCTGGGCGGTTCGTCTACGAGATCGTCCCCTGGTGGGGGCCGGCATCGCCTACGGTATTGAGGTCGGCTGCACCCCTCTCCGGCCCACCCGTGCCCCATCGCCGTATTTCTAACCATATATGGCGGTGACGGCGGCTTTCGGACGCACAGACATCCAGGCCCCGAGCCCCGCCCCGGTGTCATTCCCGCCGCCGTCCCCGCAGTTCGCAGCCGCCACCGTTGACGCCCAGGACCTCCTGACCCAGGCCAAGGCCGGCGACCAGGCGGCCTTCGCCGCCCTGATTCGCCGCCACCAGAACATGGTGTTCAGCGTCGCGCTGAACATGCTGCGCAGCCGGCCGGCAGCCGAGGACCTGGCGCAGGAGGTGTTCCTCGAGCTGTATCGCAGCCTGCGGCCGGCTGGAGTCCGAGGCGCACGTCGTCTCCTGGCTGCGGCGGGTGGCGAGCCACCGCTGCATCGACGAGATCCGGCGGCGGAACCACCGTCCGGAGTTCGGCACCGACACGCTGCCCGAGACGGGCCACCCGCCGCAGACGCGCGAGGTGTTCGTCGCCGAACGGCTGCAGGCGCTCGTCGCCGGGCTGCCGGAGCGCGCACGCATGGTGGTGGTGCTTCGGTATCAGGAAGAAATGGACGCCGACGGAAATCGCCGACGCGCTGGGCATGCCGGTGAACACCGTGAAGAGCCATCTTCGCCGGTCGATCGCGGCGCTGCGCGAGCGCCTGATGGGAAGAGTAAAGGCCAATGAACCATGGACACACGAACTTCGCGACGCGCTTCGGCGCAAGCAGGCGCCGGCCGATCTGGCCGATCGCGTGCTCGCGCGCATCAACGAGGACGCCGGCTGCGCCGTCACGTCAGGCAGGGCCCGCGTCGAGCGGCGTGCGGCGCTGGCTGGCAGCGGCCGCCGTGCTCGCCGTCGCCGCCGGCGCCGGACCGCTATTACGAGCAGCAAGCCAGGCCGCCGAAGCGGCGCGCGTGCAGGAAGAACTTCGGCTTGCGCTGCAGATCACGAGCGACACGCTCGCGCGCGTGCAGAGCAAGCTTTCGCAACCGGCCGACAACGAGGCCGGTAAGGGGAACCCATGAAGACTACGACTTGCGCTTGTCGCCTTCACGCTGTTGATTCCCAGTCGCCGCCAGCGCCCAGGACGGCCGCATTGATCTCGACATGCCTCGACAAGCTCGCCGCGCGCGCGTCGGAAAAGCAGGAAGTCACCATCGGTCCGGAGACTGCTCGCGGTCGCTCCGGCCCGGCCCTCGTAGCGCCGGGACCGAAGGCGGAGGCCGCGAAGCAGGTCATCTCGGAGCTGAAGGGCATCTACGTTCGCAGCTACGAGTTCGACGACGACAAGGCCTACTCGATGGACGACATCAACACGCATTCGCAAGCAGTTGATCGACGCCGGGCTGGGTCAAAATTGTGTCGAACGAGCAAAAGGGCAAAGGCGGACGACTGGGAGTTGCAGGAGGTCTACTTCTTCCAACAGGGCGGAAAGATCAACGGCATCTTCCTCATCAACGCCGAGCCAGGCGAGTTGCAGCGTCGTCAACATCGTCGGCCCGATCGACTTCGCCAAGCTTGCCGCGCTCGGAGGAATTCTGGGAATCCCGCGGATTCCGGAATTAGGAGTCGCCGCCACCAACGCCGCCGCCCGCGCCGGCACCTCCGAGGGGGAAATAGCCGCACCCGAATGTTCAGGCGCCTTGCCGCCCTCCGTTAGATCTCGCCGCCACCAGCTCCAGTCCTATCAGCTGCTGGGCGCACCGTCCTGGAGCCGCGAGGAGCGTTACAACATCGGACGGCAAGTCGTCGTGATCGATCGCGTAGAGCGCCCCACCGACCAGTAGTGCCATTGCACCGACCGCGCAGACGCCTGCACCCTCGCACCGACCGCGTCAGTCTGCTCGCACCCTTCGCACCGACCGCGTCAGTCTGGTCGCACCTACGTCAACACCCGGATGATGTCCGACCGCGTGATGATGAACGTCTTCTGACTCTTGAAATCCCTGATCAGCAGCGCCGGCTGCTCCGGCGTGATCATCGTCGCCAGGAACTGCACCGGCGTTGACGCGTCCACGAACGGAAACGCCGGCTGCATGATCTCCTCGACCGACTTCGACTTGCAGTCGGGGTCGCGCACGAACTCCTCGTAGAGGTGCGCCTCGTTCAGCGAGCCGACGATACGGCCCGTCCTTGGTCACGCAGATCTGCGAGAAGTCGTGGTCGCTCATGACGCGGATCGCCTCCTCCACCGGCCGCGCCGCCTCGATCGTGTACAGCTCGCCTGACACGCCGAGCGCCACCAGGTCGCGGGCGGTCATGCCCGACACCTCGAGAAACCCCTTCGACCGCATCCACTCGTCGTTGAACATCTTGCCCATGTAGCGCGAGCCGTGGTCGTGGAAGACGACGACGACGATGTCGTCGCGGACCGAAGTGGTCGGCGAGCTGAACGACGCCGGCCATCGCGGCGCCGGCGGAATTGCCGACCCAGATGCCCTCTTCGCGGGCCAGGCGCCGGGTCATGATGGCGGCATCCTTGTCGGTGACCTTCTCGAAGTGGTCGATCATCGCGAAGTCGACGTTGCGCGGGCAGGAAGTCCTCACCGATCCCTTCGGTGACGTACGGGTAGATCTCGTTCTTGTCGAAGATGCCCGTCTCCTTGTATTTCTTGAACACGGAGCCGTAGGTATCGACGCCCCAGACCTTGACGGCCGGGTTGCGCTCCTTGAGGTACCGCCCGATGCCGCTGATCGTCCCGCCGGTGCCGACGCCGATGACGAGATGGGTGACGCGTCCGTCCGTCTGCTCCCAGATCTCCGGCGCCGTCCACTCGTAGTGCGCCTTGGTGTTCGACAGGTTGTCGTACTGATTGGCCTTCCACGCACCCGGGGATCTCCTTCGCCAGGCGTGACGACACCGAGTAGTACGAGCGCGGATCCTCGGGATCGACGTCGGTTGGACAGACGATGACCTCGGCGCCGAACGCCTTGAGCGCGTCGATCTTCTCCTTCGACTGCTTGTCGGTCGTCGTGAAGATGCAGCGGTACCCCTTGATGACCGCCGCGATGGCCAGGCCCATCCCGGTGTTGCCGGATGTCCCCTCGATGATGGTGCCGCCGGGCGCGAGCAGCCCCTCGCGCTCGGCGTCCTCGATCATCCGGAGCGCCATGCGATCCTTCAGCGAGTTCCCTGGATTGAAGGTCTCGAGCTTGGCGAGGACCGTCGCCTCGGTCACGCCGCGGGTGATCGCGTTGATGCGGACGAGCGGCGTGTTGCCGATCGTGTCGAGGATGTTGTTGGAAATGCCGCGCACCGCCTCGACTCGCGAGCGACTACGCTCGCTCGCGGCAGGCCCCTGGACGTGCGGGCTACTGTGGTCGCTCGGGGCAGGCGTCTTCGGCACGCCTTGAATTGTAGCTGGTGGCTGGCGCCTCAATCACGAAGCACCAACCACCAACTACCCAACTATCTGAACTATCTATCCATCTAACTAGGCAACTACCAACGGACTTACTTCCCGTCCTTATCACTATCCTTGTCGTCATCCGTGAAGACGTCCTTGATGGCGCCGCCCACCTTCTTCGCGCCTTCCTCCGTCTTCTCGGCCGTCTTCTCGGCGCCGCGCTTGACCGCGTTGCCTGTCGCCTCTGCGCCGCGCTTGACCGCGTTGCCCGTCGCCTCAGCGCCGTGTTTGACCGAGTCGCCGGTCGCGTCAGCGCCGCGTTTGGCTGCATCGGCCGTCGCGTCAGCGCCCCTCTTCACGTCGGCTTCGAACGAGTCATCGATCGTGACGCCTGATGTCGCCTCCGGTCGGTTGATCTCGCAGCTGGTCGACTACGTCCGCGACGCCTTTCGTATTACGCGCGATCATGACCGCGTGCTCACGCTGCGCCGCCGTCTCCACTTCGCCGCTGAGTGTTACGACTTTGTTCTGCGTGTCGACGTCCACCTTGTACGCCTTCACCGAGTCGTCCGCGGCGAGCTTCGATTTGACGGCTGTGGTGATGCCGGCATCCGACTGACTGCAGGCGACCGTAAAGGCGAGCACAACGGCGGAAACCGCACCTAAGAATGCTTTCATCACACACACTCCTCCTGATGAGTTCTGTCAGAACAGATACCCATCAGGATTAAAGGAGCATGGTTTGTGCCTACATGTACTTCCAGTCCGGCTCTAGCGGGACCTTACATATATTCCAGTTGCGCTGCTACGTGGCGATGTAGACGTCAACGCGTGGATCTCTTTTTCCCATAGGCTTCAGGGCACATTCTATTCAGAACCCCAAGTGTTAAGCTCAAGCTCATGCTGATATTCGGACGTCACGCGCTGGCTGGAACCGGCCTTGGCCTGCTGATGTTCCTTGCCGCCGCCCACGGACAGGCGCCGCCGCAGGCCCCCGCTGTATTCCCGGCATTCGACCTCGACGCGATGTTCACGGAGCGGCCAATCCTCGCGCAGTTCGACGCGTCGAAGAACGGACGCCTCGAGAACGCAGAGCGCAAGGTCGCGCGTGAGTGGCTGGCCACGCAGCCTCCGACGGTCTGGGGGCAGTCATCGGACGGTTTGCAGGTCCGGGGGGCCCTGGCGGCCTCGGCGCAGGCGCCCCGCCCGGACTGCCTCCGTTGGGAGGCCGCGGCCTGGCTCCAGGGTCGCCGGGGCAGCGACTCACCCCCGATGCCGTGCGGAAGTACGCCGACGAACCGTTCTACGACACGAGCGTCCTGCGCACGCTGTTCCTGCAGTTTGAAAACGCGGACTGGGAGAAGGAGCTCGCGGACTTCTACAACACGGACGTGGACGTGCCGGCCGCGCTCACCGTGGACGGTCGAGAGTTTCGGGACGTCGGCGTGCGCTTCCGAGGCATGTCCTCGTTTGCCTTTGTGTCCGAAGGCTCAAAGCGCTCGCTGAATGTGTCGATCGACTTTGCGGACGACGACCAGCGCGTGCAGGGCTTCCGGACGCTGAACCTGCTGAACGCCAACAGCGACCCGACGTTCGTTCGCGGGCTGCTCTACAGCCATATTGCGCGGCAGTACGTGCCGGCTGCCCGGATCAACTACGTGCGCGTGGTCATCAACGGCGAAAGCTGGGGCGTCTACCTCAACGCCGAGCAGTTCAACTCGGACTTCGTCCGCGACCGGTTCAAGGACAAGGGCGGCGCGCGCTGGAAGGTGCCGGGCAGTCCGATTGGCCGCGGCGGCATGGCATATCTCGGTGAGAACATCGACGCGTACCGCGGCATCTACGCCATCAAGTCGCGCGACACCGAGCAGTCGTGGCGCCGGCTGATCCAGATGTTCAAGGTGCTCAACGAGACGCCCGCCGACCGCCTTGAAGCCGCGCTGGCGCCGCTGCTCGACATCGACGGCGCGCTGAAATTTCTTGCCCTCGACGTGGCGCTGGCCAATACCGACGGCTACTGGACGCGCGCCAGCGACTACAACATCTATCTCGACGCACAGGGTCGTGTGCACGTGCTCCCGCACGACATGAACGAAGGGCTGGAAGACGAAGGCGGCGGGCCCGGGCGCGCGGGCGCGGCGGGCGGCCCGGAGGACCTCCCCAATTACCACCCGGCATTCAGCTGCCGCCGGGATTTCAGTTTCCGACGACCTTCGGTCAGGCAGGCGCCGAGCTCGATCCGCTGGTCGGTCTCGACGATACAAGCAAGCCGCTGCGATCGAAGCTGCTCGCGGTGCCGGCGCTGCGCGCGAAGCTACCTCGGCTACGTGCGCGAGATCGCCGACAAGTGGCTCGACTGGCGGACGCTGGAGCCGCTGGTTCGGCAGTATCAGTCCGTGATCGCCGCGGAGGTGAAGGCTGACACGCGCAAGCTGTATCCGACCGAGCAGTTCGCATCGGGGGTCGATCAGGGAGAGTCGAGCCTGAAGAGCTTCGTCGAGCGCCGCCGCGCGTTCCTCCTGAAGGCGGTCCCGGTAAAGTAACTCCGCGATGTCCTTTTCGCGCCTGCTGCCGATCGCCGCGGTCGTCGCACTCGCATGCGCGGGCACGGGCCGTGCCCCAACCGCTGGCCCTCCAGCCCCGATCGCTCCTCCGCCAGCGATCACCCTCTCCATCGTCGGCACCAACGATCTGCACGGTGGCATCCTGCAGCGTGGCGACCGGGGCGGCCTGGCGCTGCTTGGCGGCTATGTCGGCAATGTGCGCGCGGCGCGCGCCCGGGATGGAGGCGCCGTGCTCCTCCTCGACGCCGGCGACATGTTCCAGGGCACGCTGGAGTCGAATCTCAACGAAGGGGCGTCGGTGATCGCCGCCTACAACACGCTGGGGTACGCGGCGGCGGCGGTCGGAAACCACGATTTCGACTTTGGCCCGACGGGCCCGGCGGCAACGCCGCAGTCCCCGAGCGACGATGCGCGCGGCGCACTGAAGGCGCGCGCGATGCAGGCGGCATTTCCGTTTCTCGCGGCCAATCTGATCGACGAGGCGACGGGACGTCCGGTCGACTGGCCGAACGTCAGGCCATCCACGATGGTCACGGTCGCGGGTCTGCGCGTCGGTGTCATTGGCGTGATGACGGCGCAGGCGCTGGCGGTGACGGTCGCGGCCAACACCGTCGGCCTGCGCGTGGCGCCGCTGGCGGAGACGATCGCCGCCGAGGCGAAGCAGCTGCGCGCCGCGGGCGCGTCGATCGTCGTGGTCGCGTCGCACGCCGGCGGCCGATGCACGGCGTTCACCTGCCGACCGACTTGAGCTCGTGCAACCAGACGGAAGAGATCATGCAGGTCGCCCGTGACCTGCCGGACGGACTGATTGACGTCATCGTCGCCGGCCACGCCCACTCGGGGATGGCGCACGTGGTGGACGGCATCTCGATCATCGAGGCGTACATGGGCGGACGGTCGTTCGGCCGCGTCGACCTCGTCGTTGATCCGTCGACGCGCCGGATCATCCGGCGGCGTCTCTTTGCGCCGCGCGACCTGTGTGCGCGCGTCGATCCGGGGACGACGCAGTGCGACCCGGAGGGTTCGAGCAGCAGCCGCGTCCGTGCGGAGTATGAAGGCGCGCCGGTCGTGCCGGATCAGTCCGTCGTCAGGACGATCGCACCCGCGGTGCAGGCGGCGGAGTCACAGAAGAAGACGCTGCTGGGGGTCACGCTGGCAACGCCGGTTCGACGCGCGGGAAGCGGTGACTCGCCGCTCGGCAACCTGTTCACCGACGCCTATCGCGCGGGCATTCCTGGCGCCGACGTGTCGATCAACAACACCTCCGGCGGGCTGCGCGCCGACCTTCCTGCCGGTCCGCTGACCTACGGTGCGGTGTTCGAGGTGATGCCGTTCGACAACCGCCTCGTCGCGTTCCACCTCACCGGCGCCGAGCTGCGAAAAGTGCTGGCGACACAGGTGCGCGGGTTCCGGCGCTCGTCGGGCTATCAGGCGTGCACGTGCGCGTCACGTGCGAGGGCGGCGCTCCGGTCGTGGCGATGCTGCGCCCGAACGGCACGCCGGTGTCCGACGGCGAGCGGCTGCTGGTGGCCACGACCGACTTCCTCGCCACCGGCGGCGACAGTATCTTCGTGCCCGTCACGCCGCCGGATGGCTTCGCGCTGGTGCACGACATCGGTCTCGTTCGTGACATCGTCGTCGATGCGCTGCGGAAGCGGGGAGGCACGCTTCGGGAGGATCAGCTCGTCGACCCGGCGAACCCGCGGTGGGTGCTACCGGGAAGGCCGCCGGTGACGTGCCGGGGGTGACCCGCGGCGCGAGGGCGCGCGACCAGCCGGCCGCTCGACACGGCCAGACGCGCGAGACTGCGACCGGGCCCGCTCCTGCGCCTTCCGCTGCCGGATCGCGGCGATCCGCTCGGCCAGCGGAATCTCGAGCTTCGCCTGCGGCCGCGCCTTGTAGTCGAAATCCGGCAGCGTCACCCGCGGCAGCGTCCGCTTGACTGCGCGCTCGATGGCGCGCAGATCCGGCTCCTCGTCCGGCGCAACGAAGGTAAACGCATCGCCGGTCAGCTCCGCGCGCCCCGTCCGGCCGACGCGGTGGATGTAATCGTCGGGCACCGCAGGCACGTCGAAGTTCACGACGTGGCTGAGCGCCTCGACGTCGATGCCGCGGGCCGCGATATCGGTGGCGACCAGGACGCGGTACTTGCCGTTCTTGAACCCCGCCAGCGCTTCCGTCCGCTGCGCCTGCGACCGATTGCCGTGAATGCGCGCCGCATTGACGCGGTGGCTCACCAGGTAGTCGGCGAGACGGTTGGCGCGATGCTTCGTCCGCGTGAAGACGAGCGCCTCCCGAACCAGATCACGTTTGATCAGCTCGAGAAACAGCGCCGGCTTCAGCTCCTGCGGCACCGGATAGACGGCCTGCGTGATGCCGACCGCCGGAGCCGACTGCCGCTGCAGGCTGATCGTGACCGGGTTCTTCAGCATCTCTGACGCCAGCACCCCGATCGGCGGCGGCATCGTCGCGCTGAAGAACAGCGTCTGCCGGCGCGTCGGAATGTGGCGCAGGACCCGGCGGATGTCCGGGAGGAAGCCCATGTCGAGCATGCGGTCGGCTTCGTCGAGCACCAGCACTTCGAGCGAGGCGAGCTTGGCATACGGCGCGCGGAAGTGATCGAGGAGCCGGCCCGGCGTGGCGATGATGACGTCCACGCCGCTGCGAAAAGCATGCTCCTGCGGTCCCATGCCGACGCCGCCGTAGACGGCGGCTCCGGTCAGCGGCGTGTGGACCGCCAGGCTGTTGAGGTCATCGGCGATCTGCGCCGCCAGCTCGCGCGTTGGCGTGAGGACGAGGGCGCGCGTGGTGCGGCGCGGCTTGTCAATCAGGCGATGCAGGATCGGCAGCAGAAAGGCGGCCGTCTTCCCGCTGCCGGTCATGCGCGCACGCCAGCAGGTCGCGGCCGGTGAGCGCCGGCGGAATCGCTTCGGCTTGAATCGGTGTCGGCCGCGCGAACCCGAGCTCGCGAATGCCTTTCAGCAGGTCAGCATGGAGGTGGAGCGATGAGAAAGGCATCCCACCATCATAGTCGTTGCCATCTGATCATTTCCCTGTAGGTTTTGCCACCGAGGAGCAGACACTGATGACGACACAGCGATTCGCGATCGGAACCGTGGTCGGGGGACTGGTCCTGTTTTTCCTCGGGACCTCGTCTTCGGAGTCGTCTTCGCCGATTTCTTCGCCGCCAACGCGGGCACGGCGACCGGCGTCCAGAAAGAGCCGTTCGACTTCGTGTCACTGGCGATCGGTCAGCTGGCGTGGGGCGCGGCGCTGACGCTCATCCTGGGTTGGGCCAATGTCTCGAGCGTGGGTCAGGCCGCCAGGGTCTCCGCGCTCGTCGGCCTGCTGCTCTTCTTCGGCTTCGACCTCACGATGTTTGCGACGACCAACACCTCGACGCTGCTGGTCGCGGTCGTGGACCCGATTCTCGCTGCGTTCTCTTCGGGGTGGCTGGTGCGGCGATCGCGGCGGTTACCGGCAGGAAGTAGAGCACCGGATTCAGGGGATCTCCAAGGTCGTCGCTTCAGAGGACGTTGGTGCCGTCGAGGCGCACGCGGAGGGAGGTCATCGTGAGCGCAGCGACGTCTGCGATCCGCCGCGGGATAGTCGTGATTCCAGCGTTCTCGAAGGCGACACGCCTAGCTTCCGTGTTGTAGGCGCCTGCGGGTGAACCCGAGCCGGTCTTCGTAGAGCGTCACCTTGCCGGATCGCCGACGCGGCGCGACGGCCTCTCCGCGTGTCGTCAGGCCACGCCGCACACTTCAATCGGCATCACGAATACGCGAACCGGGAGCCGCGAGGCACCGTGACAAGCGAGGTCCTACCGATGCCCCCGGTGCTTCGATAGGAGTTCCGGCGAGTGTGCGCGCTAGTGGGTCATCGCATACAGCATCACGTTGATGCCGACGGCGTAGCCCTTGGGCGAGAACTGATAGAAGTACCGCGGATCCTCTCCTTCGCGCTCCCAGGCGTCGGAGATGTCGGTGTTGTGCGTCATGAACACCATGACGTTGCCGTGGCGGTCGAGAATGGCCTTGTGCTGCGGCATCTCGCTGTCGGTGCCGCGCTCGGACGTGTCGTACATATTGCGGCGCCACGACTGAATCGCGGGAATCTGCGGGAACTCGCTGACGACGAACTGGGAGTGGAACAGCGGGTGATCGAGCGGCAGGTCGACGATCGGATACTCGGCCGGCGGCAGCACGCGGCCGATCTCCGCCTCCCACTGTCCCAGGCGGCGCTGCCCCAGAAGTCATCGACCCAGAGGAAGCCGCCCTTCTGAACCAGCCCGCAGCGCCTCGATCTCGTCGTCCTCGAATTCGATGGTGCCGACATCCTCCATGTGCAGCTGCGGGCACTGGAAGATCGTCGTCGGCAGGCGGACGGTGACGAAGTCAGGCGTGCGCGACCGGTCGAACGCGACGCGCGTCTTGGTCAGCTCGGAGAGGCGGATGGAGAAGTTCAGCTCGGCGTCGGGATAGTCGGTTGACCAGCCCTGACCGCCGGCTCCGATAGACCTGGTGAACATGCCGCGGCAGAAGTTGAACCCGTGGCCGAAGGTGTCCTTGGTGGGCACTTCGGCCGCGCGCCGCGGCCGAAGCCCCGAACGAGCCGCGCTGCGCGGCCGCTCGGCTCCACGGTGAGGATGAGGAAGCCGGCGAGAAGAAACCGGAGTTTCATCTGATGCAAACTCCCAACTCCCGTTGGGAGTTGAGTTACTTGCCGCCTTCGACAGCGACCGGAAATACTGCTCGTTGGCCTTCTTGTACGCCTCCGGCGATTCGTCGGCGCCGGACAGCGCGATCGCGTTCTGCTCGCCTTCGACCTTGCGGCGCAGACCGAACTCGAACCGCTTCAGCCCTTCGGCAACGATCGCCTGCTGCCTGACGAGCTCCGCGACGTCCTTGTAGGTGCGCTCGTCCTGCAGCCGTCGCAGCGCTTCCATGATCTCCTCGACCTCACGCGGGCTGAGGTTCTCGCCGTTGACCCGCGACAGCAGTTGCGCGCGCTTCCTCGCCGAGCTGCCGCGCCTCGTTGCGCAGCTGGCGCTGGTCCT
This sequence comes from uncultured Acidobacteriota bacterium, assembly GCA_963793705.1. Lineage (GTDB taxonomy): Bacteria > Acidobacteriota > Vicinamibacteria > Vicinamibacterales > UBA2999 > Gp6-AA40. Next base: position 79,784 of record CAWCBC010000024.1, on the reverse strand, counting down.
CTTCGCCGATATACCAGCCGCCCCAGCCGAGCCCGTTGTAGCCGCCCCGATCGGTCCCGCCGTTGCGGAAGCCGCCCTCGTTGTTCCGGCCATCGCCACCGTTCTGGCCGTTCTGAGCCTGGCCACCCTGACCTTGACCCTGCTGACCGCCCTGGCCTTGCCTGACCCTGTTGGCCCTGACCTTGACCCTGGCCGCTGCCTGGCCCTGACCCTGACCTTGCTGGCCCTGCTGGCCCTGGCCCTGACCCTGCTGACCGTTCTGGCCCTGCTGGCCCTGCTGACCGTTCTGGCCTTGCTGGCCCTGCGCCCTGCTGGCCCTGCTGACCCTGCTGGCCGTTCTGGCCCTGCTGACCCTGCTGACCGTTCTGCCCTGGCCTTGCTGACCCTGCTGGCCCTGCTGGCCACGCTGCGCGCGCTCGCGCGTCCGTTCCTGCAGCGACTCGGCGCGCCTCGCCGCCTCGCCGCGCCGCTCGGGCCCGCTCTTCTGCGGCGTTGCGCTGCTGGCCAGCGCCGAGCGCCCGCTGCGCCTCGTCGATACGATCGCCGACGGCATCGATCCCTTCGGTGATCTCCGACTCCGCGGCCTCGAGCGTATTCGGCATCGGTCCCGCGGCTGACCATCCCCGTCGAGATGCGCACGCGGTCGGGCAGGCTGTTGTCGCGGATTTCGCCGGCCGCTTCCGCCAGCTTCCTCGACGCCGCCCTTTCGTCCCTGCTCGCGTCGCGCGCGGCGCGATCGAGATCCCCTTCGAGCTGCCGAAGCTGCTGCTCGAGCTGCGCCTTTCGCTCGTTCACCTGTTGCGGCCGCCTGCTGACGTCCCGCGCCTGCCGGAAGCTTGCGCGCTCATGTCCGCGATCTCGCGCTGGTCGCGCGCGAGCTGGTCGGCCTTCCGCTTCGCGTCCTCGATGTCGCGCTGCGTGCGCTGCGCCTGCGACCGCTCGAGGCTGCGCTGCGCCTGCCGCAGCTTCTCCGTGGCCGCCGCGGCCTCGGCCTGCGCTCTGGCATCGCCCGCCGCCGCCCGCCGCAGCGCGTTCGCCGCGTCCTGTGCGGCGCGCGCCGCTTCGGCAACCTCGGGACGCTGCTCCTCGCGTGACAGCCGCTCCAGGCGCCGCGCCACTTCCTCGAGCTGTTCGGCAAGCGCGCGCTGCTGGGCGGCGCTCGCGCCACCGCCGCCGCCACCGCCCTCGAGCGCGCGACGACGCGCCTGGCTCTCCGCCTGCTGCTCCTGACGCCGCGCCAGTTCCTTCAGCTTCTCGAGCATCTCGTCGACCTGACGATCGGCCTGCTGCTCCGACGACGCCTGCGGGGCGCTCTCGTAGCGGCTCGCCAGCTGGTCGAGGTCCTGTTCGAACAGCTCCGTCGAGCTCGCTGCTGCATCGCGCCGCCGCCGCCACCGCCCCCGCCGCCACCCTGCTGGGCGCGCTGGACGCTGATCTGCGTCTCGTACTCTTCCTCCGCCTTCTGCAGGATCTGCAGCGCCTTGTTCTCGGGCGTGATGCGCCACGTCCGGCTTGGCCGCCGCGAGCTGCCCTTCGGCTTCCTTCATCGCCGCGACCGCCTGCGGCAGCATCTCGGCGATCTTCGCGAACGCCGGGTCGCGCTCGACCAGCTCGCTGTTCATGCGCGTGAGCAGCCCTTCGACCTGCTCGCGCAGCTTTCGCTGCGCCAGCTCGACGATCTTGGAGTTCTCCTTCAGCTTCTGCGGCGTCAGCGTCTTCTTCTGGCGGTTGATGTTGAACGTGGCCGAGATGATCTGCTTCTGCTGCTCCGAGAGCGCTTCAACCTGGTTTCGCTGTCCGCCACCACCGCCGCCACCGCCACCGCCGCCGCCCTGCGACTGCGCCTGGCGGAAGTCCTTCTTGAACGGCCGCACGCGCAGGAAATACAGATCGCTCGTCGCCTGCTTGCTGCCGCCGACGGCGTCGTTGTCCATCGCACGGGCGTAGTACGACACGGCGTCGCCCGGCTGCACGTTCAGCTCTTCCAGATAGAACGTGTGGCCGCCGATGAATTCCGGCACGCGCCGGTCGCCCTTGAACAGCTTCACGACCTTTTCCGCGCCGCCGTTCACCGAGTAGACCAGCTCGAGGTCGCGGATGCCGTAGTCGTCTTCGGCGTTGGCCTCGACGACCAGCTCTTCGATCGGCGACACCGAGGTGTCGCGTCCGGGCTTCTTGAACGACACCGTCGGCGCGCGATCGGCGAGCGTGTCGATCGTGTACTGCGGCGACGCCGCGACGTTCTCCTTGGCCGGCGTCTGCAGCTCCACGCGATAGAAGCCGTCGGCGTCGGCCTTGAACGCCGCGGTCAGCGTGCCGTCCGGCTGCAGCGTCAGCGGCACGACCTGCTTGTCGTTGACCTCAATCCGTCCGCCGGGCGTCTTCATCGTCGGCGTGATGTGCACGCGGACTTCGGTGCCGCGCAGCACGGCGATGTCGCCGCCGTCCTCGATCTTTTCGACTTCGAGCCCGGTGTACGACGGGATAGTGGTATTCGAGGTCGAGCTTCTGGACGTACGGAACGTCGACGACCTTCAGCGTGTACTCGTCGGACTCCACGCCGTCCGCGATCGACCTAGTACTTCGAGCGGCGCCATCACGTCGAACAGCATCCCGTCGAAGGTGCCGTCCTCGTTGCGCACGAGCGGGATCTCCTCCCAGGTCGCGCGGTCGGCGTGCGCCGCGTGCCATCGAGGACGACGTCGTCGCTGGTGAATCCGAGCAGCTTCGCCTTCACCACCTGGTCGGCGCCCTTCGGCACCTCGGCGTTGCCGGGCGTGACCTCGAGGCGATAGGGCACCGCGGCTTCGATGCTCCTGGACACGAGCAGCAGCGCCGACGCCGCGTTGCGCAGGAATGCGGGACCAACCATGACGATGAGGACGGCCGCGGCGGCGACGCCGCCCAGCCCGAGCGCCCACCTCTGCAGCGGCGCCTGGTCGGCGCGGCGCGCGGCATCCATCCGGGAGACGCCTCAATCGCCTGCTCGACGACCTTCGGACCAGCGCCGCGGACTCCGCCGCGATCCCGTTGCGGCTCGACTCGACGGCGCTCAGCAGCGTCGCCTGCAGCGACGGCTCGTGCTCTTCGAGGTACAGCGCCACCTGCTCGTCGCTCACCTTCCGGCGCAGCGGGCGGACCACGAACCAGCAGCGCGGCAGCGATGAGGCCGAGGACCAGACGCGACGCGCGCCACGACGATCGACGTCGCTGGTGAACCTGCACCGTTTCCATCCCGTAGGCGGCCAGCACGAACAGGCCGAAGGCCACCGCCAGCAGGCGCACGGCGCCGCGCAGCGCCAGCTTCATGCGCCAGCGGTTCCGGACGTGCGCGATGATGGCGAACAGATCCTGTGGCAGGGAGGAGCGGCGCCGCAGATGTCGAGCATGAAGCCCTCGCTAGTTGGTCGGCGTAGGTAGTCCGGCCTTGTAGCACGGATACGCGACGCGCTAACGCAATGAGAATACTAGGTTTTTGCCAACCTGTTCGACATTACCGTGTCGGCGCCGAGCAGCAGCAATCCGCCTACGAGGAGGTACCACCAGAGCCGCTGACTCCGCTCCTGGGCCTCCGGCGTGAGCGGTGTCCCGGACCCGTCCCGCCGGCCGCTTCTCCGCCGCCAACGGCGGCCGCCACGATTTCCTTCGGGATCCATCGGGGACAGGTCCCCCTCGGCCGGGTCGACGTTCGCCGCAACGACCACGACGTCCTTGTCGCGGGCGCGCAGCTCGTAGAACCCCTGCTCGGTCAGCTCCATCACCTCGGAGCCCTCGTCCTGGAGCGGCACGCGCTTGCCAGACGGCGTCAGCACCACGCGCTGGGCCGCGTCCTGCTTCAGCGGCGGCGGTCGAGGCATCGAGCACCTGGCCCACGTTCAGCCACGGCCGCGGCTCGCGTGTACGCCGCCAGGTAGCGCATCGACTGATGGATGAAGGGCACGAAGACGCCGGCGCGCGGCAGGTCGCTCCAGGACGTGTCGAGCGCCGACGCCCAGAGCAGCACGCGGCCGTTGCCGACGCGCCGTTCGAGCACGGCGGGCGCCGTCCCGTCGAACTTCGCCAGCACCTGCGCGCCCGCCGCCGGCGTGATCTTGCGGTACTGGTAGACGGGCACCGTCGAGAAGTTGCCGCTGCGCGGCGCGCGGAACGGCTCGAAGACCGGATGCGCGTACTCGAGCGCGCCGACGCGGGCGGCGTCTCCACGCGTCCGGTCGACCTCGCTCTCAATCTTGCCGGGAAGCAGTGTCGACGTCCGCCGGCCAGTTGGCGCGCTGTCCCGCCGCGACGAACAGCCCGCCGCCCTGCTCGACGTATCGCTGCAGACGCCGCGCCTGCGACGGCTGGACGACCACGTCGTTCAGCACAATCGACCGCGCTGCGCCGCAGGTCCTCGTCGGACAGCGCGTCCGACTGCCTCGTGACCATCTCGAACTTCGGCGCTTCGCCGACCGCCAGCGCGCGAGCCAGATACAGGCCGGCCCCGGCCGCTGCCACGGTCGACGACCGTGACGCGCACCGGCTCGGTCGGCGAGATGACGAAGTTAAAGGTGTTGTCCGCGGCCAGCGCGTCGGGCGACAACGTCACCGTGGCCTTCATGTTGCGGCTGCCGGCGAGGACCGGCTCGAACTCAACCTTTCGCTGAGCCGCCCGGCTCCAGCTGCACCGGCTTCGACCCGTGCTTGATGCCGTTGACCTCGAGCGTGAGCATCGCACCGGTGACGGGGCGCTGCGATTGGTTCGTCAGGCACGGCGGTGACCGTGACGCGCTCCTGATCGGAGAACGTCGAGCGCGCCATCGACACGCCGGTCACGCTGACGTTCACCTGATCGTCGGACCCGGTAATCGACCACGGGCGTCAGCACCGTGCCCTGCGGCAGCCGGATGCCTTCCTCGCCCCGCCAGCCGTTGCGCTGGAAGTCGCTGATCAGCACCACCTCGCGGCGCGGCAGCGTCGATTCGGCGAGGATGCCGCCGGCCACCTTCAGCGCCGGCGCGTACCGCGTGGCGCCGGAGCCCGGCTTCGCCGCCGACGACCGCCGCCGACAGCGGCGAGCGCTCCATCGACGCGCGCACCGCGATATCCGCGCCGGTGGAAAAGAGCACGACCGATCCGCGATCGCTCCGCCGACATCCGGCTGATGGCGGCATTCGCCGCCGCGCGCGCCCGCTCCCAGCGATCGCGCGAATCCCATGCTGTAGCTCGTGTCGAGCAGCACCACCAGCTCGCGCGCGCCCGACCCGGGCACGATCGGCATGTTCGACTGGCGGATGAACGGCCGCGCGAACGCAAAGATGATCAGCGCCAGCGCGGCGACGCGGACGAGCAGCAGCAGCCAGTGCTGGATCTTCCGCCGCCGCACGGACTGATACGGGATCCGCCGCACGAACATCAGCGAGGGAAACCGGATGATCTGCTTCTTCTCGCGCTGCGTCAGGTGCAGCAGCACGGGAATGGCCAGTCCGGCCAGGGCGACGAAGAACAGCGGGGCTAGGAACTGCACCTACGGGTTCTCACTAAAACCTGGATTTCATCATCTTCGATCGCGCGCTCAGATACCTGAACAGCGCGAAATCGAGCGGCTTCGACGTATCGAGCAGCGCGTAATCGACGCGGACCGCCGAAAACGCCTGCGTCAGCGCGTCGATGTGCGCCTGCACCAGCGAGCGGTATTCCTCGCGAAACGCCTCCGGCACGACCGGCATCTGCTCGCCGCTCTCCAGATCCTCGAACGGCTGGGCGTCGGAGAAGCCGAACTCCAGCTCGGTGGGATCGAGCACGTGGAACACGATCAGGTCGTTGCCGCGGAACCGCAGCGGCGAGACGGCGTCGACGATCGCATCGGGGTCGTCGTAGAGGTCGGAGATGAGCACGATCACGCCGCGGCGCCCGAAGTGCTCGGCCAGCCTGTGCAGCGGCTCCTTCAGGTTCCCGGGACGCCCCGGCTTCAGCCGGTCGAGCACGTGCAGCACGGTCTCCATGTGCTTGGCCGACGACGGCACGTGTTCGAGGACCTCGGTGTCGAAGGCGACGAAGCCGACGCGGTCGCGCTGATGGTGCACCAGGTTCGTCAGGCAGGCGGTCAGGATGCGCGCGTAATCGAACTTGGTGATGCCCTTGCTGCCGTAGTCCATCGACTTCGAGGCATCCAGCAGCACCGAGAAGTTCATGTTCGACTCGGCTTCGTACTCCTTGATGTAGTAGCGATCCGTGCGCGCCCAGAGCTTCCAGTCCATCCGGCGGATGTCGTCGCCGGGCACGTAGCCGCGGTGCTCGGCGAAGTCGACGGAGGCGCCGAAGTACGGCGTCTTGTGCAGCCCGTTGATGAAGCCGTCGACGACCGCGCGCGAGACGAGCTCCAGGTTCCCGATGCGCGCGAGCACAACGGGATCCATGAAGCGCGCGCCGGAGATCGCGTGGATTTCTGAAGCCACGATTCTGAACCCGAATCCGGAACCGACGTCACATCCCCGACCGCGGCAGCGGAACGACTTCGAGCAGCCGATCGACGATCTGATCCGTCGTCACGCCTTCCGACTGCGCGTGGAAGTTGGTGATGATGCGGTGGCGCAGCACCGGGTGCGCCAGCGCGCGGATGTCCTCGAAGCTGACGTGGTAGCGGCCGCTGGTCAGCGCGCGCGCCTTGCCGCCGAGGATCAGATACTGCGCCGCGCGGACGCTGGCGCCGAACGCCACCCACTTCTTGACGAAGTCCTTGGCGTCCGGGTTGTTCTTCGCCCGGCTCGCCCGCACGATGTCCAGCGCGTGGCGCAGGACGGGCTCCGACACCGGCACCTTGCGCACCAGCCGCTGGAACGCGACCAGGTCGTCGCCGGTGATCGGACGCTGCAGCTGCGGGTTCTGAATCGCCGTCGTCGTCCGCGCGACCTCGAGCTCCTCGTCGTAGGGCGGGTGCTCGATGATGATGTGGAACATGAAGCGATCGAGCTGCGCTTCGGGCAGCGGATACGTGCCTTCGAGCTCGATCGGGTTCTGCGTGGCGAACACGTAGAACGGCTCGGCCAGGTTATAGGTCTTGCCCATGCACGGTGACGCGATGTTCCTGCATCGCCTCGAGCAGCGCCGACTGCGTCTTCGGCGGCGTGCGGTTGATTTCGTCGGCGAGGACGATGTTGGCGAAGATCGGCCCCGGCACGAACACCATCTGCCCGGCGTCCGGTCGCGGCGTCTTCCTGCACCAGGTCGGTGCCGGTGATGTCGGACGGCATCAGGTCGGGCGTGAACTGGATGCGCGAGAACTTGAGGTCGAGCACGCGCGCCATCGTGTGAATCAGCAGCGTCTTGGCCAGTCCCGGCGCGCCGACGATCAGGCTGTTGCCGCCGACGAACAGCGTCATCAGCACCTGACTGACGACCTCGTCCTGCCCGACGATGATTTTCTTGAGCTCGTTGATGATCGCCTGTCGGCCCGCCTTCATCCGATCCGCGAGCGCGATATCGTCTGGCGATTCCAGATCAACGACGTCGGACACCATAGGGTTCACGGCCATGTCGATTCCTCTCGATGGTCAACTTCCAACTACCAACTCCAACGCCTAAGACGCCGTGATGTTTTGGGAGTTGGGATTGGAAGTCGGAGTTACTTTTTCCTTCCGCAGTCCGGATCTCGCGTGCTTTCAGCGCCAGCGCGGTTGCCACGCCGCTCCAGTTCCGCCTGGTATTTCTCCGGCGGCATGCTGTCCTTCATCAGGCGCAGATTCTCGACCTGCCGCTCGAGATCCTGCCGCTCCATGATACAACGCGCGCAGCTTCGGATCGCTCGGCAGCCCGGCACCTGCGGCGCCAAACGAGAGGATGCCGCCACTCTGCCGTCCGGGCTGATCTTGCCGTCCTTGCCCGCGACGCCCGGCGCCTGGCTGCCTTCCTTGTCGCCGTTGTCGTCGAGCAGCGCGTGCTCGGTGGCCAGCAGCCCCTGGCGTTCGTAGGCGCGCGCGACTTCCGCCTTCGCGTAGTTGAACGCCTCGAGCACGCTGACCCGCTTGTTCTTGTCCGCGTCGGCCGCGTCGGACGTCAAGCGCGTCGACGAAGAAGCCGCCGAACAACGTCAGCGTACTGTTCCGCCCCGTTGCGCGTCGCGGTCACCACCGTCCGGCCCGGCCCGGACAGCGCCTCGACGAACGGACCGCTGGAGCTCGACGTGTTGACGAAGACCACCTGCTTCGTCGGCAGCTTCTGCAGCATGGCGTTGAAATCCGCCGCGCTCATGTCCGGTCCCGGCAGGTTGAACTTGGCCGTCCCGCCGGTAAAGCTGCCATGGCCGATCAGCGTGACGAAGATCACGTCCTCGGGACCAGCCTGCTTGGCAAAACGCTCGAATGCCTTGCCGATCTCCTCGCGCGTCGGCGCGCCGGTCACGCCCTTGATGTCTTCGCCAGGTTTGTCGACGAGATACACCAGCCGTTCCGGCGGCACACCAAGACGGACGGACGCCTCCGCCAGCGTGGCCCCCCACTTCTGGAATGTCTTGCCGTGCTCGGGATCACCCGCGAGGCCAACGACGATGAGGAGAAAGGCTTTGAGCATTCAGGCGAGACCAACCACCCGGCGATAGCCCCATTCGGCGCAGACGAGACCGATCAGCGTGATGAGCACAATCGGCATGTTCCAGAGCTCGCGCTCCTCCACTGCGGTCACGCCGCGACCGGCAACGCGCACATCCTCCGCCAGGCTCTGCGCGGTGTCGGCGGTGTAGAACCGGCCGCCGGTGTCCTCCGCAATCCTCCGCAGCGGCTGTGCATGCATCGTCGGATCGAAATACTCGACTTCGCTGGGCACGGCGCGGACGTAGGCGGTGCTGCTGCCCACGGTCTGACCACCGGCCCGCGTCGCGTCAACGGCGATTTCGTACGCCCCCGCCTTGGTACTGACGAACGTGCCGCGATAGTGGCCGTCGCGTTCGCCCGTCCACTGCAGCGGCACCGTCTCCGACGTTCCATCCGGCCGCGAGACCTGCGCGACCACCGTGGCGTCGTTCAGCTCCACGAACTGCGGGTCGACGACCGTGGCGTCGACGGTGACCGGCTCGCCCGGGTCCACGCGGTCCGTGCTGGCGCGTACGTCCACCACGCTGGGAACCCCGTCCACGAGCCAGCGCAGCATCTGGCGCCAGAAGTTTTCGTGCGTCTGATCCTCGACGGTAATCGACGCATCCATCTGCCAGTTCCAGGTGTCCTGCACGGTGAGGGCGATGGCCTTGCCTCGGCCGTAGGGCTGCGACGCCAGCACGATGCGCGGCGAACGGCCCGATTCATCGGTGCCGGTGAGAAGAACCGTGGCGCCAGGCTTGGCTGAGAGCGGCGCGTTCACGCTGGTGACAAGCGGCAGCGTGTTCCAGCGCGCCAGTGACGCAAGCGCGGTCGGCGCCAGCTGTGTCGCGGCGTGCGTCTGGCCCGGCTTCGTTGGCGCAACCTTCAGACGGGCCAGCGGCGCGGGCTCGGACGCGCGCGTGCCCGGGTCGATGACCAGCGGAAGCGCGTCGGCAACAGGAGTGCCGCCATAGCCGCCTTCGCCGAATGATCGCGGCCCTCCCAGGACAAGCAGGCCGCCGCCGCGGCGATCGACGAAGTCCGCGATCATCTGCAGCTGGTCGCCCGTGAAGAGCCCCGCTTCGACGCTGCCGATGATCAGGCCGCGGAACTTGAACAGCTCTTCGCGCGTCTTCGGGAAGCCGCCGACGATCTCGTCCGCCTCGCCGCGAAGCCGCATGTACTTGTTGTCGGCGGTGCGCTGCAGCGACACGCTCAGCAGGTTCTTGTCGTCGGCCACCGCGCGATTGAGGAACTTGAACTCCCAGCGCGGCTCGCCCTCGAAGTAGAGGATGCGCTCCGTCTCGTCGCGAACGCTGATGATCGATTCGCGAACGTTGTTCTGCGTGACGACCTCGCCATCCTGCGGCGCGACGCGGAACTTGAAGAGGCGAGCTCCGGGTTCGGAGGCTTTGGCGCGGATACGAACGGTCGCTGGCGAACCGTCTGCCGGCAGCTCGACTTTCTCGGATCCGACGATCCGGCCTTCGTCTTCCACATCGACCGTGACCGTCTTGCCGGCGTAGCCCGTCTGCCGGACGATCACGTCGAGCAACAGCGACGCGTTCTTCAGCACGGTGCGCGGCGTGCTCACGCGGTCGATCTGGATGTCGCGGGGCAGCTTTTCGCTGCCGACGCCGACGGTAAACACCGGCAGCTTCTCGGCTTTGAGCCCGAGCAGCGCGTCTCCAATGGACGGTGTCGGTCGTGTCCGCGCCGTCGGTGACCAGGACGATGCCTGCCACCGGCAGTCCGGCGAGCTCCTCGCGCGCGCTCGTCAGCGCCGGGCCGAGCTTGGTCTGCGTGCCGTCGAACCGCAGCTCCTCGACCGAGCCGAGGCGCCCGGCCGTGGACGAGAACCGGAAGACACGGACCAGGAATTTATCTGTCAGTGACTTGAACAGCGCCCCGTCCGGACCGAACTGCGTGCGCAGGAACTCGCCCCGCGCCTTGCCGCCCTGATCGGGGATCTGCATGCTGCGCGAGTCGTCCAGCAGCACAGCCACGACGTTCTGCTGGTTGACGGCGGCGCGCACGACGAGCGTTGGACGGAACAGGCAGAAGAGGACGACGGCAAGCGCCAGCACGCGCAGGGTGGTCAGGACGACGCGGTCGCGCACCCGTCCCTCATTGACCCGTACCCGCCGGTACGTCAGGACCGCACCCGCCGCGACCACACCCACCAGGAGCGCCGCGGCGAGCGACGCCGGCGTCAGGTCGAAGCGGAAGGTGCCCTGCTGAAAAACGAACCGGCTATAAGAGAAAAGTGTCTCGAAAATCCTGTCAAACATGGCTGCAACACGGCCAAAACACCACTCGACACCTGCTACGGAGGCGCAGATTGTACATGCACCCGCCTGAGATCACGAATGTATGTCAAAAGCGTGACGAGCTCATTAAGAGGTCATTAAAAAACGTACGGCCGAGTCGTCGGAGAAGTTCGGAGGAAACGGTTTTCACAGGAGCAACGGAGGAAACAGAGACGAACGGAGCGTTTCGGCCAAAACAACAGAATCACGTGCGATTGCGAACGGTGGGGCCGTTCGATTGGCCGCCGAAGGCGGCCTGCCGCGACGTGCGGCAGCGTCGATACAAGCCGCCCTGGTTCTGTGAGCGGTTTGTATCGGCGGCTGCCTCACGTCACGGCGGTCGGCGTGCTTTGCACGCCGACCAATCGAACGGCCACGCTCCGTTCGTCTCCGTTTGCTTCGTTGCTCCTGTGAAGCCGTTACCTCCGTCCCCTCCGTTCCCTCATTACAGCAACCGAATCAGCAAAAACGCGCCCACCGCGTAAGTTAGGACGCGCGCGGCGCGCGGGCGGACGTGCTTGAAGCCGTTCCAGTACCACGCCAGCGCGGCCATCGAGCTCACGACGAAAATCACAAACCCGATGGTCTGCACCGGAGTTCGCGTCGCCCCGAACAGCTGAACCAGGCCGGTGTTCCACACTGATCCATAGACGATGCAGAGGTGGACGAAGTAGATCAGCAGGGATTCCTGCGCCACGGCACCGAAGACGTGCGGCAGCCGGTTGAGGCGCCGGCTGAGATGGGCGAAGGCCGCCAGGATGATGAGACACGCGCCGATCCGCGTCATCATCTCAACCGGCACAAAACCACCTGGGCCGGGGCCGAACGCGGTCTCGAAACGCACGCGGAGAACCGAGGCGACGGCCACCAGCGCGACTCCAGGCGCGATCAGGGCCAGTTGCGCGAACGCGGACAGATTGCTGGCGCCCCACCGCGCATAGAGCTGGCCGAGCCCGGCGCCCAGCAGGATGAATCCCATCCACGGGAACAGCGGGAACTGCGAACCGGTGGCGGGCGACAGATATGCCGCCGCGAACGGCGGCAGCGCCTTCGTCCAGTCAATCGTCCAGACGAGCGGGGTGACGAAGATCGCGATGGCGGCGAGCGCGATCGTGGTGATCATGAACGCCCGGCGTGAACGCGTGACGAGGACCAGCAGCTGGATGAGGATGAATGTGACGCCGATCAGCTGCAGCACATCGACCGCGAGAAAGGCACGCCAGCGATCCGGATCGGCGTTCACCAGATCCACGAGCCGGCGACCCGGCAGATGCAGCGAGTAGCCGAGGACTACGAACAGACGCGAACCGGCGCACGCGCTTCAGCAGCGCCGGCGACCAGCGCACGTGCGAGGCCCAGCGGCGGCTGGTCGCGATACTGAACGCAAAGCCGCCGAGGAGCAGGAAGAGGCTCGACGTCAGCCCGCGCTGAAACTGCCAGACATCGAACCAGCGCCCGACCTGGTAGCTGGGAGCCAGCAGCGCGCTGGCCGTGTGACCGTAGAGCATGAAGGCCACGGCAAGCGCGCGCGCGAGGTCGATGAAGATAACGCGATGAGCACCGTGGGGAGACGACTTTTCCACTCTATGGAATCCGCGCCTCCGCGTCCCGTCCGACGACGGTCGTCCATTCGCGAACGCGCCAGCGCGTGACGAGGCCGTTCTTGACGTACGGGTCAGCGGCGGCGAACGCTTCCGCGGCCTCGGGTGAATCACCGCGGAACATCAGCACGGCGCCGTCCGGGGGATTTGCCAGCGCACCGGCCAGGATCAGCTCGCCGCGCGCTTCCGCCGCGCGCGCCAGGGCGAGGTGCTCCGAACGCAGCGGGGCGCGCCGTTCGATGTAGTCGTCGGCGAGGTCGTAGATGAGCAAGAAATGCATAGGTGGAAGATTAGACTGGTACTGGTCATGCGATATGAACGAATCTTCTGCGCGATGTTGATAGCGTCGACCGTCGGCTGTTCAAAACCAGAGCCCGAGAAAGACGCGGCGGCCGCGCCGCAACGAAAGTATCTCCTCGAAACCGTGGACGACGCGGCGGTCGTGCAGGTCTATGCGGACGGCTTCGAAGCGCTGCCGCTGCGGGAGAAGACGCTCATCTGGCACCTGTATCAGGCCGCGATCGCCGGCCGCGACATCTATTACGACCAGCGGCATCGCAACGCGCTCGAGATGCGCGCGCTGCTCGAAGCGGTCATCTCGCATCCGCAGGGCATCGACGCCGCCACGCTCGGCGACATCCGCCGCTACACCAAGCTGTTCTGGCTGAACACCGGCCCCTACAACAACCTGACGGCGCGCAAGTTCGTGCTGTCGATCCCGCCGCAGGCGTTTGCCGGTGCGGTCAAAACGGCGGTCACCAACGGCGCCACGATTCCAACGGCGGCCGGCGAGTCGATCGACGCGATGCTCACGCGGCTGCAGCCGATGTTCTTCGACCTCACTGTGGATCCGATCGTCACTAACAAGACGCCGGGCCCCGGCCGCGACATCCTGAGCGCCAGCGCCAACAACCTGTACGCCGGCGGCGTCACCGAAAAGGATCTGAAGGGATTCAAGGAAAAGTACGGCTTGAATTCGCGCCTCGTGAAACGGGATGGCGCGCTCGTCGAAGAGGTCTACAAGGTCGGCGGCCGTTACTCGAAGGAGATCACCGAGATCGTCCGGCACCTGGACGCGGCGATTCCGTTTGCGACCGAACCGATGGCCAACGCGCTGCGCGCGCTGATCCAGTTCTACCGCACCGGCGAAACAGCCGACCGCGTGAAGTACGACATCGCCTGGGTCGCCGACAAGGCGTCGCCGGTGGACACCATCAACAACTTCACCGAGGTCTACATGGACCCGCGCGGGATCAAGGGTTCGTGGGAGGCGCTGGTCTTCTACGTCAACCCGGAGAAGGCGAAGCGCATCAAGGCGCTCGGCGCAGACGCGCAGTGGTTCGAGGACCACATGCCGTTCGACCCCCGCTTCCGCAAGCCCAACGTCACCGGCATCGTCGCCAACGCGATCGACGTCGTCATCGAAATGGGCGACTCAGGGCCGATCACGCCGATCGGCATCAACCTGCCGAACGACGAGCAGATCCGCGAGACGCTACGGCAGCAAGTCGGTGTCGCTGGCGAACGTCACCGAGGCGTACAACGAGTCGACGCCAGCCGGCATGCACTCGCGAGTTCACGTGGAACGCAGACGAAGCGGACCGTTCGAAACGATTCCGTTCGGTGTCCGACGAGCTGCACACGGAGCTGCACGAAGTCCTGGGCCATGCGTCGGGACGACAGGCACCGGGTTTCAAGGGATCGCCCGACGAGATCATCAAGGAACACTATTCGGCGCTGGAAGAAGCGCGCGCCGACCTGATCGCGCTCTATTACATCGGCGACCCCAAGCTCGTGAACTAGGGCATCGTTCCGGCCGCCGATCGCGAGAACATCGCCCGCGCGCAGTACGACTACTACACCCGCAACGCCATCATGCAGCTCCGGCGCGCGCGCGAGGCCACGCACCTCGAGGAAGCGCACATGCGCAACCGGCAGATGATCATCCGCTGGCTGATGGCGAACACGAAGGCGATCGAGCAGCGGCAGCGCGACGGCAAGACGTTCTATGTGATGGTCGATGCGAAGGCGTTCCGGGACGGCGTCGGCCGGCTGCTGGCGGAGGTGCAGCGGATCAAGTCGGAGGGCGACGCTGCGGCGGCAGCGAAGCTCTTCGACACCTACGGCATCCATTTCGACCCGAAGCTGCGCGACGAAGTCGTCAAGCGCGTTGACGCGCTGAAGCTGCCCTCGTACACCGGCTTCGTGATGCCGAAGCTGACGCCGGTGACCAACGCGAGCGGCGCGATCACCGACGTGACTATCTCGTATCCGCAGGATCTGACGACGCAGATGCTTGAATACAGCGGGCAGAGGAAATAAGCCACGAAGACACGAAGAGATCGAAGACCACGAAGAATCAAACAAATTTATGAGTCTTCGTGATCTTCGATTCTCTTCGTGCCTTCGTGGCTAAGAGTTGTCGATCTGAATCGGCGGAAGCGCGTCGCTCGGCGTGAACCCGAAAACCACACCATAGAAATACAGCTCGGCTTCGAGGCTCCTGATGATCGTCTCCGCCTTGCGGAAGCCGTGCTGCTCTCCCTCGAATGTCAGATAGGCGACGGGCAGACCCTTCGCGCGCGCGGCGTCGGCCATCATCTCGGACTGATTCGGCGGGACGACGCGATCCTCGAGCCCCTGGAAGAGGATGAGCGGGCAGGCCAGTCGATCGACGAAGTGGATTGGCGACCGGGCGCGGTAGGTATCACGCGCCTCAGGATACGGACCGACGAGGCGATCCAGATACCGCGCCTCGAACTTGTGCGTGTCGTGCGCGAGCACTTCGATGTCGCTGACGCCGTAATAGCTCGCACCAGCCTTGAAGACGCCTGGATGAAACGTCAGCGCGGCCAGCGTCGTGTAGCCTCCGGCGCTGCCGCCGCGAATGATCAGCCGCGATTCGTCGGCACGCCCGGACGCCACCAGATGCCGCGCCGCGTGCACCATGTCTTCCACGTCGGCGACACCCCACTGGCCCGCGAAGTGCGTTTCGATACTCGCGGCCAAAGCCCGAGCTGCCGCGGTAGTTGACGTCCACGACCGCGAACCCGCGGCTCGTCCAGAACTGAATCCTCAGATCGAGCGTCGCATTCGTCGCCGTCGTCGGCCCGCCATGGCTGATCGCGATGAGCGGCGGACGCTCGTCCGTTGGCCGCATGCACGTTCGCGTTTGCCGGCGCGTAGTAGATCGCGTGCGCGGTGCCGCCGTTGGCGGTGGGAAACTCGATCGGCTGCCCCAGGGAGACGTCGCCTGGATCCAGCTCGAGGGACGAGGAGGCGCGTAGCGTGTCTGTCCGCCCGGACGAGCCACATCCAGACGCACGACCGAATCGGCGCGCGTGGCTGACGCGGCGACGAACACGGCGTGCGGCTGCGCTCCGTTCGGGTCGGCCGCCATCCAATCGTGCGGCTCGAGATCAGTCTCGACCGTGCGCCACTCGCCCGTCTCCGTATTGACGTCCGCAAGAAACCAGCGTCCACGCTGCGTGTACGCGGCGAGCATGCGCGACGGTTCGACGAACACCCACGTCGCCGTACCGAACACCCACTGCGGCCGGCCGAACTCCGCCTCGGCGGGCGGATCCTTCAGAACCGGAAGGATCGCACGGATGGGACGGGATGGGAAGGATGGGAACGATACAACTTCCACCACCCATCCCGATCGCTCGCAAAGTACAGACGGCCGTCCGGTCCCCAGCCTGGCTGATAGATCGACTCGTCCTCGCCGCCGGCGACGAGCCTCGCGTTGGTCAGCGAGCCCGATTCCTCGACGTCAGCGACCCACAGCTCCGTTCCATCCCACGGCATGTTCGGGTGGCGCCATGCGATCCAGCACAGGCGTGATCCATCGGGACTGAAACGCGGCGTGGAATAGAAGTCGTAACCGGCGGCAATCACCTCGCCGGCGGAGCCGCCATCGAGCGGCACGCTCACGAGCGTCGTCACCGCCTCGCCGTCGCCGGAATGATCCTCGCGCACGCAGACCAACCGGCTTCGCAGCGGATCGATCGCGTAGTCCGCATAGAACCACTTCCCTTCCGGCGTGATCGGAACGGCCTCGTGGTGTCCGGCTTCAGCCGGACCGTGCCAGCGTGATCTGTAGACGCGCTGATCGGCGAAATTCGAAAAGTAGACGTCGCCGCGCGAGACGACGTAGGCGCCGCCGCCGTATTCGTGGACGCGCGATCGGACGTTGAAGCCGGAGGAATGACGTCGGACCGGTCTGTCGCCGATCCGCCGCGCGCGCCGGACGAGCACGTTGCGCCCGCCTTCGTGCGGACGCCCTTCTATCCAGTAGATGTCATCGCCATCGACGGCCACCGCGCCAAGGCGCACGCCCTGCGCAGCGATGACCTCGGCGGAAATCGGAGAGGGCCAGGTCCCGTACGGCCGTACTGACCTGAAGCCTTGGAGGAAACGGACACGTCAGCGACGGACGAGACGGAGCGTCAGGTCCTGCGATTGACCCTTCGCCGAGAGTGATCCGGACGGCACGCGACGACAGCGACTCGAGGACGTCCGGATCCGTGATCGCGCCGCTGACCGCGCTGCCTCCAGGCGATCGACCGCGGCGACCCAGTAATCGCCGGGCGGCAGTCCCGTCACGCGTAATGTGCCGTCCTGAGCTGCAGCGCGCCGGTCTTCACCCATCGCGAACCAGCGTACCACTTGTCGCGGAACGTCGAGAAACACCACGACGGTGTAGTCGCGCACTGGCGCCGCGCGATCGTCTGTGACGCGGCCCGTCACCGTCGCGCCGAACGCCGAAATCACCACCTCAATGTCGCTGAACGTCCGCCGGTGCCGAAGTCGAACGGCGTGTCGGTCAGATCCTGGCCCTTGAACATGATCGACTTCAGGTACCAGTCGGTCTGCTGCGGCTGCGCCCGAAGAACGTCGGGCCGAACATGCCCGTGTACTCGAACGAGTCGTCGGGCTGGAGCGTGAATCCGATCGAGCTGGCTCCGAGCGACGGACCGCGATCGAGATCGGCCGGAAGAGCCGTGAGCGTCGACGCCGTATGGCGGGCGGCCAGCCGGGACTCCTTCATAGACCGACGCGCCCATCAGCGTCGCGCCGGCGACAGCTTCAGCTGCAGCGGGGGCGGATCGTCGCCGTCACCGTCACGAACGACGCCGCAAACTGCCGCGCGCTCGCGACGTTGGCGCCCGGTCCGGTGTCAAGACGTCCGCTGGCCTGCACGACGTAGTCACCAGGCGCCACGTTCGTTGAACGCGAACGACCCGTCCGCGCCGGTGCATCGCTGCGGACCGGCTTCCGTCTGAATCGCGCCCGAACGCTCGCTCACCGCGAGCAGCACCGTCGCGCGCGCAGGCTTCCCGCTCGAATCGAGGACGATGCCGGTCACGCGGTGAGCAGCCGTCGGGCATGAGCGTGAGATCGATGCCAGCGACGCCGCGTCAAGGTCGACCTTCGTCGGCGTCGCCTGATCGACGGTCAGCGTGCCGGGGTAAAACATGCGGCACGTATCCGCTCGTCGCCGACAGCGTGTCGCCGACGATCGCCTGAACGATGTAGGTGCCCGGCTGCAGGCCGAACAATCCGATACCGGCCGCGGTCGTCGGTTCGACCGGTGCCGTCGGGTCGACGACGCGAAGCGCGCGCGTTCGGCCGGCGATGACCTGCAATTTGAAGCGCGCTCACTCCGACATCCTGCACCGGCTCGCCGAACTCGTCGACGATCGTTCCGGCGATCGCACGCGCCACGGGCGAGCGTCATGTCAATCGCATCCGACAGCCTGGCCCTTCTGTGACCGCGATCGCGCCGCGGCCCGGATGGAGCGTGCGATCGCGTTGGCCGTGACTGGCGGGTGATGTATCCGCGCTTCGAACCTCGACGGTGTAATCGCCGGGCACGAGCCGCTCGATCACATAGCGGCCGCGTGCGTCAGTTTCCACGGCCTCGGTCGGCTGCCCCGGGCGATACGCGTGCACCACGGCACCAGCGATCGGAGTACCTCGCGGGCTGACGACGCGTCCGCGCATCGACCCGGTCGCGTCAGGATCAGCGTCCGGTCCCGGTCAACGCCGCGTCCTGACCAATTCGGACGGCGCGTCGACGTCACGTCGATGTTCGCCGACTTCGGCGCCGAGACCGACGCTGACGGTCTGGCTCTTCTACGGCGCCGCATCATGCCGCCTGGCGGTCCGCAAGGTGTTGAGCGCGAACAGCGGACGGTCGCGCCGTAATCAGCATATGTGCCCTCGGCAAGGCCACCGAAGCGGAACTCGCCGAGATCGTCGGTTGTCGCCGACACTTCGGCGGGTCCGATGAGGACGCAGGCCCCGATCACTTCGCAGCTGTGATCGATCGCCTCATCACCGGAGCGCCGGACCGATCGCGGACCTGGCCGCTGATCGCTCCGCCGAGCGACATCCGCACGCGCATCTCCGACGCTCGGGCAGCCAGTTCCCGCTGCGCGCGATGTCGGCAGTCGCGTGGTGTATCGCGCCTTGTGAATGCGAGGCGAACGGACGTCGGCGGCCGGCACCCGCACTGTGAACTGGCCGCGATCGTCGGTCAGGACCGCTCGCTCCAGTGAGGACCGGCAACGCTCCGTTGAAGCGACCTCGGATGGACGGCCACGCGCACGCGCGCCAGTGGGACGTCGTTGGCCGTGACCACGACGCCGCGCAGCGTCAACGTGGCGGGAGCGGTCTGGCTGCTGCGCGAACGTCGGCGCCACAGCAATGACGACGAAAGCCGCCAGGAGAGTACGCATTCAGAATCCTGTAGGGGCCGACCTTAAGGTCGGCCCCTACGATTAATTTAAGGCCTGCCATTAGCGACGAATCAGTCGGAGCGCCAGATCCTGCGATTGCCCTTCGCCGAGCGTGATCCGGACCGCACGCGACGAAAGCGACTCGAGGACGTCCGGATCCGTGACTGGCGCAACGCCGACCGCGTTGCCCGCGCGAGCGACCGCAACGACCCAATAGTCGCCGGGCGGCAGACCCGTCACCGTGAAGGCCCCGTCCGCACGCAGCCGCTCGGTCTTCACCCATCGCGATCCGGAAATCCATCTGTCACGGAGTGTCGAAAACACCAGAACGTCGGAGACGGGAAGGGCTGTGCCGCGATCGTCCGTCACGCGGCCTGTCACCGTCGCGCCGAACGCCGAAATCACCACCTCGATACCGCTGAACGTGCCGCCCGTGCCGAAGTCGAACGGCGTGTCGGTCAGGTCCTGGCCCTTGAAGACCACCGACTTCAGGTACCAGTCGTTGCGCTGCGGCCGCGCCTGAAGCAACGTCGGGCCGAACAACCCTGTTGAATTCAAATGAGCCGTCAGGCTCGAATCGAAACGCGCGTCGAACTGTATCTCCTGAGCGGAGCCGCGATCGCGATCTGTCGGAATGGCCGAGAGTCGAGGAGCGGAGGCGGACCAGCCGGCACCCCTTCGTAGATGACGCGCCCCCGCAGCGTCGCACCCGGCGACACTGCTCAGCCGCACAGGCTGGCGGATCGCTTGCCGATCACCGTGACGAACGACGTGGCGAACTGCTGCCGGTCATCGGCCTCCGGCCGACCCCATGACCCGCCAGCCTTCACGACGTAATCGCCGGGTCCGACGTTCGTGAACTCAAACGAGCCGTCCGCTCTGGTCTCGGCGCGGACCGTGTTCCGCTCTGAATCGCGCCCGACCGCTCGCTCACCGCCAACTCCACCGACCCGCGCGCAGGCCTCCCGCTCGAATCGACGACGACGCCGGTCACGCGGTGAGCGGCGGTCGGAATGAGCGTGAGATCGATGCCCGTGACAGCGGCGTCGAAGTCAACCTTCGTCGGCGTTGCCTGATCGATGACCAGCGTGCCCGGATAAAACTGTGGCAGGTACCCGCTCCCTGCCGACAGCGCATCGCCGACGACAGCCTCTACAACGTAGGAGCCCGGCTGCAGGCCGGCGATCCGATACTGGCCGCGGTCGTCGGTTCGAGCGCTGCGTCGGCCCGAGACGCGAAGTGTCCGCCCGCCGGCGGGACCTGAAGCTGAAGCGCGCCGACAGCCACGTCCTGTGCGGGCTCACCGAACTCGTCAACGATCGTTCCGGCGATTGCCGCGCCACGAGCGAGCATCACATCAACGGATCCGATAGCCTGGTCCTTCTTGATCGCGATCGCTGCGACCGCGGCCCGTCATGGGCGTGCGATCGAGGGCGTATTGCTCGGGGTTGAATCCGGACTTCCGCACCTCGACGGTGTACTCCCCCGGAATGAGCCGGTCGATCCGATAGCGGCCGCGTTCGTCAGTCTCCACCTGCGGTCCCGGGATGAACGGGCGATAGGCGTGCACCACGGCACGCGCGATCGGCGTGCCGTCCCAGGTGACAACACGTCCGCTCACTGACCCGGTTGCGTCTGGATCGGGGTCCGGTCGGCGGTTCGCCGCGTCCCGATCGAGTTCGGACGGCGCATCGATCGAGAGAGTGATGTTCTCCGCTTCGACACCGGCACTGACGTTGACGGCCGGCCCTTCGACGGCAGCCGCATCGACCCTCGCCTGCCGGTCCGCAATATCGGTACCTCAACGCGAACACGCGACGGTCGCGCCGTGACCACATAGCGGCCCTCCGCAAGACCGCCAAATCGATACTCACCGAGATCGTTGGTCGAGGTCGCCGACACCGGCGGGGCCGATGGGGCGGCGCCGACACGCTGCAGCTGGACGACTCGCCGCAGACAACCGAGCGCCCGACCGATCGAGCACCTGGCCACTGATAGCCCCGGCGAGCGACATTCGCACACGGATCTCCGAACCCCGGGCAACGAGATCGCGTGGCGAGATGTCGGCGGACTGCGTGGTGTATCTCGCCTTGCTGAAGGCGAGGCGGATCGTCGTCGTGGCCGGCACCTGGATGGTGAACTGTCCACGATCGTCGGTCAGCACCCCTCGTTCCGAGGAGGGTAGAGAAACGCCCAATGAGGCGGCCTGCTGAGAAAGCACACTCGCAACACCAACGCGCACTCTCGGCAGTGGGACGTCGTTGGCGGTCACGACGACACCGCGCAGCAGTACGTGTCGCCGGAGCCGAGGCCGGCTGCTGCGCCCGCACCGCGGGCGTGATGAGTGCCAGAAGAACGACGACGAGCCGCCAGCCTCATCGTCTGCTCCAACGACCGCCCGCCTCGCCGAGCCGGCGAGTTCAGCGGGAAGCGTTATCGCTTCTTGCCGGCCTTCTTCCTCGTTCCCGTTCGTTTCCGCGGGACCTTCGCGCCTTTCTCTCGCGCCTCTGAGAGTCCGATTGCGATCGCCTGCTTCCGGCTCGTTACCTTGCGGCCCGATCCGCTCTTCAGTGTGCCGCGCTTCTTCCGCCGCATTGCGCTCTCGACGCGCTTGCTGGCGGCCTTGCCGTATTTGGCCATGGAATGCCTCCTGCCAGATCTCGGTCCGCCTAGAGGCGGACACTACGTCAGCTGGAGCGATCCCAAAAGCGATGCCCATTGTACGGCTCACCCGGGCCGCACGTGGTAGTACCCGCTGCTCCTTTCGACGACGACCGGGCCGCCGAAGACGGCCTCGAGGCGTTCCGCGGTCAGCGCCTGTTCGACCGGGCCGTCGAACGCCACGCGGCCGCCGCGCAACAACACCACCCTCTGAATCTCCGGGATGATCTCGTCGATGTGATGCGTCACCAGAATCAGCGTCGTCCCGTCGCGCGCCAGGCGGCGGATCGACTCCATGAATCGGTGCCGGGCGACCGGATCAAGCCCGGCGGTAGGCTCGTCGAGGACGAGGGCCTCGGGCGTCGTGATCAGCGCGCGGGCGATCAGGACGCGTCGCCGTTCGCCCGCCGACAGTTCGTTGAGCGGCCTCTCTGCCAGATGGGAGGCCTCGACGCGATCGAGGGCGGCACGCGCGCGGTCGCGCATCGCGCTGGTGACGTCGTGGTGGGAGAAGACGCCGTGGCTGGCGAGGAGACCCGACAGCGCGACGTCGAGGCCGCGAACGCGGCCGCCTGAGGTCCCCATGCCGAATCCGGCGTCGAGGTCGCCGGTCACGACGCCGAGCCGCGTCCGAAGCTCCGAGAGGTCCCACGATGAACGACCGAAGAGGCGCAGTGGCGGCGTGCCGTTGTCCGTGGCGCGCGGGCGATCGTCGAGGGTCAGCATGCGGATGAACGACGACTTGCCGGCACCGTTGGGCCCGAGCACGGCGGTATGTTCACCGTGGGCAATCGTCAGCGAGAGGCTCTCGAAGACACGTGTCGTGCCTCGGATGAGCGTCGCGTTCGTCAGCTCGAGCACCGGTTCCATCAGCTCGATCTATTGTCCGCCGGGTCCGTGCAAATAGGGGCCGACCTTAAGTCGGCCTCTACGGATTCCGGCCGGGCTTGCGACCCGTCCAAGCCGACCTTAAGATGGATGTCCGGTCCCACTACATTTCAAGGTGCTGAGCAGGTTGAACAAACGAGTTATAAGCGTACTCAGCGCGATCGTGTGCCTCATCGGTGCGGCACCATCGGTCGTGTCGTCGGCGGCGCCGAAAGCGCCAGCCGCCGCGGCCGCGCGGGTCATGAACGTGGCCGGCGGCAACGCGGGTGGGATCTCACCGGACGTCCTGCAGCTGGCGGTCAGCGCGGTGTCGTGCGCGGTCAATTCCGGCGCGATCGACACGCCGCGCACGCTGACGGTGATCGACTATTCCCTTCCCTCCACTGCTTCGCGACTCTGGGTCTTCGACGTCCCGAGCGGCAACGTGCTGTTCAAGGAGCTGGTCGCGCACGGGCGAAACACCGGCGACAACATGGCCACCAGCTTTTCGGACTCGATGAACAGCCGTCAGTCGAGCCTCGGGCTGTTCGTGACGCGCGACACCTACGTCGGCAGCAATGGCTACTCGCTTCGAATCGACGGCCTCGAGCCCGGCTTCAATGCCCACGCGCTCGAGCGGGCAATCGTCATGCACGGCGCACCGTATGTCGATGCGGCGCTGGCGAAGCAGCAGGGACGAATCGGCCGCAGCTGGGGCTGCCCCGCGCTGCGTGAAGCGATCGCCCGCGACATCATCGACACCGTCCGCGGCGGCGGCGTGATCTTCTCGTACTACCCCGACGAAGACTGGCTGACGCGTCGCGGTTCTTGAATTGTTCGGAATCGTTCGGACTCGTTCGAGTCGTTCGAGTCGTTCGAGGTCGTTCCTGACGCGGAACGTTCGGATCGTTCACAGGCGAACGATTCGAACGGCCTCGAACACCTCGAACGACTCGAACGTTCATCGCCGCCGCATGTTGAACCCCGTCAGCATGCTGATCCGCGTCCCATTCTTCGACGGAACAATCGCCACATTGACCGGCACGTTCAGGTAACCCTGTCTGAACGTGACGCCGACCGCAATGGCCAACGCCGATCCTGCCGGTGAGATGTTCGGGCCGATGCCGAACTCTGCCCCGTTGGCGCTCCGCATGCCGACCAGCCACGTCATGCTCGGGATCTTGAGATCGGCCTCGAGGCCTCCCATCAGGACGACCCATTCGGTGACGGCGGACAGGCCGCTGTCGGACCGGTAGAACGCCTTCTCGGCCTGCCAGCCGAACTGCGAAATCATCGGCGGCACCTTGAAGCCGCGCACCGCCAGGTCGTTGATCACGCCGTCGCTCAGCGCCGTGATGCCAAACCGCGGCCCCGAGAGGTTGACCTCGTTCGGCCTCGGCGGCGGCAGCAGGACGTTCTGCGCGGCAGCGGGAATGGTGGACACCAGCAGGGCAATCACGACAAGAACTCCGTAACGCATACGCACCTCCATGGCCGCCCATGGTGCGGTGCCGGTCGCCATGAAGTCCTGAAGCAGACCCTGAAAAGCGCTGAATGCGCGTCGTACGTCGTGTCCGCCTTCAGGCGGACTTATCGCGAGGTGAGAAATGAATCGACGAGCGCGAGGACGTCGGCAGGCTTCTCATCGGTCGGATAATGGCCGACGTCGGGAATGGTCACGATCCGGACGCGCGGAAGCGTCTTGCGAAGCCGCTCCTGGGTTTCTGCGGGAACGATCGTGCTGCGGCCACCAATGATGTAGAGCGCCGGCGCGGTGATCTTGCTGACAGCCGCCCACAGATCGGTCGGCACGAACCCTCGCGCCACGTTCGCGTCGCGTTTCCAGATCAGCCGTCCGTCGGGCCGCTTCGTCGTTCCGTAACGCACGTAGGACGCTGCCAACGCATCGGACATTCCGGGATTCGATTTGCGGACCTGGGCGATGACCTCCGCTTCAGACGCCCAACCGACCTGTTCCTCACTCACCCGCCGTTGATAGTTGTCTGCGATCTGCCTGGGCCGCTCCGGACCAACGTCTTCTGAAATCATGTGGGTCACGCGGTCGGGGTGAAGCCCGGCGTAGACCTGCGCAACGCGGCCTCCCGTCGAATTGCCCCAGATGACGATGTTCCGCAGCGTGAGCTGCTCGACGAGCCCTTCCATGTCGCGTACGTAATCCTCGACGACGTAGCGGGCCTCGGGATCCCACGCCGACTCGCCGTGTCCGCGCATGTCCACGGCAATCACGCGATACCGCGACGCGAAATGTGGCGCGATGTGATCGAACGTGTGCGCGTGGCGATCGAGGCCGTGGACGAGAATCAGCGGCGGCCCTGCCCCGCCCCAATCGAGGTAGTGGAGCCGCAGGCCATTGACGGTGACAAATCGATCGGTAGGCTGGGTGGCCTGGGTATGGCCTGGGTGGCCTGGGTAGTGCCTCGGTCGTTGGCGCGGCGGTCACCGCGGCCGCGACACACGCAAGTAACGCAATCAGCAGTCGGCGCATGCGGATGTATAGTGTGCGCTTCTCAGGAGGACGTATGCCCAAGTATTTGCTCAAAGTGTCGTACACGGCTGAAGGCGTCAAAGGGCTTTTGAAGGATGGCGGGACCAAGCGACGACAGGCCGCTGAGGCCGCCGTCAAGAGTACGGGCGGCAGCCTCGAAGCCATGTACTTCGCGTTCGGCGAAGACGACGTCTATTGCATCGTCGATTCCCCGGACAACGTCTCTGTCGCCGCGGCCTCGATGGCTATTGGTGCGAGTGGCCTCGTCAAGCCGACGACCGTCGTGCTGCTCACGCCGGAGGAAATCGACCAGGCCGTGAAAAAGAACCCGAGCTACACGCCGCCCGGCCGGTGAACGAGTCGCGCAGCGCACCTGCGAACCAACAGCCACCCTGGCAGACCCAGCACGATCGTCCATAACAGCAGCGCAGGCCCTGCGCGTAACGCGAACAGGACCGGCTCCCAGCATGCTCATCGCCGCCGATTCGACGCCGTCGGCGATGGCATGGCGGAGGCGAGCGGGAACAGGCACCGGTCCGAGATTCACGGCGGCCGCCCGCTCTTCGACAATCTCGAGCGTGAGCGTCGCGTACTCGATGCGTTGATCGAGCTGCTTGCGCTGCGCCTCCATCTGCTCGATGTCCGTTCTGACGCGCGCAATCTCGCGTTCGACTTCGAGCACGTCGGCGACGCCTCCAGTGCGGTTCTGGAGGACCTGGCTCAGTCGTCTTTCAGTGACCCTCGCACTTGCGAGCCTGACGTCCAGATCCACGACCGTCGCCGTCACGTCCTCTGCACCCTGATAATCCTCGGTGACGCGACCCAGCGCACGGAGCGCGGCAAGAACGCTGTCGAACTGCGGGCTTGGAACGCGCAGGGTGCCGCGAAGTGAGCGTGGAGCACCCGGCCTGTCGAAAGCAGTGATCCCGCCGACGAAACCTCCGACACCCTTCAGGATTCGATCGACGGCCGGTCTGATGCGATCGAAATCCGTCGCAATCAGGCGCAGCGTGGCCGTGCGGACGATGCGCGGCCCCGTGACGACGGACGCAGCATCGGGGCGCGTGTTTATCCCTTGCACGCCCTGCTGACTCAATGCCAACCCCGGCTCGGGCAGGGTTGCGTCCAGCGAGTCCGGCCCTCTCCATCACAGAAGCGGCCACGCTCGGCGCCTTGCGCGCCGGCTGCAGCGCGACCACGGCCACGACCAGAACGACGACGGCTGTAGCCGCAACGAGTGGTCGACTCGCGACACCGCGCCACGCACTCGAGCCCAGGAGCCTCCAGGCTGACTGCCGCCCGTTCGTCCGATTTCGAGCCTGCGGTGCAGCCAGCGAAACCGGCGGCTCTTCGATCTGCCATTCGCGCATCCGGCTCGAACCTTCACGCAGGTCGGCGGCCAGCTGCTGACACGCACCGCAAACGGCGAGATGCGCCTGGATATCGCGTGTCTGGTCAGCGGTCACCGCGCCATCGAGGTACGCCATCACCTGTTCTGGCGGCAGCGGGTGGGCGGCAGTCATCGTTTCATCCTCAGTGATGCGTCTGCGGGATCGAGGGCCGCCTTCAGCGCCATCCGCGCGCGGAACAGCCGCGAGCGCACGGTGTTCAGCGGCAGCCTGCGAAGATCCGCAATTTCCTGGTAACTCAGCTCGCTGTATTCGCGCAGCATGAGGATCTCGCGGTCGTCCTCGTCGAGCTGCGCAAGCGCACGGCGGACCCACAGGCCGGCGTCGGGATCGCGCGGCGAGGCGGACGGCGGATCGAAGTCGAGTGGATCGACGTGTCGGTGCGCCGACTTGCGGCGATCGGCGCTGAGCACGTTGTAAGCGATGCCGAAGAGATAGGCGCGGAAGACTGTGCGCGCCTCGTATCGGTGCGCGCCTTCGAGCAGCGCGACGAAGGTGTCCTGTGTCAGCTCTTCGGCGCGGGCAGCCTGCGCGATGCGACGGCGGAAAAACTGCCAGATCGGCGCGCGGTAGCGTCGGAACAACGCATCGAACGCTTCGCGCGAGCCGCCGCGCGCTTCCCGAATGAGCTGGTCGTCCGTCACACGGCCTCAGTTACAGTAGTGTTCCGACGGCCTGAAAAGTTCCCGGGGGACGAACGTTGTTGACGAGAGCTGCGCGCAACTGGCGTCGAGCCGCAGTGCTCAGCGTGCTCATCGTCTCCGGTGCAAGTGCTCCGGCGCCGGTGCTGTGCGCCCAGCGGGAGTGCGCTGAGCCGCAGCCGACGGGATTCCGCCTGTTGAATAGTCGGGCCGGTCCCTTGGATCCGTGGGACCGGCCGTGGGCTCTCGCACGAACGAAGAGCGGAACCGCGCCCCTGCGAGTACATCGCTTCGGGGCCTCGGAAACGTCGTCTCCGATTCCACTACGATTGGATGACGGCACGACCGGGCGACTGCACGTCATTGAACGAGAATGCAGCCGCGGCGAAGACTGCTCCCCCTATGACTGCGGTTGTACAGCACGGGCCGAAAGTTATTGGATCGAGATTCGTCGGCGCGACGGCAGTCTCCTGTCCCGCAAGCATCTCTGGGCGGTGTACGCTCGTTTTCAAATTGTTGCCGTCGACCTGATCGATGGACCTGGCGACGAACTTCTCGTCGCTCGCACTCCCGCACACGCATCGCCCCCTATTGGCTGGGACTTGAAGATTTGGCGTATCGGAACGCAGATTGCGGAATCAGGAAGCTTGCCTCATCTGACGTATTCGCTGCCGTCGAATTCGGCCGGTTGCGCCTGGTGGATCGCCATGCTGACCGTCGACACCAACGCCGCAAAGCCGCGTGATATCTCGGTGCGAACCGAGTTCGGAAGGGTTGACTGCTGTACGGGTGTGAGCACACAACACGCCGCGAGTCTGAAATTGCCCCACGCGCTTCGCTTCGACGCGAAGCGTCAGCAGTACGTGCTTACTGGTCCGGCGCCTTCCGCGTTCGGTCCGGATTAGGCTTCGTAGGTGGAACGATAGAGGAGCCAGTCCTTCATCCACGTCGCCTGACGACGGTGGTAGAACTCGCGCGCCAGCGTATTCCAGTCGAGCACCTGCCACTCCATGCGCCCGCACCCGCGGTGGGCGCCCAGAGTGCGCACGTGCTCGAACAGGGCTGAACCTGCGCCCGACTCCCGCGCATCCTCGCGGACAAACAGATCTTCCAGATACATGGTCGGTTTGGCGAGAAACGTGGAATAGGTGTGGAACCAGGTCGCGTAGCCGACGGCCACGCCGGACGCGTTCACCGCCAGCGCGGCTTCGAACCGCGGCTGCGGCCCGAGCGCGTCGCGACGAAGTCGTTCGATGGCAGCGGCATCCGCGCGAGGCAGACGCTCGTAATCGGCAAGGGCGTGGAGCAGTTCGATGAATGCATCGAACCGCTCCGTTGTTAAGGCGACAACGGTCATCCCACGCCTCGAACGACTCGAACGATTCGAACGATTCGAACGACTCTACGCCGCGTTGAAGTCGAGATTCTCCGTGATCCGTCGGCCGTCGGCCTTGAACGCGTCGCGCATCAGGGCAATCCGGCGCTTCGCTTCGGCCAGATCCTCCACGCCAAGGGTGATGTTCAGCAGGTCGATGTACCACGGCAGCTTCATGGCGTCGGTCACGTAGGTCTCGGCGATCTCACGCGCCACGGGAAGCGTGGTCTTCTTCGAATTGTCGTGCACGTCGCGGTTGCTCGCCGCCTGCAGCTTGGCGTACTCCTCGCGCAGCAGGCGGTCGAACAGCTCGCGCGAGAACACGTCGCCCGCCTTCGCGCCGGTCTCGGCGTCGGCGTCCGTCAGCTGCGCGCGCTTGTGCAGCCATTCCCACAGGATGCTGAGGCGGATCTCCCCCGTCGCCATGTCCTCCATTAAATAGAGGACGTCCTCGTTGCCGAAGAAATCACCCGGCTTGAGCGCCGCCGCCTGGAATCCCTGCAGGAACGCGTTGCCGTACTGCAACGCCACGCTCAGCAGATCGCGCGCGCCGCGCACGGTTCTCGGCGCCGGCTCGAGCAGCGTCAAGCCCGCAGCATCGTCGGCCGTGTAGGTCAGCGGCGGGAACGTGCGGCCCATCTGATTCGCCTGCCCGACCTTCTCCCAGACGGGCCGGACGATGTGGACCATCTTCCAGTGGGCGACCCACTTGCCGTTGGCGCCCTCGCGCTGCTCGCGCTCGGCGCCGGCCACCGCGCGCTCCATCGCCCGCGTGACGCCGGTTTCAGAACCCACCGGGATGTTCGGCTCCATGCCGCCCTGCCAGAGCGCGAAGCGCCCGTTCTGATCCGGCGTGTTCATCGCGCGGCGCACGCGGTCCTCGTAGTTCCGCATGTAGCCGTAGGTCATCGTGATCGCGTCGATGTTCGGGTTGATGAACGACGGATCCCAGGCGAGGGCGTCGGCGACGCTGTTGATGTAGTCCCAGCGACCCGTGTTGAAGCCGATGAAATGCAGTCCGAGCGCGGCGCGAATCTCCATCAGCTGGTAGACCGCTTCCAGCTGCTCGACGAGCACGTAGACCTTGACCGTGCCGACGGGCAGGCCGAGGTGCCGTTCGAGCGCGGTGATCATGTCGCTCCAGAGCGCCGCTTCCTCCGCCGTCTGGATCTTCGGCAGATACAGCACGATCGACGCCCCGCTGGCGCGCAGCGCCTTGTGGTTGTTCGTGATGTACAGCGCCATGTCGACGATCGACGCCGAGAAGCCGCCGCCATCCAGACGCGCGCGGACGTGGCGATCGTCGAGGTGCAGGCCGCGCGCGCGGAAGATCTTGGTCGTGAAATCGAGCTGCTTGCGCCAGTCGGTAATGGTCTCGCGGCCGAAGAAGCCCTTCGCCCACTGATTCATCTCGCGCGAGACTTCCTCGGCGACCTTGAGAAACATCGGGTCGCGGTGGAGGGCCAGCTTCAGGCTCCGCTGGTTGTCGAGCGACATCGTCTGGCACCTGGCCCAGCGCGTCCTCGCCGTCGAACATCCAGCCGTCCGCGCCTGACAGCAACGCGTACGCGACATTGCGGATGCTCTTGTCGATCGGCGCGCCCGGCTTGGCGCCGGGGCCGGTGCCCTGAATCCATTGACGCTGCAGATCCGCCGGGATCTCGCTGCCGACAAACTTGCCGTCGCGGGCGTCCTGTACGCGGATGTTCGTGCGCGCGATCGTCGCGTTCGGATCCAGAAATGCGATGCGCTGCCGGTTGGCAGCCCGGGCGCGGCGGCGATCGATGCGCGACGCCATGACGGCGTGCCGGTCGTCGTCCAACGGGGCCAGCGCACGCAGCGCCTCGACCGCCTCGGCCGTGTAGACATCGGAATACGCGGCACGCGCCGCACTGCGAATCTCAATCATCGGGTTCCCCTCGGGTAGAGGCCGACCTTCAGGTCGGCCTTCGCAATAACCAACTGGCGATTATAGATTCTCGAGGCAGCGGAGGGGACGGAGGAAACGGATTTCACAGGAGGAACGGAGAGCACGGAGGACGCACGGAGGAGGCCGTTCGATGGGCCGGCCGAAGGCGCGCCGACAGCCGCGATGTGCAAGGAAGCCCAAACGCAAGCCGCTGGCGACCTCTCACCGAGGCTTGCGTTTGCGGCCTCCTTGCACCACGTGTGTCGGCGTGCCTTGCACGCCGGCCAATCGAACGGCCTGCATCATCGTCATCGCTGCACTTCACGGCCAACTGCCAACTCCGTTCGTCTCCTGTTTCCTCCGTTTCTCCGTGTCAACCCGTTCCCTCCGTCAATCTCCGTTACCTCCCCGTTCAGGGGATGCGCACCCTCCACCGCAGGTGCGACCATCGACCATGGCCGAGACGCTCCGCGGGACCACGATGAATCGCTGCTCGATGCCTACTCCACCGCCGTCATTCACGCGGTCGAACAGGTCGGAGCAGCCGTCGTTCGCGTGGAGGGGAGCAAGGGCGGCGGGTCGGGCGTCGTGTTTACGCCCGACGGCTTCATCCTGACAAACAGCCATGTTGTTGGTCCGGCTCAAGCCGGACCCAACGAACACGGAGGAGCCGGACCCCACGCGCGGCACGGAGACGAATCGGTGTCGGTGACGCTGCCGGACGGGCGGTCGCTGGCGGCCGACGTGATCGGTCACGACGTGGATACCGACCTGGCCGTGCTTCGCATCGACGGGTCACGGTTGCCATGGGCGCGGCTTGGCGACTCGAAGGCGGTTCGCGTTGGCCAGGTGGCCATCGCTATCGGCAATCCGTACGGGTTCGATCACTCGGTGACGTCCGGCGTTGTCAGCGCGCTCGGCCGATCGCTTCGGGCACAGTCGGGCCGGCTGATGGACGACATCATCCAGACCGACGCCTCGCTCAATCCCGGCAACTCGGGCGGGCCGCTCGTCACCACCACCGGCGAGGTGATCGGGATCAACACCGCGATGATCCTGCCGGCGCAGGGGATCTGCTTCGCGATCGCGAGCAATACGGTTCGGTTCGTCGCGTCGCGGCTGATGCGCGATGGGCGAATCCGGCGCAGCCACATCGGCATCGCCGGACAGCAGACGACGATCCCGCGGGCGCTCGCCCGCGCCAATCAGATGGCCGTGACGTCGGGAGTACTCGTCGCGTCGATCGGGGAGGAGAGCCCGGCGGCGCGGGCTGGGACTGCGAAAGGGCGACGTCATCCTCGGGTTTGGCGGAACCCCCGTCAGCGGCATCGACGACCTGCACCGGCTGCTCACCGACGAGCGCATCGACATGCCCACGCCGGTGATCGTGCTGCGACGCGGCGAACGCCGCCAGCTCACGGTCGTCCCCGCTGAGTCACAACGTAATTAACCCGCGTCGCACGGCGTCGTCCGATCCCCGGTCTGAGACGCAGCCTCGCTAGTGTTTGCTGCGACTGGTCACCCAGATATCCTGACTGCCCAATCCGCTCGGGCGAGCTGCTTGAAAAAACAGGGTTCGACGGTCTGACGAAATGTAAGGCTGCACATCGCCAAAGACGCTGTTCACGATCGGTCCCAGGTTCCTCGGCGTGGACCAGGGATCGAACACCGTGCGGCGCGTCGCCGCCCACAAGTCAACGCCGCCGACTGAGACAGGCCTGTCAGAGAAGAAGAAGATCTCGAGCCCATCGAACCTGATCGATGGATGCTGCTCGCCTCCAGGGCTACTCAGCTCCGCCACCAGACTCGCCGGGCCGAACGTTCCGTTGAAGAGCTCGCTGACGTAGATATCGGTGCCGCCGATTCCACCCGGTCGAGCGCTGTGGAAGAAGAGCTGCGGCGCACCGCCGTCATCGTTCGCGAAGTAACTGGGTGCGGAGTCGCCGAACGCTGAATTGACGCCAGCACCGAGGTTGATTGCGGGCTGCCAGCCAAAGGGGTCGTGGGTGTGCTGACGATACGACGCCCAGATGTCATTGCCACCCAAGCCGCCCGGCCGATCGCTCGTGAAGAACAGCCAGTGCTCATCGCGGGACAAGGCGGCCACTGCCTCGGTGCTGGGTGTGTTGATGACCCCTCCGAGATGAATCGGAGGCCCCCAGGGTTCATCCCGGGCGGCGCGTTGGGAGACCCAGAAGTCAGTTGAGCCTTCCCCACCTGGGCGATCGGAGTGGAAGTAGAGACTCAATCCATCCTTGGAAATGGCCGGACCTCCCTCCGCGAACGTGGAATTGACGATCGGCCCAATGTTGACCGGCGTGGACCAGTCCGAGAAGTCGGGCGCAGCACTCAGCGAAGACGCAATGAGGGCGACGAGGACCATGGCGCTGACGGAGACTCGGATGAAGACCATAAAAATTGCTCCTTGCGTTGACGAATTGTGCACGGGGACCTTCGGCGGGTGAATCTCCAGCCCGTCTTGACTCTGTTCCGGCCGAGGTGGCAGAGTTCGCGATCCGGGCAGGCACCAGTTCACGTTCGGTCGCTACTACCCAACGCGCAAAAGCCGGCTCAGTTGTGTCACGGCTGGAATCCGAGAGGGCGTGCAGGCATGCAATCGGCGTCAACGGGAGTCGTGACCAATCTGCTCCACGCGTGGTCAGCTGGAAATGCAAACGCGCAAGAGGAGCTGCTGCCGCTCGTCTACAAGGAACTCCGGCAGCGCGCGGCAGGCCATCTTCGTCGTGACCGCAAGGGCCATACACTCCAGCCGACCGCGCTGGTGCACGAAGCCTATCTGCGACTGGTGGACCAACGGGACGTCGACTGGCAAAGCCGGACCCATTTCTTTGCGCTGGCGTCGCGGATGATGCGGCGAATTCTCGTCGACCACGCTCGCGCTCGTGCGGCAGCGAAGCGTCCCAACGGCACACTGCGCGTCACGCTCGACGACGACGTCGCGAGCGTCGACCCGCGACAATGCGATCTTCTCGTGCTGGACCAGGCGCTGTCCGAACTTGCTGAGCTCGACCAGCGGCAAGAGCGGATCGTCGAGCTGTGTTATTTCGGCGGCCTCACGGAAGTAGAAATCGCGGGCGCGTTGTCCGTCTCACGTTCCACGGTGGCGAGAGAACTGAGAAGCGCGAAGGCGTGGCTCTACCGCCGCATGACATCGGGCTCCCAGGAATCAGCGTGAGCGACGCCGGGCGCTGGACGCGGGTGAAAGAGATCTTCGACGCGGTCGTGGCCCGTCCTGTCGACGATCGCGCGGTACTGGTGCGTGACTTGTGCGGGGATGACCACGCGTTGCAGGTCGACGTCGAATCGTTGCTCGCCTCCGATGCCGGCGTCGGATCCGTCTTCGAACATCCGGTTGACGGCGTCCTCCGAGGGCGCGTATTCAGTGCCGTGGCAGGCGTCCTCGACCACGAGCCACCAGCCTTCACGACGGGCGAGCGCGTCGGACCGTACGAGATTACCGGACTGCTCGGCGCCGGGGGCATGGGCCGCGTTTATCGGGCACACGACACCACCCTCGGCCGGGAGGTCGCCCTCAAGATCCTGCCGGATCGCTGGCTCGCCGATCCCGATCGGCGCGCGCGCCTGGACCGCGAGGCGCGCATGCTGGCGTCGCTCAACCATCCCAACATCGGATCGATTTACGGCGTCCATGAGGGCGAACCCTCTCCGAGCACGGGGCTGGCAATCAAAGCACTCGTGCTGGAGTTGGTCGAAGGCGAGACGCTCGCCGAACGCATCGCGGTGCACGCCGAGCAGTCAGAGGCGCGGCGTGGGTTGCCTGTCGACGAGGTCGTGCGACACGCGAGCCAGGTGGTCGAGGCGCTCGAAGCCGCGCATGAACGGGGCATCGTGCACCGCGACCTCAAGCCGGCCAACATCAAAGTCACGCCCGAGGGACGCGTGAAAGTGCTCGACTTCGGACTCGCCAGGGCGATGGGCAGCGGCTCAAGCAGCGGCCTTCACATTGCGAATTCACCGACGATAACCGTGAGTGGCACGCAAGGCGGTGTACTCCTCGGGACCGCGCCGTACATGAGTCCTGAACAGGCGCGCGGCCGAACAGTCGACAAGCGCACCGATATCTGGTCGTTCGGCTGTGTGCTCTACGAGATGCTGACCGGCACGCCGGCGTTCGCAGGGAACGGTGTCGCGGAGGTGCTCGCTAACGTGATTAAGACAGAGCCTGAGTGGACGGCTCTGCCTGCGAATACACCCCCGGCGCTGCGTCTGTGCCTGCAGCGTTGTCTACAAAAAGATCTCCGGCAGCGATTCCACGATATCGCCGACGTGCGCCTCGCGATGGAAGGCGCCTTCGAGCAACCGACTCGCGACAGCGATTCGACTCAACGCGGCCGCCGCTCGCTCGCGCGACTCGCCTACGTCGGTTGGGCGATTGCGCTCGTTGCGATCGCCGCCGTGTTGGCCATCGTCGCTTTCGCCCCTCGGGCGCCTGCGGACGTGCCCGAAACCCGCCTCGAGATCGTGACGCCTCCCGCCGACGATCCACTGTCGCTGGCGATTTCTCCCGATGGCCGCAGCGTCGTTTTCCAGGCGGGACAGGATCCGCCGCGGCTCTGGCTTCGGCCGCTCGATTCGCTGGAGGCACGGCCACTCGCGGGCACCGAGGGCGCGCAATATCCGTTCTGGTCACCGGATAGCCAGTCCGTCGCGTTCAGCGCGCGAGGGGTCTTGAAACGGATCGATCTCGTCAGCGGCCTCGTTCGCACATTGGTAAGTCACCCAGCCGCCGGAGGAACATGGAGCGTCGACGGAACGATCCTCATCGGCAGCGTTATCGGCCCGCTCGTCAGCGTTCCCGCAGACGGCGGCACCGTCAAAAAGGTCACCAAATTGCTACCTGGACAGAACAGTCACCGCTGGCCCCAGTTTCTGCCGGACGGCCGACGGTTCATGCTCTTCACCCTGCGAGCCCCTGACGTCCGTGGTGTCTATCTCGGGTCCACGGACGACGTGAACATGCAACGAGTATCGGACAGAGAATTCGGCTACCGGCTCATGCCGCCTTCTCACC
This sequence comes from uncultured Acidobacteriota bacterium, assembly GCA_963793705.1. GTDB lineage: Bacteria > Acidobacteriota > Vicinamibacteria > Vicinamibacterales > UBA2999 > Gp6-AA40. The sequence continues at coordinate 44,161 of CAWCBC010000024.1, read as the reverse complement.
TGCTGTTCGCGCGAGACGGCGGGTTGTGGGGACGTAGACTGCGCGGCGATTCCGCGACTCTCGAGGGAGAGCTTGTGGCTGTTGCCCCGAAGGTTCTCGTGTCCCGAGGATTCTTCGGCTACGGCGCGTTGTCCTCGTCAGCGACCGGGTCCATCGCCTACCGCGCGTCGCCGGGCGAAACGCAGATCGTCTGGCTCGATCGAACTGGCCGTCCCGCCGGTACCGTTGGACGGGCCGACGACAGCCAGATGCATCTGTATCAGTTGTCGCGTGATGGGCGCGTCGTCGCGGTCACACGCACGATTGGAGGGAATACCAACGTCTGGCTTCTCGATACGGATCGTGGGGTACCCCGTCGACTGAGCTTCGATGTGAACGACAACGATGTGGTCCTCTCACCAGACGGCGCTCGCGTCGTGCACCAGGCGAATGGACCACGTGACGGGTCAGTCGTCTACGAACGGCGTTCGGATGGCACGGGAGGAGAGATCCAGGTGCTCGAAGAATCAGTCAACGAGTGGCATCACCCGCAGGACTGGTCTGCCGACGGACGTTACATCTTGTACGCAGTCACCACGACGACGGGTTTCGATATCCGGGCTCTGCCGCTCTCCGGCGAACGGACACCATTCGACGTCGCGCGGACCTCGTTTGCAGAGTTCAACGCGCGGTTCTCACCAGATAGCCGTTGGGTCGCCTACCAATCGACCGAGACAGGACAGAGTGAGATTTACATTCAGCCCTTTCCGGGCCCCGGGCCAAAAGTGCAGGTGTCTGTAGGTGGGGGCACGTTGCCGCGCTGGCGGGGCGACGGAGACGAACTGTTCTACGTCGCGCCTGACAGGCGGCTGATGGCCGTGTCCATTGTGCAGAGAGGTTCGAGGCTCGAGACAGGTCCTCCACTCGCGTTGTTCACGCTGTTGACGACGACGAGTTACGAACCCTCAGCAAACGGCCAGCGGTTTCTCGTCACGGCCGTGGTATCGCAAGCTAGCCCGATCAGCGTAATTCTCAACTGGAAGCCGTTTGGCGCGTCGCAGTAGGCGCGAGTTACATCGTAATCAACCCTCGGCGCACGGCGCGGCGCACGGCGTCAGTGCGGTTGGCGGCCCCAAGCTTCCCAGTGATCGATGTGAGATGGAACTTGACCGTCTGATCCGAGATGCCGAGTCGGCCTGCGACGGCCTTGTTTGAAAGGCCCTCCGCGACGAGCTCGAGCACTTCAATCTCTCGAGGCGTCAGCGATTCGACCGACGCGCTCCGTCATCGAGGTCCGGAGATACCGTCGGCGCGGCAAGCAGGAACGCGTCGGCAGCGATATCCGAGTCCTTCGCCTCGGCGAGTGAACTGAATTCGGCCACTACGTCAGGCGCGGTGCCCTCGAGATGCTCGCGCAGATCCTGCCGCTGGCGTGCGGAACCGATGACGATCACTCGCATTGGCTGGATGAGTGAACTCCCCTATCTCCTCTCGGCAACGGTAACACCCACATCAGTGACGGTCGTACCCCGAAGCACCCTGACGCGAACGGTCTTGCCGACCCGCTCCCCCACAAGCAAATCGAGCAGCTCATCAGGTGACGACAGTGCCTGACCGTCGAGCGACAACAGCAGGTCGCCGACGAACACGCCCGCCTCGTCGGCCGGCGTGCCCGCCTTCACATCGACGACGAGCAGGGCCCGGTCGGCGCCGGCAGCACCCTTCTGCTTCTCTGAGACGCGCGCGGGCTGGGCGGCGATCCCGAGATACCCGCGTTTGAGAGTCCCGCGCCGCAGCAGGTCGGCCGCGGTATGCCATGCAATCCCGGCCGGAATGACGACGCCGAGGCCGCGGATCGACGCGGCGGTGGTAACGCCGAGCAGCCGGCCGTCGACGCCAAGGAGCGCGCCGCCAGCGAATCCTTCGTGCATCGGCGCCGACGTGCGGATGACCTGCTCGATCGCGTGCCGCCTGCCAGTCGGCAACGGCCCACCGATGACCGACACCAGGCCACCGCTGACCGTAATCGCGTTGCTCCACGAACGCGCCAGCGCGATGGCGACCTCACCAACGCGCGGCAGTTCCGCCGGCGACAGCGCCTGGAGCCCGAGCCCTGGCGCGTTGAGCACGACCACGCGCGTCGCACGGTCCCAGCCGGCGATCTCCGTTTCCACGATTTCGCCGTCGCCGCGGCGGACGCGCGGGTGTTCGTTGCGCCCGACCGCCCGGGCGGTGGTGATCACAACGTCATCGGCATAGACAAGACCCGTCGCGGGACGCCCTTCGCCCTCGACTTGAACGACGGACGGAGAAACGCGGGTGACAAGGTCGGCAATCTGATTCGAAAATTCATTCAACATGCGCCGATCGTGTCAGGCCGCGCGGGTTGGCACATCACCCAAACGGGCGGGAGGCAACGGAGGGGACGGAGGGAACGGTTTCACAGGAGCAACGGAGGAAACGAAGGCGAACGGAGGCCGTTCGGTTGGCCGCCGAAGGCGGCGTGCCGCGACGTAAGAGAACGCAAATACAAGCCGCCACGACCAACCCCGCGGTTTGTATTTGCGTTCTCTTGCGTCGCGGCTGTCGGCGCGCTTCGCACGCCGACCAATCGAACGGCTTCTGAACGTCACGCCACCACCCCAACGTCCTCCGTTCGTCTCTGTTTCCTTCGTTCCTCCTGTGAAACCGTTACCTCCACTCGCCTCCGTTCCCTCTTTTCGCGTTAGGATTCACGCCATGCGCGGCCGGCTCATCGCCTGCGTGACCTCTCTTATCGCCATCGCGGCATCCGTCGCGCTGATGCACGCACAGGGCTCGCCCGGGGAGCAGGTCTTCAAGGACCGCTGCGCGAGCTGCCATTCCGGCGCCACCGACGCGCGCGCGCCGGCACCAGACGCCCTTCGCAGCCGCTCACCGCAAGCCATCGTCGAGGCCCTCGTCAACGGCGCCATGCGCGCCCAGGGATCGCGGATGACCGGCGCCGAGCGCCGCGCCGTGGCGGAATTCCTGACCGGCCGATCTGATCGACGGCGACGTCAGCGGTGCAGCGACCGGCCGGTGCGACTGCTCGCAGTGGCCTCCGATCGCACGAGTTCGCGCCAATGGCGCGGCTGGAGTCCGACCACCGACAACACGCGGTTTCAGCCGGCCGCCAGCGCGGGACCTCACCGCCGGCGATGTTCCCAGGCTCACGCTGCGAGTGGGCGTTCGGATTTCCCGACGCATCATCCGCGTGGGCGCAGCCGTCCGTGTCAGGCGGCCGTCTCTATCGTAGGCAGCCAGAACGGCACGGTCTACGCCCTCGGCGCGAGCAAACGGCTGCATCCGCTGGACGTTTGCCGCCGCTGGCGGTGTCCGCACGGCGATCACCATCGGCAACGGCCTTATCTACTTCGGCGACACGGCGGCGAACGTCTACGCCGTCGATGAGGAAACGGGAGCGCAGACGGTGGGTCCGCTCCGTCGAGACTCACCCACTGGCGCGGATCACCGGATCACCGACGCTGCACGACGGACGACTCTACGTGACCACCTCGTCCTACGAGGAATCGCAGGGCGCTGACCCCCAATACCCCTGCTGCACCTTCCGCGGCAGCGTGACGGCGCTGGACGCAACAACCGGCGCCGTCATCTGGAAGACCTACACGATCCCCGAGGAGCCAAAGCGGCGTGGGACGAGCAGCGCAGGCGTTCCGCTGTGGGGACCGTCCGGCTCGGCGATCTGGTCGGCGCCGACGATCGACGCGCGCCGCGGCCTGATCTACGTCGCCACGGGTAATCAGTACAGCGGCCCCTCACACCCTTCGAGCAACGCGGTCATCGCGCTCGATATGAAGACCGGTTCGGTGCGCTGGTCGAAGCAGGTGACGCCCGGCGACATCTACGTCAGCAACTGTCGAGCGGGCAATCCCAACTGCCCCGAGACCAACGGGCCGGACTTCGATTTCGGCAGCCCGCCGATGCTCGTGCGCACGAGCGACGGGACGCGACCTGATCGTCATCGGGCAGAAATCGGGAATCGGCTTTGCGCTCGACCCTGAGAAGAACGGCGAGGTGCGTCTGGGAGTATCGCGCCGGACGCGGCGGGGTGCTCGGCGGCATCGAATGGGGATCGGCAACCGACGCCGAGCGCGCCTACTTCGCGGTCTCCGACATCACGCTGCCGCAGCCCGGCGGCCTGCACGCGGTGACGCTCGCCACCGGCCAGCGCGCCTGGTTCGCGCCTCCGCGCCCGCCGGCGTGCGGGACCGGCCGCGGCTGCAACGGGGCCCAATCGGCGGCCGTCACCGTGATTCCCGGCGCCGTTTTCTCCGGCTCGAACGACGGCGCCTTGCGCGTGTATTCGACGACGGATGGCGCTATCCTTTTCGAGTTCGACACGAACCGCGAGTTCCAGACGGTCAACGGCGTCCCCGGGCGGGGCGCCTCGATGATTGGCCCTGGACCCGTGGTTGCCGGCGGCATGGTGTTCGTCAGCTCCGGGTACGGAGCGTTCCTCGGCCGTCCGGGCAATGTGTTGTTGGCGTTCGGAGTGCCGTGAGTTCGTAGTGTCCGGCTTTAGCCGGACCTGGAGTGCACTGATGAAACTCAATTCACTTATCGCCGGGCTCGTCGCCTCGCTGGCGCTCGTCGCCATCGGCCACGCGCAATCACAGACTGGTGCGACCGCGGCCAACGCCGCCTCAACCGGCACTGCGCCGACGTTCACCCGCGACGTCGCGCCGATCATGTTCGCCAAGTGCGCGAGCTGCCATCGTCCGGGCGAAGTGGCGCCGATGGCGCTCCTCTCCTACAGCGACGCCCGTCCGTGGGCAGGCGCGATCAGGCAGAAGGTCAGCACGCGCGCGATGCCGCCATGGCACGCCGACCCGGCGCACGGCACCTTCCGCAACGACCTGCGGCTGACGGACCGCGAGATCGACACGATCGTCCGCTGGGCGGATGGCGGAGCGCGCGAAGGCGATCCGGCGGCGCTGCCGCCGCTGCCGAAGTTCCCCGAAGGGTGGCAGATCGGGACGCCCGACGCCGTGTTCCAGATGACCCAGGACTTCGAGATTCCTGTCTCAGGCGAGATCGCCTACCAGTATTTCGAAGTGCCGACGAATTTCACCGAAGACAAGTGGATGCAGGCAGGTGAGGTGCGCGCTGGCGATCGCTCGCACGTGCATCACATCATCGTCTACGTGCGCGAGCCCGGGCGCACCGCGCGGCCGAACGTCGTGTCAGTGCGGGCCGATCCCGAGCAGCGTCGACCCGTGCCGGACGCGGCAGCGGCGGCGGCTCGCGCCGAACGACTGCCCAGACCGGCCAGCGCGCGCGCGCGTATTCCATGCGCAGGGTGCGCGTCCGACCGGAGGCGGCGACGCAATGCTCGTGAACTGGGCGGTCGGCGAGGACGCGCCGATCCACGTCGCCGGCACGGCGAAACGGATCCCCGCCGGCTCGACGCTGATCTTCCAGGTCCACTACACGACCAACGGCAAGCCGGGCCGCGACCGCTCGAGACTCGGACTGGTCTTCGCCAAGGAGCCGCCGCAGCGCGAGATCAGAACGGGTCTGATTACCAACGCCGTATTCGCGATTCCTCCCGGCGCCGGGGACCACGCGGTTGAAGCAGAGGCGACCTTCAGCGAGGACGTGAAGATCTACAGCATGCACCCGCACATGCACCTGCGCGGCAAGGACATGACCTACACCGCGACCTATCCGGACGGCCGCAAGGAGATTCTGCTGCGCGTGCCGAAGTACGACTTCGGATGGCAGACCGACTACTCGCTGGCACAGCCGCTGTCGCTGCCGAAGGGGACGAAGGTCCACGTCAGCGCCCACTTCGACAACTCGCCCGCCAACCGCGCGAACCCCGATCCGAAGGCAGTGGTGCGCTGGGGCGATCAGACGTGGGAAGAGATGATGATCGGGTTCTTCACCTATACCGTGGAAGGTGCGAGCGCGCAGCGCGCGTCGGTGCAATAGGTGCGAATCGACTTCGCGGTCGGTGCGATGGTAAGAGCGCACGTCGAGGGTCGGTGCGATGGGTGCGAGCAGATTCGCTAGTCGGGTGCGATAGGTGCGAGCGGCCCGGACGCCGGAGCGCTCATACAGTCGACGCTTGATCGTCTCGTCGCGACGCCGCGTGCCGGGCGAGCGTGCCGCGATGACGCGGCGAACGCTCAGACTCCGCGCCTTCGCACCTCCGCGGTTCGTTCGGTGATTTGAGAACTACTTGCGCTCAGCAGCGCGTGCGGCGCTGAGGATATTGCGCATCGAGTTGTTGCCTTCGTGACAGGCGTACTCGAACAGGGAGTCGTCCGGCTGCTGGTCGAGCGTGAGCTCCGCCGTCCACGGCTTCACCCACGTCTTCGGATCATCCACCGTCACCTGGTAAATGCAGGCCGTCGCGGTTGCGACGGAAGCGCTCGATCAGATGCAGCGTCTCGCCTGACCCTCGATAGTTGGTCTTGTCGCTGAAGTTGGCGGTGTCGACGACCAGCGTGTCCCCCTCCCAGCGTCCGCGCGAGTCGCCCTCGTAGCCGCGGATCGCCGACCCGACGTGAGCGGCCGCACCAATAGGAATGACGCGCGTGTCGTGAATCATCTCGTAGGTGATGGCCACGACGCCCGGACCCTGCACGATGCGGATGTTGGCGTTGTAGACCGTCGGGAAGATGGCGGCGGGCACGCCGCGCGTGATGCAGCGCTCCCACAGGCTCAGATCCTGCGGCCCGGCGAATGACCCGCCGCTGAACAGACCACCGGCGAACGTGCCGCCGGCGGCGCCGCGGCCTCGGCCTCGTCCCGCGACGGTTGCCGGCACCCGGCCGTCGGGCGGATCGATGACGAGCGACGTGCGGCGCGAGGTCTTGCCGCGCTCGAGCCAGTGCGGCGGCGGCGAGGTGGCGGACCCCACGGCGCCGGCGTTGCGTGTGTCCGCGGTGAAGACGTCGAACTCGGACGAATCCGACTGGAGCTGACTGGCGGTCTGCTTCTGACGCTGCGCGAACTCGGCGTCCGTCAGGAACTTCCGATCGCCGTACTGTGCGGCGCGCTCGAACGGCACGCTCAGCTCCGCCTCGCTGCTCCAGGTGCCCTGCAGGTCAGGCTCGCCCCACGGCGTGCGCGGGCTCCCGCTCTGAGCCGATACGATGCCGGCCATCAACGCCGCGCATCCCACCGCCGCAGTCATCGCGTTGACGCATGATGCCTCGCATTCAGCTCCGGCTGCCGCCTTCGCTCTTGACGAGCTTCGGCGAGCCAGGGAAACCGGACACACTTCGCCGGTGGGTTGGATCTCCCGCGCGGCCTGCGTCGACTGTCTGTAGAGCGACGCGAACAACGCGGCGAACCGCGCTGTCGGCTGCGCAGTGCGTCCAGCTTGGGATCGACGTTCATCGCAAACAGCGGCGCGGCGTTTTCCGCGCAGGCGCGTTCGAGCTCTGCGAACGCCTGCTCGTCGCTGCCCCAGTGCGCTCCGGAACGCGGCCATGTGGTACGCATCCACGTATTCGGTGCGCCGCAGGTGTTCGAGTCCTTCGAGGATCGGCATGGCGCGGCCCTTGAGCCCCATCGCGGCCAGGCACATCCCCTCGAGCGCGCGCAGCCACGGCAGGTCGGGGCACACCACCGACGTCAGCCGATACTGCGACAGCGCATCGTCGAGCCGGCCGGAAAACTGCAGCGCCTGGGCGTAGGCGGCGCGCGCCACCTGCAGGTAGGGATGCAGTTCCACCGCCTTGCCGCCGAGCAGCGTCGCCAGGTCGAACTCGCGGCGCCAGACGTGCAGATCCACTTCGATGCTGGCGAGCGTGGGCAGCAGCGGCTCCGCGCGATATCCCCGGCGGACGATTTCGATCGCTTCGTCGAGCCGGCCGAGCGTGGCGTACAGCATCACGGTACGAACGTAGGTCGCGCCGAACGCCGGCTTCTGCTCCGCCGCGCGCACGAACTCCGCCTCGGCCTCGACGACGTTCCGCTCGAACAGGTGCAGCCCGTGCGCGCGGTTGCAGTGCAGCTCGCCGGTCAAGCCGCCGGCGGCCACCGCCTGTTCGTGCGCCTCGAGAAACTTCGGATACACCTCGAGCGGCGCACGCATGCCAAACGTGGCCAGCATGAGGTAGCAGGTCGAGAGTCCCTCGTAGGCGCGGAAGTCGCCCGGACACTCGTCCGCAGCCTGCTGAAAACATTCGATGGCGCGCTCCGCGCCCTCACGCGTCCGACGGCTCCAGAAGTGCCATCCGCGGCGGATGAGCTCCTCGGACGAGGGCACATCGAGCGAGTAGCCCTCCTTCGTGCGGTGCGTGATCCAGCGCCCGAACTCGCCGAGACTCTTGCGGACCTCGGCGACGGTGACATCCACCGTGTGGCGCGAGACGAAGGTACCCTCCCAGGCCTCGGCCATCATCTGCTCGTAGCCCACCGTGTGCCCGCGGTGCAGCAGCAGCACGCGCAGCACGCGCCGCGCCTGCGGCCGCAGCCGGATCTCCGCGTGGTCGCGCAGCAACCGCATCTCCGACATCTCGAACACGAAGGGGCCGAAGACCACGTCAGTCATGTGGAAGATGATCGCGCGCGAATGTGACGCGTTTCGGGCGTCCGGTCAAGCCGCCTTCGCTCGTTCCGAGCTTCGGCGCGCCAAGGGAGCGCGCGCGACAATTTGACGATTTTTTGCACGCCGCGCTTTGACAGTTTTTTGCGCGAATAGCACGTCGACAGCCGCGCCATAGAATCCGGCGCGCTCCGTTTGCGCGCCTCCAAGGAGGGCAGCTTGATACACAGAATCAGTGCGTGGTGTCTCGCTCGTGCTCGCCCTGCTCGTCCTCAGCGCCGTCCGTGGCGTTCGCGCAGGCATCGATCGCCGGCGTCGTTCGTGATTCAGTTCCGGCGCGCGTTCTGCCAGGGGTGACCGTCGAGGCAGCCAGCCCGGCGCTCATCGAAAAGGTTCGCACGGCGGTGACCGATGGCAAGCGGCACGTATCGGATCGTCGACCTGCGTTCCGGTACCTACGCCGTGAGCTTCACGCTGCCGGGTTCAGCGTGGTCAAACCGCGAGCGGCATCGAACTCGCGGGCGCGTTCACCGCCACCGTCAACGCACGACTTGAGCGTCGGTGCGCTCGAGGAAACGATCACCGTCACCGGCGAGTCGCCCATCGTGGACGTGCAGAGCGTGCGGCGGCAGATGGTGCTCGACAACGACGTCATCAGCGCCATCCCGTCGTCGCGCTCGTACACCAACCTGATGCAGCTGCATGCCCAACAGCGTCAACCAGGCCGGCGCGCCGACGGACGTGCAGGTCGTGCCTGGCATGGTCGTGTTCGGCGGCTCCGGCGGCCGGTCGAACGAAGGCCGCGCTCAACATCGACGGCATCAGCGTCGGCTCGGCGTTCAATGGCGCCGGCGTGTCGTCGTATCTTCCGACGTCGCCAATGCCCGCGAGATCGACGATGACCATCAGCGGGGGCCTCGGCGAGGCGGAGGGCGGCGGTCCGTCGCTCAACGTGCTGCCGAAGGAAGGCGGCAATCGGCTCTCGGGGACGGCCTTTGCCTCCGCCGTGACCAGCAACATGATCGGCAGCAACTTCACGTCGGCACTGGAGGCGCGGGGTGATGTCGACACCTGGCGTGACGCGCAAGGTATGGGACTTCAACCTCGGCATCGGCGGCCCGATCCTGAACGACCGCCTCTGGTACTACGCGAACCTGCGCGATGAAGGCAGCGAGCGCACGGTGCCGGGCATGTTCGCCAACAAGAACGCCGGCGATCCGACGAAGTGGATCTACGACGCGGATACCACCCGTCCGGCGGTGCTGGCGGCGTCGTATCGGATCACCGCGCTGCGGTTGACCGCACAGGCGACTCCGCGCCACAAGTTCTCCGTGTTCTACGATCGAGCAGCTGCCGTGCGAAGGCGGTGCCGCGCCGGGATTCACCGGCAGTGCCTGCCGCAAAACGCGGCCGATAACGAGATCTTCGCCGGGTCGACAGCCGCCCCGACGCCGTCGGCGTCGCGCCACCGCCGCGCCAGAGACCGCGGCCTACCGCGCATTACGGGAACCGTGTCGCGCAGGCGAAGTGGACGCGCCCGCTCAGCAACCGGCTGCTGGTCGAGGCGAGCTTCGGCATGTATCGCAGCCGCTACGGCGGTGAGACAGGTGCCCGGACTCGAGACGGAGAATCTGATCCGTGTCGTCGAGCAGTGCACGCAGCGGATGCGCCAACAACGGCGGCATCGCCGGCCTGAACTATCGGTCGCTGAACTGGTTCTCGAACGTGAATTGGAACAACCAGTGGAGCGCGGCGGCGTCGTTCGTGACGGGCACGCCACAGCATCAAGTTCGGCTATCAGGGTGTGCTGACTGATCGATCAGCGGAAGAACTTCACGAACAATCGAGTTCATCCAGTACCGCACTCAAAACGGCGAATGCCGATCAGATCACGCTGACATCAACCGCGTTCCAGATCCACCAGTCGCGTGCGCAGCGACGCGTTCTACGCGCAGGAGCAGTGGACGATGGGGCGCTTTACGCTGCAGGGCGCGCTCCGCTACGACCATGCGTGGAGCTACTTCCCGGAGCAGACCGTGGACCGCGTCGCGGTTCTTCCCGACGGAGCTGGCGTTCCCGCGACACGACCGGCGTCGAGGGGTATCACGATCTGTGGCCGCGCGGCGGCGTCGCCATCGACGTGTTCGGCACACGGCAAGACGTCGGTCAAGGTGAACTTCGGCCGCTACCTCGAGGCGGCGCAGAACGGCGGGACCTTCATCGCGTTGAACCCGACCGGCCGCCTGTCCACCACCACCACCCGCGCCTGGACCGACAACGACAAGGACTGGGTCGCCGACTGCAATCTCAACAACCCGGCGCTGCAGAATCCGGCGACGACCGGGAGCGTGGACGTGTGCGGCGCCAACGCCATCACCGAATTTCGGGACGCAGGTGTTTGAGTCGACGCTCGATCCAGCGCTGCTGTCGGGATGGGGCGTGCGCACCGGCGACTGGCAGTTCGGCGCGTCTGTGCAGCAGGAGCTGCTGCCGCGCGTCGCCGTCGAAGTCGGATATCAGCGCCGGTGGCTGGTGAACTCCCTCATCACCGACAACCTCGCCAGAAGCGCCGGCGGATCACGACCGGTTCAGCGTCAATGTGCCCACCGACCCGCGGCTCCCCGACGGCGGCGGCGGCGTGCTCGACAGCCTCTACAACGTGACGGCGGTCGCAGCCGCGCGGCTGAGCGACAACTTCCAGACGCTGGCGCGACAACTACGGTTCGTTCGTGAACGCAGTCCCAACTCGATCAGCCTGAACCTCACGGCGCGAGCCGGGATCGGCTTGATGGTGCAGGGCGGTTTCAACACGGTGAAGACCGACAGCGACTACTGCGAGATCCGGCGCGGTGCCGAGAGGCGTTGCTCGGAGTCGAGTCGCCATCAACCCGTGGTGCGACACGTCGACCGGGTGGATTCCGGACGAGTGCGAGCGGTCTCGGGTCGTACACGATTCCCAAGGTCGATGTGCAGATTGCCGGCACGATGCGCAGCGATGCCGGAGGGCAGTTGGCGGCCAATTACTCCGTCGGCACATCGGCCACCGTCGGCCTCGGCCGGCGCGTTTGCCGGTATCGGGCAGCCCGACCATCACCGTGAACCTGGTCGAGCCGGGGACGCTGCACGGCGATCGCGTCAACCAGGTGGATATGCGGTTTGCCAAGGTGCTGCGGTTCGGCCGCACGCGCACGACCGTCGGCTTCGATGTCTACAACCTCGCCAACTCGGCGCCGGTGTTGACCTACAACCAGACCTTCATCGTGCCGACCCGGGATCCGGACGTCGCAGTGGCTGCGGCCGACCAGCGTGCTGCACCCGCGGTATCGCGAAGTTCGGCGTGCAGCTCGACTTCTAGTATGAAAAGAGCTGTGTCAGAAGTTCGCTGGTTCGGCGATCACGCAATCGTACAACCCGGCGCAAGTCCCACGCAGCTTGTGCCTGCAACAGGGCTCTGGAACCCTGGCCTGGAACCGGGCCCGTTTCAACCGAATCGCGTGGGGCGATCCGTCGGACCCGAACCCAGCTGCTAGATCTCCACTTTCCCCGTGCTGTCGCCGAACTTCTCCGCCGGCACCTGCATCTTGTCGAGCATCGCCAGCAGCAGGTTCGCCATCGGCGTCTTCTTCGGGTTGCGGATGTGACGCCCGCCCTTCAGGCGGCCCGGACGCGCCGCCGGCCAGGATGATCGGCAGGTCGGTGTGATTGTGCTGGTTGCCGTCGCTCATGCCGCTGCCGTAGAGCACCAGCGAGTGATCGAGCAGCGATGCCGTCGCCATCCGGCGTCGACTGCAGCTTGTCCAGGAAGTACTGGAACAGCGCCACGTGATAGGTGTTCAGCACCGCGAAGCGATCCTTGTTCTGCCTGGATGTTCGAGTGGTGCGACAGCGTGTGGAACGCATCGCGGATGGCGCTCTTCGGATACACCGCGTTGCTCAGTTCCTTGGCCAGCAGCAGCGTCGAGACGCGCGTGATGTCCGCCTGCCAGGCCAGCACCTGGAGGTCGAACATCAGCTTGATGTGCTCTTCGACGTCCGCCGGGACGCCGGTCGGCGCCGCCGGCACCGGCAGATCGGCCGAGAGCTGCTTGCCGGCCTTCTGGATGCGCCGCTCGATCTCGCGCACGTCGGTCAGGTACTGATCGAGCCGCGTGCGATCCGACGCCGGCAGCGAGCGCTGCAGCGTCGACGCCTCGCCGAGGACCGAATCGAGCAGGCTGATCGACTGGTCGCGGCGCGCCTGCGCGCTCGGCGGCGGTGTTGCCGTCGCCGAACAGCCGCTCGAAGACGACCTGCGGGTTGTTCTCCATCGGCAGCGGCGAATTCGGCCCCTGCCACGAGATGGTGTCGCGATACGAGCAGCTCAGGCCGTCGCCGCAGTTGAGGCTCGCCTCTTCGATCATCAGCTCGAGCGACGGCAGCGGCGTGTCCTGCCCGATCTTCCGCGCCACGACCTGATCGACCGTGATGCCGAGCTCCGGCTTGCGCGCCTATCTTCGGCGAATGCGCCGCTCAGGTACGCCGCGGCCGAGCGGTTGTGGTTCGCCGTGGCGCCGCTGCCGTAGGCCAGCGCGCACTCGAGATCGCTGATGACGTTGATGCGGCTCTGGAACGCCTTCAGCGGCTGCAGGATCTCGGACAGCTCGAAGTCCGCGCCCTCGGTCGACCGGCGTCCACTTCGGCATGATGGCGCCGTGCGGGAAATAGATCGCGCCAAAGCGCGTCGGCCGCGCCGCGGCCGCCTGACCGAACACCGTGACCCGGCGGGCAGCATCGATTCGAGGAACGGCAGCGCCAGCGTGACGCCCGCGCCCTGCAGGAACGTGCGGCGCGACAGATGTCTTCTTGGTCAGGAACGCCATTTCGCGCCTCCTAGGCCGACCTCGAAGGTCGGCCTCACGATTTCTTCACACGCTTCTGGAACGCGTCGCTCTCGACGATGCCGAGCAGAGCGACGAGAACCGGTTGCCGTCCCTGGCCGGCGCGCCGGACGATGGTGCGCACCATCGGCATGTCGTAATAGTGCACCGGCCGGCCGAGCGCGTAAATCATCAGCTTCTCGGTCGCCGTCGTCACGAACGCCTCCGGATCGGCTCAGCACCGCCTGCCGCAGGTCCGCCGGTCCGGCCAGCGGCGTGCCGTCCGCCAGCCGCCCGTCGAGTCGATCTTCGCCGGGCCGTCCATCTCGCGCCAGGCGCCGATCAGATCGTAGTTCTCCAGCGCGAATCCGAGCGGGTCCATGATGTTGTGGCACGACGCGCAGACCGGGCTCGCGCGATGCAGCTCCAGCCGCTGCCGCAGCGTCGTCGTCTTCGCGATCTCCTCGCCTTCGCCGAGGTTCGTCTCCACGCCCGGCGGCGGCTCCGGCGGCGGCGCGCCGAGCAGGTTCTCCAGAATCCACTTGCCGCGCATCGACCGGCGAGGTCCGCGTCGCGATCGACGTCACCGTCAGCATGCTGCCGTGCCCGAGCAGTCCGCGGCGCGGGCTGGCCGGATCGAGCGCCACGCGGCGGAAGTGGCTGCCGCGGACGTTCGGCATGCCGTAGTGACGCGCCAGCCGCTCGTCCACGAACGTGTAGTCGGCGTCGAGCAGCTCGACGAGCGGCCGATCCTCGCGGACGATGGTGTCGAAGAGCATCTCGGTTTCGCGGCGGAACGACTGGCGCAGGTTGTCGTCGAAGCCGGGCGCCTCGGTCTGCACGTTCGCCAGCTCGCGCAGATACAGCCACTGGCCGGCGAAGTTCGTCGATCGAAGCGCGTCGGCCTTCGGATCCGCCAGCATGCGCCTGACCTGCTGCTGCAGCGTCGCCGGATCGCGCAGCCGGCCCTTGGCCGCCAGGTCGAGCAGCTCGTCGTCCGGAATGCTGCTCCACAGGAAGAACGACAGGCGCGACGCCAGCTCGAGTCGCTGATGCGATACGTCGCCGCCGGCCGCCGACCGTCGCCGGCTCCTCCTCGATGCGGTAGATGAAGCGCGGCGCGACGAGCAGACGCGCCAGCGCCTCCTGGATGCCGGTCTCGAAGTCGCCGCGCGCGCGGCCCTGCTTGTAGAACGTCATCAGCGTGTCGATCTCGCGCGGCTGACGACCGGCCCGCGATAGGCGCGCCGCGCGAGCGGCGTCAGGATCGTTCGCGCGCACGGCTCTTCTTCCGCGGCGGTCGCCGGCCGGCAGACGAAGATGCGGCGGCGGCTCGGCGTGTCGCCGGGGCCGGTCGGATTGAACGGGCCCATGATCGCGATGTTCTGCACGCCGCCGCCGACGTCGAAGCCGTTGTTCGCCGCGCGGAAGTCCGAATAGGCGTCGTCCACGCCCGGCGCCGCGCTGCGCGATCGATGACCGCGACGCCGATCGTGTGCGGACCGGCGGTCACCGGGATGCGGAAGCGTCGCGTGTTCTGGACGGTGATGCTGCGCGCCGTCGATCGTGACGTCGGTGCCGCCGCCGGCCCCGCCACCGCCGGGCCGCCGCCGCCAATCGTGAACTCGTATTCGGCGTCGAGCGGGAACGTGTGACGCACCAGCATGCCGCCGCGCGTGCCGAGCGGCAGCCCGTCGATGTGCCGGTCCTGCGCCAGCGCCGGCGGGCGCCGGATAGACGACCTGCGACGGCGCCATCGTGCGATCGCCGACCGCCAGGCGGCTGATCTTCATCGCCGCCGAGACGTAGCCCTGAATCAGCGACGGCGAGACGCTCGAGCGCCTCGGCGATGTTGTCGAAGCCTTCGCTCGATCCGTCGGCCGGCAGCAGCGGCGACGACGTCCACCTCGAGGTCGAGCAGATCGCGAATCGCGTTGGCGTACTCGGTGCGGTTCAGGCGATGCAGCGCCGGCGTGTCGAGGCTGGCCTTCGGATCGGCGGCCGCGTCGAGCCGCGCCTCGAGCGACGCGGCAAACGCGTCGAGCCGCTCGCGCGCCGGACGCGGCGCGCCGCTCGGCGGCATCATGCCGGTCCTGACCTTGCGAACGACCTTCTCCCACCGCTCGCGATGCGCGCCGACACGCTTGCGTCAGAGCTCAGTGTCGCAGCACGAGCCCGCCGGTCTTCGTCGCGCTCGTTGTGGCAGGTGAGGCAGGTACCTGCTTCAGGAACGCCGCATCGTCGATCTGGTCGCCTGCAGGGCGGGCGCCGCCGCGCGCGGCGGCTGCCGCGGCTGCGCGCGGGCGGGCCGGGCGCGGACCCGCCGGGCCGACCTGCTGCCTGCCCCGCGACGATCGCGACGGCAACGACCCAGAGCGCAGCGAGCGGGAAGAATTCTCTTGACCATGGTTACTGGGCCACCGGACCGGTCCCGAGCAGGCTCTTGATCAGCGCGATCGAGCTCGGCTTCGGCCTCGCCGGGATGCGTCGCGAGGAAGACACCTTCCGCCCACGTCAGCGCGCGTGCGCCCTTCCTTGTCCTTCACGTCGAGCTTCGCGCCCTTCTCGACCAGGAACCTGATGATGTCGTCCGACCCGCGGTTGGCGGCGCCCATGCAGCGCCGTCAGTCCCATCGAGTTGACGGCGTTGACGTCGTTCCCCAGCTCGTGAGCACAGCTTCACCGCCTCGAGCCGCGCTGCCGGCTCCCTCGTCGAACGTCTGGTCGTACACCCAGTTCACGCCGGCCGCGGCCATCAGCGGCGTCGTCCCTTCGAACGTGCCGATGTTCGGATCCGCGCCGTGCTTCAGCAGCAGGCGCATCACCGTGAGGTCGGCGGCCAGCGACGCGGTCAGGAACGGCGTCTGCCCCGTGAAGTCCACCCACGCCAGCGAGCCGGTGACGCGCAGGAACGCGCGCCGGATCGGCGGCACTTCCTTCATCCGCACGTTCGGCTTGGCGCCGCGCTCGAGCAGCACCGTGATGAGGTCGAGCAACGGCGCGCGGTCGATGCTGTTCGACGAACGTGGCGTTGTCCACGTCCATGTTGCGCGTCTCGATCGCCGCCCACAGCGGCGTCCGGCCGTACCAGTCGGCGGCCTGGATGTCGGCGCCCTGCTCGATCAGGAAGCGCGCGACGTCCAGCGCGGTTGTTGACGATCGCCATGATCAGCGGCGTGATCGCGTTGGCGTCGGTCTGATTGATGTCCGCCTTCGCCGCCAGCAGCAGCTTCGCCGCCTCGAGCCGGCCGTCGCGCGCCGCGTAGAGCAGCGGCGTCAGCGACCCGGGAATCGGCTGCCGCGACCCGCGCGGCGGCAGGCCGCCGCGGACGATGCCGATGCCGTGACCGAAGCCGGGAACCGAGTTCGGCAGCACCCACTGCGGCGTCTGCCCGGCTCGCGTCTTCGCGTTCACGTCGGCGCCGCGCTCGATCAGCAGCTGGACGATCGCCGGATGGTTTTCGCGGACGGCCACCATCAGCGCCGTCTGCTGATAAGTCGCGTCGCTGCGCGTCGACCACCGCGCCGCGCTCGAGCAGCACTTGCACGGCGTCGAGCACGCCGACACGCGACGCGATCATCAGCATCGTCTCGCGCCGCCGGATCGACCGCGTTCGGCATCGGCGCCCGCGTCGAGCAGCAGCCGCATGCATCGCCGGGTTGCCGTTGCGACGCGCCAGCGTCAGCGGCGTCACGCCGTAGCGGTTCGCCAGCTTGGCGTCGGCGCCGGCGGACGAGCAGCAGCCGCGCCAGGTCGACGTCGTCGAGCGCGGACGGCCCAGTGGAAGCGCGGGCGTGCCCTGCACGTCGGGGGCGTTGACGTCCACCTTCTGCGCGAGCAGCGCGCGGACCGCGGCGGCGTCGCGCTTGCGACGGCGTGGCCAGGCGGGAATCCGTCTTCGTCGCCGGCATCTCCGCGCGCGCGAGTGGCGCGTCCGCCGCGCGCGCCTCCGCGCCTGCGGCGGACAAGTCCTGCGCGACGCGGGCAGCGAGCACCAGCACGAAACACGCGAGCGGTCAGGCGCCGGCGCATAGAGAATCTCATGAGGAAGCCCAACTATTTTACCCTCCGCGCGCCGGGGGTGACTCGCTCAAATTGAGTCAAAGACGGTCAAACGTCTCGACTGGGAGGTTTGACGCCGGCCGAGTTACCCTATACTGCTTCGGTTATTTCAGGATCGGCAGCTTGACAGTGATCCGGCCTGGAGCCGGACACGCGAACGTTTCAGGAGGATTCGTATGAGCAGGTCTACCCGTAGGCGGGTCGGATTCGCCGCGTTTGGCGCAGGTCTGGTCGCGCTGCTTCTGGCGCTGGTGGTCGCGTCTGGCAGGGTCTCAGGCGCAGCGCGGCGCGGTGCCGGCCGACGGATATCTCACCGGCGTCGTTCAGGGACCGAAGGGACCCGAAGCGGGCGTCTGGGTCATCGCCGAAACGAAGGACCTGCCGACCAACTTCATCAAGATCGTCGTCACCGACGACCAGGGGCGCTTCATGGTGCCCGAGCTGCCGGCAGCCAGCTACAACGTCTGGGTGCGCGGCTATGGCCTGGTCGACTCCAAGCCGGTGCATGACCAAGCCGACGCCGACGGCGATGACGCTGCGCGTGAACGCGGCGAGCACGCCGGCGGAAGCCGCCAAGGTCTATCCCGGCGACTACTGGCTGTCGATGCTCGAGATTCCGCCGCCAAGGAATTCCCCGGCACCGGCAACCCGCAGGGCAACGGCATCGGCCCGGCATGCCGACGCAGGCGAACTGATGCACGCGCTGAAGTCGAACTGCAACTTCTGCCATCAGCTCGGCAACGGCATCACGCGCGACCTCGATCACGTGTTCAAGGGCAAGCCGGAGCTGAAGACGCACGAAGAGGCGTGGGAATGGCGCCTGGGCGTCGGCGTCCGCGGCACCAGCATGTACGGCGTGCTGGACCAGCAGGGACAGCCGCGCGCGCTGAAGGCGTGGTCGGACTGGATCGCGCGCCATCGAGAAGGGCGCCGCGCCGCCGGCGCCGCCGCGGCCGAGCGGCGTCGAGCGCAACCTCGTGCTCACGCTGTGGGACTGGGGCACCGACCACTCGTTCATGCACGACGAGATCACGACCGACCGCAACCGTCCGACCGTCAACGGCGGCGGGCCGGTCTATGCGGTGTCCGCCGGGCACGGCACGCTGGTGATGCTCGACCCGAAGACGCACACGCACCGAGGAGCTCGAGATCCCGACGCGCGAGCCGCGCGAGAAGGTGCCGTCGCGCTTCCCGCGTCCGAACCGGCCGTCGTTCTTCTTCGGCGATCACGCATCTGTGGGCGAACCCGCCGTACAACCCGGCGGATCCGCACAACCCGATGCTCGACAGCAAGGGCCGCGTCTGGCTGACGACGAAGATCCGCGGCAACCAGAACCCGGCGTGGTGCACCGACCCGGCGAACAAGTTCGCCGCGTGGTATCCGCTGAAGCAGAGCGGTCGCCAGGCCGGGTTCTACGACCCGAAGACGAAGCAGTTCACGCTGGTGGACACCTGCTACGCCACGCACCACCTGCTACTTCGATACCGACGCGAACGAGACCGTGTACTTCAACGAGCTGTCGGGTCCGATGGTCGGCTGGGTCGACACCAAGGTCTACGACGAGACGAAGGACGAGCAGAAGGCGGTCGGCTGGTGCGGCCAGGTCGTGGACACCAACGGCGACGGCCGGATCACGCGGCCCGTGGAACCAGCGGTCGCCCGGCGCGATCTCGTCGCTGTACGCCGGCGACACCGCCGGCGACACGGCGGCCGCGGCCGGCCGCGGCGGGCGCGGAGCACCCGCCGGCTCCGCTCGATCCGAAGCTCGACACGCAGATCAGCTTCAATCTGTACGGCGTGATGCCGAGTCCCGGCCGACAACTCGATCTGGGGCGCCGTCGGAAAGCTTCCCGGGCTACGTCGTCCGCGTCGATCGCGGCACCAATCCGCCGGAGACGTGCATGACCGAGGTCTACCGCGTTCCGGCGCCGGGCCTCGATCCGCGCGGCATCGACGTGGACACCAACGGCGTCGTCTGGACGGCGCTGGCCGCCAGCAGCCATCTCGCCAGCTTCGATCGCCGCAAGTGCAAGTCGCTCACCGGCGCACGCGCAAGTTCGACGGCTGCGACTGCCCCGAAGGGTGGACGCTGTATCAGACGACCGGACCGAAGTTCAAGGGCACCGACATCCCCGCCGACTTCCACTATTACAACTGGGTGGACCGTCACAACGTCATGGGCTTCGGCGCGAACACGCCGCTCGCCAACGGCTCGAACTCCGACTCACTGCTGGTGCTGAATCCGCAGACGCGGCAGTGGGTCACGCTCCGCGTGCCGTATCCGCTCGGCTTCTACTCGCGCGGGATGGATGCGCGCATCGACGATGCGAAGGCCGGCTGGAAGGGCCGGGGGCTGTGGGCCAACTACGGCACGCACTTCGTGTGGCACATCGAAGGCGGCAAGGGCACGAAGGGCAAGATGGTGCACTTCCAGCTGCGCGACAACCCGATGCAACGCTAGGTGGGTAGCGGATGGTAGCGAGTAGTCGGAGGGGCCACCTTCAGGCGGCCTGTTTTTTCGCGAGGCAGGAGCATTCATGCGGTTATCCGAATACTGATCATTGGAAGTCTGCTCGTGGGCGTGACGCCGGCGTTGAGTTCGGCGGCGGCCGCCACGGTCGAGATGCGCGAGGCGGCGGGCCCGTTGGAGCAGCAGGCGAAGCCCGTCACGAGAAACGCGATTCCCAAGAGGAAGTCCAATAAGTCCGCGGCCTATCCGTGGGAACTGCGGAAGACCGGCGCCAGGGTCGCACTGATCGTTCAGGTCACCGTCGACGGATCCGGCCGCGTCACGGAACTCCGCCGGGCGCAGGGCCCGCTGCTGCAGAAGGCCATCGGGTCGCCGAGCGACCCGGCCGCCGAGCGCGCGGCTGCGGCCGCGGTGCTCAGCTCGGTCACCACCGCCCTCAACGAGTGGCGGTTCGACAAACCGGGCGGCCCGGTCACCTTCCAGCTGTCGTTCGGCTTCGCCGGCGGCAACGCCAACTACGTGCCGACGGATCCGACCGAGATCCTGCCGAAGGAAGCCGCGCCGGCGCCATGGGCCGCGGCCGCGGGCACGATGCCGACCGGCACCATCCCGACGCCGAAGAAGAAGAGATACGTCAAGCCGGTCTATCCCAAGGCCGCGCTCGACGCCCGCATCCAGGGCGAGGTCGTGCTCGAGGTCGTCATCGGTCTCGACGGACGCGTGACCGATGCGCGGATCCTCAAGTCGGTCCCGCAGCTCGATCAGGCGGCTATGGAGGCGACGCTCCTGGCGGTGTACGAGCCGGTGCAGGTCTACGGCAATCCGGTCTCGGTCACGCAGATGGTGACGCACACCTTCTCGTACAAGACGAAAGCGGAGTAGTCGCACGTAGGGTCCGGCTTTAGCCGGACTGATCATTCCTAGCCGCGCGACGGACGGGTGCCTTCTGAACCGGCGCTCCGTTCGCCGCCGTGGAAAAACGAGCTCTCCACCTCACTTCAGCGACCTGCGCAGCTCCGTGAGCTGCGCAGCAGTCACGTTGCGAGCTCGTTTTACAGTCTTCGCCGATCACGTCGGCTCAAGTCGCGCCTCTCAGAACGCACCCGTCCGTCGCGCGGCACAAATAATCCGTCCGGCTCTCTTACCCGCGACAGCAGTCGAGCGCCGTGGACATGCGGCGGCTGACGCGTAGGCAAGGCCGATCGCCAGCCGTCAGGCGGAAATCTGGCGGAGCGATTCATCCGCGCGTCTTCCGTCAACGCGTTCGAGTTGTGTTGAATCAGCTCGGACGTTTTGAGCCGCGCAATGGATCAAGCAGCGAGTCGGCTCCTAGACGCGCGGGAAGCGGCAGGGTACGAGCGAGGAACGATTTCCCGGCCGCAGCCTCCGCGGCAGCGGCCGCATGTCCACGGCGCTCGACGCCAAGGTCCGGCTAAAGCCGGACACTACGTCTTCCGCCTAAAGGCGGAAGCCACGTTACTCCTCCTCGATCCCCTTGCTGATCCGGAACACGTGGCCGTCGGGATGGCGGACGTGCATCTCGCGGACGTTCCAGGGCATGTCGGTCGGCGGCCACGTCACCTCGAGACCCTGATCGACGCACCGCTGATGGATCGCATCGACATCGTCCACCCAGATCGACATCCACACGCCTTTGTCCGCGGCGTCGTTGTCGTTCGGGCCGAACGTGACGGTGACGGCGCTCTTGCCCCGGCCGCCCTGCGCGCCCTGGCAGAGGAAGATCTCGCAGGGGCCGGCGCAGATGCCGCCGAAACCCGGCGGATCGCCCCACGCCCACGCCTTCTCCCAGCCGAGCTTCTCGAACCAGGCGAAGCTCTCCTCGATGTTGGAGACGTTGAGGATCGGCGTCAGACGCTTCGGCATTGAATCAGGGGGTTCAAGACTTCAAAGAGTGCATGAACCCCTTGAACCCAATCCCCTACCGCTTCTTCACAAACTTCATCAACATGCCGTTGACCGAATCCGCGACGTAGACATCGCCGCGCGGGCTGATGGCGATGAAGTGCGCTTCGCCGAACTCGCCTGGCGCCGTGCCCGGCTTGCCCACCGCCGCGAGGACCTTGCCGCTCAGATCGAGCCGCAGCAGCTGTCCGGCAAAGCCGTTCACCATGAACACGTCGTCGCGGCCGAAGGCGACGCTGCACGGCAGCCCTTTGTACTTCTGCTCGCGGACGAACGTGCCGTTGGCATCGAAGACCTGGATGCGCTGGTTCTCGCGGTCCATCACCCACAGCAGCCCTTTCGAGTCGATGGCGATGCCGTGGGCGACGTCGAACTGACCCGGCTCCTTGCCCTTGCCGCCCCACGACTTGATGAAGCGTCCGTCCTTGTCGAACTTGAGCACGCGGGCATCGCCCTTCGGCCCCGGCGTGTGCCCCTGCGCGACGAAGACGTCGCCGTTCGGCGCGATGGCAATGTCATTCGGCTGATTCAGCTTGCGCGAGCCTGCGGCCTCGTTCCACTCGCCCGCCTCGCCTTTCGTGCCCAGCGTCAGCAGGACCTGCCCCGCCGGGTTGAGCTTCATCACTGTGTGCGCGCCGACGTCGGTCGCCCACAGATTGCCCTCGCGGTCGATCTTCAACCCGTGTGAACGCGTGAACATGGCGTCGCCAAACGAGCGGACGAACGCGCCGTTCTCGTCGAACTCGAAAAACGCCTGCGCCCCGCGCGTCAGCACGTAGAGGTGGCCGCGCGCGTCGAACGCGACCGCCGCGGCGGCGCCCATCTTCGAGCCCGCAGGAAGCGTGATCGCGTCCGGCACGAACACGTAGTCGAGCTCTGGTGCCGCTTCAGGAATCAGGAGGGCGGGATCCGACGGCCGCTGGGCCAGCGCGGACGCCCCGAGCAGCAGGAACGCAAAGAGAACAGTGACTGGTTTCATAGGTGCTCCGCGGCGGCGACTATACCAGTTCACGGCGCTCCCGGCGCTTTGGTGCTCACCTCGCCGGCAACATACCGATTCGGCACGTTCCGCACCGGCGGGGGGCTCCCGTAGCGCCTGCGGTACAGCACGCCGATGTTGTCGAAGACGTCCCGTTCGTCACGATGAAACTGCCGATACAGACCGCATTGCGCATAGGACAACGGGGTGACGTCGAAGACGATGGTTTCCCATGGAAGCCCGCCGCCCCACACGAGACCCTTCACCCGGACGTCCAGATCCGCGCCGCGGTCCACGAGCAGCTCCATGACGGGACGGCAGTAGTTCATGATGCTGTTGACAGCGTGGAAGAGCGGCGTCTGGCCGCCGAGGCCGTCGGCATCGACCTCCGCACGGTCGTTGACGTCCAGCCCGGCGTTCAAGAGTGCGGCCGCGCAGCGCACAGCGTTGAACTCCGCACACAGGTGAAGGGCCGACACGCCGAGGCAGGACGTGAAAGCGGTGACCACATGCAGACGGCCGTCGAGCTGCTGACCCGGCGTGGCCGCGAGCTGCCGCACCGCCGCGTCGTCGTCGAGGAGCACGGCCTGGAGGAGCGGGTCATCGATCGTCGCACCGGCCTCGAGCATGACGCGCAGGCAGTCGGCAAATGCGGACGAGCGCAGGTACATTTCGATCAGGATGTCGATCGGCTTCTTGCCGTCGATCGGCCTCACCGGACTGACGCCGGCCCGCAACAGCTTGCGGATATCAGCGGGCGAATGCACTTCGAACGCAACGAGCAGATCAGATTCCAGGGACATACGGCGGGCGACTATACCTTGGGAGTGGGGCGTTGGGAGTTGGATTGGGAGTTGAATATGGGAACATTCCCCTACTGTCGGTGTCATAGCTTCGAAGGAGGCGGCATGTCTTCAGTGCGCACGTTTCTCTGTGGTCTTCTGGGAGCCTTCGCCCTCATTGCCGGGCTGGCGGCGCAGGACCTGCGCGAGACCATCGGTCCCCTCGAGAAGCAGGCGAAGCCGATCACGCCTGAAAACCCTATCCCGCGACGGACGCTGTCGGTGGCCGCCACCTACCCAGCCGAAGCGCGGGCCATCGACGCCACGGCAATCGTGACCTTGACCGCTACGCTCGACGACACCGGGCGCATCGTCGAAATCCGCAAGGCGCGCGAACCGCTGGTCATGAGCTCGCAGAGTCCGCCACCGAATCCGACGGCGCTGCGCATCGCGGCCGAAGCGTTTGTACGCGACGCCGCGGTGGCCCTCCGCCGCTGGCAGTATGAGCTGCCGGCCAGCGCCCCGATCACGTTCACCGTATCGTTCGCGTTCAAGCCAGGCGCGGAAGCGGTGGCCACACAAAACGCCTCATCGTCCCTGACCGCCGCGCTTCCACTGCCGCCAGCTCCTGGCGTCGACATCGATCACGTCGCTCGGCGCCGCCCGGCGCAGTCAGGGTCGGCGGGAACATCAAGGCTCCGACGCAGATCAGCAAGGTCCAGCCCGTCTATCCGGCGGTCGCGCAAGCGGCGCGCGTATCGGGCGTGGTTATTTTGGAGGCCGTCATCGGCGTGGACGGAAAGGTCACGAACGCCCAGGTGCTGCGCTCGATCCCGCTGCTGGATCAGGCGGCGCTCGATGCCGTTCGCCAGTGGCAATACACGCCCACACTGCTGAACGGCGCGCCCGTTCCAGTCATCATGACGGTGACGGTGACGTTCACGCTGCCCGCCTCCGCCGCAGCCCACGCAGTAAGCGTGGGCTCTACTTGATCAGCGGTTCAATTGCCGCGCGGACCCGCATCGCCACCTGATACGGGTCCGTCGCCTGGACTTCCGGATTGAAGGTCTCGAACGAGACCGCGCCGGCATATTTTTTCGCCTTCAGGACTTCGATGATTCGGCGGAGCGGCGCGATGCCCTCGCCCGGGAACTACGCGATGCGGCTGTCCCTGAATCTCGCGCGGCGGATCGGCCGGCACATCTTCGAAGTGCAGGTGGTGCAGCTCGCCGTCGCGCAGCAGCTCGAGATCCTCGAACTTACTGATGCCGCCCCAGAAGTGATAGGTGTCCATCATCACGCGGTAGTTCGGATGATTCGTCTCGCGAACGAGCTTGAGCGCGGTCGGCAGCGAGCCCGCGAACCGCGACGTCCGCGCGAACTCCAGCATCAGCGTGATGCCGAACGGCCTGGCGATCTCCGCCGCCTCGCGCATGTTGTCCACGCCCTTCTTGTAGTCGTCCTCGGTGTAGGTGCCGGCGCCGGCTGACGGCGTCACCAGCCGATCGGCGCCGATGGCCTGCGCCAGCTCGACCCTCCACTTCAGCTCCTCGAGATTCTTCAGCCGCGCGTCGCTCGGCTCCATCAAGCCCGAGCATGTTGCTCGTCGAGACCGGCCGCAGGCCGAGATCGTCGAGCAGCTTTTTCGCCGCGGCCGGTCCGCCTTCCTTCTGGGCGAACTCGCGCACCTTGACCAGGTTCGGCTCGACGTATCGGATGCCGGCCTTGGCATAGCCTTCCATCGCCGCGCGGAAATCAAAGCGCTCGGAGCTTGCCTCGTGCATGCAGACCGTCAGCCCGCTGCCGAGTCGGGGTGCCGGTGATGGCGCCCCGCGTTGTGCCTGCAGCGGCGCTTCGCGCCGTGTCAGTAGCGGCGTTTCGCGCCGTGTCTGTAGCGGCGCTTCGCGCCGTGGCAGGACCAGCGGGACGGCGGCAAGGGCTAGAAAGTCGCGACGATTCAAGTCGTGCATGGCTACTATGCGACCTCGGACCAGTTTCCATGTTCGAACGCTACACCGAACGCGCCCGACGCGTCCTGTTCTTCGCCCGCTACGAAGCCAGCCAGCTCGGAAGCCTCTCCATCGAGACCGAGCATCTGCTCCTTGGCCTGATTCGCGAAGGCAAGGGGCTGATCGGCCGGATTTTTGCGCGCGCGCATCTGTCACTCGAGAACATCCGCAAGGAAATCGAAGGCCGGACGGTCTTCCGCGAGAAGGTCTCGACCTCGGTCGAGATTCCGTTCAGCGCCGAAATGAAACGGGTACTTGGTTTTGCGGCCGAGGAAGCCGACCGGCTGCCGCACAACTACATCGGCACCGAACACCTGCTGCTCGGCATCCTGCGCGAGGAGCGCAGCGTCGCCGCGTCCATCCTTATGGACAAGGGAATGCGGGCGCACACGGTCCGCGAGGACATCGTCACAGCTGCTCAACGACAAGACCACGCTGCCGCGAATGAACCGGCACTCGCGCGGATGCGACGACACCGCCGGATTCCTTCCGTCGCTGATCGTGCACGTTGCGTACAGCACCGTGCGGTCGCCCGGGATTGAGACGACAGGCACGGCATGGGGGGCGCATGGCTTCACGCTCGCGCAGATCGTCGCGCACGCGTGGGGAACGGACGAGACGCGCGTCAGGATCGAGGCTCCGGCTGTGGACGTGCGTCGCTACGACTTCATGATCGTGCTGCCGCACACCGACCAGGCTGAGATGATCCCGCGCCTCCTGCGCGAGTCGATTCAGGATCAGCTGGACGTGAACGTCACGCGGGAGGACGGCGACCCGCCGACGCTGACCGTGAGACCGCGATAAAGGACGAGCACCTCTGCTCGCAGCGGGATATCGAGATCACGCGACGAGGACGGGTATCCGCCGACGCCGAACGTCGGTTTCGGCTTGTAGAGCGCGAGGTCTGGAGTTTGCACCTCGCCTACTAATGGGCGGGCGCAAGGGCTTCAGTGCGGATGAACGGGCGAGACGACTCGAGGGAATCAGCGACGAGCTCGACCGGTTGCGACAGCACTTCGATCAGGCGAGATCGCGGGCGGAGGATCGGCGTTGGCATCGCGACCGGCGCCGATATACTCGACCGACTGGCGATCGTCGAATCTGACCCTGGACGCGACAAACACGAAGAACACGAAGTCAATCGAAGCACGCGAAGAAGAACATTCTTCGTGACCTTCGATCTCTTCGTGCCTTCGTGGCAGATTTCTATTTTTTCAGCGGCTGCGAATTCACGTCGCGCACCGGCAGGCTCCGATCCGGAGCGCCGTACACGTCCATGCGCGTCGGGCGCGGCGGCACCGGAAGGCCTTTGGCCCGCAGTTCCGCCTCCTCGCGGTCGTAGACGCGCTCGCTGCGCAGGCCGTGCTCGACGGCGCTGTTGCCCTCGTGGCAGCTGTACTCGTAGACGTCGGGATAATCGGGCTGCGTGGTGATAACCCACCGCAGCGTGAATGGCGCCGCGACCATCTCGGGATCCTCGACGCGCGCCTTGTATTCGACCATCTGCGGGTCGATGCGCGTAAACCACTCGGTCAGCTTCGTCGTCGCGCTGGGGGGCACGCCGAAGACATTGGGCCCGCGTTCGTAGAAGTTGGTCGTCTCGACGACGAGCGTGTCGCCGTCCCAGCGGCCGCGTGAATCGCCGAGCCACTGCGTGATCTTCGACGACAGGCGCGGGCGGCCGTCGAGGTAGATGACGCGCGAGTCGTGAATCATCTCGTAGGTGACCACGACTTCCGTCGGACTCTGGGCGATGCGCACACCGTTACCGTAGATGGCCGGGCCGATGCTCGAGACGCCGCGGGTGATGCAGCGATCGTAGAGCGAAAAGTCCTCGAAGCCGTTCAGCGGCCGGCTGCCGAACGTGCCAACGCCTGCCAGCGCCTTCTGTCGCGCCTGCGCTTTCGCCGTCAGCGCCGGCCGCCGCCCGTTGGGCGGATCGATCATGAGCGAGGTGAATCCGAACGTGCGGATGCCGAACTCGTTGCGCAGGAAGCTTTCCTGGTTGACCGCACGGTTCCGTCCGGCCTCGTCGTTGCCGGCGCGCTGGGCGAATTCCTCCGGCGTCAGCGACTGGCGCTCGCCCTGGTTCGCTGGCCGATCCTGCGGGATGCCGCGCATGTCATCGGTCGAAAACGTCCCCTGAATGTCGGGATGGCCCCACGGCGTGCGCGGTGCCTGCCAGTTCGGATCCTTCGCCTTCGCGGCCGTCGTCTCGGCAGGAATCGCGCGCAGCGCCGAAGGCTTTACCGTGGCGCCGCCGCCACGCCGCGCCCGCCACCACGGCCTCCGCGGCCCCACCGCCCTGTCCCTGCGCGGCCGGAGCCTGCTCGCCGGGCGCCTGCTTCCGTTCTGCGCGGCGACCATGCTGATCGAGGCCGCCACGAGAGCGGCGCTGGCCACGCACGCGGTGATGATTCGCTTCATAAAGCCCATTCCTCCAAGCTTGAAAAGGATACCCGACAAGCGTCAGTCTTTTCGCACCATTCGCACCCTTCGCACCTCTTTACCGTCGTCCGTCGTACCAAGGGAAGCTCTGCTTCGAGCTCCTCAGCGTCCGCCCTCCCGACACGACGGTGCGCAGCCAGAACGTCAGCATTTCGCGCGGTGTATAGAGGTGTGCCTTCCGCGCACTTGTCAGCAGCGGATGATTCTGCAGAATCACGATTGAACGTCCCCTGCGACGGGCGAGGCGCTTGAGCCGGCGAAACAGATTGATCTCTTCCGCCGCAAACAGCTTGTCCGTGAATCCGCCCTACCTCGCGGAACGTGGACGCTTCACAGAAGACGAACGAGCCCGCGGCCCACTTCAAGGTCCGGCTCAAGAAATTCCACCCTTCGACGCCGGCTTGAAACAACCGTCCCTCGAGTTCGATTCGCACGGCCGAGCCGCCGGCGATGCAGCGTCCGCGGTCGATCTCCGCCACCAGGTCGGCAAACAGTTCGCGTGTCGGAAATGAATCCGCGTCCACGAACAGCAGCCAGTCGCCGGTGGCCCGCGCCGCACCGGCGTTCCGCGCGCGGCTGATCTGGTTGATGGGCTCGAACACAACACATCGCGCCGGCGGCAGCCGCGATCTCCGCCGTTCGATCGGTGGAATTGTTGTCGCAGACAATCAGCTCCGTCGTCCACCCCGCCTCCGTGAATGCCGCCGACGCGGCGTGAATGCTCTCCAGTGACGCCGGAAGAGCTGCTCTTCGTTGAAAGCCGGCAGGGATGGACGATCGCATCCAGATTCTGTAGGCCGAGTCCCGCCGAAGGCAATTCCGTCGAAAGCGGACCCGCGCCAGGTTACGTGATCCGGATATCGCGCTTCAGGACGATGAAGACGAGCGCGATGTCGAGCACCGCCACATACGACATGAAGAACAGGCTGAGCGCCGCGACCTGACCGGACGCGATGTAGCCGGCGATCCACAGCGCGCCGATCATGCCAATCGTGCGCCATCGTCTGTCTCTCGCCGCCAAAGCGAGCAGGACCCAGAACGCAACGTGGGCGATCCACCAGCCGACAAGTGGAGAACCGATCATCGACCGGACCCGCTATCGGCCGGCGAGCCTCTGCTCGAGTCGATCCAACGTCGCCTTCATCGCATCCTGCGCCGCTCGAACACGGTGCAACATGACGATCGCCCATATAGCGATCGCCAGCGGCACGAGGCCGATCGACGCGGTCATCAGGACGATGAGTAATTCAGGCAGCCCCAGCATGTGAACCTCGCTGTGGATGCTATGCCCGCCGGTCTGGCCGGTCAACGTAAGGAAGGGATAATCGGTCAGTTTTCGGTCGGCGCGTGAGCCGCCGCGATGATCACGTACTCGACCGATCCGCGTGCATTGCGCTCGAGTTTGAGCCCAAGCTGCTCTTCGACCGCGACGAAGACCGTCGGTAGATCGGTCTGCCCCGATGATGCATCGGCAGCGAGCGGGGTGAAGGCGAGCACGAAATCCCACCTTCCCGGCAGGCCCGTCTGATCGACGACTTCGACGCGGAGGGAGCGTGACAACAACGTCGCGAGACTCGCTATCGTCGCGCACCGCCCGTGGGTTGTCGGCGCGGCTCCGGTCGACGATTTCGGTATCGGCCGGTCTGCCGGCGAAAGAATGCAGTCGTCGGTCGCGCGGTGCAAGTCCGGACCCGTTCGGCCGTCTGATCGTGCGAGGCGCAACGCATAGACCTCCTGTTCGCGCCGTTCTCTGGTCAGCTCAACACCGAATCGGTCCTCGAGCAGACGCTGGGCCATGAGACGCAGCTGTTCGCGTGGCAGTGCCTGTGCGGCCTTGGCGTTGACGTCGAATCGCGTCGTTCGCACCCAGCTCGGGCCCCCGACAAGCCGATCCTCCCAGATGATGCCGTTGATGCCGTAGGCGGATTGGATCAAGGCTGCCAACGTCGCATTGGTTGCATGCAACGAGTCGGCGGTGTAGGTGATGGACCAGCCTGAATTGCCCGTGGTGTTGGGCTTGACGGAGGCCACTTCGAATGCGCTCTGCGCCGACGCACCGAACGGAAGGACCAGAACGGACGCCGCCCAGACGACGATCCGAGAGGTGCACGCGCGAATCTTACACCCTGAGGCGATAGCTGAGTTCGTGCCTTCGCCAAAGTGGCTTGCGCCGTGCACTTCTATAGCGCGGAGAATGGCATGGCGGCAGAGAAGAGACACCTCAGCACATCAGCCATGCTGAGCGTCGTGGCGGCGACACTGCTTGCCGCTGCCAGTGGAGCACAGCACGGACAGACCTTTGCGCCGCATGAGCTGAAGGCTGGCGATGCCCCTGCGCCGATCATGTGGGCCGACGCCGGACCTACCGCGTCGTTCACTCGACATGGAGTCTGCCGAAGAACGCAGACTGAAAGTCACCGTCCTCGCGAAGCATCTCGAGCAGCCCTGGTCTGTTGCATTTCTGCCCGACGGCTCGATGCTCGTCACGGAGCGAGTCGGCCGGCTGCGCATTGTGCGCGACGACAAACTCGAGGAGCAGCCGGTTGCGGGTGTTCCAGAGGTGCAGCCGGGAGGGCCACGCGGACTGCAGGGCTTGATGGACGTGGTGCTGCATCCGCAGTTCGAACGCAATCACTGGGTCTATCTCACGTATCACAAGCCCACTCCGAGCGGCCTCGGCCAAGGCTTCGACGCCCAGGGCAGCGACGGCGCGACGACACTGGCGCGCGGAGAATGGAACGGCACGGCGCTCGTCGACGTGAAAGACATCTTCGAGTCTGGCGCCACCGGCACGGAGGCCTCGCGCCTCGTGTTCGGTCGTGACGGCATGCTCTATATGTCAATCAGCGCGCCGGGCTCGCCGGCGGTCAAGCGTGCCCAGGACCCCGGCGACTATGCAGGGAAGGTCGTGCGGCTGCACGACGATGGAACGATTCCGCCAGACAATCCGTTCGTCACACGTGCGGGCTACAAGCCGGCGATCTACACGCTGGGACATCGCAACGGGCACGGTCTTGCGGTGAACCCGGAAACCGGGGAGATCTGGGAAAGCGAACAGGGGCCAAGCGGCGGTGACGAGTTGAACGTGCTGCGCCCTGGACGCAACTACGGCTGGCCGCTTGTCAGCTTCGGTCGCGACTACTGGGGCACTCCTATTTCCCGGCATCCATCCCGCGAGGGAATGGAAGATCCGGCGGTGGTCTGGCTGCCATCCATCGGCGCCACGGGCATGACCTTCTATACGGGTGATCGATTCCCTCACTGGAGGCGCAACGTCTTTGTCGCCGGTCTTCGGGAAGGCGGCATTCCGCGCACCGGCCAGCTGCAGCGAGTGGTCTTCAACGACAAGTGGGAGGAGCTGCGCCGCGAGCCGCTGCTGGTGGAATTGAAGCAGCGTTTGCGAGACGTACGGCAGGGTCCTGACGGTCTGCTCTATGTGCTCACGGCGGAAGACGATGGCGCGCTGTTGAGAATCGAGCCGCGTTAACGCGTTCAGGTCTTGAATCGCCGGTTCCGCCAGCGCACCGGTGAATCGAGGAGCCGCAGACACACGTCAACTGGCCGGCTTACCCGCGGTAAGCGCATTACTCGGCCGTACTACTTCTTGGCCCCGCCTTGATTCCCAGGGTCGCCCGGGCCGGTCCCAGGGCCGTCGTTAATTGGCGGATTGCCCGGAGGCTGCGGATCCTCGCCGTTGCCAACGCCGTTGTTTCCTTTTGGTTGATGCGACGCATGATCCGCGAGCGCCGGAGTCGCCTTGAGAGTCAGGATGGCCGGTGCCACGTACGTGACGGTCTTGACGAATGTCCGGCGTGTGAGGTCGTGCCCTTCCGAGTTCATTTCGCTCCCCCGTGGTTTGAAGTCGTCAAAACCGCTCGCTTTGACCACCATCGTGCCAGTCCGCTCGCAAACCGTAAGCCGTAGTCCAGCGCCAGCTGGTGTGGAAAGGTTTAGTGTTTTGCGCTTTTTCGGATTGTCGGTGCTACGCGCGCGGTGAAATACCGCAGCATCCAGACTTTTGTCCGCCAGCGCCGGTCGAACAGCGCGGCCACCTCGTCCTCATTGGTGTGATCTGACATGTACGGGAATGCCGGTCCCGCCATCCGCGCTGACGAGCTCGGCGGTTTCCTCGATGGTTTCGGGTCTGCCGGCGTTGACATGGTCCGACAGATTCGGTTGTGAGCGGCTGCTGCGTCCCGTGCAGTACACCGTGGCCCCGGCTTCCCCAAGCATCCGGGCGATACCACGCCCGGCGCCGCGCGTGGCGCCGGCGACGACGGCGACCCGTTGTCTCAGCGGCTTCTCCATGCCGCCGCACGATAAATCAAGGACGCCACGGATGTCGCGGAGCAGGGCGATCAGCCTCGACGTCGTAAAAGGCTTCTGGACAAAGATCGCCCCCATCTCCTCGGCGTCGTGAGTCAGAACCGGGTCGCAATAGCTCGACGTGACCACCGGGATCATCCTTGGCCTCAACCATCGGCCGAGGTCCACCAGATGCAGACCGTTGTGCTTGCCGAGCCGAATCTCGGCGATCAGCACGCTCGGCGCACGATGCAGGAGCGCCGCCCGTGCGCTCGCATAGTCGTCTACCGCAGTGACGGTCATGCCCACCGCCCTCAGCGTCGACACGAGCAACGTTCTCTCAGCCGCTTCCGGCTCGACGACAAGGGCCGACATGCCGGCAGCCACGATGAGTCGGACACGAACGCGTTCATGGATGAAGGGTGCTGCCGCCTATGCTGCGGCGAAACGCCGCGGAGTGTAATCAAGGAGTGCGCGCAGGAGTATTGATTCGGATCAAGGTCGAAGCATTTTTTGTGCGCTCCGCGTCGTCACGCGGCCGCCGCCAGCGCCTCGAATTGACGAAGGTCGAGGATCTGGACCTGATGGCGGCCGACGAACTCCACGATTCCCTGCCGCTCGAGCCGGCGGGTAGCCCGGACCACGGCCTCGAGCGACAACCCGAGATAGTTTGCGATGTCCGATTTGCTCATCGGCAACGGGATGTTGCGGTTGCTGCCCGCCGAATCCTGTTTCCGCAACAGACGCAGCAGCATCGCGACCCGGCCGACGGCGTCGCGCCGTCCAATGATGATGTTGTGGTGCTGCGCCTCACGCAGCACGTGAACCGTCTTACACAGGAACTGCGCCTCGATGTCCGGGTTGTGCGCGAACATCTCCGTGAGCACATCGATGTGGATCTCGTACGCTCGCACAGGCGTGATGGCCTGGACGGTATTGACATAGTGGCCGGATTCCGCGAGGCCGAAGAGATCGCGGGCGAAGAAGAACGCGGCGATTCGGCGCCGGCCGCTCGCCAGGTCGCGGTACGACTTGACGACCCCTTCCCCAATGATGAACACGGAGCCTGCAGGCGAGCCGGCACGGTACACGATCGTGCGCGCCGGAAAGTCGCGAGCGATAGCCCGCCGACTCACCTGCTGCCGCTGCGCGTCGGAGAGGAGCTCGATCGGTCCTGTGCCGGCGAACTTCAGGAACGGGATCGCCGCGAGCGATGGCTCGCGGTGCGTGGGAGCAGCCGTGCCGCCCCCGCTCCGCTTGTTGGACGATTTCCGCGTCATATCTGGTACTCGATCGGGAACGCCAGCTCACCTGAACAGTTGTCCGTGATTCCAGGCGATTGAGTGAGCAAATCACGTGCGAGGCGCACCCGCCATTCCAGGAGTATTTTGCGCGCGCTGTCGCCGTGGCTTCCCGTGGGCTGTCAGTGGCCACAAGCGACCGTGACCAGAGACGTCGTCTCGCGAGAGCGTGCCGCAGGCGGATTGCTGTCAGAAACTCCCTCGTCGTGCGACTACCTGTAATGAATGGTTGATGTGCCCAGGCCGGCTGGCAGAGAGCAGCGCTATGCCGAAGCGGCTGCCGCGTTCGGTCCGGCACTCGAACGGTTGACGCGAGCCTACCAACGCGACCCGGACAAACGTCGCGATCTGCTGCAGGAGATTCACATTGCGCTCTGGCGGAGCCTGGCTCGATTCGATGGCCGATGCTCCCTGAGGACGTGGGTCTATCGCGTCGCTCACAACACGGCTACCTCGAAGGTGCTGCGGCCACAGACGAACGCTCCGAGTATCGTGGCGCTCGACGACAGCCTGGAGTCGGTCGCAGAGGCAAGCGCGGAAGAAATTGTCGATCGGCGGCGCGCGCTCGAACGGTTGCACGACCTGATCGCGCGGCTGAAGCCGCTCGATCGGCAGGTCATGCTGCTCTACCTCGAACAGCTCGACGCGGCGTCGATCGCAGAGATCACCGGTTTGTCAGCCGCGAACGTGGCGACCAAGGTGCACCGGATCAAGCAACTCCTGATTCAGCGTTTTCACGAAAGGACAGGCGATGGAAGGTAATGTCGACACCGAAGTCCTGGGACTCTGGCAGCAACAGGCCCGCGAGGATCAGCTGATGCCGCTCGATGACATCCGGACGAAAGCCGAGCGCCTGGACGCGAAGACTCGTCGCTGGCGTGTGGTGACCCCGGTGCTCTTCATCCTGCTTCTCCTCTGGGAGGCGTGGCAGATATGGACGCAGCAAGAGACGCTTGAAAGGGCGGGCGACCTCCTGACCATCGTAGCGCTGCTGTATGTCATCTACCGCTTTCGCAAGTACCACCTCGCGGCACCACCAGTCGAGCTGGGAAGAACCAACTGCCTCGACTTCTACCGCGCGGAGCTCGTGCGCCAGCGCGACCTGTCGAAAGACGGTTGGGGCTATCTGCTGCCGTTCGTGCCGGGAGTCGCTCTGGCGCTCTTCGGTGGCGGGTTCGAGGATCGCCCGCGCAGCCAGCTGGTCGCGATCGCGATGTTTGGCGTGGTGCTCTTCCTTGGAATTGCCTGGTGGAACGCGCACACGGCGCGGCGCCTCCAGAACGACATCGACGCGCTCGACGCGTCGTAGGGCACGCCTTCAGGGCTTTTCAGCGTCCCGTCAGGACTCCGGACCGGCGCGCACGGCACGATGTGCCCCATGCGCAGCCCAGCCATCACAGCGGTCCTCACCATCGTCGCCCTGCTCGTCTCGATTCCCGCGTCAGCGCAGGAGCTCAGCGGAAAAGTAGAGGCCGGGGACACGATCTTCATTACCGATCGGAACGGCGTACAAACCGCAGGCCGCCTCCTGAACCTTGCGCCCGAGGGGTTGACGCTGCTGGTCGGCGCGCAGGAGCGACTGATCCCGAGGGGCGGCGTCGGGCGGATTGAGAAACGGGACTCTCTGTGGAACGGCATGCTGACTGGCGGCGCCGTGTCAGCAGGTCTGGTCGGAATGATCGCCGGGGCGGCATGCTCGTCGGACTGTGGTGGCTTCGAATTGCCGGTCACCGTGTTTTATGGAGCCGTCGGCGCAGGCATCGGTGCCCTGATTGATTCTGCCGCCCACAACTACTCCGCTGTTGACGGCCCATCCCTCGGCTCACCGAATGCCCGTCGAACCCCGGCGCCGGTCGCGTCGCTCGACGACCTCTGGTTGCGTGTCAGAGATGGAGACGCGATCGAAGTGGCCACGAGCGCTGGACACAAAGTCAGAGGCAGATTCGTTCAGGCTTCCCGGACATCGGTGACCATCACGGTCGGCGGCGACCTTCAGGAGATCAGGTCGAGCGACATACGTGTCGTGAAGCGAAAGGGCAATCGCTACCGCTCCGGCGCGCTCTGGGGTGGAGCGATTATCGGAATGGGGCATGCCTTGGCCAGCGCGGGTTGCGAGGGAGGCTCAGCTGTGTGCGGCAACCCCGCGCTCGTCGGAGCGGTTTTCGCAGGTCCGGGTGCGCTCTGGGGCACGATCATCGGCGCACTGATTCCCAAACACACGATGGTCTACGGACCGGACAGCTCCTCGAGCGTCCGCGTTGCGCCGATGCTGCAGGCAGGACGCCTCGGAGTGGCGCTCTCGGCGAGTTTCTGACACGGCGACCTGAAGGTCGGCCTCTACCGGGCCACCTCGTCAGCGACTACTGTCCCACCATCCGCCGGGTGGACTGCTCGTTTTCCAGGCAGATGCTGTCGAGCAGCTCGGTGTCGACGACGATCGTCTGATCGAGCCGAACGGTCCACGGCTTGGTATAGGCCGGCCGCTTCATCGCGGTTGCACGTCGTCCCGGCCGCTGGAGAAGGATGCTGCTGCCGCTATGACGACCGTCCAGATCATGGTCGGCCACAGCTGGGCGATGAGTCGTTCCCACGTCGTAAACAGGTGCCATTCCAGGTCGTACAGACTCATGACGTAGATTCCGTAGTACGCGCACACCATCAGCCCGACGACACCCCCACCGATTCCAACTTCTTTCGGCACCGAGCGCCAATGGACACTCGCCAAGGCGATACACGCGACAAGAAGAACCGACCCCGGAATGGGAAACCAACCACCCCACGTAAACAGTCCGCGTCCCATGGACCACGCGACCACACCGTGCCTGTCAGCGTCAGCGAGCTTCTCGAGCGGCCGATGGCTGGCGATCTGCTCGAGCAGTTGACCGGGCGGTGAGAGCGTGAGCTTGAACAGCAGAAGCGCCAATCCGCCGACAGCGAACCCGGCGGCAAGCCAGCCGAGAAGGGGCACGTCATGACGCGATCGTCGCAACGCGACGATCGTGATCAGCACCGCGGCGGCGACGGCCAGGCCTTCGTTCTTAGTCCACACGACAAATCCGACGGCGAGCCCGGCGACGACATAGCGGGGGGCCGACCGCGCCGCGGCAAGGGACGCAACCGCGATCAGCATGTACAGCCCGAGAGGAACATCCGCAGTCTGCGAGACCCCCCAATGCAAGTAATTGGGAATGAGCAGCAACGACAACGCCAGTGCCATACCCAGAAAGCCTGCCCGCCGTAAGACGCTGCCGGCCATCACAAGGGCCGTGGAGACAACGGCGCTTATGCCCAGGAGTTGGGGACCGAAGGCCGAGCGCACATCAGCGACGCTCCACAGACGCGCGACGGATGCCGGGAGCAGAAGCGGATAGTCCGGATGCGACCACTGCAGAATGGGAGTGAACCCGTCACGCCAGTGGTCGGTCCCAGCGGAGAGGAACGCCGCGCGCAGATTCCAGATCGCCCATCCGTCCCATTCACCATAGGGTGTTCTGGCCACGAAGTGGTTTAGCAGCACTGCGGCGACGCAGATAGAAGCGGCAACAGCCAGAGCGCTGAGAACCCGTAGCGCCTTGGTCTCCTTGACATCCGCCGCGGCTGGAACGGGCGGCGGCTCGTGGCGCCGCCCGTTCCAGACCACGCCCGCCAGCAGCGCCTGAAGACCGATGTCCGCAACGAGATACGCGCCAGGCGGCATCCCGATCAGCCGCCAGAGAAAAAACACGATGGACGTGAAGCCGACTCCGAAGGCGAGTGCGATGCCAACCAGCTCGATGTTGGCTGCGGGTCCGCGCTCGGCGAGATACCGGCGGAGCACCAGCCACGCAATCAGGGCCGGGCTGATCATCGCCCCGAGCTGCAGGATTGCGCTCACGGCGGTGCCCAGCCGAACACGCGCACGTCGCTGTCCCCTGTCCCAACGAGCCTGCGGCCAGCGAGCGCCGGAATACGATCAACATCGGCCGCCCCCGGCGTCGTAACAACGAATTCGGCCGTGGCTCCGGTCTCGCGCGATAACACCCGGGGAGCCAGCGCCTGTTGCGCGACGTAATACGTGATCGCGTTGAATTCGACGTTAGCAGACGTCTCCACGAATCCAACAACACCATCGGGTGGCAGGAACCGCTCGACCGAATGGTACGCGGCGATGAAGGATCCAATACCATCGGGGGGCGATGGTCCAGCGGTGACGAGATACGCTGCACTCTGCGCGAGTGCGATCAGCATCAGGATTGCGCCGAGGCTCCTCCGCATCACGTCGATGGGTGACGACTCTACCAGAGAGACAACTGCTCACGCATGACCAAAACCAGACTCGAAGCGTTCAGCGACGCCGTCATCGCCATCATCATCACCATCATGGTGCTGGAGTTCCACACGCCGGAAGAGGCGGACTGGCAGGCGCTGGCGTCGCTCGCGCCCATCTTCCTCACCTACATCCTGAGCTTCGTCTACATCGGCATCTACTGGAACAACCACCACTATCTGCTGCACGCGGCAACGCGTGTCACGGCGGGGGTGCTGTGGGCGAACCTGCACCTGCTGTTCTGGCTGTCGCTCACGCCGTTCGTCACCGGCTGGATGGGACACAACCACCTGGAGACTATACCGACGGCGACCTACGGCGCCGTGCTGTTCATGGCCGGAACGGCGTACTGGATTTTGCAGCAGACGATCATCGCCGCCGCGGGGCCCGACTCGCGCGTGGCGCAGTCGATCGGCGGCGACGTCAAGGGGCTGGTGTCGATCGCGCTCTACGCCCTGGCGATCGGCTTTGCGTTCGTCAACCAGTGGGTGTCCGATGCGATCTACGTCGGCGTCGCGCTGATGTGGTTAGTGCCGGATCAGCGGCTAAGGCCGACGTAGGCGATCAAGGCCGACCTAAGTCGGCCTCTACCAGCCGAAAGCGCACGAACAACGATCAGGTAGAGGCCGACGTTCACGTCGGCCTTTCAGGGCGCGGCGATGCGCCGCATTCTAGCGTTCAGCTCCAACCTGATGTCGTCGTCCACGCTGAGCAGCCCGAAGACTCGCGGGATGGTGATCTTGTATTTCGCGAAGTTGAATTTCGTGGTCGCCTTGGCTGTCACGGTGTCGCCGGCAAAGCTGCTCGCCACGTCCCATGTCTGCTCTGCCGTCACGCCGTGGAGCGTCATCTGGCCGATCAACTGAAAGTTCGCGGTGCCGGAAGTGGGCAGCGGCACCGGCAGCCCCTTCTGCCGCTGCGGGACGAACTCGGCGCGCGGATATCGATTCGTCTCCAGCGTGTTCTCACGGACAAAACCGTCGCGCTTCGGTTCGTCGGTCGTGAGCGTCCGAAGATCGATCGTCAGCTTCGAGTCGGGCGCGAAGCTGCCGTCCGGACGCATAACGATGACGTCCAGTGACCGATTCGGTGGTGCCCACGGCGTCGTTCGGAAAGTTGAGGCGAGCGAGCTGCTCACGCACGCGATACTCGGCCTTCGATCCGGCCTGAATCTCCAGACGGATGGCGGCAGGCTGCGCCTGACCGCGCGCCGGCTCCTGGAGCATGACGAGGGCCGAACACACAACCGCGATGAAGGTAGAGCTTCGGACGAGAAGGGGCATGCCGTTCGATACGGCGGCCGGCCATTCGCTGTTTACCGTCAGGGGCTCCTTGCCGCTTTCGCGTCGGCGCGCACCATATCCGCGTACTCAGGCAGGAACCAGCCCTCAGTGATGAGCTGCTTCAGACGCTGCTCGACCTTCGCGACATAGTCGGCGTTCCCGCGATACAGCTTCTTCAGCACCTCGTCTGCCAGCGGGACCTTGGTTCCGGCCAACTGGCAGAGTCGATCCTGCGCCGGCGTCTTCCCCTTGCCGAACACGCCGTTGGTGGCTGTCGGCACATCGACCCAGACGTTGCGGATGCCGCCTTTCGCATTGCCATGCTCGTCGAGCGCCAGCGGCGAGCCGTCGTTCTTCGAGTCCTGATCGACCGCGATCGGCGGCGCGTGCGGCGGCGTCTTGCCGTTGGCAATCCATTCGATCAAATGATTGAGGCCGAGCGCGGTAAACGCACCAGCGGGGAAATCCGTGACCGGCAGCGTGCACGGATCCGTTTGAAACCCCGGGCTGTCGCGCGAGTTGTTGTGCGGCATGCCGGCCACTTCGTAGAGTCGGAACCGGTTTGCCGGGTCATCGCTGTCGGGCCGCCGGTACGCAATGCCCTGCTCTGCCCAGGTGGCCACTTCCGTCTGCGTCGGCATCTGGATCATGGGCACGTCCACCATCGGCATCGGCGTGTTGCCGTTGGTACTGGTGAGGAGAAAGCCGTCGAAGATCGGCTTGCCATCGGGCATGCGGAGGTTCGGATGTGCGGCGAGATACGTCCGCACCGTGCCGCTCGACGCGGACGTGCCCATCAGCGTGGTCCGTCTCACGTCATATCCGGCGAACGGGCCCGTCTTGCTCTTGATCAGCCGTCCAACCTGCGCGATGACCTCGTTCGTCTGGCCCATCACAATGTTCAGCGACGCGTATCGTTCGGCGTTGAACGTCTTCAACAGGTTGATGTTCGCACCGCTGTGCACGATCTCCACGAACATGTGGTTGCGAGTGAGGATCGACTGGCGCGACCACTCGAAGATCAGCGACCGTCCGCCGGCGTGCAGCGCTTCGGAGACGACGGTGCCGCTGAACACGGCGGCGTTGCGCGGCCGTCGGACAATGATGCGGGTTGTGTAGGGTGCGTCCGCAATCGTGCCGGAGACGAAATACTCCTCGGTGATGTAGGGGAAGTCCTCGACTTTCACCGCGGTCGGCGTGACGTTGATCGCTGGATCGGGATACATGCGACCGGGCGCGGTGATCGGGCCCGAAATGGTTGGGACCGGCGGCGTCGCGGCACGAAGGTCTGCAGCGTCAAGCATCATCACAACGAACGCGACAATCAGGGCTTTCGGCATCTCGAGCTCCTGGGGGAAGCATATTCGATGCGGCTCCATGTGGCTTCCGCCTTCGGCGCATGTGGCTTCCGCCTTCGGCGCATGTGGCTTCCGCCTTCAGGCGGAAGGTATGCTGAACTCGTGAGCGATCGCAGCAACGCGCGGACGGTGTACTCGAGCAGTGCCGGACGCGTCTGCCCGACGTGCGGCTGGCCGGTGGACGACTGCAAATGCAGCAGCTCGTTCGCGCGCGACGAAGCGGTGCCGGCGAAGCTGACCGCCAAGCTCCGCATGGAGAAGAAAGGACGCGGCGGCAAGACGGTCACCGTCGTCTACGGCCTGCCGCGAAACGCGGCGTTCCTCAAGGAACTGGCCCAGCAGCTCAAGCGCGTCTGCGGCACCGGCGGCAGCCCGGCGGAAGACAGCGTGGAACTTCAGGGTGATTTGCGCGATCGTGTACGTGACTACCTTCTGCAGAAGGGTTATGTGGTGAAGGGATAGGAGAAGCTGATGCGTTCCAACCGGTATCTCAACGTCGTGCTGACGGTCATTGCCATCGAACTTGGATGGCTCGCGGTCTCTCAGATGGGCGTCCCCATCAGCGCGCAGCAGGCGGCGACACGGG
This sequence comes from uncultured Acidobacteriota bacterium, assembly GCA_963793705.1. Lineage (GTDB taxonomy): Bacteria > Acidobacteriota > Vicinamibacteria > Vicinamibacterales > UBA2999 > Gp6-AA40. The sequence goes on along the minus strand of CAWCBC010000024.1, from coordinate 2,967 downwards.
TCGTCATCACAGGCGTGGATCTGGATCGAAACGCAATTCCCGTTGTGCTGCGCGGGGCGGAGATCCCGATCAAGATCGACTCAGACCGGCCGATCAGGATCCAGGAGCCAGTGACCGTCCGGATCCCGGTGACGACGTCTCCCGTGCCCGGGCTGTAAGGCCTAGGCCCAAGGCCCATGAGGGCACGTTCCGATAACCAGTTCGATGAACGGGCCGTTCAAGCTGGTGGCGGGCGACCGCCTGCAGATTCGTGAAGGCGGCGGATGCATGTCCGTCTTCGGGGTCCCCTTCTTCGCCGCAGGCGTCTTTGTGGCCTTGACGGTTGTCGGCGTCGTCCCGGTGAGCAACGCAGGCCAGCTGCACGCATTGGAGTGGGGCCTGCTCATCGTGATGGCGGTCGCATTTACAACGGTCGGCGGCGCGCTGGTGTTCGGGCGGAGCTGGACGACGCTCGATCGCGCGCAGCGCGAAATGAGCAAGCAGTGGGGTCTGATCGTCCCGCTCCGTGAACGGACCGCTCCGCTGGATGGTTACAGCGCAGTCAGGCTCGACTTTGTCCAGGGTGACTCGGACACGGCAGATCAATTTCCGATCGCGCTGAAAGCCCATACCGCTCCCGACCTGCGATTGTGCAACTTCAACGCCTACGCTCCGGCCCGGGAGTGCGCCAGAGCCGTTGCGGAATACCTGCGGTTGGAGGTCGAGGACGCCACCACGGATCATCCCGTGCGGCTGTCGGCGACTCAGATCGACGTCCCACTTCAGAAACAACCGCGACGTGAAGACGGGCTGCAGCCCGATGTGGATCGTCCGCCGGGCGCCCGCAGCCAGGTCACCCGGAAGACGGGCACGGTCACCATCGTGATCCCGATGCGGCCGCTGCGGGGACTGGCGCTCGGGCTGGTGCTCGCGGCGGGCCTCATTCCGATCACGATCGCGGTGGCCATCGGGCCTTCGCTCGTGACGTTCTTTCGCGACACCCGGACTCCAGGTCCGGTTGCCTGGGTGTTTCTCGGATTCCTGACGCTGTTCTTCGGTGTCGTCCCGACGATGACGATCGTGAACGGGTTCCTGCGCTCGCGGCGAGGCGCAACGATCATCGAGGCGTCGAAACAGGGGCTCCGGATTCCTGAGCGCGGGGCCTGGAGAACCCGAACACTCGCGTCGATCGATGCCGCGGATATTCTCGACGTGGACTACAGCAGCCACGAATCCAGTGTCGCGTCGGCGAAACGTGCAGCGGTACAGCAGGTGCTCCAGTCGCACCCGTCTGCCGATACGACCGTGAGTCCCCGCGTCGAACGGGTGCTAGTGACGCTCGCCCGCTTCGGAAAGGGCAAGGGAGTCACCGTCAAGGCCCGAACCGGCCTTACGACGTTCGGTGCGGGACTGGACGATGCGGAGGTCCGCTATCTGCATTCGGTCGTTCGGCGCACGCTCCTCGGGTAACAGGTCCGGCTGAAGCCGGACCCCACGCACATCCTCAGTCGCGAAGTCCGAACGTAACCAGCGAGTTTCCCGAGATCGTCGACACGTATTGCTTGCCGTCCACCGAGTAGGTGATCGGGCCGTTGACGATCTGGCCGCCGAGGCTCGCCTTCCACAGCATCTGGCCGGTGCGCGCATCGAGCGCGTGGAAATACCCTTCGCGGCCGCCGGTGAACAGCAGATCCGAGGCGGTCGTCAGAATCCCGCTGTCGGTCATGTCGAACTGCTCGAACTTCCACTCGTGCTGGCGGCTCGTGCGGATCGATCGCGATCACCGCGCCGTGGCCGGACCGCGTCCGTCCAGTTGTTGATCGGCGTGGTTCTGCCGATGCGCACACCGGGCGCGCCCGGCACCGGCAGCGTTGACGTCCGCCGCCGCCGCCGAAATACGCGCCCGGGCACGTACTCCTGGACTCTCCCGGCGGTAGATCGTCGCGTAGTTCTCCCACGTCGTCACGTAGAACAGTCCGGTGCGCGGGCTGAACGACGGCGAATACCAGTTGGTGCCCCCCTGGTTCCCCGGCCACGTCGGCTGCCCCGCCGGCTGCGGCGTCTGCATCGGGCGGCCGTTGGCGTCGAAGCCGCTCATCCAGTTCACCTTCACGAACGGCTTACCCGACAGGAACTTGCCGTTCGTCCGATCGAGCACGTAGAAGTTGCCGTTGCGGTTCGCCCACAACATGGGCTTCACAGGCTTCCCCTGCCACGTGATGTCGGCCAGCACAGCGATCTGCACCGCGTCGTAGTCGTAGGGATCGTTCGGCGTGAACTGATAGTGCCAGCGTAGCTTGCCGGTGTCGGCGTCGAGCGCGATCGACCGACTCCGTATACAGGTTGTCGCCCGGCCGCTGATCGGGATTCCAGTCGGGCCCGGGATTGCCGACGCCCCAGTAGGTCAGATTCAGTTCCGGGATCGTAGGACCCGGTGAGCCAGACCGTCCGCCGCCGGTCCGCCACGGTCGCCCTTCCAGGTGTCGCTGCCCGGCTCGCCAGGACCTGGAATCGTGTAGAAGCGCCACGACCTCCTTGCCGGTCCTGCGCGTCGAACGCGGCAACGAACCCGCGAATGCCGAACTCGCCGCCGCCCATGCCGACCAGCACCTTGTCCTTCACGACGAGCGGCGCCATCGTGATCGAGTAGCCAGCTTGGGTCGCCGACCGCGACATTCCAGATCGGCCGGCCGGTTCTTCGCATCGAGCGCGATGAGCCGTGCGTCGAGCGTGCCCATGAACAGCGTGTCGCCGAGGATCGCAACGCCGCGGTTGTTCGATCCGCAGCAGACGCGCGCATCCGGCGACGGCGTGTGTCGGTACAGCCAGAACACGCGGCCGGTTTTTGCGTCGAGCGCCATCACGTCGTTCGGCCGCTGCGTCACGTACATGACCCCGTCGACCACGACCGGCGTCGACTGCCAGGCGCCGAACACCTGGTTCTGCAGGACCCACTTGGGCTCGAGGTTCTTCACGCTCGAGCGATCG
>CAWCBC010000023.1:0-273189 GCA_963793705.1 uncultured Acidobacteriota bacterium | reverse complement strand
AATTCTTCATGATTCGCGTGGCGACCACGCTGAAGAAGCTGCAGGAAGGCATCGAGGACATCGCGCCGGACGGCTACAACACCGAGCAGCAGCTCGAGGCGATGCGGGCCGGGGCCAAGCGTCAGCTGCAGGCCCAGGCCACGGTGTGGGAAGAGTTGCGACGCGAGCTGACAGCGCAGCGCATCTCCCTGCTCGAAACGGATCAGTGGACGGGCGCCATCCGCGAGCACCTGAGCAGCTATTTCTCGCGCGAGATTTGCCCCGTTCTGACGCCGCTGGCGTTCGACCCCGGGCATCCGTTCCCGCTCATCTCCAACCTGAGCAAGAACTTCGCGGTCGTGGTGCGCCACGGCGGCCGGACCAAGTTCGCGCGCGTGAAGGTCCCCGACGTGCTGCCGCGGTTCGTGCTGCTTCCGGAGTCACTGCTGCCAAACGGCTCGCAGGCGCGTTCGTGTTTCTCGAGGACATCATTCGCGCCAACATGCAGGACCTCTTCACGGGAGCGCAGGTCAAGAGCGCGCACCTCTTCCGCGTCATTCGCGACGCCGACCTCGAGTTCGATCAGGAAGAGGCCGACGATCTGCTGGAGACGGTCGATCGCAGCCTCAAACAGCTCCGCCACGGCGCCGTCTCGCTGCTGCAGGTCGAAGCCGACATGCCGCCGCGGATCCTCAACATCCTGGTCGAGAACTTCGCCATTACGGACGATGCGGTGGTCGTGCGGACCGCCGATCGGATGGGGTTTGGCGACTTGTTCCAACTGCACGCGCTGCATCGACCAGAGCTGAAATTCGCGCCGTTCACGCCGCGTACGATCTGGCGAACCGACGCGGATCCCGAAGAGATCTTCGACCAGATCCGTTTCGACGACGTTCTCGTCCACCATCCGTACGAGTCGTTCAGCTCTGTGGAAGCGTTCGTGCGCGTCGCCGTGCGCGATCCACACGTCGTCGCCATCAAGATGACGCTGTATCGGATCGGCCCGAACTCGCCGCTGATCCCGCTGCTCATCGAAGCGGCGGAGGCCGGCAAGCAGGTGGCGGTACTCGTCGAGCTCAAGGCGCGCTTTGAGGAGCGAAACAACATTCTGTGGGCCCGGGCGCTGGAGTCGCACGGGATTCACGTCGTGTACGGCTTCCCGGACCTCAAGGTGCACGCGAAGCTCTGTCTCGTCGTGCGGCAGGAGCAAGGCGGTATTCAGCGCTACGTGCATACCGGCACCGGCAACTACAACCCCGAAACGGCGAAGGTGTACACCGACATCGGCCTGTTCACGGCCGACCCCGATATCGTCGCCGACGTCTCGGAGATCTTCAATTCGCTGACCGGGTATTCGAATCAGAAGGATTACCGCAGCCTGCTGATGGCGCCGGTCCAGCTCCGCAGTCGATTGACGGAGCTGATCATGCGCGAAGCCGAGCATGCACAGGCTGGACGCCCGGCACGGATGATCATCAAGGTGAACGCCGTCACTGACGATCAGATGATCCGCGTCCTGTACCGCGCCTCCCAGGCAGGTGTCTCGATGGATCTGCTCGTGCGCGGGATCTGCAGTTTGCGCCCCGGCATTCCCGGCATCAGCGACAACATCCGGGTCCGGTCGATCGTCGGCCGTTTTCTCGAGCACTCCCGCATCTTCTGGTTCCAGAACGGCGGCCAGGACGAGATGTATATCGGCAGCGCGGATCTGATGGAACGGAACCTGGACCGGCGCGTGGAGTCGTTGGTGCCGGTGCGCGATCCCGAGATCCTCGAGCACGTGCGGGACGTCGTCCTCGACGCGTATCTGAAGGACACCGACCGGGCCATGGTGCTCGACTCGGCGGGCCATTACGAGCGGCTGCACCCCGGATCGGGGCCGTTCAACGCGCAGCAGGCGCTGCTGCAGGACTACACCGAACGGCGAGACTAAGAGACCCTTCTCGACTCCAGGACCCTTCTCAACTCCCTTTCACCGCTGGCCCGCTCGGTGGACGGTCGAGTTCGATTTGTTTGACGTCGAGCCATTGCACGTACTCGGGACGCTCACGGCCATCGACGAAGATCAGCATGCCGGCATTCCCCGGCCCCAGGTCGCCGTTAGGCTCGAATTGCAACTCCTCACCATCATGGAGGGTCACCCTCGCCCGCTGGGCGCCGCGCCCTTCGCGGCCGCCGGTCATGATCGACGTGATCAGGCCGAAGGGGATGCTGTAGTCCACGCCCTCGTATGAGACGTCGAACGTCTCGGTGGTCTCGCTCTCGTCGAAGTCGTAGACCAGCCGGCCGGCAAGGCGGCGGCCGTCGCGGGTGGTGACGCTGCCCGCGAGTCGTCGCCCCGGGGGAAGTCACTGTAGGCGGGGCCACTGCCGGCGGGGCTGAACTCGACGCGCTCGAAGGCGTCCCAGGAGATCCGCACCCGGCCGTAGCGCCCATCGTCAACGGAGATCCCGCGGTTGCGTTGGCTGACTTCGCTGGTATCGGAGAGCACCATCTCGCGGCCGTCGACGAGCGTCACGAGGGCGCTGTCGCGGGAGCGGCGCGCGATGGAGCGGATGGTGTCGTAACGCACGCTGCGCTCACGTCCGGCGGCGCGGCCGTCGAGCTCGTCGGCACCGAGGCAGTCCTGCCGGTCCCACTGGATGAAGCCGGTGAAGTCGCCCTGCCGCGTGCGCACCGTGCCGTGCAGCCGGCCGGGGGCGGCCACCAGGCGTGCGGTGGGAAGGAACTCGATGGTGCGGATCTCCCGAGCGTCGAGGTCCACGACGCCACGCCTGCCATCCCACACACGCACGCCGTCGTCAATGTCGCCGGCGGAGAAGCGGTCCAGCTCGAACATCGTCCCGCTCTTGAGCGTCACCTGGACGTCTCCGAAGTGCGCCTCGATGCGCGCGATGTCGCCGAAGCGCGTCATGAACGGCCGGCCGAAGTCGGGACGATCACCGCCGCCGATTTTGAACCCGAAGATCTCGAGCGGGATGCGGGCCTGTGGCGCATGGACTTCCCAGGGGTTCTCGTGCTTGGCGCCATCGAAGTAGTCGCCCCAGAACGCCTCCTGGTCACCTCCCCAGCGCAACCGCCCCTCGTAGGTCGCGTCGTCAACGGTGGTGATGCGGCCGTAGACGAAGCCCGGGTGATCTTCGGCCGGGGTCGAGGGCGGGATTGCTGCGGCGGGTTCGACGCCCTGCTCCGGGGCGGAGTCCCGAACAACGAAGAAGACGACGAGGAGGACGAGCGCGGTGACGAACGCCCCGCCGGCGATCGTGGCTTTCGTCATGGTCAACACTCGCGCATGGGTGGGACGGCTTCCAGTCTCTAGAGAAACCACCACGCGGCTGCGACACCGGCCGCCGCCACCAGTACTGCTGCCACCGGGAAGGCAATCAACGAGGCGGCAAGGAGGATGGCCACGGTGACGAGAAACGCCAGCGGGCCGACCGGCCACAACGCGGCCAACGCGAGTCTGGCGGGCCAGCTGGCATCAGTCCGCCAGATCGCGACGAGCGCACCGACCGCGTAGATCGCCCACAGCACTTTCACCAGAACATCCTAACCCCCCGCCCTGAGCAAACGAAGTGAGTCGAAGGGCTGCAGTTGTTACACTGTGCGCTCCATGGAAACGCTCCGGAACACTGCGATCGCTCTGGCGCTGGTGCTTGCTGCCGTGCCCGCCGCCGCGCAAACGACGACGGCCAGCATCTCCGGCCTGGTGACAGATTCTCAGGGAGCCGCGCTGAGCGGCGTGAGCGTTCGCGCACGGAACGCGGATACTGGATTCCCCCGCGAAGCACGCAGCGATGAGACCGGCATCTATCGGCTGGTCGGACTTCCTGTCGGCACGTATGAAGTGGTCGCGGAGTTCACGGGATTGCAGCCGTTCACGTCGGCGTCCGTCACGTTGAACGTCGGGCTCGACGTCAGGCTCAATATTCCGATGCAGCTGGCCGGGCGCGCGGAAACCGTCACGGTCTCCGCCGCCGCCCCGCTCGTCTCGACACGCTCGTCGGCCGTCGGCCAGGTCGTCGATCTGGCGCGCATCGAAGGGCTGCCGCTGAACGGTCGCCAGTTCGCCAACCTCGCGGCGACCGTCCCGGGCGTCGGCCTCGGATTTCAACTCGGACTCGACGAAGAGCGCGCAGTACGCGCCGCAGATCAGCGGCGGCAACGGCCGGAACATCAACTACGTGGTCGATGGCGGCGACAACAACGACGACACGGTCGGCGGCTTGCTGCAGCTGTTCCCGCTCGAGGCGATCCAGGAATTCACGGTGCTGACGCAGCGCTTCGACGCGGAGTACGGCCGCAGCAACGGCGCCGTGCTCAACGTCGTCACCAAGAGCGGCACCAATCAACTCCGCGGCAGCTGGTTCACCCTGCTGCGGGACGATGCGATGAACGCGCAGACGTTCAACGAACGGCTCGAACCGCTGGAGAAGCAGCCGCTATCGAGCGCTACCAGTTCGGCGGCAGCCTCGGCGGGCCGATCGTCGCTGAACCGCGCGCATTACTTCGGCGCGTACGAATGCACGCAGCAGGACACGAAGCAGGTCGTCAACACGCTGGGCCTGTTCCCGGCGGATGACGGCGTCTTCCACGTCGCGTTCCGCGAACACCTGTTGACCGGCAAGATGACGGCGACGCTCGGTCCGCGGCAATACGCTGTCGCTGCGCTATGCGCCGCGACCACAACCCGCAGCCGGCCGGCGCCGGGCCGAGCGTCGCCGCACTCCGCCGTGGGCGACCAGCACAGAACAGCTTCGACTCGGTCAACGTGAACCACAACTGGCTCGTCGGCTCGTCCCTGCTGAACGAGACCGTCGTGCAGTACTCGGACTTCGTCAACGACATTCCCGCGAACAGCACCGGGCCATCCTTTACGTGCGCCGAATGGGTCCCGCGGCGGCACCAGCACTTTCGCGCCGCAGCGCACCGAGCAGATCAAGTGGCAGTTCCGCGACGATCTGTCGTGGACGACGACGGCAGCTTCGGCGTGTCGCACGAGTTGCGCGGCGGCGTGAACTGGATTCACGAGCCGCGTCTGCGTCTCGTTCACCGGGACTCTCACGCAGGGGCTCTACACGCTGCTGCGAGAACGACCTCAACGGCCCGCGTGACGGCGTCCCGGTGATCGGCGGCAGGACCGACCGCCAACTTTCCGATCGAGCACTCGGCCTCTACGTCCAGGACGACTGGCGGGTGATCGAACCGGCTGACGCTCAACCTCGGAGTTCGCTGGGACTACGTCGGCGGCTTGCCGATCGACCAGAGCCGCAGCGCGAACTTCCAGGCGATGCAGCAGGCCGGCGCGGCGGGCCTGTTCGCCGGCACGTTGCTCGACGATTTCGGCCAGGAGCCGCGGCCGGATCGCGACAACGTGCAGCCGCGCCTTGGCGCGGCATTCGATCTGTTCGGCGACGGCCGCGACGTGGTTCGCGGCGGCTGGGGGCATCTACACGGACTTCGGTTACATCGCCTCGAACGTGCTCATCGCCGGCATTCGACGCCGTCCAGGTGCGCACTCGTGTTCTTCGCCAGCGATCAATGCAGGCATCCGCGGAAGGCGGACGGGTCGTTCTTCCGCGTCGGCGATCCGCTCGAGACCATCAGCTTCGCTTAACGCGGTCAGCGGTGCAGCCCGCTCGTCGGGTGAAGTCGTGTCTCCGCTGCTCGAGCAGCCGTACACCCGCCAGGCCAATCTCGGATGGGCGCACCAGCTTGACCGCGTCACACGTCGTCAGCGCCGACTACGTGCGCGTCGACGGCCGCGATCTGAACATGCGCGTGCCGCCCGAACGTGCGTGTCGGCGCCGACGCGCCATGCTCGGCTCCTCTCCGCGTGCAGCCCAACAACGAGCGGCTTCCGGACGGCGATCAGCAAGGGCAGCAGCCGCTACGACGGCCTCATCCTCGCTTTGCGTCGTCGCCTGTCGCGCGGCGTCGATGCCAGCGCGGCCTATACGTCGCGACAGGCGACGAGCGACGTCGGCACGGCGTATGACGAAATCGTCGCAGAACCTGATTCAGGACATCACGGATCCGTTTGGGCCGGTGCAGCGGGGTCCATCGGCGCGCACTGATTCGCGCCACCTGCTTCGCTTGAGCGCCATCGTCCATGCGACCATGGGGCGTCCACGTCGCGCCGATCTTCTACTATCGCTCGGCGCTGCCGGTGCACACCTTCGAGGGACTCGATCTGAACGCCGACGGCGAACGTCAACGATCGGACCGCGAAGGCGTACCGCTACACCGGCCTGGACGACAACAATCGCGCGACGTTCGAGGAAGGCGGCGCCTGCGAGACGGTGAACTGCAGCCGCCGCGCCGGCGTTCTCACAGTTCAACCTGCGCGTCAGCCGCCGTTCCCGCTGTGGCGCGGCGTGCGCATCGAGGCGATCGGCGAGATCTTCAACATCTTCAACGCGAAGAACCCGTCGCTCGCGCTCACACAGCAGCGGCTGCTCGGCGAGCCGGGATGCCCGCTTCCCGACCTTCATGCAGCCGACCGCGTACGCCGGCGACGTCGGGCAGCCCGAACAGCGCGTCGGCCAGATCGGCTTCAGAATCACGTTCTGACATGAAAAAATCACAGACAGAAGACAGAAGATCGCCGCCTGTCTTCTGACCTCTGTCTTCTGACGTCGTCTTCCATGTCGATGTCTCAACGACGCCCACTGCCATTTCTTCTCCACCGAGCTCTTCGCGGCGCTGGCGCGCCAGCGGCTCGAGCGGACGCCGCCGCCGCCGCCGCGGGTCGCTCCAGGAAGCGATGGAAGAGGACGTCAACCGTCAGCTGGCCGTGGCGCTGTGCGACGAGCTGGGTTGGGAGACGCCCGGTCAGCCGACACGCTGGCCGATCGGTGGGTGCGCGAGCTCGACGCGCACGGCGTGGCGCGCGCGGCGCTGATCGCCAGCGTTCCCAGCGACGAGACGTCCGTCGCGCGCCGCGGTCGCGAAGCATCCAGGCGCGGTTCGTCGGCTTCTTCATGCTCGATCCGTCCGCGGGCGATCCGCGTGGCGCGCGCCCGCCGTGCGCTCAGCGAGCTGGGGCTGCGCGGCATCTGCCTGTTTCCTGCCATGCATCACGTGCCGCTGCACGACGATCGCATCCAGCAGATCGTGTCGGTCGCCGCGGCCCATCCAGGCGCCGCGGTCTTCGTGCACTGCGGCGTGCTGTCGGTCGGCGTGCGGAAGAAGCTCGGGCTGCCCAGCCGCTTCGATCTGCGGCTCGGCGATCCGCTCGGCGTGGCCACGCTGGCGCTGGCCTTTCCGCAGGTGCCGTTCATCATTCCGCACTTCGGCGCGGGCCTCTTCCGCGAGGCGCTGATGGCGGCCGACGCCTGCGCCAACATCTACCTCGACACGTCCAGCTCGAACGGTGGATCCGCTACACGCCCGGTCTGACGCTCGACACCGTCTTTCAGCACGGCGCTCGCCGTTGTCGGCCCGTCACGCCTGCTCTTCGGCACCGACTCGTCGTTCTTTCCGCGCGGATGGCAGAAGCGCGTCTTCGATGCGCAGAAGACGGCAGTCGCCGCGACTCGGCCGTACGCGCTGAGGACGAGGCGCTCGTTTTTGGCGGCAACTTCGACCGCCTGTTTCCGCCTGTCCCTGCCCCGCAACCCGGCAGCTGGGCACCGCGCGCGGGCAATCGCTAACTGCGTAGCCTGCGTAGACTCGGTCCGTGTCCGACCAGCAGACCAGGACGGCTACCAAGGACCAAGGACATGACCAGTAGAATCGCTCGGCATGAAAGCGATCGTCGTACGTGAATTCGGCGGACCCGAGGTGATGAAGATCGAGGACGTCCCGCCGCCGTCCGCAGGTCCTGGCCAGATCGTCATTCGCATCCGCGCCATCGGCGTCAATCCCGTCGACACCTACATCCGCTCGGGACTCTACGCGCGCAAGCCGAACCTCCCGTACACGCCGCACGCCGACATCGCCGGCACCGTCGAGGCCATCGGCAGCGGCGTGACGAAGGTCACGGCCAGGCGATCGCGTCTATGCCTACATGGTCGACGGCGGCGGCGCGGAGCTGGCGCGCGCCGAGGAATGGCAGGTGCAGCGGCTGCCCGATCGCGCCACGTTCCAGCAGGGCGCGGCGATGGGCGTGCCGTACGGCACCGCCTGGCGGGCGCTGTTCCTCAAGGCCAAGGCGCGTCCCGGCGAGACCGTCCTCGTTCACGGCGCCAGCGGCGGCGTCGGCACTGCGGCGGTGCAGCTCGCGCGCGCGCACGGCATGCGCGTCATCGGCACCGCCGGCACCGACGAGGGGCTGCGGCTCGTGCGCGAGCAGGGCGCGCACGAGGTCCTCAACCACCGGGAGCCGGACTACCTGACGAAGATCCCTGCGCTGACCAACGGCCGCGGCGCCGACGTGATTCTGGAGATGCTGGCGAACGTGAACCTCGACCGCGACCTCGACGTCCTGGCGCCGCACGGCCGCATCATGGTCATCGGCAACCGCGGACGCGTCGAGATCGATCCGCGCAAGATGATGGGCAAGGACGGGCGCATCCTCGGCATGACGCTGTTCAACACGACGCGCGAGGAGTTCACCGAGATCCACGCCGGCGCTCGTCGCCGGACTCGAGAACGGCACGTTGAACCCGGTGATCCGGAAGGAGATGCCGCTCGAGCAGGCGCCGCAGGCGCACGTCGCGGTGATGGAACCGGGCGCGTTCGGAAAGATCGTGCTGGTGCCCTGACAGGAACTGGTGATGCGACACTTCGCACAGGCGGCCGCGGCCGCTGCGGCGGGGACGGCGATCGGATTGATCGCTGGAATGGAGGGCCGCATCTCGTTGTTCCTTCCATCGGTCTTCCTCGCGTTCGTTGCGGGCCCGATTTCGGCCCGGCGCGGGAACCAGCCTTCTCCGACGACGATGGCAGTCATGGTTGGCGGCAGCGCCGTGTGGCTCGGCCTCTTCGTGAGTCAGGCGAATCTGTCTGATTGGCCGAACGGCTTTGAGGCCTCGTTCACTGGTACGGGCTATTGCGGGGACTTCTCCTGCGCAGGACAGGTCTTTGTCACGACACCGTTTGTCGTCAGCCTCGCGTACGTCACTGGTGCGCTGATCGTCGCTCAACGGCGCGTCGGACGCGCGCTGCTTGCGCCTTTGGCGCTGGTGTACTTGGCGGCCTTCACTGCAACCTGGCTGTGGCTAAGCTTCGATACGCAGGACTCACTGTACCGAGCAACATATCTATCCGTACGCGGGCGGCCGGCCGGCAGCACCCGACCGGTGGCCCTTCCAGGCGGCGAGCTTCGAGTATCAGCGTCAGCCACCAGAAATACGGCGGGCGCGCGCCGCGGCCTTCCATGATTCGGTTCTTACGGAGCTCGCCTTCGACAACTATTTCGATCCCGGTCCCTACCGGGACACGTTCATCAGCGGATCGGCCGACGCGATGCTGAGTAGTTTGCAGGGCCGCCAATACCGCGATCTGTTCGGATACTCGATCGGGATCGGGACGATGCCTCATCGCGATCTCCCACGTCTCACGCGCGACGCGAGCGTGATCGCTCTGGCCCCTGCGGCGCTGCTGTTCTGCGGTCTGTGGCTGGTGATCGTCTGGCGCAACAGGGCACGACGCTGACGACGGGGCCGCCTCGATGACGCTCGCCTCGGCGGAACCCGTCCTACTTGCGCGAAAGTTCTTCGTCGATCATGGCGGCGAAAACCTCGTAGGGCTGCGCACCCGCCACCCGGCGGCCGTTGATGAAGACCGTCGGCGTCGAGTTGATGCCCAGGCGAGTGCCCTGCGCCACGCCGTCGCGCACGACTTCGGCCTGTTTCGAGGTGTCGAGGCAGCGCGCTGAACCGCGCCGCGTCCAGGCCCACGCTCGGCCGCATATCGCTTCAGATCGTCCGGCAGCATCGCCTGCTGGTTCTCGAACACCTGATCGTGGAACTCCCAGAACTTGCCCTGCTCCGCAGCGCAATGTCCGGCTTCGCCGGCCTTGAACGCCTGCGGGTGAATCTGCGTCAGCGGAAAGTCCTTCCACACGATGCGGACCTTGTCGCCGTAGGTCGCGCGGATCTGCTTCATCGTCGGCGCGACGCTGCAGGCAGAACGGGCACTGGAAGTCTGAGAACTCGACGAGCGTGACAGGCGCCTTCGCGTTGCCGAGTCGACGGATCCGTGTCCGAGAGCGTCGATCTCGAAGCGCGGGGAGTCGATCATCACGCGCACCGCCGGCCCGCCCTTGCGCAGCTCGGTGACGAGCGCACGAGCGGCCTCGCCTTCCTGCTGCTCGGTCAGGTAACGGGTGATCGCCGGCGCCATCACCTCCAGCGACCGCCCCTGCATCTGGCTGACTTCGACTGGTAGAACGCAGACCACCTCGGCGTCGGTGACCGGCTTCACGCGCTTGCCGATCTCCGACTGACGTAGGCGTCGGGGCTCAGCCCCTGGGCCTTCGCCGCATCAGCGAGCAGCATGTCGGCGACGATCGCCTCGAGCGCGTTCCGGCGGCCGTCGTACAGCTTCTGAATCGTCTCCGACTGATCCGCCGGCATCGACGGCACGCCATCGATCGTCCAGCTCCTTGACCGTGATCGCGCGATCGCCGACGCGCGCGGCCACGTCGGATGGGCTTTGCGCCGGCGCCGATGAGCAGGCGAGCAGGAGTGCCGGCGACGGCGAAGAACGTGCGCTCTCTTCATGAACGCGATCATGGGGCCGCTGGAGTTCCGTTAACGCACCCGCGAAGCGCACGCGGAAGCCAACATTGACGGCCCGGCGCGCGCCAATGGTCGTCGGCGCCAGCTGCACCCAGTATTCCTTGTCGAGCATGTTCTGCACGGTCAAGAACACATCCAGCGTTCGGCCGATGGCGCGTAATACGCGGACAGGTCGACTGTCCCGAAGGCCGGCAATCCGGGCTCGTCGTCGCCGGGCTTGGCCTTGACGTTCTGATCGTCGTCGAACTGGTGGCCGACGAACAGCCCTCAACGTCAAGTCCACGTACTCGCGGATTCGATGTACGACCGACTGCAGCGAACCGCGGTTCTTCGGCACCTGCTGGAGGAACTTGCCTACGAGCGTCGGGTCGGACGGGTTCTCCGTGATCCGCGCGCGGTTAAGCACGTACGCCGCGCGCCGCCCTCCAGTCACGCCGCGAACCGATACTCGACGTCGGTCTGGAAGCCGCGGATGCGCGTCCGGCCCATGTTCTGCCGCTGCGCCGCGTGTTCGCGCGTGATCAGGTCACGTTCGCGATCGGATCCCTCATCCGATTGTCGAACCAGGTGGTGCGGATCGTCAGGTCGTCCATCGGCGCGATGTTGAGCCGAGCTCGCCGCCACGCAGCCGCTCGGGGCCGAGCTTCGACGTTGGCGAGCGTCAGCAGCTGCGCCGACGCTGAAATTGCGATAGAGCTCATTCAACGTCGGCGCGCGGAAGCCGGTGCCGAAGCTGCCCCACGCCGTGACCTTGTCGGTGACGTGATACAGCGCCGCCGAGCCGGGAACTGAAGACAGTGTCTTCCTTGTCCGCGAGATCGCCGAGGTTGTCGCGCGGTCGGCAGCCCGGTCGCGGCGCCGTCTCGATGTAATGGCGTTGTAGTTGCGCCAGTGGTCCGACGCGGCCGCTCACCGTCAGCGACAGCTTCGACATCGGCCAGATACTGCGCCTGCACGAACGTGCCGCTGCTGATCTGCGTCCCGCGTCCGTCGCGCAGCGTCGTCACCGTGAGGCCGTTCGTCGGATTCATGCCCGCTCCTCGGCTGGCGCCCTTGATACGGCGGAAGTCGGTGCCGGCCGACATGCAGATGCCGCGTCGACATCGGCTTCGACCACTGCACGAGCGCGCCGACGGCGTCCGTCGGCACGTGCTGCAGCATCGTCAGCCGGCCACGCGATCGCGCCGGCGTCGAGGCGTCGGCACCGCCATGAAGTTGCTGTTGAAGCGGCTGTAGTCGAGGAACACGCTCGCCTGCAGATCGCTCTGGTCCGGGCAGCGACGCGCGCGACGCCGCCGCTCGAACGACTTCCACGTGCGTGTCGTTCGCCTCCGGCGACGTCGGGGCAGAATGTCGTGACCTTGGCGTTGTCGCGCTCCTCGCGGAAGTAGCCGCCGCGCAGGAACGTGCTCGACGCGATCGCTCGGGCTGTAGTCGACCTTCACCCCGACGTTCTCGTACTTGACCTTGGCCTTGGTGTCGATCGAGCCCGCGCTCTTCCGCGATGCACCTGCGCGAACCCGCCGGTGTCGAAGAAGCTGCCGTCAACCGACACGCCCAGCTTGCCCCACGCGTCGCTGCCGAAGAAGTCCGCCTTCCGGGTGTCGCGGGTTCCCGCCTGCGTGCGGAACTCGAACGTCCGCGGCTTGGGCCGCGCGGTGACGACGTTGATGACGCCGCCGAGCGCGTAGTTGCCCCAGATGCTCGAGCTGGCGCCGTCGATCATCTCGATCCGCTCGACGCTCTCGAGCGGAACGCGCGTCCAGTAGACCCAGCCGCCGAACGGATCGTTGAACGGCACGCCGTCAATCAGCACCAGTGACCGGCTGACGCCGCTCGGACCGATGCTGCGCAGCGACACGCCCTGCGCCGTCGGATGCGCGGACAGGCTGCTCGTACGACGGAACAGGCTGAAGGTCGGCGACGCTCCGCAGCACATCGTCGGCGATGACCGCCGGCGAATGGCGAATCTCCTCCTGGTCGATCACGCTGACGACTGGCGGCATGTCGCCCAGACGCTGCTCCGTCCGCGTCGGCGTCACGGTGACCGATTCGAGCAGACGCGCGGGCTGCAGCACGATCTCGAGCTCGGCAGTGTCGGCGACCGGCTGCGTCTTCTCGGCGAACCCGCCTGCACGAACGACCAGGGTCGCGCCTTTCGGGATGCCGCTGCGCCAGCTCGAAGCGACCGTCGGGTCCGGTCACCCCGTGCTGTTCGACGCCCGATGCCGTCTGGACGAAGATGACCGCGCCGGACACCACCAGGCCGGTAGCGTCGCGGACGACGCCGGTGACGGTCCCCTGGGCGATAGGCCGCAACGGGGAGGGCGAGGCAGAAAAGAAGGACGAGCAGTTTTTGCATAGCGGTGAGATATTAACGCGTCCGGCAGCCGCGCAGGGCTCGGCCTGCCGAAGCCGAAGTTCACCCGGATCCAGAGCGAAGGCTGGGGGTTTACTCGCATCTGGCTGGTGTTAAGCTCGAACCATGCGCGTTCTGACCGCGGCGGTCCTCGGCATTCTGACGGCGGTGGCGGCGGTGTGCGCGCAGCAGCAGCCGACCTTCCGCGGCGGCACCAGCATCGTGCCGGTTCTGGCGACCGTCCTCGACAACGACGGCCGGCTCGTCCCCGATCTCGAGCAAACCGACTTCACCATCCTCGACAACGGCAAGCCGCAGGAAGTCGTCTTCTTCCAGAACGACGTCCAGCCCTTCACCGTCGTCGTGACGCTGGACTTCAGCTTCAGCATGAACAACAACCTGAAGCTGCTGAAGGCCGCGGCCGAGCAGTTCATCCTGCGCATGCTGCCCGAAGACAAGGGCCAGGTCGGCGCGTTCAGCGACAAGATCGATTTCAGCGGCACCTTCACCAGCGACCGGGACGATCTGATCGCGGCGCTCGACGATTTGCAGTTCGGCAACCCGACGCGCCTCTACGATGCCATCGACCTGAGCATCGACCTGCTCGACGATGCGAGTGGCCGCAAGGTGGTGCTGGTGTTCACCGACGGCGACGACACGGCGAGCCGCCGGAGCTTTGACGACGTGCTGGAGAAGGCGCGCGACAAGGAAGTGATGATCTACGCCATCGGGCTGCAGTCCGAGTTCTTCAACGGGCAGCGGATGCACGCGCACGCGCCCCAGCCCCGTGCTGCGCAGACTGGCCGACGAGACCGGCGGCGGCTTCTTCGAGCTGAAGAAGACCGCCGAACTGGCGCCGACGTTTACGCGCGTCGCGCAGGAGCTGCACAGCCTCTACGCGCTCGGGTTCACGCCCGCCAATCTCGACGGCAAGGAACACCGGCTGGAGGTCCGCGCGAAGTCAGGCATGACCGTGCGCGCACGGCGCACCTATATCGCCTCCCGCGATCGACTCGCCGGCACGAACTGACGACGAACGCGAAATCCTCAAGATGCTGTCCGAGCAGGATTTCCGGCTCAAGGCCGATCACGCGCTCGAGGATCTGCAGCGCGCGCTGCTCCCGCTCGCCGACGACGGACGACTTCGAGGTGGAGCTGCAGAACGGCGTCCTGCAGGTCATCTTCGAGGACCCGTCGCCGGCGAAGTTCGTCGTCAGCCCGAACGCGCCGGTCCGGCAGATCTGGCTCTCGGCGATGTCGCGCAGCTACAAGCTGTCCTGGTCGGCGGAGCGATCCGCATTCGAGCTGGACGGCGAATCGCTCAACGCCCTCGTGGAACGACTGACGCGATCGTTTCTAGACAACTAACGCAGTTCCTAGTTCGTGTAGGACGTTCAGGCCGTCCGTGGTTCAGGTGGCAGTATTCTGCGTCGAGCGGTCGAGTTCGGCCGTGCCGGCGAGGCCGGGTCCGACTCCGCACGCCGGGAAAGCTCCCGCCGCTCGCACCTGCCGCCTCCGCGGCGCCAGTTCACCGAATTCGAACGCCATGGCAGCATCGCGGCATGCACCAGACGGTGTGCTGATTCGATGAGTTACGGATCGCGCAGAACGATCTGGCGGCGAATGAAGTCGCTTGAGTCGCTGTTACCGGCTCTCGATGCGGCGTGCTCCGAACGGACGCCGGCTTCGTCCGGCACGGCCGCTTCATCGTGGTGGCGGGTCCTGACCGGGATCGCACGAGGCATCTTCGCATCATCGTGATCGCGAAGCCTTCTGAGCAAGCCGACAGCGCAGTCTGAAAGAGCTCGCGGAGGCTGGGACTTCAGCGAGGTTGACGGTCGCGCGTGTAGCGCGGCCGACCCGAGCGGCCTGCGAGTGCGCGTCGCGCGCCCGAAGCGCTCTAATCGGCACCCGCGACGCGGCTATCGCAAAGCGATGAGCTCAGAACCGCCTCGAACCACTCTGAACCCGGACCCGAACTGAACACCAAATCGATAATCGACTGCTCCTAGGAACGGTTGAACGTTCAGTGCTTCAACAGTCGCGCCTGCGCCGGATCGATCCTGTAGGGATCGTCTGTATACGTCACGGTCTTTCCGTCCGGCTCCACCCACGCCGTCCAGTAGCCGATGTGCACCGGGATCGGCGTCTTCAGCTTGACCGTCTGCTCCCGCCCGGCCGACATCGCGTTCCGGATGCGCGGCTCCGTCCACTCCGGCTGATCGCGCATCACGTAGTTCGCCATCGCGATCGGGTCCTCGATGCGGATGCAGCCGTGACTCAGGCCGCGCTGTTCCTTGAAGAACAGCCGATCGTTCGGCGTGTCGTGCAGATAGACGTTGAAATGGTTCGGGAAGATGAACTTCACGAGCCCGAGGGCGTTGTCCTCGCCGGGACGCTGCCGGAAGCGGAGGTTCCGGTCGCGGATGCGTCGCTCCAGTCGATTGACGTCGAATCGACCTCGTCGCCCTCGCCGGTCGTGCCGACCACTTCGATGTTGTTCCGGCGCAGGAAATCCGGATCGCGCGCGACACGCGGCAGCGTTTCCTCGCGAAGGATGTCCGGCGGGATGTTCCAGTAGGGACTGAACACGACATAGGTCATCTCGTCGCTGAAGAGCGGCGTCTGATGCTCGGGATCGCCGACGATCACGCGCATCGACAGGACCGGCCGCTCCCCCTCCATGACCTGCATCACGTAGGCGGGAACGTTGACGAGGATGTAGCGCTCGCCAAGATCGCGCGGCGCCCAGCGCCAGCGCTCCATGTTCATCCTGATCTGATCGCCGTGCCCACTCGGCGTCGACTGTTCCTGCGCCAGTGCCGCCTGCAGACCCTTGTACTGCGGGTGCGTGGGCGCGAGATCCTCGAGCGAGGCGCGCACGCGGTTGTTGGCGATCGCGTCGGCCAGCCGCGCCGCGAGATCCTCTTTCCTGGATCCGCGAGCCAGTTGCGGTGCACCTCGCGTGGGCTGTGCGTCCATCCGAGCAGATCGGCCGCGTACTGCAGATACGCATACGTCATCTTCGCGTCGAGCTCTGGAACGCGGTCGATCGGAAACTGCGTGCCACGCACTCGAGTCCTGCGACTGCGCGCGCAGCGCTTCGAACTCCGCGACCCGATAGCGGGCTGGATCGAGACCGTGCGCCGTCCGAGTACTTGAGCTGCTGAATCAGGTCCTTCCAGTGTGGAGTGGTCTCGACGCCATCGACCCAGGCCGGCAGGTACTGGCGCGACTCGATAGAACGCCTGCTCCACTTTCCAGAGGCGTTGGCCGAGAGGCGAGCGGTCGACCCAGGGCGGTGCCGCGTCCGTCGTCAGCGTGCGGATCGCCGGCGCGTGCGTCGAGTTATCGACCCCCGTTCCGCATCCAACGGCAGGCAGAAGGGCGGAAAGAAGCAGTGCGACGACACGTCGGAAGGCCCGGGATGCGCATGCGAGGAAGGAGTGCAAGAGGTAGACCGCTCAGTCGCGCAACGGCTGGTGCGCCGGCTGAGCCGTTGAGCGCGGAAAGCCCGCCCAGGATCAGGCGGCGGGCTTCAACTCGGTGGACGCGTCGCAGTCACCGAGGGCGCTGAGATGATGCAGCGTCTGCTTCAACTCCCAGGCAACGGCGAGCGTGTAGACGACGGCGTTGATGCGCAGGTGGCGATCACGCCGGTAAACACGAGGCCGTGATGTTGTAGGCGGCACAGGCGCCACAATGAACCCCGCCGCGGCGTGCACGGCGCATTTCACTCCTTCATTGTTTCCACTGGCACAGAACCTGCGAACCATGGCCCGGACCCTCCGTGCGGGGCGACTGCCCCAGTATCGCTCCGTACAGAGCAATCCGAGTGCCACGGCGAAGGCCAGCTATTGTCAGGTTTTTCGATAGCTGCGGCCCACGCGGCGGCCGACGGAGTACACCAACCACTGTGGCAAATACCGCACAAGCGCAACGATCGTGCGATACACGCGTCCATTGACGTAAGTCGCCTGCCCCGCCATCACCGCGTCGAAACCCTGCCGGGCGACCGTCGCCGCGTCCAGCCACATCCAGCGCGGCAGCGCCTTCATCTGCGCGCGCGTGCCGGTCACGTCGTGGAACTCGCTCCATGTGAATCCCGGGCAGAGCGCGGTCACGTGCACGTTGTGGCGGCGCACCTCGTTCGAGAGCGCTTCGGAGAACTTGATGAGAAATGCCTTCGACGCACCGTAGAGCGTGTGCCCCGCTGGCGCGGGAACGAGACCGGCGACCGAGGCGAGGTTGATGATGCGGCCATAGCCGCGTTCGACCATCCCGGGAAGCAGGCGGTAGGTGAGCTCACAGACCGCCGTGACGAGGACCTGCAGGAACTCGTCGTGCCGCGGCCACGGCGACGACGTATATGAACCCGGCACGCCATAGCCCGCGTTGTTGACGAGCGCATCGACGTGCAGCCCGCGCGCGGCGATCTGGGCGCAGAGCTGCTCGACGGCGTCGCGCCTGGAGAGGTCGACGACGAAGACCTCGACGCGGATGCCGTACTTCGTGCGCAACCGATCGGCGACCGCCTGCAGGCGATCCTCACGCCGTGCCGCTATGGCGAGGTCGAAGCCCTCGGCCGCGAAGACATCGGCAAACGCCTCTCCAATGCCGGAGGACGCGCCCGTAATCAGCGCCGTACGTTTCATTGACCCGATTGTAGGCCGCACCACTAGAGTTCATTGGGGGTAAGCCGACCTCTCCAAGGTGTGCGAAGGCCAGAGGCCGGGTGCGGCAGCAGGTGTCTCGCTCCACCGGCTGCTCGGCACGCCAGCCAAGGCTCGACAAGCAGGTCGGTGCGAGTGAGATTCCAGAAGGTCACGCGTTGCTGCGATGCGGACACCCTCCCAGTCTGCGGTTCGTTGCACTTGCCCCCGGCGACCGAGGCAGCCGGCTCCGCAAGACACCTGCTACCGCACCCGGCCCCAGGATCGGCTCACCAGGCGAGCCTGGGCGCGAGCGACCTGTGAACGGCGTGATCAGCGAAGGCACTAAATTGGACCCGCAGGCATCGGTGCGCCGGCGCCGCCACTGTCGCCACTGACGTTCGAAACAGCTGGTTACCGACACGATTCGAAGGTGAATTCAATCGAACGACGCAACACCATACAGAACCGGAGGTTCTATGGGAGTGCGTTGGTCGAGGATGTCGTGGAGTGAGCGCAACGAGTTGTGGACCCGCTGGCGGCGTGGCGAGACGTTGCGCAGCATCGCCCGGGCGCTGAAGCGCGGCCCGAGTTCGATCTGCGACATCGTGGAGGCGGAGGGTGGGATCGCCCCGCGGCGACGGGGTCGATCGCGACTCGCGCTCACCGCGACGGAGCGGGAGGATATCTCTCGACAGCTCGCCCGCGGCCTGTCGCTTCGCGCGATTGGGGAGGCGGTGCGGCGCGCGCCCTCGACGATCAGCCGCGAGGTCACGCGCAATGGGGGGCGTACGGCGTATCGTGCCGCGGCCGCCGAGGGCCGTGCCTGGCGCCAGGGGCGGCGCGCCAAGCGCTGTCGGCTGGCCACGCACCGCGCGCTGCGACGTGCCGTGGCGACCAAGCTGGCGCAGCAGTGGTCGCCCCAACAGATCTCGGGCTGGCTTCGACACACGTTTCCAAGCGATCCTGCGATGCAGGTGTCGCCCGAGACGATCTACCGCAGTCTCTTCATTCAAAGTCGCGGTACTGAAGCGGGCGCTGCTCGGCCAGCTCCGGCGGCAGCACCCCTATCGACAGACGCGCGGGAGCGCGCGCGCCCGTCCCCGTCCGGGGCAGATCCCGGACGCCGTCTCGATTCGCGAGCGGCCGGCCGACGTCGCGGACCGCGCCGTACCGGGTCATTGGGAGGGCGACCTGCTGGAAGGCACCCGAGGCACCTACATTGCGACGCTGGTCGAGCGCCAATCCCGCTACGTGCTGCTCGTGCGCGTGCCGAACAAAGAAACGCAGACGGTGATTCGCGCCTTGGCCCGCCGCATCCGTCGCCTCCCACACGGGCTGGTGAAATCATTGACCTGGGATCGGGACCGAATTGGCGGGCACCGCCGCTTCACCGTCGCCACCGATGTCCAGGTGTACTTCTGTGATCCGCACAGCCCGTGGCAGCGCGGGTCCAACGAGAACACCAATGGGCTGCTCCGACAGTACCTGCCCCCGGCGACCAATCTTTCGGCCTACAGCCAAGCGCGCCTCGACACGATCACGCTGCGCTTGAACACGCGTCCCCGACTGACGCTCGGCTACCGAACACCTGCCGCTAAACTAGCGGAGATCGTTGCGTCGATGGGTTGAATCCGTTGAAGGCTGTCGCACGGATCATCCAAGGCGCCGGCGTGCTTCGGCAGTCCACGCCGCAGGGTCCGATTTTCCACGGCGTGAACCGGGAGCCGCGAGCAGGCTCGCCTGGTGAGCCCTCATCTAGCGCGGCAGGCAATTCCCCGTCTGCGGAGCCGGACGGACTGGCCGACACGGTTGCCCTCCGGATCATTCCACCCGCCGCAGGATGAAGCACTTCAGGTAGTACGTCTCCGGCACGCCGACCAGCACGGGATGGTCGCGGCCCTGCATCCGCTTCTCGACGATCGTCACCGGCGTGTGGCTGTCGACCGACGCCTCGTGCAGCACCGCCTCGAACATCTCCTCGCTGACGTTGTACGAGCAGCTGCAGGTGACCAGATAGCCGCCGGGCGAGAGCAGCCGCATCGCGCGCAGGTTGATCTCCTTGTAGCCGGCCAGCGCGTTCGGCACCGACGCCTTGTTCTTCGCGAACGCCGGCGGGTCGAGCACGATCGTGTCGTAGCGCTCGCCCGCCCGTTCGAGGCGGCGCAGCTCGTCGAAGACGTTGGCCTCGCGCGCCTGCACGTGCGGCACGCCGTTGCGCTCGGCGTTCGCGCGGATGCGCGCCACGGCGTCGGCCGAAATGTCCAGGCCTCCGCCGTCGGGACACTGCCGCGCCAGCCGCAGCGCGAACCCGCCGTTGTAGCTGAAGCAGTCGAGCAGCCGGCCGCGCGCGTAGCGCGCCGCCGCCTCGCGGTTCTCGCGCTGATCGAGGAACAGCCCGGTCTTCTGCCCGCGGCGCAGATCGACGTCGTACTCGACCGGCCCCTCGCGCACGAGCGACCGTGTCCGGGATCGTGCCGTGCAGCACCTCGACGGTCTGCTCGCAGCCCTTCGAGCGCCCGCACCTTGGGATCGTTTCGCGCCAGGATGCCCGCCGGCTGCGAGCAGCTCGACGAGCGTGCTGCGTCACCGCCGGCAGCAGGCGATCCATCCCCTGCGACAGCGCCTGCACCACCAGATAGTCGCCGTAGCGATCGACGATCGAGCGACGGCAGCAGGTCCGCCTCGCCGTGCACCAGCCGATACGCGGTGCGTCGAGCTGCAGCGACTCGCGGTAGCGGATGGCCGCTCGAGCCGCGTCCGCACCAGCGACTGCGTCCGCCGGCCGCTCGCCGCGCGTCAGCATCCGGATCGCGATCTGCGACCGATCGCTGAACAGCGCGTAGCCGATCGTGCGCTGCCGCGGCCCGAGCACCTGCACGATGTCGCCGCCCTCGGCGTCGACGTCGACGACGTCCGCGCGGTAGATCCACGGATGCCCGCCGCGCACGCGCTGCTCGCCGCGCGCGGAAATGACGATCGACGGCATCGACGCCATGCGTCGATCATCGCTCATGCAGACGCTACGTCCGCTTCATGCCACCGATGCTCGCCGCGCTGTCGCTTGATGCAGCGCACGCTTGCCGACACGGATCCCGAGATCGCGCGCGCCATCCGCAACGAGACCACGCGCCAGGCCGAGGGTCTCGAGCTGATCGCCTCGGAAAACTTCGTCAGCAGCGCGATCCTCGAAGCCGCCGGCTCGGTCCTGACCAACAAGTACGCCGAGGGCTATCCCGGGCAGGCGCTACTACGGCGGCTGCGAGTTCGTGGACGTCGCCGAATCGCTGGCGATCGCGCGCGCCAAGGCAGCTGTTCAGCGCCGACCACGCCAACGTGCAGCCGCACTCGGGCGCGCAGGCGAACATGTCGGTCTACTTCGACGCTGCTGCAGCCGGGCGACACGGTCCTCGGCATGAACCTCGCGCACGGCGGCCACCTGACGCACGGCCACCCGCTCAACTTTTCGGGCAAGCTCTACACGATCGTCCCCTACGGCGTCCGCAAGGACGACGAGCGGATCGACTACGAGGAGCTCGAGCGGCTGGCGCACGAGCACAAGCCGAAGATGATCATGGTCGGCGCCAGCGCCTACCCGCGCGTGATCGACTTCCCGCGCATCGCGCAGGTCGCCGCGCGCCGTCGGCGCGCCGATGGTCGTCGACATGGCGCACATCGCCGGCCTCGTCGCCGGCGGCGTGCACCCGAGCCCGGTGCCGCACGCCGACTTCGTCACCTCGACGACGCACAAGACGCTGCGCGGGCCCGCGGTCGGGGCTGATCCTGTGCCGCGAGCAGTACGCGAAGGATCTCGACCGCGCGCTGTTCCCCGGCGTGCAGGGCGGGCCGCTGATGCACATCATCGCGGCCAAGGCGGTCTGCTTCAAGGAAGCGATGGAGCCGGCGTTCGCCGACTACCAGCGGCAGATCGTCGCCAACGCCAGCCGCCTGGCGGCGTCGCTCAGCGGCCACGGATTCCGCCTGGTCAGCGGCGGCACCGACAACCACCTGATGCTCGTCGACGTGTTCTCGAAGGGCATCACCGGCAAGGCGGCCGAAGCCGCGCTCGGCAAGGCCGGCATCACGGTCAACAAGAACGCGATCCCGTTCGATCAGAACCCGCCGATGGTGGCGAGCGGCATCCGCGTCGGCACGCCGGCCGTGACCACGCGCGGCATGCGGGAGCCGGAGATGGACGTCATCGGCGAGCTGATCGCGCCGCGCGCTGGCCGCGCCGGACGACGACCGCGCGCTGGGCATGGTGAAGGACCGAGGTCGAGCGGCTGTGCCGGAAGTTTCCCGCTGTATCCCGGAACGTCAGGCCTGATCGACCAGCCGTCGCCGCCGTCCTTCTCCGACGCGCGGCGCGCTCGCGCGCGTCGTCGACGGCTACGAGCCGCGCGACGGGCAGCGGCGCATGGCCGCGGCCGTCGCCGACGTCATCGAAGCACGGCGGCACGCTGCTGAGCGAAGCCGGGCACCGGCACCGGCAAGACGCTCGCCTATCTGATTCCCGGCGATCCTCAGCCGCCAGCGCGTGCTCGTCTCCACCGGCACCAAGAACCTTCAGGAACAGATCTTCTTCAAGGACCTGCCGGCGCTGCAGCCGACGCGCTCGGCGTGCCGTTCACCGCGACGCTGATGAAGGGGCGCGTCGAACTACCTCTGCCTGCACCGGTGGGAGATCTACCGCGACGGCGTCGAGGGCAACACGTCGGCCGGCGGACGCCTGATCGAGATCGGGCGATCGAGGTGCTGCTGCCGATCATCAAGGAGTGGGCGGCGACGACGACGACCGGCGATCGCGCGGAGCTGCGGGACCTGCCCGAAGACCTGCCGATGTGGAAGGAGATCTCCGCGGAGGCCGAGACGTGCCTCGGCACCGACGTGCCCGCGCTACGGCGACTGCTTCGTCACGCTGATGCGCCAGCGCGCCGCCGAATCCGACGTCGTCATCGTCAATCACCACCTGCTGTGCGCCGATGCGGCGGTGCGGCAGAGCGACGTTCGGCGAGGTGGTGCCGTCGTGCCCGACGCTGGTCGTGGACGAGGCGCACCAGCTCGAAGACGTGGCCACGCAGTACTTCGGCGTGGCGTTCAGCAACTACCGCGTGGACGACCTCGTGCGCGACGGCGAGCGGCTGCTGACGCACGACGACCGCGCGATCGTCGACGACCTGGCCGCGGGCGCTGCACCGCGTCGCCGATCGCGCTCGCGACGTTCTTCTCCGGCCTCTCCACCGAGCGCGCGCTGAAGGCGACGCGAATCGCGCGCCCGCTACACGGCCGAGGCGATGCAGGAGCACTTCGAGGACGGCATGATGCTGGCGGGCGCGCTCGAAGGCCTCGAGGCCACGCTGGCGCTCGCCGCGAAGCGTCCGTCGAACGACCCGAACGATCGCCGAACGACTCGAACGGTTCGAACGATTCGAACGAACTCGCGTCGTCAATCCGGCGCCGCGCCGGCGAGCTGCGCTCCGACCTCCGCTTCCTGATGCGCGCCGACGATCCCGACTTCGTCTACTACGTGGAGGCGCGCGGGCGCGGGCTGTTCCTGCGCGCGTCGCCCATCGACGTCTCGCGCATCGGTCCGCGAGGCGCTGTTCAACCGCTTCCGCTCGGTCGTGCTGACGTCGGCCACGCTGGCCGTGGACGGGTCGTTCGACTACGTGAAGGGCCGGCTCGGCCTGCGCGACGCCGAGGAAGTGCGCGTCCCGTCGGAGTTCGACTTCCGGACGCAGGCGCTGCTCTACCTGCCGCGCCGCATGCCGCCGCCGAAGTCGCCGGCGTTCGCCGAAGCGGCCGCGCGCGAAACCATCGAGCTGCTGAAGCGCTCGCGCGGGCGCGCGTTCGTGCTGTTCACCAGCTACGCCGTGCTGCGCACGGTGCAGCAGTTCGTCGAGATGGCGCTCGACTATCCGATCCTCGTCCAGGGATCGGCGCCGCGCTCGATGCTGATCGACCAGTTCCGGTCGACGCCGAACGCGGTGCTGCTGGCGACCTCGAGCTTCTGGCAGGGGGTGGACGTCGTCGGCGACGCGCTGAGCTGCGTGATCATCGACAAGCTGCCGTTCGCGTCGCCCGGCGATCCGGTGGTGGCGGCGCGGATCGACGCGATGACGGCGGACGGCGGCGACGCGTTTGCCGACTACCAGGTGCCGCTGGCGATCCTGGCGCTGCAGCAGGGGCTGGGCCGGCTGATCCGGCACCGGACCGACCGCGGCGTGCTGGCGATCCTCGATCCGCGCCTGAAAACCATGGGTTACGGCCGCCGGTTTCTGGCGTCGCTGCCGCCCGCGCCGGTCACCCACGACCTCGACGCGGTCGCTCGTTTCTTCATGTAAACTGCATCGCAGATCATCGGTTGACTTTTTCCCTGGAGGCTTCTCATGCGGACTCACTCTGATCCGCCTCATGTCTCGCGGTCGGCGCTGCTCGTCGCCTCTGCCGCCGCGTCGTTCGCGCAGAGCCGTGTTCCGCGGCAAGGTGGTCGACGAAGCGGCAAGCCGGTGCCGGACGCCGTCATGGTGTTCGCGGCACAGGTCCAGACGCTGAGCCGGCAGACCAAGACCGACAGCAAAGGCGAGTTCCTGCAGGTCGGGCTCCCGTCCGGTGAGTTCCAGATCACGACGAAAAAGGAAGGCGTCGGCGAGGACCTCACCAAGACGCGGGTCACGCAGGGCCAGAACGCCCCCGTCACGCTGACGTTGCGGCCAGCGGCGCCCGCCGGTGCGCTCGCCGCGGCGGTGGCAACCGCCAGCCCCGGTGCTGCAGCGGCCAAGGCCACGGCGGAGCTGCAGGCGCTGGCCAAGACCGGGGCCGCGCACCTGAACGCCGGCCGCAACGACGAAGCGATCGCCGCGTTCACCGAGATCGTCGCCAAGGCACCGACCTGCGCCGACTGCTACTTGAATCTGGGCATCGGCCTACACGAACAAGAAGCAGTATGCCGAAGCCGAAGCGGCGTTCAAGAAGGTCGTCGAGCTCAAGCCGGACAACGCCGACGCGCACTCACAGCTGGCAACCATCTACAACGCGCAGAAGAAGTTCGACCTGGCGGCTGAGGCGAGCGCCATCGCCGCGAAGTACTCAGCCGGCGCCGGTGGCGCGGCCGGCGGCGGTAACGCCGAGGCGCTCTACAACCAGGGCGTCGTCGCTGTTCAACGGCAGCAAGTTCGCCGAGGCGAAGACGGCGTTCGAGGGCGCGACGAAGGCCGACCCGAAGCATGGCGCTGGCGCACTACCAGCTCGGGATGACGGCGCTGAACCTCGGCGACTTCGCGCTGGCGGTCAGCTCGCTCGAGACGTACCTGCAGCTCGATCCGAACGGCCCGAAGGCGGCGGAAGTGAAGGCCTCGCTGCCGGCGCTGCAGAGGATGGTCAAGAAGTAGATCGCTCAGATCGTGACGTCGAGCGTCGAGCCGTCGATGTCCATCGCCGCCCGGCTCGCCGAGGTCCGCGCGCGCATCGACGCCGCGGCCCGGGGAGCCGGACGGGATCCCTCCTCAGTCCGGCTCGTCGCCGTCTCCAAGACCTTCCCCATCGACGCCGTCCGCGAGGCGTACGCCGCCGGCCACCGCGACTTCGGCGAAAACCGCGTCCAGGAAGCGCTAGAGAAAATCTCCGCGTCGACCGATCTCCCCGATCGCGCGCTGGCATCTGCTCGGACATCTGCAGACGCAACAAGGCACGGAAGGCCGCGCCGGCGTTTGCGATGATTCAGTCGGTGGACAGCGTCGACCTGCTGCAGAAGCTCGATGCCGCAGCCGCCGAATCCGGGCGCGCACCGGAGCTGCTGATCCAAGTGGACCTGGCCGGGGAGGACGACGAAATACGGCGCACCGCCCACCGAGGTCCCGCGACTCCTCGACGCCGCCGCCGCATGCCAGCGCCGCACGGGTCGTCGGGCTCATGACCCTGCCGCCAATCCCGGATACGCCCGAGGACGCGCGCCCATGGTTCCGCCGGCTGCGGGATCTGCGCGACGAATGGCTCGCGGCGGGCGTTCCGGCCGGAATGCTGCGGGAGATGTCGATGGGCATGAGCGGGGATTTCGAGGTGGCGATCCAGGAAGGCGCCACGATTGTCCGCGTGGGCACGGCCATTTTCGGCTCGCGGCAAGGATCGGCGCTTGCTCCGTAACCTGCTCTCGGCAGACCGTCGCGCTCGTGCTCCTTGTCGGCGCCGTTTCGCCCGTCGTCGCCGACGTCATCGTCGCGCGCAACACTCGCCATCTCAGCTTCACCGCCTCGCTGTCGCCGGACGTTGCCAGGCCGGGCGGACGGCTCTCGCTGGTTGTGAACGTCGTCCCGAAAAAGCGGATGCACGTGTACGCGCCGGGAACGAAGTATCGAGCCGTGACGGTGACGTTGAACCGCCAGGCGTTCCTGAAGGCGTCGCCGGCGGTCTATCCGAAGCCGTCGATCTACATCTTCAAGCCGCTCAAGGAGCAGGTGCTCGTCTACAGCGATCCCTTCAAGCTGACGATGAACATCGCCGTCGGAGCGGTGACACCGCGAACCGACACGGCTGAAGATCACGGGAACGCTGTCCTATCAGGCGTGCGACGACCGCGTGTGCTACCTGCCGGAGTCCGTGCCGCTCGAATGGACTGTGCCGGTCGCGCGGTAACGAGTGTCCGCCTTCAGGCGGACTCGCAGGCCACAGTGATCAGGTCGGAGGATCACGGTCTTAACACGGAAAAACGCGCTGAGGCCGCGAAGTAGACACACGGTTATCTTCCTTGCTATTCCTTGCTAGTTGTCGCGCCGTCGCCAGGTGGTAAGCCTTCAGCGCGTTTTACAGCCTTCGCTGATCGCGTCGCCTCGAGGGATCGCCGCCACTGATCACTGTCGCCTGCGAGTCACTGGACGCCGAACGTGGAACAACGAACGTCTTCTGCGTCGGTCAAACATCCCAGACATCTCGAGCGGCGCCCTCTTTGCTGACTTCGGGAGCGTGCTTGTTGATGCGCCTTTCAACCGAATGGGCACGAGCAGCAGGTAATCGCCGCCGCGGCATTGTGAAGTCCACAGGGTCCTCGGGCCTGGACTGCTCGAGTCCGTTTATATGCCTTGCCTGCAGGACCAGCTATCGACCCGCAAACTGAGATTTGTTACGCAGCAGCGATTACCGCTTGTTTACAAGGACATGGTCCTCGACGCGACCTATCGGCTTGATCTGGTAGTCGAAGACACCGTCGTCGTCGAAGTGAAGTCGATTGCGAACCTGGAGGCTGTCCACGACGCGCAGGTGCTGACATACCTCAATCTGAGTGGTCGACCGGTCGGTCTGCTGATCAACTTCAACGTGCCACAGTTGGTTTTGGGAGTGAAGCGCCTGATCAACAAATCATGGCGCCAACGACTTGACGATGCAAACGACCGTTCGATTCGCCGCCCAAGGCGGCCTGCCGTGAAGTGCGAGAACGCAGATACAAACCGCACATGCGTCAACAGCGGCTTGTATGTGCGTTCTCGTCCTTCACGGCTGTCGGCGTGCTTCGCACGCCGACCAATCGAACGGTCGCTCCGTGCGTCTCCGTGCCCCCGTGTCTCCGTGTTAAAACCGTGACCTCCGTCAGCTCCGTTCACTCCACGCCGAACGCCAGCAGCACATTGCCTCCGGAGGCGCCGCTGCTGATCGCGTATCCGGACGCGACGTAGACCATGCCGTCCACGACCACCGCGCCCGACGTGGCGATCGCACCGCCGCGTGCCGCGACCTTGTTGTTCGTGGCGAATTCCTGCGCGGTGTTGAACTCCCACAACTGCTTGCCATCGGGCGACACCGCGAACAACCGGCCGTCGCCCGCTCCCTGGAACACGACGCCAGGAATCGCGGTCGGTGCCGCGCCGAGGCCGGCGGTGCCGCGACCACCGGCGCCGGGAGCCGTAAAGACGAACGCCGTCTTTCCAGTGCTCGCGTCGACCGCGCCCATGCCTGCGGCCGCCATCCCGTAGTAGACCTGGCGCGCATCCGCGGCGCCGCCCCACACGATCGGTCCTCGGCCGCGCCCGCCGCCGGTCGGCAGGCCGGACGGGGATACCTTGAACAGCAGCGCGCCGTTCTTGTCCGGGTCGAGCGCCACCACCTCGCCGGCCTTGGTGCCCGCGAAGAGCGCGCGCCTGCCGCCGGGCAGCGACACCAGAATCGGCGAGTTGCCGATATCAGCGTCCGGACCCATCGGGTCGGGGCACGCCTCGCTGCGATCGGCGCCGGTGCATCCACCCATGAACATGTCGCGTTCCACGACGCGATGGGACCAGAGCACCTTGCCGGTCTTCAGATCCAGCGCCATGACCGCGTCGGTGAGCGGTGATTCCGGCGGCGTCACCGGGTCTCCCGTGCCGACGTACAGCGCACCGCGCACCGTATCGATCGTCGGCGAATTCCAGATGCCGCCAGCCGACGGCCCGTACAGCTGCACGCCATTGGGGTTCTTCTTCCACGGCTTCGGCTCGTCGACGTTGTAGGTCTTCCAGATCTGCTTGCCGGTGCTCGCGTCGAGTGCGACAACGCCGCCTCGAGCCGTGCAGCACGGGTAGTAGGGTCGGCCGCTGTTGAACTCTTCCGAGCCCGACAACGGCACGTAGACGCGGCCCTCGTGGTACTTCAGGCCGGCGGTGATGCGCGCCACGACGTGGTCGTCCACGCGCACCTTCCAGAGCTGACGGCCGGTCTGCGCGTCCAGCGCAAAGATGTTGGCGTGGCCGTCGCCGAAGAACACTCCCCAGCGCGCGTTGCCCTGGCCGGTGACCGCGCCGACAGTCGGCGAGCCGCGGACGATCGAGCCGTTCTGGAACGACCAGTAGACACACCCGGTCTTGGCATCAAGCGAATAGATGTAGCCGTTGTCGCTCGCGGCAAAGACGCGGCCGGAGACGACGGCCGGCTGGGCGTTGTTCGTCTCGCCGTGCGGGAAGCCGAACGACCACTTCAGCTTCAGCCGCGGCACGTCAGCGGCGGTGAGACGCGCGGCCGCAGCGGGCTGAAAGCGCGTGTTCCCGAGATCGTTCCCCCATCCGTTCCACGACGCGCTGCGTGCCGGGTCCGTCATGGCGGGATTGGCCGCGCACTGATTCGGCATCGACTTCGCCTCGCCGGCGTTGATGCTGCCCATTGGCCGTCCGCTCATGAACTCGGCGACGCGCCGCTTCTGAATGTCGCTGAGCGACTGCCCTTCCGTATGACTGGTCTTGGTCAGCCCGGCGAAGATGCGCTCGGGCGTCATCTGACGGATCGCCTGCGCCGTGGGCCCTTTGCCGACCGATTGGGTGGTGTGACACTGGAAGCACTGTGCCTGGAACGTTGCCCAGCCGCTTTCGGTGCCGGGCAATCCACGTCCAGGCCCTGCCGGCGCGGCACCCTGCGCTGGAGGCCGGCGGAGCCTGCGGTGGTGCCAGCCGGCGCCTGCGCGCCGAGCCATGCGGTGCAGACAAAAACCGCCGCGGCGGCGACGGCGCTGATGACGGATGTCTTGTTCATGGTTTGCATTTTGAATTTTGCAATTTTGCAATTTCCGCCTACGCGTTCACACGCGCAAGCGTCTGATTCAACATACGGCGCTTCGTGCACGACCGGCGCCTTCTTTCCTGCGAGCACCATCCACCACTCGCGCGCTGACGCGAGGATCACGATCAACACGACGGCCATGAAGAACAGCGCGAGCGCGGCGTCCAGGCGATCGTTGAAGATCATGCGCGGCGCGGTGGCCAGCGGCGACCCGGCGAGCGACTCGGCATGCGCCAGGAACCCGAGCTTCGGGTCGGGCGAGAACACTTTCTGCCAGCCGGCCGTCAGCGTCGCCGCCGCGAGCCACGCCAGCGGCAGCATCGGGACCCACATGTAGCGCTGTCGTCCCATCTTCACCAGCACGGTCGTGGCGACGCACAGGGCGACGGCTGCCAGCAGCTGGTTCGCGATCCCGAACAGCGGCCACAGCGAATTGATCCCGCCGAGCGGGTCGATGACGCCCTGGTAGAGGAAGTATCCCCACCCGGCCACGACGAGAAACGACGACAGGACGATGCTCGGATACCACGAGGTGCGGCCGAACGGCGCGTAGGCGTGGCCGAGCAGCTCCTGCAGCATGAAGCGGCCGACGCGCGTTCCCGCGTCGATGGTGGTGAGGATGAACACCGCCTCGAACATGATCGCGAAGTGATACCAGAGCGCCAGGCCCGGGCCGGTGAAGACGCCGCCGAGGATGCCGGCCATGCCGACCGCGAGGCTGGGCGCACCGCCCGTGCGCGACAGCAGCGTCGCTTCGCCCATCGACGTCGCGAGCGCGTCCAGCTGCTGCGGCGAGACGATGAACCCCCACTGCGCGATCGTCTGCGCGGCCGCCGCCGAGGTGGTGCCGAGCGTCCCGGCGCCGACGTTCATCGCGAAGTAGACGCCCGGATCCAGCGTCGCCGCGGCGATCAGCGCCATGATCCCGACCAGCGACTCGGTCAGCATGCCGCCGTAGCCGACAAAACGCGCGTCGGTCTCGACACGCAGCATCTTGGGCGTGGTCCCGCTCGACACCAGCGCATGGAACCCGGACACCGCGCCGCACGCGATGGTGATGAAGGCAAAGGGAAACAGCTTGCCGGCGAACACCGGCCCGGTGCCGTCGATGAACTGCGTCAGCGCCGGCATCTTGAGCGGCGGCATGACGATGATGATGGCGAGGCCGAGGACGAGGATCGTGCCGACCTTCATGAACGCCGACAGGTAGTCGCGCGGCGCCAGCAGCAGCCAGACCGGCAGCACCGACTGCGACGAAGCCGTAGACCATCACCGCCCACGCCAGATGTCGTCCCTGACCAGGTGAACGCCGGAGCCCACGTCGCGCTCTGCGACACCCACTGGCCGCCGACGAGCGCGGCGGCCAGCAGCGCGATGCCGATGACCGTCGCCTCCACGACCTTGCCCGGGCGGAGGTTGTTCATCCACCAGCCCATGAGCAGCGCGATCGGAATCGTGCAGGAGATCGTGAACAGGCCCCACGGGCTGTCGCGCAGCGCGTTGACGACGACGAGCGCCGAGCACGGCGAGGAGGATGATCATGATCGCGAAGATCGCGACCATGGCCGCCATGCCGGCCACCGGGTTCACCTCCTCCTTCGCGATCTGACCGAGCGACTTGCCGTCGCGCCGGCACGACGCGCACAGGATCAACAGGTCCTGCACGGCGCCGCCAAGCACGACGCCGGCGATCAGCCAGATCGTCCCGGCAGGAAACCGAACTGCGCGGCCAGCGTCGGGCCGACGAGCGGGCCCGCGCCGGAGATGGCCGAGAAGTGGTGGCCGAACAGGATCCAGCGCGAGGTCGGACGAAGTCGCGGCCGTTGTTGAGCCGCTCGGCCGGCGTCGCGCGGCGTGGATCGAGGCCGAAGACCTTCGAGGCGATGAACCGCGAGTAGAAGCGGTAGGCGACGAGGTAGGTGCAGACCGCGGCGACCACGAGCCACGCCGCGCTGATCGTCTCGCCGCGCGCCAGCGCGATGTAGCCGAACGCGCCCGCGCCGAGGAGCGACACGCCGACCCAGATGAGAATCGAAAGAGAGGACTTGTCTCCGCGTCTCCGCGTCTTCCGCGGCCCGTTGTCGTGATCGTCATTTGAATGTCAGGAACAGGATCCGGTTCGCGCCGGACGCCGCGACCCATAGCCTATTCGACAATCGCCGCGGCGGCTGACGGTCGCTGCCAGCGGTCAACCCTGTCCCGCCGGTGCCCGGCGGCATCGGCACTTCGGTGATTGCGCCGTCTGGCGTGACCCGCCCAACGACGGCGCCCTTCGTGAACCAGATGTTTCGATCCGGGCCGACCGCGATGTTGGTCGGCGAGCCGGTCGCGCTTGGAATCTGGAACTCGGTGATCCGGCCGTCCATCGTGATCCGGCCGACGCGGTTGCCGTCCACCTTGCGCCCGTCCATCTGACCGTTCAGCTCGAGGAACCACATGTTCCCGTCGGCGCCGGCAGTGATATCCCCCGGTCCGGAGTTGGGCCGCGGCATGTCGAACTCGGTGATCTTTCCGTCCGGCGTAATCCGCCCGATCTTGCTGGCGTTGAATTCAGAGAACCAGATGTTGCCGTCGGGACCCGCCGCGAGGGCCCGCGGACCGCTGTCCGGCGTCGGGATCGGGAACTCGGTGATGACGCCCTGCGGAGTGATGCGTCCGATCTTGCCGCCCGCGAACTCGCCAAACCAGATGTTGCCGTCGCCGCCGAGCGCAATCGCGCGCGGCATGCTGTTCGGCGTCGGGATCGGAAACTCGGCGATCGTGCCGTCAGGCGCGATCCGCCCCATGCGGTTGCCGGTATGTTCCGAGAACCACATGTTGCCGTCCGACCCGAGCGCGATGATCCGCGGCGAGCTGTTCGGGTTGGGCAGGGGGAATTCCTTCAGGCCGGTCCCGTCGGGGTTGATGCGGCCGATTCGGTTGCCCGAGCCTTCCGTGAACCAGGCCGAGCCGTCTGCCGCCAGGGCAATCGTGGTCGGTCCGCTCGCCGGATTCGGCAGCGGATACTCCGTCCAGACCCCGTCAGAGGCGAGATTCCGGTCGGCTGGCGTGAGCCATCGCTGCTGGGCTGAAAGCACCGCGGCAGAGGCGAGTATCCCTAGCGCGCACAGCCATTTGCCAGTCATAATAGTTGTCCCGAAGACCCGTCCGGAGGCGATGGGTGGCAGCCCGCGCGTAGCGCGGGCAAGAAGACACTGCCAACTAGCGAGGCGCAAGACTCGCTAGTTATAGTTCACCGCCGCCGGGTGTAGCTATAGGTGCGCCATGTAGCTTCCGCCTTCAGGCGGAGGAAGCTCCACGTAGCTTCCGCCTTTAGGCGGAAGGAACCCAGAGGAGTAACCGCAGCGTGCTTGATCGTCGTTATTTCTGGGCCAGCGGTTGCGCGCTCGCGCTGCTCTTTGCAGCGTCGATCGGCGTGGTCGCCGATCGTGCGCCAGCCCAGTCCACATTGCAGTTCCCGCGGTTCCTCGGGCCCAGGCTCCGGCGCCCGCCTCATCGGCGGCCCCGGCGCTTCCAGATCAGGCGCTCATTCAGAAGTACTGCTCCAGCTGCCATAACGATCGCGCCAAGACCGGCGGCGTGTCCTTCGACGGCGTCAAGGTCGCCGAAGCGGGGCTGCATTCGGAGGTCTTCGAGAAGGCGCTGGTCAAGCTGCATGGCGGCATGATGCCGCCGCAGGGGATGCCGCGGCCCGACGAGGCCACGATGAATGCGTTCATCGTCGCGCTCGAGAACACGCTGGACGCCCAGGCGAAGCAGCGCCCGGATCCCGGCATCAAACCGGTCCATCGGCTGAACCGGACCGAATACGGCAACGCGGTTCGCGACCTGCTCGACATCGAAGTGGACGTCGCCGATTTGCTGCCCGCGGACGATGAGAGCTACGGGTTCGACAATATCGCCGGCGTGCTGCGCATCTCGCCGTCGCTGCTCGAGCAGTACCTGGCGGCCGCCCACAAGATCAGCAGCCTGGCCGTGGGCACCGACACCGACCTGATCCGCGCGGGATATCGGATTCCCCCGGACGACTCGCAGGAAGATCACGTCGAAGGGCTGCCTCTCGGCACGCGCGGCGGCCTGCGCTTCAGGCACCAGTTCCCGCAGGACGCCGAGTACCAGTTCTCCGTCTTCCTCCTCCGCAACATCGTCGGCTACATGACCGGCCTGGAGTTCCCGCACCAGCTGGAGATTTCCATCGACGGCGAGCGCGTGTTCATGGTGCAGGTGGGCGGTGAGGCCGACAACCTCGCGTCCGATCGCAACATGTCGGATACAGCCAACAAGATCGATCAGCGCCTGAAGACCAAGGTCAAGGTGAGCGCCGGGCCGCACATGGTCGGCGTCACGTTCGTGCGTCGCAACGCTGCCGAGTCCGACGAACCGCTGCAGCCGCACGAGCGCAATCACGATCTGCAGGACATGAACGGGCTGCCGCTGATCGATCACGTCAACGTGACGGGCCCCTACAATCCGAGCGGCCCTGGCGACACGCCGAGCCGGCGTCGCGTCTTCTCGTGCAACCCGCCTCCGCCAAAGGCTCCGGCGGGCGAGGCCCGTCAGCAATGCCGGCAAACGGCGTGCGCGAGGACGATCCTGTCGACGATCGCTCGCCGCGCTTACCGCCGTCCGGTGACCGAGGACGACCTGACGCCGATCATGGCGATCTATGCGGAGGGCCGGAAGAAGGGCAACTTCGAGCATGGGATCGAGCAGGGACTGCGGCTGGTCCTCGCCAATCCGAAGTTCATCTTCCGCACGGAGTCGTCGCCGGCGAATGGAACCACGCGCGTCAGCGATATCGAGCTGGCGTCGCGGCTGTCCTTCTTCCTCTGGAGCTCGATTCCCGACGACACGCTGCTGACGCTGGCCGCGCAGAACCGGCTCAGCCAGCCGGCGGTGCTCACGCAGCAGGTGCAGCGGATGCTCGCGGATCCCAAGTCGCGGGCGCTCGTGGACAACTTCGCGAGCCAGTGGCTGATGCTGCGCAACCTGAAGGGCCACATCCCGACGCCGGGCGACTTCCCCAACTTCGACAACGAGCTGCGGCAGGCGTTCAGGACGGAAACGGAGATGTTCGTCGAGAGCATCATCAAGGAAGACCGCAGCGTGCTCGACCTGCTCAACGCCAACTACACGTTCGTCAACGAGCGGCTCGCGCGCCACTACGGCATCCCGAACATCTACGGCAGCCACTTCCGCCGCGTGACGCTGAAGGGCGAAGAGCGCCGCGGGCTGCTCGGCCAGGGCAGCATCCTGACGGTGACGTCCTATCCGAACCGCACGTCGCCGGTGCTGCGCGGCAAGTACATCCTGGAGAACATCCTCGGCACACCGCCATCGCCGCCTCCGCCGAACGTGGACACCGTGCTGGAGAACAAGCAGGGCGAGGAGCCGAAGTCCGTCCGCGCGCTGCTGGAGCAGCACCGCCGCAACCCGACGTGCGCGAGCTGCCACCGGGTCATGGACCCGCTCGGGTTCGCGCTGGAAAACTTCGACGGCGTCGGCGAGTGGCGCGTCAAGGAAGTGGGCGGGGCCGTCGACCCGACCGGTCAGCTGGGCAACGGCGCGCCCATCGACGGGCCGGCTGGCCTTCGCAAGGCGATCCTGAAGCAGCCGGAAATGTTCGTGCGCACGCTGACCGATA
The DNA here is from genome assembly GCA_963793705.1 of uncultured Acidobacteriota bacterium. Classification (GTDB taxonomy): domain Bacteria; phylum Acidobacteriota; class Vicinamibacteria; order Vicinamibacterales; family UBA2999; genus Gp6-AA40. Next base: position 238,353 of record CAWCBC010000023.1, on the reverse strand, counting down.
AGTTGATGACCTATGGACTCGGACGCGGGGTCGAACACAAGGACAAGCCGATGGTGCGCGGAATCGCGCGCGACGCGGCGACACAGAACTACCGGTTCTCATCGATCGTGCTGGGCATTGTGAAGAGCGCCGCCTTCCAGATGAAGAAAGCGCAGACCGACGCGACGAACATTACAGCGCTGGCGTCGCATTAGGCCGACCTGAAGGTCGGCCTCTACCCTGTGTGTATGTGGCTTCCGCCTTTAGGCGGAAGGAGAAACGAATGGTCATCTTCAAGAAGCACATCCCCCGTCGAACGTTCATCCGTGGGATGGGTGTGACCCTCGCCCTGCCGCTTCTGGATTCGATGATTCCGGCGCGCACGCTGTTCGCGCAGACGGCGGCAAAGGGAACGTCCCGGATCGGCTTCGTCTACATCCCGCACGGCGCGATCATGGACAAGTGGACGCCGGCCACCGAGGGCGCGGGGTTCGAGTTCACGCCGATCCTCAAGCCGCTGGAGCCGTTCCGCGACCGCCTGAACGTGGTCACCGGCCTGGGTCATAAGGCTGCGGACACCACGGCGGTCCACTCACTCAGCCCGACGACCTGGCTGAGCGGCGTGCGGCCGAAGGCGACGCAGGGCGTGGACGCCTATGCCGGCGTCACCGCCGACCAGATTGCCGCGCAGGCCATCGGTCAGGACACGGTGCTGCCGTCGCTGGAGCTCGCCACCGAAGACCACTCGGGCCTGATCGGCTCGTGCGATCGCGACTACGGCTGCATCTACATGAACACGCTGTCGTGGCGCACGCCGACGACACCGATGCCGATGGAGATCAACCCGCGCAAGGTCTTCGAGCGGATGTTCGGCGAGGGCGGGAGCGCAGCCCAACGACTGGCCCGCATCCAGGAAGATCGGTCGATCCTCGACGCGATCACCAAGGAAGCGTCCTCGCTGCAGCTGCGTCTCGGACCGTCTGACCGCCAGACGATGAATCAGTACCTGGAGAACATTCGCGAGATCGAGCGCCGCATCCAGCGCGCGGAGAAGACCCAGGGCGACGAGTCGCTGCAGCTGCCGGCGCGGCCGGCCGGCGTGCCGTTCGACTTCGAGGAGCACGTCCGCATGATGTACGACCTGATGGTCGTGGCCTACCAGGCGAACATCACGCGCGTCATCACGTTCATGGTCTCGCGCGAGGTCAGCAACCGCACCTACCCGCAGGTGAACGTGACCGACGGCCATCACGCGATCTCGCACCACCAGAACCGTGCCGAGAAGATGGAAAAGAACGTCCGCATCCAGACGTTCAACGTCAACATGTTCGCCGCGTTCGTCGAGAAGCTGAAGAACACGCCCGACGGCGACGGCTCGCTGCTCGACAACATCGTGCTGCTCTACGGCAGCAACATGAGCAACAGCAATGCCCACGATCACTTCCCGCTGCCGAATCTCGTGCTCGGCGGCGCGGCGGGACGATTGAAGGGCGGACGCCACCTGCGTTACCCGGATCACACGCCGATGACGAACCTGCTCGTGTCGGTGCTCGACAAGGCCGGTGTTCGCCAGGAGTCCCTCGGAGACAGTACAGGGACTCTGGCGAACCTGTAGTTCACACTTCCGGGTTCTCGCTTCTCGGTTCGTGTTCTGGGTTCGGTTCTGAGTTCTGGGTTCTGAGTTCTGGGTTCGTAGGGCGCCCCTTCAGGGGTGCCGCGCTGGAGATTTCGATGCGAGCGACAGCAACTGCAATCTGTCTGACGTTGGCGTTCACGGTTGCCCAGGCCGCCGGGCCGGCGGTTCCGCGCGACACGCGCCTGGTTGACGCCGTCAAGGCGGGCAATGGCACCGTGGCCGTGGCGCTGCTGCAGAAGAAGGTCGACGTCAACGCGCCGGAAGCCGACGGCACCACGGCGCTGCACTGGGCCGTGCGGAACGACGATGCCACGCTCGTGGATCGGCTGATTCGCGCCGGAGCGAACGCCAAGGCTGAGAACCGCTACGGCGTCACGCCGATCGCGCTGGCATGCGAGAACGGCAGCGCACCGGTTGTCGAGCGTCTCCTCAAGGCCGGCGTCAGCGCCAACACCACCGGCCCGCTGGGCGAAACGGCCCTCCATCTGTGCGCCCGGACCGGAAAGGCGGATGCCGTTCGCATCCTGCTGACCAACGGCGCGCGTGTCGACACGATTGAGAACTGGCGCGGCCAGACACCGCTGATGTGGGCGGCCGCCGAAGGCAACGTCGATGCGATGCGGATGCTGATCGAAGCCGGCGCCGACGTCAACGCCCGCTCGTCGATCATCGTCTGGGAGCGGCAGCGCTCGGAGGAGCCGCGCGACAAGTGGCTGCCGCCCGGCGGGCTGACGCCGCTGCTCTTCGCGTCCCGCGACGGCAAGGTCGCCAGCGCCAGGGCGCTCCTCGACGCCGGCGCCGACATCAACCTCGTCGATCCCGATCGCCACACGCCGCTGATCCTCGCCCTCACCAACGGGCAGTTCGACGTCGCCGGCCTGCTGATCGAACGCGGCGCCGACGTGAACATGGAGGACAAGGTCGGCCAGACGGCGCTGTACGCGGCGGTGGACGGGCACACCGTCCCGGCCTCGAACCGTCCCGCGCCACGCGAGACGGACGACACGCTGTCGAGCCTCGACGTCATCAAGATGCTGCTGGCCAAAGGCGCGAAGGTTGACGCGGCGCTGCGCGCGCAGCTCCCCTACCGCACCAAGCTCGATCGCGGCGGCGACGGCGTCCTCGGCGCCGGAACGACGCCGCTGATCCGCGCCGGAAAGGCCGCGGACGTGCCGGTCATCAAGCTGCTGCTGGAGAAAGGCGCCAACGCGAAGGCCGCGACGCGCAATGGCGTCACCGCCGTGATGATGGCCGCCAACGTCTCCACGCGCGAAGAAGACATGACGGGCCGCGGCAAGACGCAGAAGGACATCATCGACATCGATCAAGGCGCTGATGGCCGCCGGGCGCCGACGTCAAGGGATCCGATAACAATGGCCGCACCGCGCTCCATGGCGCGGCGATGTGGGGGCTGACCGACGTCGTGAAGTTCGTCCACGAGAGCGGCGGCGACATCAACACCAAAGACAAGAACGGACTGACGCCGCTGAACTACGCCCTGGGTCAGGCTGGCGGATTCGGCTTCGACGGCAAGTCAGGCGTGGTCGCGCGAGGAAACCGCCAAGGCGATTCGTGCAGCTGGGCGGGATCGAGGGAACGCCGACCGCAGCACCGCCGGAGCGTCGGCCCAACGGCGCGCAGGACGACGATCCCGAATAATTAGTTGGTAGTTGGATAGTTGGCTAGTTCGTAGTTGGGGCTAGTAGCAGATGGCAGTTGGTAGAGGCCGACCTTCAGGTCGGCCCACTTCCGCTCTCGCCGACACATTCGCCGGCCTCCGCGACATCCTCGCCGCACATTCGAAGCGCCTCGTCATCACCGTCGACCAGCCTGGCGACTATCAAGTCGCGTCACCAATCATGCGCGACCGAATCGGTCGTCCGCTGTACGTCGCGGGCGTCAGGACCGGGAAGAACTACGTCAGCTACCACCTGATGCCGGTCTACATGCGACCGGAGCTGTTGAAGACGCTGTCGCCGCGGCTGACGAAGCGGATGCAGGGGAAGTCGTGTTTCAACTTCACCACGGTCGATCCGGACGAGGCGAAGGAGCTGTCGGCGGTGACCAAGGCCGGGATCGCTGTTTTCCACGACCTGAAGCTCCCCTGGACCCAGCCGACGAAGCGTCCGGCGAAGCGAACGTCGGCACCCGCAAGGCGGTAAGCAGCGCCATGCGATGGTGGTTCGCGCTTCTTGCCGTTGTGGTCGGGGCCGACGCGCTGCCGCAAGGACAAGCCGCGTCTCCGACCGAATACGTTGCCTTCCGGGTTGACGATCAGCGGCTCATCGCCACGGTACCTGTTCGAGAAGCCACCTCGGGCCAGGTCAGAGAAGGGCTCTCGCCGCGGCCGGCGGCGCGTTACGGCTACCAGCACTTCACGATTCCGGCGTGGTGGCACGAGCGGCCGTTTGTGTCGCCACCGCTCGGCCGGTGGGTCGTTCACCTTGCCTCCGGGTCCGTGATCGAGGCGGCGGCAGAGGACGTGGTCGGCGGCTACGCAGGCTGTCAGGAGGCTGTCGGCGTTCTCTTGCGTGTCGACCCGCGTCACGTGAAAGCGCTGGCCGAGTCTCCCGCACGCTACTTCGTGGCGTCCCCATCCGACGCCGCATCCCCTTCAGCGAACAAGGCCTCCGCAATCGGGACGCGCCAGGTGCCATCGTCTTCTGAATGGCGTAGGTCGGTCGAAGCGGTACTCGATGAGCTCCTGGCGCGCGAACTGGTGCTGGCTTCCATTTTCGAGAGCTGGGCGGCGGCGTCCGAACGCATCACCTGGGCCTCGTCCTGAATGTGGTCGATCGGAATCTGGATGGCTGGGGGGAGGTCCTGTTACTGGAGAGTGGCTACGAGGGGTTCAGCATCTCGTTGCGGCAATACTCGGCGGCCGGCTTCACACCGACTGGCCTTGCCTACGGCGGAGGCTGCTGAAGCGCGCGGGCGCCGACCGTGTGTTCTGCCAGCATCGCGCCTGGCGTGGAGCCGAACGTCTAGCGCGAATCGACCACGTCACCGCTCTGGGTCATCCGATGTCAGCAGATCGACATCGGCAAGATCCTTCGGACGGCCGCTCGCTTTCTTGTTCGTGATCAATGCGGTGCGACCGATGAACCGGACGGGCACGTCGCCGTACGTCCCATCAACCGCATCCGCCGTTGCCGCGTGGTATTCGACGCCGCTGATGGCCAGGAGGATGTCGATCTGCAGTGGAGGCTCGCCAATGCGTAACAGCGCGCGGCTCTTCGCCCAGATCTCCGGGTCGACCTCCGAGAGATCGCCGAGACCAGACGCTTCCAGGGCCGCCTTGACGCGAAAGAGATTCGCTGTGCTCGGCCGGACGAAGACATCGAAGTCGACGCTGAAGCGCGGCACGCCGTGGAAGGCCACGGCTTCGCTCCCGATGACCACGTAGTCGACGCCGAAGCGATTGAGTGCCGCGCAGAACTGCCAGAACGGTTCGGTGGGTGGCCGGCGCTCCGCCATGCCTCACTCGACCTTGGATGACACAATCGACGGCAGCATCTTGAAGGTCCGGGACAGGGTGTAGGGGCCCTCGCCAAACACACGAACACGGTACATCCTCGGCTCGCGCCAATCGCTCCGACGGTGGCCTGGACAGCCAATAACGAACCTGATCCCGGTCGTGGCGACCCCAATGTTCCTCCGGCGATTCCAAGGACCAACTCATCCCCGTGAGCGGGCCAGCGGACCGGGCGTCCTTCGGTGGCGGCAGGGTGGCCATAACGAGATGTTAGCTCAGCGCCGGGGCCAATCAGGGGGCATGCGCCGTCGGCCGCCGACGCTGCCCTCTTCCTTCACACGATACGGGCGCTCACGTTGCCGAGCACTCCGAAATCCGCGGTCACCTCGACGCCAGCCTGAATCGGCAGCGGCACCAGGCAGGTGCCGGTGGTCACCACCTCACCAGCCTTGACGGTAATCCCCAGCAGGGACAACTCGTTCACCAGCCACGCGAGGGCGACGCGAGGATCGCCGAGCACGTTGGCGCCTTTGCCTTCGCGTGTCGAGATCGCCGGCCGTTCCGATGGCGCTACCAGTGACTCTGTGCTCAACGAGATCAAGCGCTCGCCAGTCGGTCTTCGCCGCCGGACCGAGCACGAACAGGTGCGCGCAGGCGTTGTCGGCAATCAGCTGCGGCGCGCCGACGATGGTGAAGTCGTCGAAGCGTGAGTCTGGCACTTCGATCGCCGGGTGCAGCGTGGCGACGGCGGCAAGCACCTCGTCCACCGAGTAGGGCTGCGGGCGCGGCGGCAGGTCGACGCCCATGCGAAAGGCGAACTCCGCCTCTACTACACGCATGCGATTGACGCCGAACGGCAGTTCCGCGCCGGTGTCGAAGGCCCTTTCGCGCAGGAGCCGTCCGGCAAGTGGCCCGGTGACGTTGATGTGCGCCTGGCCGGCGGCGCTGGTGGCGGCGATCTTCCAGCCGAAAAGCGGACCGGCGCTGCGCCGCTCCAGCAGCGCCTGCACCGCGTAGCCTTCCTCGCGCGTGTGCGGCCGGATGTCTTCGGGAATCGAGGCAAGGCGCCGACCGTTCTGCCAGCAATCCCAGAGGAGATCGGCAGCACGCGACACTGCGGCTAGGTTCGGTGGTGGCACTGAATTAGCCTTAGATGATAGCGGCAATGATTACGTCTTCACCCGACGGTGTATTCATTGACGTCCGCGTCATTCCCCGCGCCGGCAAGGCAGGAATTGCCGGCACTCGCGACAACGCGCTCCTCGTTCGGCTCAATTCCCCACCTGTCGATGGAGCCGCGAACGCTGAACTTATCGAAGTCCTGGCCGAGGCGCTCGGCGTTCCGAGGCGGAACATTGCGCTGATGTCGGGCGAGCGATCGCGCACGAAGCGCATTCGAGTTCTCGGATTGACCGCCGCTGAGGTCAGTCGGATTCTGACTCACCGGACCGGCTGATCTGGTAACTTACGCGTCCAAAGCGCATGCGTCGAGTGCTCGTTCTCGCCCTCTTTTGCGTCAGCACGAGTGCGCTGGCGCAGCAGCCTGCCGTACCGGTGATCGCCGGCCAGGTGCTTGCCGCCGACGGCGACACGCCCCTCCGGCGCGCGCGCGTCAGCGTGACTGCCGGCACCTCGCGGCCGGATCCCGTGCTCACGGACAACGACGGGCGTTTTTCCGTCGAGGTACCGGGCGGCGGGATAGCTCCCTTCACGGTCACCATCGCCAAGGGCGGGTTCGTCACCGCCACGGCCAGCGTGCCGCGCAAGGATGCTCAGGCACCGCTGCTCGTGCGGCTGCCGCGCGGTGCCGCGATCTCCGGCATCGTCGTCGATCAGAGCGGCGCACCGGTCGTCTCGATGTCGGTCACCGCGAGCCGTGTTGACGCCGGTGCGGGTGCTGTCGGCTTACCGGCGCAGTACTCCGCGACGACCGATGATCTCGGCGAATTCCGCCTCGCCGGTCTTTCATCTGGTCGATACGAAGTCTGGGCAGGCCAGGAGATAGAGATGATCGTTCCCGTCGATCCCGGCGGAACGGCCGTCACCGGGCGCCCGTCCACGGCGACGAACCGAGCGCCGGTGAGGGTCCGGGTCGGGTCGGGGCCGAAATCGATCGTTAGGCTGGAAACGGCCGAAGAAGTGAGTGGCGTGCAGCTGACCACGCCCGCTGAGAGCGGGACCGACGCCTTGCTCAGGATGATACCTGCCGCCCTGGCCCAGCCAACTCCGCAGGTGACCCTTCCTCCGCGCGGCAGAGCGGCGGGTATCCGCGGAAGCGTCTTGTCGGCTGCGCGAAAACCGATCGCGGGCGCGTCCGTGCGCGTAGTTGGATCAGGTGTTGACCAGGTCGTCCGGACGGACAAGGCCGGAGCGTTCTCGCTGATCGGGCTCACGGCCGGTCGATACACGCTGGAGGCAACCGCGAACGGTTACATGAGCTGGAATTACGGACAGCAGGGTCCGCGCCAGCCGGGCCGACCGATCGCCGTCGCCACCGATCAGATCGTCGAGAACGTCGAGATCGTTCTGCCTGCCGGCCGCGTGGTCTCGGGCGTGATCGTCGACGAACACGGCGAACCGGTGCATGGCGCACAGGTGCAGGCTCTTCAGCTGGACTACATCGCGGGTCGAATGACGGCCGTGCAAGTCGCACTCGAACGGCCCACCGACGACCGTGGGCGTTATCGGATCTGGGGGCTGCAGCCGGGGTCCTATCTGGTGGCGGCGTCGCTACACGGCCTCATCCCGAGCGCTAAGGGTCAGCCTACCGAATACGCCACGCTCTACTTTCCTGGCACGCCGACGGTCGCATCAGCCTTGCCGATCGACGTTCGAGAGGACGCCACGGCGAACCTGACGTTTACGCCGCTTGGCTTGACCGAGGTTCGTGGCCTCGCGCGCGACGGCAACGTACCGCTGGTCAGCGGAACCGCACGGCTGATGGAGAGTCGTCGATCGGGCGCCGCCTCCGCTGTGCCGCATTCGACGACTGTCGCGATGGACGGCTCGTTCATCTTCCGCAATGTTCCGCCAGGGGAATACGTCGTGCAGGTGCGCGGCGACGGCCCGGGCCGGACCGGTCTCTTCGGAGCGGCGGAACTGCTCGTCGGCACCGAGCCGGCGCGGCTGACAATGAGCACCTCGTACGGGACGAACATCGAAGGCAACATTCGGTTCGAAGGCGAGATGGATCAGACGCGAACAGGGTCCTTCGGCATTGGCACCATCCCACTCGACGACCGGGCGCGCGAATCGACGACACGCCTCCTCATGACCGGCAGCGAATTCTCAACCATCCACGGCTTGTTCGGTCTCACGTCGTTGTCGCTCCAAAACGCTCCCGCGGACGACTGGTACCTGAAATCGTGGACGATCAACGGCACCGACGTGGCGGACACCGGGTACGATTTCGGGGCGCAGCCTCGCACGATTGAGGGCAGCGAGATCGTCCTGTCGCGGAACGGCGCCTCGATCTCGGGTCGCGTCAACGACAACGGACCACGCCAGTCGCTGACTACTTCGTTGTTGTCTTCCCCTCGGCACGTGACATGCGGGTGCCGGATTCGCGACGGGCGAAGTTCAGTCGCTCGACACTGGATGGCACGTTTCGCGTCGGCGGCCTGCCAGCAGGCGACTACTTCGTCGCCGCCGTCAGCCGGCTGCAGGGCACGCGCGACGGCGGTGAATGGCAGAATCCGGACGTCCTGCTGCAACTCGAGGCGCGAGCCGAGCGGCTGACGATGTCCGAGGGACAGTCGCGCACGGTCACGCTCCGGCTCATCGAACGGTGATTCGCGTCCCGGCCGACTTTCTCGTCGAAGGCGCGACAGCGATCGCGACCTGCGCCGGGACTGTGCCGAGACGTGGAAGGCATCAGCACGAGATCAGCGTCCTGCACGACGCGGCGATCGCCGCTCATCAGGGGCGCATCGTCTTCGTCGGCGACGCCACCGCGGTGCCCCATGCCGTCGACCTGAAGCCGAATGCAGTCCGCGTCGACGCGTCGGGATGCGTGGTTGTTCCCGGCTTCGTCGATCCGCACACCCATATCGTCTATGCGGGAGACCGACGGCACGAACTGCAGCGGCGGCTCGCCGGTGCGACCTACGCGCAGATCGCAGCGGAAGGCGGCGGCATCCTCAGGTACCGTCGCCGCGACGCGCGACGCGTCTGAAGCGGAACTGCTGACGGCGGCGCGCGGCCGGCTCGACGAGATGCTCGCCTGCGGCACCACGACCTGTGAAGCCAAGAGCGGATATGGCCTGACCACGGACTCGGAGCTGAAGCAGCTCAGAGTCATCCGCGCGCTCGATGCCAGCCATCCGATCGATATCAAGGCCACGTTTCTCGGAGCGCACGCGCTGCCGCCGGAGTATCGAGATCGTCGCGCCGACTACGTCTCCCTTGTCGTTGACGAGATGATCCCGCGCGTCGCCGAGGGACGCCTGGCCGATTACTGCGACGTGTTCTGTGACGAGGGGGCGTTCACGCCTGAGGAGGCGACCGTGATCCTCGAAGCGGGGACACGGGCGGGCCTGACACCGCGGATTCATGCCGACGAGCTGGCGGCAAGCGGCGGCAGCCTGGTCGCCGCCGCGGTCGGAGCACGTTCCGCCGACCATCTCGTCTTCGTGGACGGGCGCGGCGCCGACGCGCTGGCGAAGGCCAACGTGTGTGCGGTGCTTCTGCCCACGGCGTCGCTCTACCTGAAGCTCGGACGATTCGCACCGGCGCGCATGCTGATCGAACGAGGCGTTCCGGTCGCGCTCGCCACCGACGTCAATCCGGGCGGCGGCTACTCGCCGTCGATGCCGTTTGCGATGACGCTGGCGTGCTTTGAGATGGGGATGACGCTCGAGGAAGCGCTCATCGCATCAACCATTAACGCCGCGTGGTCGCTCGACTGCGCGAATACGGCAGGCAGCCTGGAGCCGGGAAAGCAGATGGACGCGGTGATCGTGGCGGACGGGCTTGCCGAGCTGGTGCGCGTCGGGGTACCGGCGATTCGAGCGGTCATCAAACGCGGCCGCATCGTGCGCGGCGGATAATGAGACGTCGTGGCCGAACACACGCGTCCCTATTCCGAATTCGCCCTCATCGATCTCCTCGACGCGTTTGCGTCGAACGCGCCCGTACCGGGCGGTGGATCCGCGTCTGCGCTGTCCGGCGCGCTCGGCGTGTCGCTGCTCATCATGGCCGCCAGTCTTCCGAAATCGCGAACCGGTGCGCCGGAAGAGGCCGCCGACCTGGCTGAAGCCGCGGCACGGCTGCGCCCGCTCCGCGACACGCTGGTGGCGCTGATCGACGACGACAGCGACGCCTACCAGGCGGTGATGAAGGCGATGAAACTGCCGAAGGATTCGCCCGACGAGAAGGCGGCGAGAACCGATGCGCTGCAATCAGCGCTGAAGGAAGCGACCGACGTTCCGCTCGACGTCATGCGCGCTGGACAGCAGGCGCTGGCCGGCGGCGTGATCGTGGCGCGCAACGCCTACCGTGTGGCGGCAAGCGACGTGGCGATGGGGATTGAGCTGCTGGGCGCCAGCGTGCGTGGCGCCGCGCTGAGCATCGACGGCAATCTCTCGGGGATCAAGGACTCGGCGTACACCGCGCGGGTGGCCGCCGAAGTGGAGCAACTGGCCGCCGACAGCGCGCGCGATGCGGATCAGGCGCTCGAGGCTGTCAACGGATCGCCGAGATCTCGTCGCTGATCGAGTAGTCCCGCGGATATTTGAATCCTGGAAACACTTCAACGTCGAGGTGGTAGGACACCTTGAGCGACGTCGTCACGCCCGTCTCGACTCACCTCAACCCGTTCCGGAGACACAGGAAGATCGAGTTCGGCCGCCCGTTTCAGAACGCTCGCCTTGACCTCCTCCACGGGGACCTTCTCTGCGAGCGCGAGGACCGAGCGGATCGCGGTCTTGAACTGGGAGTACTTGTGTATCCGCCATCCCGGCCCGATATGAACCGTTGATGACGGCGACCACGAGGATGAGCTTCAGCAGAGTCTTCACTGGTCAACTCCCACGCAGGCGTCAGTGAATCTGATGCAGGAGGCGGTTCAACCGCACGCCGCCGAAGACCCCCGGCCCGCGTTGATCCGGATCGGCGAACGAGAAATAGACGAAGAGCGCCTTGCCCTTGATGTAGTCGGCCGGCATGAAGCCCCAGTACCGGCTGTCCTCAGAGTTGTCCCGGTTGTCACCCATCATGAAGTACTGCCGTTCCGGCACCGTCACCGGTCCGTAGTCGCTCTTCTGATTGAGGTCGAAGCTGACGTCGCCCGGCGCGCGCTCCTCCGGCGGGAACATGAAGTGCACGTACGGCTCGTCCAGCGGCTTGCCGTTGATGAAGACCTTCTTGTTCCGCACTTCGAGCGTTTCCCCCGGCAGACCGATGACGCGCTTGATGAAGTCGCGCTCGGGATCCTGCGGGTACTTGAACACCAGGATGTCGCCGCGGCGAACCGGATCGATCGGCAGCAGCGTGCGCTCGAGACCGCTGAGCGTCGGCGCGAACACGAACTTGTTGACCAGCAGATGGTCGCCGATCAGCAGGTTGTTCTCCATCGAGCCGGTCGGAATCTTGAACGCCTGGACGACGAAGGTGCGGACGAAGAGGGCGAGGATGACCGCGATACAGATCGATTCGAAGTATTCGCGGACCGTGGACTTTCTGTAGCCGGACGGTCCGGCGTTCGGCGCCTGCCCTGAGCGGAGTCGAAGGGTCAGCCATTAGTCCATCCCGACTTTCAGCACGGCAAGAAACGCTTCCTGGGGGATCTCGACGCGGCCCACCCGCTTCATGCGCTTCTTCCCTTCTTTCTGCTTCTCCAGCAGCTTTCGCTTGCGCGTGATGTCACCACCGTAGCACTTTGCCAGCACGTTCTTGCGCAGCGCCTTGACCGATTCGCGCGCGATCACGCGGTTGCCAATCGACGCCTGGATCGCAATCTCGAACATCTGGCGCGGGATCAGCTCCCGCATCTTCGCCGCCAGGGCGCGCCCGCGGTCGTACGCCGCATCGCGGTGCACGATGATCGACAGCGCGTCCACGGGTTCGCCGTTGACCAGGATGTCCATTTTGACGAGCGGCGACTCCCAGTAGCCGGTCACGTGGTAATCCAGCGACCCATACCCGCGCGACATCGTCTTCAGCCGGTCATAGAAATCCATGACCACTTCGTTGAAGGGGAGCTCGTAGGTAATGAGAACACGGTCCGACTTCAGATACTCGAGCTTTTTCTGGACGCCGCGCTTGTCCTGACAGAGCTGCAGGATCGGTCCCACGAACTCCGATGGCGTGAGGATCATGGCCGTTATGATCGGCTCTTCGAGCTTCGTGATCCGGCCGGCATCTGGCAGCTTGGCCGGGCTGTCGATCTCGAGGACCGCCCCGTCGGTGGTCGTGACGCGATACAGCACGCCCGGCGCCGTGGTGACCAGGTCCATGTTGTATTCGCGCTCGAGCCGCTCCTGCACGATCTCCATGTGCAGCAGTCCGAGGAAGCCGCAGCGGAAGCCGAAGCCGAGCGCCGCCGAGGTCTCGGGCTCGTAGAAGAACGAGGCGTCGTTGAGGCGCAGCTTCTCGAGCGCTTCGCGCAGCTCCGCATACTGGTGGCTCTCGACCGGATAGAGGCCGGCAAAGACCATCGGCTTCAGTTCCTTGAAGCCGGGAAACGGCTCCACCGTCGGACGGGCCGTCTCGGTGACAGTGTCGCCAATCTTCGCGTCGGCCACCACCTTGATGTTCGCCACCACGAACCCGACCTCGCCGACGCCGAGTTCGTCCACCGGCAACGCCTTCGGCGAGAACACGCCGAGCCCGTCCACCTCGAAGTCCTGTTTCTCCGCCATCAGCCGGATCTTCATCTTCGGCCGCAGCACGCCGTCGATCACCCGGACGACGATGACGACGCCGCGGTAGGGGTCGAACCAGGAGTCGAAGATCAGGGCTTTGAGCGGAGCATCCGGGTCGCCGGTCGGTGGATGAAAACGCGCGATGACCGCCTCGAGGATCTCCTGGACGCCGGTGCCTTCCTTGGCGCTGGCCAGGATGGAGGTGCTGCTGTCGAGGCCGATGATGTCCTCGATCTGGCGTTTGCACTCGTCCGGCTGCGCGCTCGGCAGATCGATCTTGTTGATGACCGGGATGATCTCGAGGTTGTTCTCGACCGCCAGATACGCATTGGCCAGCGTCTGCGCCTCGACGCCCTGAGACGCGTCCACCAGCAGCAGCGCGCCTTCGCACGCGGCCAGCGAGCGCGTCACTTCGTAGCCGAAGTCGACGTGGCCCGGGCGTGTCGATCAGGTTGAGGACGTAGGCGTCGCCGTTCGTGGCGGTGTAGTTCAGGCGGACGGGATGCGCCTTGATGGTGATGCCGCGCTCGCGCTCCAGATCCATGGCATCGAGGACCTGCGCCTCCATCTCCCGCGCCTGCAGGGCGCCGGTGAGCTCCAGGAAGCGATCCGCGAGTGTCGACTTGCCATGGTCGATGTGCGCGATGATTGAAAAGTTACGGATATACCGTTGGTCCATGCAGAGGGCTGACGCTCGATCATAGCAGGCGTGGACGACACACCGCCCCTCGACTCGGCCAGAGTTGCAAAACGGTGCGCTCGTATTCAGCGCCCGCGAGCCCGCTCTTCGGCGCGGAAAAAACACGCTTCCGGCCGTCGATCGAAGGCACTCGTTTATCTTCCTTGCTGATTGAGAGGCCGTCGCCAGGTGGTGAGCCTCCAGCGTGTTTTTACAGGCTCCGCTGATCGCGCCGCTTCGAGGGCTCACGGTCACTGAACACGAGCGCACCTAATCCGCTGATCGGCATCGCTCGAAGGCTTCTCTCCGAAAAGCGCCAGGCCGCGCCGCGGCGACTCCGCCCGGCTGGTGGACGCACGGATCACCACTGGCTATCCGATTGCGCCTGACAGACTACGTCTCGAGTCAGCTCCTAGTCGACGCGCGAACCGTGAGGGCAGCGAGTCGGAGCGCGAGTTTCCGGTGTGCGGAGCCGGGAGGCGCCGCGCGGTATCCCTCCACCGGGCGGGCATCGTAACATTCGACACCTCTTCACTCTGGCGCGGTCATCCACTGGCCGCGGAGACGCGAAGACGCGGAGTGATACATGCCGGTTCTTCTCATCGCCTTGTTCCTGCTCGCTCCGCTACGCGATCAAGGGATTCCGAATGCGCCGTCAACGATGCAGCGCCTGTCGTGGATGGCCGGATGCTGGCGGCAGGAAACATCAACAGCCGCGACGATCGACGAGATGTGGATGGCTGCCGCTGGCGAAATGATGCTTGGAATATCACGCACCGTCGGCCGCGGTCGCGTCGTCGAATATGAGTTCATGCGGATTCAATCCACTCAAAACGGGGTCACATTCTTTGCGCAGCTGCCGAAACAGCCGGAGACCGCGTTTCAGCTGGTCAAGATCGACGCGCAGATGGTCGTGTTTGAAAACCCGCAGCACGATTTTCCGCAACGCGTGATCTACCGTCGCGATGGCGAGATGCTTACGGGTCGCATCGAGGGAACGCAGAACGGCAAGTCTCGCAGCGTCGACTACCCGATGCGACGCGTTGTCTGCGATAGTCCTATCGCTGGTCCCGCTCGCTAGTCAGGCGTGGGGCGCTCGACGCGGTCTACGACCAGTACTTCGGCCGGGCCCTGCGTGGCATCCAGCCGCAACCCGAGCTGCTCCTGCAGCGCGGTAAAGAGGGACGGTATGCTCGCGCTCGGCCGAAACATCTGCGGTCACCTGTGGTGGCGTGAACGTCAGCTCGAAATCCCAGCCTCCCTCCAACCCGGTGCGGTCGATGACGACACGTTGCGTCTGCCCGGTGAGATAGCGCAGGAACTCGGACATCGGATAGCCGCCGGCAATCACGCTCGTTCCCTGCAGCTGCAGTCCGCACAGAATGCGGCCCTCGGCGGAGCGCGGCGGCCAGGGCGCGCCAGAGGCACCAGCGTCGCGGGCGAGCGCGACGCAATCGCTCGCACTCGGCTTGAGACGTGGTCCGAGCACGCCGTCCCGACGCGCACGCACCAGCGTAACACCGACCGCTCACGTGTCTCCCGATGCGCCTTGAACGAGAACCGCTCGACCAGCACAGCCCGCGCCAACTGCAGTCCGATCTGGGTCGGCCCGATGGCCGTCGGGCCGACGTTCGCTTCGGCCTTGATCGTGATGTCGAAGCGGACGTCGGACATCCAGTCGGGCCCACCTTCGATCTGGAACGGCTGCACGCCGTGCGCGAAGGCAATGACGTTGCGCAGCGTCATGTTGCTGGCCAGGAAGGTGCCACCGGGCAGCCGTCGCGTGAAGGACGCCTCGTCACCGGACACGTTGACCTTCACGCTTGCGACGTAGGGGAGCAGCGGCGGCTCGGGCGTCTGTGCCGACACCACAGACGTCACGGAAAGAACGGCGGGCGTTTCAGCCAGTGTTGAGCTGGCTGTGGCCGCCAGCAGAACAGCGGCAAGAACGCGCAGGATGAGAATACGCAAATCCTGTCTGACGATCGGCATAAGGGCCCTCCGACCTTAGAACACGGCACAAAGCCGAAAGTTGCGTGGCATCGTCGCGCCCTCGCCGAACTGAAAGCGAAAGGCGGGTCTCCGCGATCCGCGAAGACTCTAAAAACGCGGTGAAAGCTCACCGCCTGGCGACGGCGGCACAAGCAGCAAGGAAAGCAAGGAAGATAAACGAAGGCCTTCGATCGACAGCCGGAAGCGCGTTTTTTCCGCGCCGAAGAGCGGGCTCACGGGCGCTGAATACCAGCGCATCATCGCGGGTCAGGCTGCGATAGTCCTATCGTTGTTCCAACGGCACGAAGCGCTGTGGGTACGACGGGCCCGTGTAATCCGCGCGCGGGCGGATCAGGCGATTGTTCGCGTACTGCTCGAGGATGTGCGCCGTCCACCCGGACATGCGGCTGACGGCGAAGATCGGCGTGTAGAGATCGATCGGGATGCCGAGCGTGTAGTACATCGACGCCGAGTAGAAATCGACGTTCGGATTCAGCTTCTTCTCCGACTTCACCAGCGCCTCGATGCGCTGTGAGATGTCGAACCAGGCGGTGCTGCCGGCGCGCTTGCCGAGATCACGCGACATCTGCCGCAGATGCGTCGCGCGCGGATCCTCCGTCCTGTAGACGCGGTGGCCGAAGCCGGCGATCTTTTCCTTGCGCGCGAACTTGCCGCGCACGAAGTCGTCGATGCGATCGCCGGTCGCGTGCTCTCCCAGCTCGAGCAGCATCCGCATGACGTCGGCGTTGGCGCCGCCGTGCAGCGGCCCCTTGAGCGTGCCGATCGCCGCGACAACTGCGGAATAGATGTCGGTCAGCGTGGCCGCGGCCACGCGGCCGGCAAACGTCGAGGCATTCAGCTCGTGGTCGGCGTGCAGGATCAGCGCGACGTCGAACGCACGCGTCGCCAACGCATCCGGCCGATTGCCGGTCAGCATGTAGAGAAAGTTCGCGGCGTGATTGAGCACCGGGTCCGGCGCGATAGGCCCCCCGCCCGCCTGCAGGCGTCCCCAGGTCGCGACGATCGTCGCTGTTTGCGCCGTCAACCGGACCGCCTTGCGATACTGCGCCGCCGGCGAGGCGTCGTTCGCCTCAGCGTCGTAGTGCGCCAGGGCTGAAGTAATCGTCCGCAGCGCATCCATCCCGTCCACCGGCGGCAGCGAGCGCATCAGGCGGAAGATCGGCTCCGGCAGCGGCCGCGCCGCGGCCAGCTGCGACTGCAGATCACCGAGCTCGGCACGCGACGGCAGCCGCCGGTGCCAGAGCAGATAGCAGACCTCTTCGAAGGTGGCCGACTTGGCCAGGTCGTGGATGTCGTACCCGCAGTAGGCGAGCACCCCCTTCTCGCCGTCGAGATAACAGATCGCCGACGTGGTCGCGACCACATCTTCGAGGCCGCCTTTGGGTTTTTCCGCGGTGGTCGCCATGGGGCGATCGTAAATCAGAAGCGCAGGAGACAGACGTCAGAAGACAGGATAGAGAATTCAGGAGTTAACCATTCGTCGACCACATGGATGCGCCTATAATCCGCGCCTGAGGAGCCTGGACATGCGACTTGCCACTATTGCCGCCGCCGTTTTGACGCTCTCGAGCTACGCGCTCATGCCCGCGCTGAACGCCCAGGCGCGACTGCCCGTTGGCCCGATTCCAGTGGATTGCAACCGGGCCTGTCTCGAAGGGCTGATGAATCAGTACCCTCGACGCCGTCGTCGCGAAAGACCCCAAGCGCCTGCCGCTCTCGGCCGACGTGAAATACACCGAACAGGAGCAGGTGATGGCCGTCGGCGACGGCTTCTGGAAGACGGTGACCGGCCGCGGCAGCTACAACCACTACTTCTCTGATCCCGTCGCCGGCCAGGTGGGGTGGATGGGGACGATGCGGGAGCGCGGCGGGCTGCTGTTGATGTCCGTCCGGCTGCGCGTCCAGCTCGGCCGCATTACCGAGATCGAGAAGTCGTTCTTCCGTGCCGGTGGCGGCGGGCCGAACAACATCGCCGCGATGGACAAGCAGCCCCAGCCGGAGGCCCTGTGGCTCCAGCCGATCCCCGCGGCGCAGCGCGCCTCACGCACACAGCTGATCGCCGTCGCCAACGCCTACTTCGAGGCGTTCAGAAGAACGACGGGAAGGGCTACTACCCGTTCACGCGACGACTGCGATCGGCTCGAGAACGGCTCACACACGACCAATGTTGCCGGCTCGAAGCCAACCACGCCGAAATTCAACTACATGGGCAGCGACTGCAAGACGCAGCTCGAAAGCGGCTATCTCGCCATCGTCAACAACGTCCACCACCGCCGGTTCCCGCTCGTGGACGAAGAGCGCGGCGTCGTCTGGGCGAACTGCGTGTTCGACATGGACGGCACGGTCACCGAGATCAAGCTGGCCACGACCGGCGAAATCGCGAACATGAGCGGCTTCGCGGGACGCGCGTCGAGCATCCACGTGACCGAGGCGTTCAGGATCGAGAACGGGATGATCCGGCGCGTCGAGATGATCGGCACGAGCGTGCCGTATCACTTCAACTCGACGTGGGGACCGTTTCTGAGCGGAAAATGAACCGGTTCAGGGGTTCAAACGGTTCAGCGGGTTCAGAGGGTCTTGTTCAAGGCCTTGAACGCGATTACGTTGAGATGAGCGAGTATGTCGCGGTAATCACGTGGGAGCGCAACGGCGCGGCCTTCATCGACAACCGCTACAGCCGGGGGCATCGCTGGAGTTTCGATGGCGGCGTCGAGGTCCCCGCCTCATCGTCCCCGCACGTCGTCCCGCTGCCACTCTCTGTCGCAGCGGCCGTCGATCCCGAAGAGGCGTTCGTCGCGTCCCTGGCCAGTTGTCACATGCTCTCGTTCCTCTACGTCGCGGCGAAGCAGGGATTCCTGGTCGAGAGTTACCGCGACGAGGCCATCGGGACGCTGGCGAAGAATGCCGATGGCAAGCTGGCCATGACCCAGGTCACGCTGCATCCAGCCGTGTCATTCGCACGCGACAAGCGGCCCTCAGCAACCCAGCATGAGGCCATGCACCACGAGGCTCACGAGCTGTGCTTCATCGCCAGCTCGGTGAAGACCGATGTGCGGTGTGAGGCAGTTGACATCACACCACCTGAGTCGACCTGATGGCGACGTTTACCCGAGACTGAAGAGGACAACTGCCGCTTATCCTTGCCGTTGTCAGCGACATTGCATCTACAGATGCCCTGGTGTTCATCCCCCTGGGTTTCAGCGTACAGGGTCCCTTCCGGAGATCGCCTCTTGCTCAATACTTTCGGTGTTCATCTCAGGAAGGACGCCGTGCGAGAACTTTCTTCAGGCACGCTTGATGGGATACGACAAGCCCGATCTTTATGAACAGCGGGAAGGCGGGCTCGTCTGGAAGCGTGAAGACCTTCAGGTATCCGCGGTCGTTCCGCGAGCTGTTTGCCGAGCTCTCACAGCGCGACGACAGTGACGATCCATCGAGCCGCTTTGTCAGTCGAGCCGTGTACAGGACAGACGGAGTCTTGTGATTCGTGACCCGAATGCGATACACGCTCGTCTTCGCCTGAACACGACTGTAGCTCCGACCGAAGCCGGACACTACGTCGGAGAGAGAATCTTCGTGCCCTTCGTGCCCTTCGTGGTTCGATTGGGAGTTGGGCGTCTGGAAGCTGGGAGTTGACCGTCGTCAGTCAGTAACGGGCTTCAACACCACGGCCTCGTCCGCGAACTGCTGAATGACCGACAGCAGACCCATGTAGAGGAAGCCGATCTGGAACAGCATGAGGAACGGAATCGTTGCGTAGAGGCCGTTGCCCAGCGCATAGAAGACGGTCGCGGTGAAATAGAGGCCGAGCCCGAGCTCGATCATCGGCTGGATGACGAAGCTCTGGCGGTATTTCTTGCCGACCCATTCGTCGGCGCGCCCCTCGATCCGGTACTTCGGCGTGCGCGCGAACTCGCTCTCGTGGTTGAACAGCGCCTCGAAGACGGCGCGCGTGTTGTTGACCGTCAGACCGATGCCGACGGACATCAGAAACGGCAGATATTTCAGACGCGTCATCCAGTCCGCGTGCAGCTCGCGCTGGCAGACCATGTAGAAGTTCGCCACCGAGGCCGTTGCCGCGAAGAACAGCGGCGCGTCGATGAGGAGCATCTCGTACCACCCCATGCTGTAGCGGATCGCCATCGACGGTCCGAGCAGCACCGACAGCACGCACATCAGCGGGTAGTTGAAGTTCGCGGTGAGGTGGAAAAACGCTTCGGCCTTCACTCCGAGCGGCAGGTTAGAGCACAGGATCTTCGGCAGCAGCTTGCGACAGGTCTGGATCGACCCCTTGGCCCAGCGATGCTGCTGCGACTTGAAGGAGTTCATCTCCACCGGAACTTCCGCAGGCGCCACGAGGTCCGGCAGGAAGATGAACTTCCAGCCGCGCAGCTGCGCGCGATAGCTCAGGTCGAGATCTTCGGTCAGCGTATCGTGCTGCCACCCGCCGGCGTCGCCGATGGCCGTTCGCCGCCAGATGCCCGCAGTGCCGTTGAAGTTGAAGAACAACCCGGCGCGGTTGCGTGCGCCGTGCTCCAGGACGAAGTGGGCATCGAGCAGGATCGACTGGATCTTCGTGAGCAGCGAGTAGTCCTGGTTGATGTGCCCCCATCGCGCCTGCACCATGGCAATGCGGTCGTCGCCGAAGTACGGGACCGTCTTCGCGAGGAAGTCGGGCGACGGCATGAAGTCCGCGTCGAAGATGGCGATGAACTCGCCCTTCGCCACCTTCAATCCGGCTTCGAGGGCTCCGGCCTTGTAGCCCGTGCGATCGGTGCGATGGATGTAGACGATGTCGATGCCGTTGTCGGCATTGCGCATCACGGCGCGCTCCGCCACAATGCGCGTCTCGTCGGTCGAGTCGTCCAGCACCTGGATCTCGAGCAGCTCGCGCGGGTAGTCGAGTTGGCAGACGGCGTCGATCAGCCGGTCCGCCACGTACATCTCGTTGTAGATCGGAAGCTGGACGGTGACCTTCGGCAGCCGCTCGAGGCCCGCCGGCACGGGATGACGGTCCTTGTTCTTCATGTACAGGTAGACCAGGTAGTACCGGTGCCACCCGTAGACCGCGAGGATGACCAGGACGAAAAAATAGGTCGCGAGGACCAGGGTTTCGCCTAGTGTCATGCGTGGAAACCTGCGATCACACAAAGACGGATTATATGCGATGACCCACGACGACCTGCAAAGGCTGCTGGATGCCGTCAAAGGCGGGACGCTCGACTCGAAACAGGCGTCGGAGCGCATCCTGGAGGCGCTGCGCGCCGCGCCCTTCGAAGACCTCGGCTTCGCCCGCGTCGATACCCACCGCGAGGTTCGCCAGGGTTTCCCTGAGGTCATTCTCGGCGTCGGCAAGACGCCTTCCCAGATTGCCGCCATCGCCGAGCGCATCGTCGCGCGCGGACAGACGCTGCTCGTCACGCGCGCCACGCGCGAGGCGTTCGATGCCGTGCGCACAATTGCACCCGGACGCCGAGTACCACGAGCAGGCTCGCATCATCACGCTGAAGCAGTCGGCGGCGCCGACGGGCGTCGGGACCGTGCTCGTGGCGTGCGCCGGCACATCAGATCTGCCCGTGGCCGAAGAGGCGGCGATCACCGCGGACATCATGGGCAATACCGTTGACCGCCTCTACGACGTGGGCGTCGCCGGCATCCATCGTCTGCTGCACGAGCGCGCTCGACTCGAATCCGCGCGCGTGGTGATCGTGGTGGCGGGGATGGAGGGCGCGCTGCCGAGCGTGATCGCCGGGTTGATTCGAACGCCGGTCATCGCCGTGCCGACGAGCATCGGCTACGGCGCGAGCTTTGGCGGAATCGCCGCGCTGCTCGGGATGCTGAACAGCTGCGCGAACGGCGTTGCGGTGGTGAACATCGACAACGGGTTTGGCGCGGCGTGCATGGCGAGTGCGATCAATCACCTGTAGACAGCACCGGCCGGGCCGCTGCCTCGAGCGTCTATAATCTCGCGAAGTAGACAGGGCATAGATGAGCAATCGCCTCCGCACTCGCCTCGACTCGGCGTCGCGTTGCTGTGTCGGCCCTGGTGCTTCCGGTGATGGCCGCCGGTCAGAACTTCTTCGGCCGCTTCTCCCGCATCCAACCGACTGCGGTCACGTACGACAGCCAATTCGCCTTCACGCGCATCCGGTACGGCACCCGCGTCGGCGTCAATGGCGGGTGGGAGCACGACTACCCGCAGGCCGATCGGAACTTCTCGGCCATCCTCGACTACATCAGCCACATCCGCGTGCATCTGGACGGCTCGAACATCTTCGATCTCGATGACCCGCGCATCTTCCAGAACCCGGTCATCTACATGTCGGAGCCCGGCTTCTGGACGACCGACGAGGCAGAAGCGAAGAACCTGCGCGCGTATCTCCTGAAGGGCGGGTTCATCATCTTCGACGACTTCGACGGAGACCCGGAGTGGCGCAACCTCGCCGCGCAGATGAAGGTCGTGCTGCCGGATCACGATTTCATCCGGCTCGACGTGAGCCACCCGATCTTCCAGTCCTTCTACAGCCTGCGGACGCTCAACGTCCCGCACCCGATGCTGCCGGGGATCGAGCCGGTGTTCTACGGACTGTTCGACGACAACCAGACCGACGGCCGCATGCTGGCCATTGCCAACTTCAACAACGACATCGGCGACTACTGGGAGTATTCAGCCGAAGGGCTGTACGGCGAAGCGGGCACGGCCGATGCCTATCGCCTCGGCGTCGACTATCTCGTCTACGCGATGACGCACTGAGTCGCACCTCACCGGGCGAGCCAGTAAGCGGAGGATGCGGAGGAAACGGATTCACAGGAGGAACGAAGGAACTGAGACGAACGGAGTTCTTGACCACGAAAGGCCAGATCACGTGGAGGTGAGGCCGGTCGATTGGCCGCCGAAGACGACCTGCCGCGATGTAAGAGTACGCGAATACAAGCCGCTGATCGACAGGTCAGTGCGGTTTGTATTTGCGTTCTCTTACATCACGGCTGTCGGCGCGCTACGCGCGCCGACCAATCGACCGGCCCCTCCGTTCGCCTCTGCGCCTTCGTTACTCCTGTGAATCCGTTCGCTCCGTCCCCTCAGCTGCTTTGAGCGATGTGCCAGGCCGCCTCGTCAATCTGAGGGCCCGCTACACCGAATCGAGAGCTGCTCTGGCATTCGCGAGCGCGTGACAGAATCGAGTCGTGGCCCAGACCGCGACCGTCTACACCGCGACGATCGATCTCGCCGACATGGATCGCAACGTCTACGAGACGCTGGATCTGCGCGTCGCGCGACACCCGTCGGAGACCGCCGAGTACATGCTGGTCCGCATCCTCGCGTATTGCCTGGAGTATCAAGAGGGGATCGCGCTGACCGAAGGCGTGTCGTCTGGCGACGAGCCGGCGCTCGTCGTCCGCGACCTGACCGGCAGGATCACCGCCTGGATCGAGGTCGGAATGCCCGACGCGGAGCGGCTGCACCGCGGCAGCAAGCGTGCCGGCCGCGTGGCCGTCTACACGCATCGGGACGTGCGCCAGTTGATGGGCAACCTGGACGGCCAGCGCATTCATCGATCGGAGGACATCCCGATCCGCGCCTTCGATCGGGTGCTCATCGAGGAGATCGCCGCCCACCTCGATCGCCGGATCTCCATGTCGATATCGGTGACCGGCGGCGAGCTGTTCCTCAGCCTTGGTGACCGGTCGTGGACCCTGCCGGTCGTCGAGCATCGCCTCAGTTCGTAATCGCGGCTTTAACCGTTCTTAACCGCGAAACTCACGAAGAACTAAATCCCGGCAAGACCGCGAAGATTAATCTTTGGGTTTCGGTTTCTTCGTGGGCTTCGATCTCTTCGTGTCTCTTCGTGGTTCAGTTGTCCGTGTGTCTGCGCGAACTTGTCCTGACAGGACTACAATCGGCGCGGCCAGATCAAAGCTGGCGTTCGATCTGATCGTCAACGGAACGCGGCACACCGTCGATGCCGACCCGCAGACTCCCCTCTTGTGGGTGATTCGCGAACATGTCGGCCTGACGGGCACGAAGTTCACCTGCGGCATCGGGCAGTGCGGCGCCTGCACGCTGCATGTCGATGGGCGGGCGGTCCGCTCCTGCAGCGTCCCGGCGGCAACCGCGGCGGGCAAGTCCATCCTCACCATTGAAGGGCTCTCGCCGGACGGCAGCCACCCGATACAACTCGCCTGGAAGGAGTTCGACACGCCGCAGTGCGGCTACTGCCAGTCCGGGATGATCATGAGCACGCTCGCCCTGCTGCAGAAGCACGCCAATCCCACCGACGCTGATATCGACGCAGAGATCACCAACGCCTGCCGCTGCAGCACCTATTACCGCATCCGCCAGTCGATTCACCTGGCCGCCAAACTGATGCGAGCGCGGGCATGACGTCCGACGTCAATCGTCGAGAGTTTCTCGCCACCGTCGCCGCGGCTCACGGCGCGTTCGTGCTCGGCTTCTGGATGCCGTCCAGGGCGAGCGCGCAAACGACACGCACGCCCGGCGCGCTCTGGTACGAAGATGCGGCGACGCCGGAGGTCAACGCGTGGATTGTCATCTCGCCCGACGACACGGTCATCGTCCGCATCGGGCAGACCGAGCTTGGCCAGGGCGTCTGGACGTCCAACGCGATGATGGTCTGCGAGGAGCTGCAGTGCGACTGGAGCAAGGTGCGCCCGCAGTACGCCTCCGCGAACCGCGACGCCCGGGAGATGGCCCCTGCGTGGACGCTGCAGGTACCAGGCAACGGCGCCACCGATCCGAAGAGCGGCGGCGTGCCGACCTTCGGCAATCGCGATCGCACCGGCGTAGCGGGCATTCCCGACAGCCTGTACCGGCGCATGCGGACGAACGCGGCCTCGTCCGTGAAGGATGGCCGCTATTACCTGCAGCTGGCCGGAGCCGAAGCGCGTGAGCGGCTGCTGCTGGCGGCCGCGGCCCAGTGGAACGTCCCTGCGTCCGAGCTGACCGCTAAAGACAGCGTGATCACGCACGCGCGGACCGGGCGGACGACGACCTACGGCCGGATCGCGCAGCTTGCGGCCAAGACGCCGCATCCAAACCCGGAATCGATCACCATCAAGCCGCCGGATCAGTGGACGCTGATGGGCACCGAGCAGAAAAACCTCGACGTGCCGCTGAAGGTCACCGGTGAACTCGTCTACGGGATCGACGTCCGGCTCCCCGGCATGAAGTGGGCGGCGGTCAGGACGTGCCCGGTCTACGGCGGCGACGTCAAGCGCTACGACTTCGACGCGGTCCGCCGGATGCCGGGAGTACGTTCCGCGGTCCGGTTCCCGATCCCCGATCCGGCCCTCACCCGCGGCCGCATCTTCAGCGGCGGCGTCGCCGTCGTGGCCGACCACTGGTATCAGGCGAAGGCGGCCATCGACAAGATGCCGATCGAGTGGGACGTGCCGGCGGCGAACGCCGCGTTCAACTCCGCGAACATGCGCGACACGCTGCTCGCGGCGCTCGACAAGCCTGGGCAGGTGCGGGCCGATCAAGGGAACGTCGAGACCGGCTTCGCGCGTGCCGCGAAGATCGTCGAGGCCACCTACTCCACTCCGTTCCTGCCGCGCGCACGCATGGAACCGGGCAACGCCACGGTGCTCGTCACCGACAATCGCGTGGATATCTGGATCGGCGATCAGAGCCCCCAGGAAACGCGGTTCAGCGCCGCGAAAATCACCGGCATTCCGGAGACCAACGTCCACCTGCACCTGTGCTCCCTGGGCGGCGGCTTCGGCAGAAACGGCAACGGCCCGCAGGCCGAGCACGCCATCATGATCGCCAACGCGCAGCGCGGCACGCCGATCCACATGCTGTGGACCCGCGAGGAGGACTTCATCGGCACGACGTATCGCGCCATGGGTCTGGCACGGCTCAAGGCTGGACTCGATGCGGAGGGCTGGCCGATTGCCCTCGAGGTGCGCACCGCGATGCAGGAGGGCGGCTTCGGACCCGGACGCGTCGTTCAACGAAACGTCGCGGTATCACGTGCCGAACTATCGCTACTCGAACCACACGACGAAATTCCACGTGCCGGTTGGGACGCGTCGCGGCATTGGCCAGGCCGCGCACGAGTTCTATCGCGAAAGCTTCATGGACGAGCTCGCGCGAGCCGCGGGCAAGGATCCGTATCGCTATCGACGCGAGCTGATCGCGCGCACGAACCTGCCGTACAAGGCCGACATGATCAAAGCGCTCGACATGGCCGCCGAGATGTCAGGATGGGGCACGCCGCTGCCGCAGGGCACGGCACGCGCGATCGGCCTCGAGGAGCGAGGCGCCGAAACCGACGGCATGGCGACCATCAGCGCGATGGTGCACACCGTATCAGTGACGCGCGAGGGCAAGGTCAAACTGCTGCGCGTGGATGTGGCGCACGAGACGGGCTTCGGGCTGGTCAACCCGTTGTCGGTGAAGAAGCAGATCGAGGGACAGATCACCTGGTTCTACAACGACGCCGTGCACCAGGCCTGCCACATCCGCGACGGGCGCATCGTCGAGAGCAACTTCAACACGTTCCCGCTGTCGCGCATCAACGAGGACCCGCCCGAGATCAACATCCGCTTCTTCCCGACGGGGCACTGGATGATCGGCATGGGTCACGACCGCGCCACGTCGGTCCAGTCGGCGATTGGCGATGCCATCTTCCAGATCACCGGGAAGCGGTACCGGGACCTCCCCTTCGCCCAGCACGATCTGCGCTGGAGATAGGCGTGGCGCGGACCGTGTGAGGTCCGCGAAGTCATCGCTAGTCGTCCGCCTTCGTAGGCGGACCTGGTCGGGTGGCCCTCAGTTTTCGTCAACGGACACGGGCAATCGGATGCAATTCCCGGCCGCTCTGTGCCGGCACCAACGTTGCCACAAGGCCTTCCGTGAAACCGCACGAATCGAACGAGCAGTTGAGCCATCGATTGGACAACGGCAGAGCCGCCGGCTCAGACACCAGCGCCTCCCGTCGCGGCCGTTGAAGCAGGACAGCCAGCTGCTGTCCGATCGCCGATGATCCTGGTGGGCATCACAGGGGCAGTCGTGGGCGGCATGGCGATGATTGCCTTCGTCGCCATTCGCCCGGCGGCACCGCTCGAAACGGCCACGCACGCCGCGCCCGCCGTTGTCACCCCTGCCACCGCCGCCCGGCCGTCGTCGAATCGATGCCTGCCCCGACCTGGAGCGGCGCGCGTCGAGCCAACTGGGCGAGCGACGGATCGAAGACGATTGCCTTCCATCTGGCGGCCACACGTGACCTGCCGGTCTGGATGAACAAGGCACGGCCGGTACTCGCGGCCCGTTGCTGGTATCGCGCGACCGAAGTGTTCGTGGCACTCGATACGTCAGCCAGCTTCGAACACGACGCCGACCGACGCACAGTCCGGATCCAGTGGGACGACGAGCCTCCGAGCGTTCAGCAGTGGCGAGTCTCGGAGAGCGGGAAGGAGCTCTTCGCTCCAGACGGAAAGGACGTCATAGAACGAATGGCAACCGCCCGCCGGCTGCAGTTTGGCTTTACGCCGTTCAACGCAGAACCGGTCACGGCGGAGTTTGCCGTGGAGGGCTTCGATCGGCTCGCAGGCCTGGTCACGGGTACCTGCAAATAGATAGGTCAGACCTAGCCAAAGACAAGCATTTCGTCGCGGCCTTCGATCCCCTTCGTGTCCTTCGTGGTTTCATCGTTTGTTACACTGAACGGTCGCCGCTTCCGCTCTTCCACCTGATTCACCCATGCACCCAGGCGCCCTTCGGGCCCTCGAGTTCGATCGAATCGTTTCCGTTGTCACGGGCCTTGCCGTCACACCGACCGGCCGCGCTCAGCTGGCGCGGCTGACGCCGATGACCGACGCCTCAGCCGTCGCTCGAGCACAGCGGGCGACGACAGAGGGCACGAGGTTCCTGGCGGATCATCCGGGCTTCCCTCTTCGCGCGCCGTCCGACCTCGATCGCATCATTGCGGCGCTTGGCGTCGAAGGACGGGCGCTCGAGCCGCTTCGACTGCTTCGGCCTGGCCGACTATCTCGAGTCCATCGAGCAGACGCGCGGCGCCGTGCGCAAGGTCGCAGCGTCGTTCCCGCTGCTGAGCAGCCTGGTCGAGACGGTCGCGTCGTTCAAGGACGAGATCGCCGATGTCCGCCGGAAGATCGAGCCGTCCGGAGAAGTGGCCGACAACGCCAGCCCGGCGCTCGCCTCCATTCGCGACCGGCTGCGCAAGCAGAAGGGGCGCCTGCGGACTCACGCTCGACTCGTTTCTGCGGGGCCGCGAGACGTCGAAGTATCTCCAGGAGCAGGTCGTCACCGACCGGAACGGCCGTCATGTCCTGATGCTTCGCGCGGAACACCGCAACGCGATCCCGGGAATCGTCCACGGCGGATCGGCGAGCGGCGCCAGCCTGTTTGTCGAGCCGATGGAGACGGTCGAGATCAACAACGAGATCGTCGCGCTCGAGGAGCAGGAAGCCGAAGAAGTGCAGCGCATCCTGCTGGAGCTGACCGATCGGTTCCGCAGCAGGCCCGACGACCTGACTCGCACGCTCGATATCGCCACGGCGCTCGACGTCATCCAGGCGCGCGCCCGGTTTTCGGTGATCACCGACGCCGTGGAGCCGGCCATTGCGTCGGACGGAAGGTTCGAGCTGCGGGGCGCCCGACATCCGCTGTTGATGGGCGCAGTGTCAGCGATCGTCTGGACGGAAGCGCGCCTTGCAGGCGCGCTTGGCGAGCTCGACACAGCCGTGTCCCTGTCGACATCCTGCTCACCCCGCCGACGAGCGTGCTCGTGATCACAGGGCCCAACACCGGCGGAAAGACCGTCGCCCTCAAGACCGCGGGCCTGTTCGCGCTGATGTCGCAAGTCGGGCCTGCATGTCCCGGCGGACAAGGGCTCGACCCTGCCGGTCTTCAAGTCCGTGTTTGCCGACATCGGCGACGAACAGTCGATCTCCGCCAGCCTGAGCACCTTCTCGGCGCACATCACCAACGTGGTGTCCATGGACCGGACGCTCGACGCTTCCCTCGCTGATCCTCCTCGACGAGGTGGGCGCCGGCACGGACCCGGCGGAAGGCGGCGCGCTCGGCACCGCCGTGATCGATCACTTCCGCCAGCGCGGCTCTCACCTGATCGCGACGACGCATTACGACTCGCTCAAGTCGTACGCCTCGACAACGGAGGGCGTGGTCAGCGCGGCGTTTGGATTCAACCCTGAGACATTTCGCCCCGACCTACTCGTTGATCTACGGCTCACCAGGCCGAAGCCTGGCGATCGAGATCGCCGCGCGGCTGGGGATGCCGCCTGATGTCATCGCGGCCGCGCGCGAGAACCTCACCGAGCGCGAGAAGCAGCTCGCCGAGCATCTGGCCCGTGTGGACGATGACCTGCGGACACTCGAACGGGAGCGCAAGCAGGCGACCGCGGAACGGCTCGCCGTCGCGGAGGCCGAGCGGAAGCTTCGTGCGCGCGAAGCCGCCGTGCGCGACCGTGAGGAAACGTTCCGCAAGCGGCTGGACTCGAGGCTCGAGGAACAGGTTCGTGCGGCCCGGAAAGAGATCGATACCGTCATCGACGGACTGAAGGCGCGGGCCAGCGAGCTCTCTCAGCAGGCAGCAGTCCGTCTTCGGTCCGGTGAGAAGACGCGCGCGGCGGGCATCAGCACCGGCGAGACCGGCGCGGCGCGTGCCGACGCCCGTGCGGCACTGGACGACGTCGTCGCGCGTCTCAAGGACGACGCAGGGGTAGGCCGACCTTACCGCCGTCCGCCGAAGCTTACGGCGGAGGCGGAAGGTCGGCCTGACGAAATCGAGGTCGGGCTCGCGCGTCACCGTCGGCACGCTCGGGCTGGAAGGCATCGTCGTCGAGCTGCACGGCAAACACGCGGAGGTTGATATTCGCGGCAAGCGCCTCCGCGCGGCGCTCAGGGATCTGCGTTGGGCGGGTTCCGCCGGAGGCGGCAACGCCGGCGCAGGCGGACCCGCCGTCAGAGTCAATATCGACCTGCAGCCGCGAAGCGGCTCGCTGACCGAACTGAAACTCATCGGCGACACGGTTGACGAGGCGATCACGCGCCTCGAGAAGTTTCTCGACGAGGCGATGACCACCGATATCCGCGAGCTGCGCATCGTCCACGGCCACGGGACCGGGCAGCTGCGCCGTGCAATCGCGGCGTTTCTGAAGGAACATCCGCTCGTCGCGAAATTCGACACCGCGCCGCAGAATCAAGGCGGCGGCGGGGCGACGATCGAATTGAAGGATTGGTAATTAGGACTAGGATGAATGGCTCTCTTCCCCCAACGATTCCTCGACGACCTGAAACAGCAGGCCGACATCGTCGTCGTCATTCAGGACTACGTGTCGCTGAAGAAGGCCGGGCGCGACGTACAAGGGCCTCTGCCCGTTTCACGGAGAGAAGACCCCGTCCTTCCAGGTCAACCGCGACAAAGGGTTCTTCCACTGCTTCGGCTGCGGCGTCGGCGGGGACGTCATCAAGTTTCTGGAGCTTCACGAGAAGGTCGGCTTCACCGACGCGGTGAAGCAGCTGGCGCAGCGGTTCGGGATTGCGGTCCCCGAGATGGAGCAGAACGACGAGCAGCGTGCCAGCGCCGCGGAGCGGGAAACACTGCTCAAGATCCACGAGGTGGCGGCGGCGTGGTTCCGCGCGCAGCTCGAGTCGCCGGCGGGCGCCCGCACCAGAAACACCATCGCCGCCCGCGGCGTCACGCCGGAGACGAGCACGATTATGGGTCTCGGTTTCGCGCCGCCCGCGCGCGACGCGCTGAAGCGCGCGTTGAAGGACGCCGGGTTTTCGGACGCGTCGCTGCTTCGTGCGGGACTGCTGTCGCAGCGCGAGGACGGCTCGACGATGGACCGTTTCCGCAACCGGCTGATGATCCCGATCTGCCGGGACACCGGGGCGGTGATCGCGTTTGGCGGCCGCGCCCTCGAGGCCGATCAACAGCCGAAGTACCTGAACTCCCCCGAAACCCCGATTTATTCCAAGGGTCGAACGCTGTATGGATTGAACCTGTCGAAGAACGCGATTCGGGAGAGTCGCGTCGCGGTGCTCGTCGAGGGCTATTTCGACTTCGCCCAGGTCTATCAGGCCGGCGCCCAGTACGTGGTGGCGTCGTGCGGAACGGCCCTGACGCCACAGCAGGCTCAGCAGCTGCGGAGGTTCACCAGCAAGGTCGTGCTGAGCTTCGACCCCGATGCGGCAGGGCAAGGCGCGACCGCGAAATCGTGCGAAATGCTTGTTGCTGAAGGATTTGATGTAAATGTTGCCATCCTGCCGGCCGGCGAGGACCCGGATACCTTCGTCAGAAAGCATGGGGGCCGGGCCTACGGTGAACGATTGAAGCACTCGCAGCCGTATTTGGTGTACCTGCTCGATCGGGCTGCGGGCGGGCACGACCTGAACACGGACGAAGGCCGGGTGAAATTCCTGAACGAAATGCTTCCAGTTGCCGGGCGGATCCCCGACGTGGCGCTCCGGGATCTATTCGCCGACAGGCTGGCGCACAAGGCCCGGGTCACGGAGGATGTAGTCAGGGCCCAGATCCGTAAGGCGGCCGCGCAGAAACAGACGACGCTTGCGCCTCGGGAGCTTCAGAGCTTCGGGCAGGTCACCAAGGCCGAAAAGGGGCTGATCTGGCTGCTTGTTCATGAGCCCGACGCCGCGCTTGCCGCCCTGGCGCTTCTTGAACCTATGGATCTTAAGGGCCTGAGCGCAGGATCGGTGCTGGATCTTGCGCGGAAACTGAACGAAGATAGGGGTTTCTCTCCAGCAGCGCTGCTCGAGCGTCTAACTATGGCAGAGGCCAATCTGGTCACCGCCATCGCCAGCGAACGGGAGGCTCACGTCCACGGGGCGGAGGGGTGTGTACCCGTCATCAGGCGGATGCGGTGTGAGCGGGAGCGCGCGGCGATTCAAAACGAGATTGATCGGCTGCAGGAACGGGGCGCGGCGGAGCACGCGAGCGAGATGGACGCGCTGCTGACGCGCAAGCGCGAGTTGATGCAGCAGATAGAAGCCTTCATAGAGTCATAAGTTTCGGAGGAAAGACCTTGTCGATTGAAGAAAGATACGACGAAGTACGCCAGCTGATTGCCGTCGGCAAGGAGAAGGGATACCTGCTCTACGACGAGGTCAACGAGATGCTCCCCTCGGAGATCACCTCCGCGGAGGATCTCGATGAGCTGTTCAACGCATTTGGCAGCGCCGGGATCGAAGTCGTCGATTCCGACAAGGCGTACCGCGCCGACAAGGACTTCGATCGCGACGGCAACGAGGACGGGCCGGAGCTCGATCTCACCCCGGGAGCGCTCGACAAGACCAACGATCCGGTCCGCATGTACCTGCGCGAGATGGGCACCGTGCCGCTGCTCACGCGCGAGGGCGAGGTGGCGATCGCCAAGCGCATCGAGCGCGGGAAGCTGGCGGTCATCAAGTCGATTTCGCGGACGCCGACGATTGCCAAGCGCATCCTCATCATGGGCGACCAGCTGCGCGCCGGCGATCGCACGATCCGCGAGCTGGTCATCTTCAGCGACGAGGAAATCACCGACGAGGTGATCCAGGAGCGCGCCGCGGAGGTGCTCGGACAGATCGAGCAGGTGCGGAAGGCGCGCGTCAACTACGGCAAGGCGCTGGAGAAGGTCGAGGCGACGCCGAAGAAGGACAAGAAGAAGTTCCGCCGCGTGCGGTTCCGGGCGCTGCGCGCCTGGATCGAGGTGTCGAGCCGGATCCGCGAGATCGAGTTCACCGAGACCATCAAGCGCCGCCTGGTGGAAGAGGTCAAGGATTCGGTGGACGCCGTCCAGCGCGTCCAGCGCGAGCTCGATTCCGTAGAGCGACAGCTGAACCCGAAGTTCGTCACCAAGGCCAAGTCGCTGAAGCTGAAGGAAGAAGACAAGAAGAACCTGCTCAAGCGGCAGAAGGACATCAAGCTGCAGGTCAAGACGATGATCGACGACCTGGAGGAGACGCCCGAGCGGCTCCGCCGGACGATCGACGTCATCGGCCGCGGCGAGTGGCAGGCCGAAATCGCCAAGAAGGAGCTGGTCGAAGCCAACCTCCGCCTCGTCGTCTCGATCGCGAAGAAATACACCAATCGCGGCCTGCAGTTCCTCGACCTGATTCAGGAGGGCAACATCGGCCTGATGAAGGCGGTGGACAAGTTCGAGTACCGCCGCGGCTACAAGTTCTCGACCTACGCGACGTGGTGGATCCGCCAGGCGATCACCCGCGCCATCGCCGACCAGGCGCGGACGATCCGCATCCCGGTCCACATGATCGAGACGATCAACAAGCTGATTCGCACCTCGCGCGCGCTGGTGCAGGAGCTTGGCCGCGAACCGACCTCGGAAGAGATCGCCAAGCGGATGGACATCCCGGTCGCCAAGGTCCGGAAGGTGCTGAAGATCGCGCAGGAGCCGATCTCGCTGGAGACGCCGATTGGCGAAGAGGAAGATTCGCATCTTGGCGACTTCATCGAAGACCGCAACATCGTCTCGCCGGCCGAGGCGGTGATTAACCTGAACCTCAAGGAACAGACCGAGGCGGTGCTGAAGACGCTGACGCCGCGCGAGGAGAAGGTGATCAAGATGCGGTTCGGCGTCGGCGACGGCAGCGAACACACGCTCGAGGAAGTGGGCCAGAACTTCGCGGTCACGCGCGAGCGCATCCGCCAGATAGAAGCCAAGGCGCTGCGCAAGCTCCGCCACCCGTCGCGGAGCCGGAAGCTGAAGGCGTTCTTGGAAGGACGAACGTAACATTGGTGATTGGCGATCTGTGATTCGTGAAGTGGTTGATGAATAGCGACTGGCGATTGGCGGTTGGCGTTCCGATTCCGACCCCAACTTCAACCCCACTCTCATTCACTTTTCACACTTCCCAAATCCATCAATAGCTACGGGCCCGTAGCTCAGCGGTTAGAGCGGCCGGCTCATAATCGGTTGGTCCCAGGTTCGAATCCTGGCGGGCCCACTCACCTTCGCTGTAATTCAAAATGGAAAATGCAAAATGCAAAAAATGAATGACCGTTCCACCGGGTTTGCACCACTTTTCCACTTTTGCACTTCCTGATGTTCCCCGACCTCCAGCGCCTCATCGACCTCCAGCGTCTGGAAACGACCATCGCCGACGCCAGGGCAAGAATCACCGCCCATCCGCAGCGGCTCGCGGACGCCGAGGCGCAGCTCGCAGCGGAGACGCAGGCGCTCGAGTCGGCGAAGGATCGGCTGAAGGAAAACCAGGAAGCACGCCGAGCGCTCGAGAAAGACGTGGCCCTCTATCAGGGGCGCCTCAGCAAGTTCCGGGATCAGCAGGGGGCGGTCAAGACGAACAAGGAATACCAGGCGCTCGGCCATGAGATCGAGACCGCCCAGCGCGATCTCGGCGGCGTCGAGGAGAAGGTCCTCGAGCGGATGGTTGAAGCCGACACGCTTGTCGCCGACGTCAAGCAGGCGGAGTCGGTGTTCGCCGCGCGCCGCAAGGAAATCGAGGCCGAGAAGAAGCAGATGACCGACGAGCTCGTGATCGTCGAAGCATCGCTGAAGACCGCGACGGATGCGCGCACCGCCCTGCTGTCGCAGGTCAATCCACAGCTGGTCGCCACCTTCGAGCACGTCGCGCGCGTGCGCAAGGGCATCGCCGTCACCATGGCGACGCGGGACGGGTTGTGCTCGGTCTGCCACGTGCGCCTGCGCCCGCAGGTCTTTCAGCTGGTGCGCCAGAACGACACCATCATCCAGTGCGACCACTGCCAGCGCATCCTCTACTACGTCCCTCCCCCACCACCCGCCGAAGGCTCGGTGGTCCGCTAGAGCAGTCCTTGGTCCTTAGGCCTTTGTTCTTGGTCCGTCCTGGTCCTTCGTCCTGGGTGCGCGGAGTCGAGTTGAACCAACCCTCGCTCTTCGGCCCCGCCTCAGGCGGGACGGCATCAGCCAATATCGACGGCGGCTCGCGCGGCAACCCGGGACCAGCCGGTTACGGCGTGCGCGTCGAGCGCGAGGACGGCTCCATCGTCGAATTGAAAGAGGCGCTGCCGCTGGCGACGAACAACGTTGCCGAGTACAGCGGTCTGCTGGCGGCGCTGCGGTGGGCGGTGGCACACGGCATCACCACGCTGCACGTCCGATCTGACTCTCTGCTGCTCGTGAATCAGATGAAGGGTCAATACCGCGTCAAGAATCCCGGACTGCAGCCGCTGTACGAGGACGCGCGCAGTCTCGTTCGCCAAATCGGCCGCGTGACGTTCGAGCACGTCCGTCGGGAATTCAACAAGGAGGCCGACCGCCTCGCCAATGAAGCGATGGACGAGGCGGCCGCAGGCTAGTCGGGCTGTCGCGCGAACCGCAGGTCCCAGACGCGCTCCTGATTCACGCTCAGGCCTCTGACCCGTCCTGACAGCGTCGCGACGCACGATCACCCAACCCGCGCCAGACTGGAAGCCGTCGGGGAACACCGGAAGCAGCACCAGCGTGACTCCCGGTCTCCTGATGACGAGCCGGTCGCCATCCAGCGTCACGTTTACCGTCACCTCGAGCTCCTCGCTCAGATAGCGGCCGACGATCGGCTTGAGATCCTGGAGCCCGGGCTTCCACGGTGTGACACGCTCGTACGCGTCTGACATACCGAACTCGTCGGTAACGCGCAAGCCGCCGCGTCCGTCGAACTCGTAGACGAGGTCTCCGCCCGCCTCGAACCGCAATGGTGAACGGCGTGTCAGCCGTCCGGCCGTCGTCGAGACGAGGATTCCTTTCTGTTCCGAAATCGTGAGCGCACCTGCCGGCTTGAGCGAGCGATACAACCCGGCAAAGCGCGGCCCTTCGCCCGTGTCGAGCAAGCCGGAAATATCCGAACCCGCGACGCCGCCAGACGGCATCAGCAGATCGGCAATAGCTTTGGCGGCGTTGGTCGCGTTGCCCGTTCTGACGTTGCACATCACCGCGATGGAGACGCCTTGGTCCGGATACCGTGAGAGGTGCGCGATATAGCCTGCGGTTCCGCCGCTGTGATCTACTTCGCGGCGCCCGCGATACGTGTCCACGTAGAGTCCGAGCGCGTATTCGTGCTCGCGGCCGTCAGTGAACCGCGTGCGACGCTGCATCTCCTCGACGAAGCGCGCATCGCCCACCACCGGCGTTGCGAAGTTCGCGTTCCACTTGAGCAGATCGCCGACGGTGGTCAGCAGCCCACCGTTGCCGTAGACGTTCTCGAACGGCATGAGGGTGGAGAACACGCCCTTCTGCTCGTCGTAGGCCATGGCCCGCCGTTTCACGATACGGGTGAAGTCGTCGCGCCACGAGGTACTGGTCATGCGCAGCGGTTCGAAGATGCGCGTCCGGGTGAAGTCCTGGAACGACATGCCGCTGACCCGGTCGACCAGCATCGCTGCCAGGTTGTATCCGGTGTTGCTGTACAGACCAGCGTGTTCCCGGCTCGAAGTTCAGCATCCGCTGGTGGCTGACGAGATCCAGGACGTGGGCATGGGTGTGGACGCGCGTCGTGCGTGGCCATCCGGCGATCGCGGCCAGGGTTCCCCAGTCGCGGAGCCCCGCGGTGTGATTGAGCATCTGCCTGATCGTGATGTTGGCGGCCACGTCAGGCATCTCGGGAATGTATTTCCGAACGACCTCGTCCAGTGACAGCTTGCCGTCGCGCACGAGCAGGAGCACGGCTGCCGCCGTGAACTGCTTCGAGACCGACCCGACTTCGAACACCGTGTCCAGCGTGATCGGTACGTCGTGCTCGAGGTCGGCCATGCCATACACCGATCGCACCACCGGCGTGCCCGCGAGATCTGCGCCGACTGCACAGCCGGGTGTGCTGGTCGTCCAGCGTGCAAACAGCTTGTTGACGTCCGGCTGAAGCGAAGCGCGCGGAGCCTGGGCGGCGGCAGCATTCCCCACGACGGCGGCTACGACGACAGCGAGACCGCGGCAGATCAGGTGACGCATAGTGCCGGATTCTACCGGTTGGCAGCACCGATCCGCTCATCGAATCCCCACAGAAACTCCAGCGTGCGCTGAAGACTTCAGCGCGTAGACCTCCTACGCTCGTGACCGCATCGAAGCGCCGGTCGTACACGAGTGTGCTTCGGGGAGGTTAATATGCTCGATTCGCTGACGACTCCGGC
This sequence comes from uncultured Acidobacteriota bacterium, assembly GCA_963793705.1. Taxonomy (GTDB): domain Bacteria; phylum Acidobacteriota; class Vicinamibacteria; order Vicinamibacterales; family UBA2999; genus Gp6-AA40. Next base: position 201,581 of record CAWCBC010000023.1, on the reverse strand, counting down.
TTCGCGACACGGTCACGGCCGAACAGTCGCGTACGCCATCGCCTGTCTGCTTGCCGGATTCACCTACGTGGCCTGCTCGGGAAATCCAAACGCTCCGTCCGCCGCAACCGGCCTCGATAGTCCGATGCTCGCGGCTGCTCACAGTCACAACGCGGCTTCCGAGGACAAGGGATATATCGAGGGCTGGTACAAGGGCGACACAGTCCAGCTGTATTACACGAAGTCCTTCTTCTGCCAGGAGCCGCCGTCGAGCGGCGCTGAGACCAACTGCGAGGTCGGTGCGCCGGCGGAAGTGGCGCCGCGGCCAGGGCCCATTCCCACGATCTACGCGATCGCCGCCGCCGGATTTCTGCCCGATCTCACCACGCTGGCCTGTCGGCCCGGAAGCCCGTGCCTGAATCACCCGGCGATGCTCGACCTGTCTCGAATTGGCCGGGGCAGCAGCGCACCAGGAGTTCCGCACAGCCACCTCGTCGCCGAACGCCGCGCCGGCTGGTTCAACACCGTGAACATCCGCGTGTTCGATTTGAACGTCTGGAACGAGATCGCCGCGGCGAAGAGCCTGGACACGGTGCGGAGGCTCCAGAACGATCCAGACGTGGGCGGCAGAGGACTGATCAGCCAGGACACGCCCACGAACATCTATTTCTTCATCGCGTCCTGGCGCTGACCGGGTACGCCGGAGCCCGTCGTGCAGGGAACGATGCCGGTTGCTAGAATCTCGCAACAGCGCGATGACGGCCATGACGTCACGCGCTCTTGCGAGGCACATCCGGTGACATTTCGGTTCGGACCGTTCCTCCTCGACGCGAGTACGCGGCAACTGCGGCGTGACGGGCGAGCGGTCACGCTCCCGCCCAAAGCCTTTCAGCTGCTGTCGCTCCTCGTCGAGAACCGTTCGCGGGCGATGTCACGGCAGGAGCTGCACGAGCAGCTCTGGCCGTCGACCTTCGTGCTCGAGACGAACCTCGCGGGACTGATCGCCGAAATCCGCCGTGCGCTCGAGGACGCCGCGGATGCACCCGCGTTCATCCGTACCGTGCAGCGATTCGGTTACCAGTTCATCGCGGACGTTCACGAAGCAGAACCTGCGGTCGACATCGCGGTGGCGTCCCTCACCTATTGGCTGGTCTGGCACGCCAGACAGGTCTCGCTGTCAGCGGGCGAGAACATCGTCGGGCGCTCCCCCGATGCGTCTGTGTGGATCGACGCGGACGGTGTGTCGCGCCGGCATGCACGAATCGTGGTGCGCGACAACGAAGTCACTCTTGAAGATCTCGACAGCAAGAACGGAACGTTCATCGGCGCGTCGCGGGTGACGACGCCCAGGCCCCTGGCGGACGGCGATCAGATCCGGCTCGGCTCGGTCGTCCTCACGTTTCGCGTCCCACAGCCGCCTGGAACCACAGACACCGCTCCATGAAACCGCGCGCGCGAGGCGTGCCCTTACGGGTCCGAACCAGTTTCGCCACCAAGGCCGCGCAGGCGCGACAAAATCGCGACGCTGACACCGAAGGCGAGCGTGCGTGCACGATGGGCTCCATTGTTGCCTGACACCGTGCTGAGCCACAGACCGTAGACGTCCATCGTGTTCGTCACGGTCACCGTCGCGCCCGCGCCGAGGTTGAAGTAACTGGGTGCGATGAACCGATCGTGATGCTCCCAGTCGTCGGCGAGCTCGCTCAGCGCAGGGCCTCGATGCCTGACCTGACGATTCATCACTCCCCGCACGACCACGCGCGGCATGGCGGGGTAGCCGACTTCGACATCGATATTGCTGCGCGTGAACGGGTGACCGCTTAACCGCTCGGCGGTGGTGTACGCATACCGTGCGTGCACGTATGACCCGGCCAGTATGCGGCCGAGATCGATACCCGCATTCACGCCGCCTTGAAAGTCTTTCCGGTGCCGGCCGGGCACCGCCTCCCCTACTGTCTCGTACTCGTGGCTCGGCAACGACGCGCCAACGAATGGCGCGACAGCGACGGGACCCGCCCAGAACAGGCGCCGGAGCTCGATGCGGAGATCCTGGAACGCGCCGTGATACGACCCGTCGTCGAGCGGTCCGGGATGGGTCTCGTGCGGCCCCACGAAATAGGACGGTGGCCCGGTGTACTTCGACGCGATGAACGGCACGCTGATGATGAGGGCGGTCGTCTCGGTCAGACCGTAGTCGAGTTCGACGACAGCGGTATGCGACCGGGTGCCTCCGTTGTTGTTCTCGCGGCCCAGCACGTCGAAATGCCCGGCGACGTCGTAATGCTGATAGGTCAGCGACACCGTCGCTTCACCGCGCTCAGGTACCCAGGCTTGCGCGACCACGGTTCCACGCGACAGGCAGAACGAGAGAAGGAATGACGACGCGACTGCGATTCGTCGTCGAGTCACCGGGAGGGCGTCGCCACTGCGCGCTTCCGGCTCGACTCCATCAGCCCATCGATCTCTGCCAGCGCGTCGTACTTGTTCATCGCGTGCGGTTTGATGATGTAGGCATAGTGTTGTGCTGCCTCGTGTTCCACCGCCTTCGCCGACTTGTAGAGGATCGGCAGCAGCGCAGGTCTGGAAGACACAGACTGCAGGTCGTTGCTGATGCGACGTGCGTCCGAGTAGTCAGCGATGACGAGATCGAACTGGCCCCCCGCGAGCGCGCGGGCCACGTCCGTGCCATGGGCAATCGTCACGGGGCGATGACCGGCACGCTTCAGCAACGCTTCGAATTCCTGAATGCCCGCCCGTGTCGAATTCAGCGGCCGGTAGATAAGAACGTTGGCGGGATAAGCCGCCCCATAACGACGGAGCTTCGCGCTGCGGCCCACGCGAAGAAACTTGTCGCCGCACGCGCGAAGATCGGCGGAGGCGCCCGCAATCATCGCCATTACGCCGGCCATGAGCACGAATCGCCTGTCCATCCCTTTGCTCAGCAACCGTAACCTACGACTGCCGCCTTGTCACGGTCAATGGCACTGGCGTCGGGTTTTCATGGAGTTTCTATCGGTGGAACCATGACCGCCATGATGAAGGCGCCTCCTGCCAGCGCACGTTCCCCATCGACCACAAATCACCGCGCAGGCGGACGACGGAGGTGACGACGGAGCGGCCGTCGCCGGACACGCTGAGGCCCTTGACGGGGTTGTTGACGGGTGGCGAAGGACCCAGATCGGCGACCACGCGCTGCGTCCCGGTGTCCACCTCAACGGCCACGAGCGACAGTCGCAACGCCTCCGTTTCACGAATGCCGTAAATCCGCGACCCGTCTCTGGACCATGTGTGGATCAGCCAGCGATCGTCCGAGAGCAGCCGCTGCTGCTTCCCGTCGCCGGAAACCAGGGTAAATCCCTCAGCGGTTTCCCAGGAGATCCAGTCGTCGACCGGAGACCAGGCCGGGCTCGCGTTGGGAGTGCCGTCCATTCTGAGAACGATCGGCGGCTCTCCGCTTCCAACGCGCACTTTCGCGAGCCGCCACTGTCGATCCGTCCATGCGGCGTAGGCGACCCATTGCCCGTCCGGCGACCAGCTTGGCGCGCCCTGATACCCCTCATACGCGGCCGGCAGCAGCGGTACCGGGGGACCGCCGGCGCCGCCGGCAACCTGTGACACCCAGATCCTGAGCGGCCAGATCGGCTTGTAGGCATTGCGCTGATAGGCGATTCGCCGCGCGTCCGGCGAGAAGCTCGGCGCTCCCAACCACGTCGTCCGGTCGTCATCGCCGAAGTGGCTCTGCAGAATCAGAGGCCGATCGCTCGAATGACCGTCCGTGGTTCTCAGCCAGATTTCGTCCGGACCGCTACGGTCGGTCACATACGCCAACAGGCTCCCGTCACGCGACCACACCGGGTCCAGCTCGTTCCGTGCAGTCGCCAGGAGCGGCCGGGAGCTGCCGTTGTCCAGCAACGTTTCGATCACGTCGTAGTCCGGCTCACCGCTCGTGAAGACGATCCGGCTGCCATCAGGCGAAGACGATGGGTACGACTCGCTTCCAGTGCCGCCCGTCAGCGACCACGCCCGGTCGCTTTCCAGGTCGGCCATCCACAGGTGTGATCCGGGTGTGGATGTCGACATCAGGCCAAGAACGACGTGGCGGCTGTCAGGCATCCAGGAGAAGCTCGTGACGCGCGGCACGGCGGTGGACCATGCCTCGAGGCGGCGGTACGGCTCGCCCCCGGCCACCGGGACGACCCAGAACTGCCACCCGCGTGCCTCGGGGCGAAGATTGATGGTTCGTGGCACGACGCTGAGACCCAGCTTGCGGCCATCGGGAGAGAACGCGAGCGCACCTTCAATGAACCGCACACGCTCGAGTGGCGAGTATCTCGACTCGCGGCGGTCTGCGCGCAGAAACCAGAGAGCCGACGCGCCTACGATATCGTCCGGCTGCTCGTCACGCAGGAACGCGATCGTGCTGCCGTCGGGCCCAATCGCGCCACGACTCGCGTTTTCGATGACCAGTTGCGGGGTGCCTCCGGCGGCGGAAATAGACCAGATGCTCTCCCGCTCGCGCGCCAGTGACACGTAGTAGATCCGCCGGCCGTCAGGCGACCAGAACGGGTACTTGCAGTCGTAGGGCGCCTCCGTGATCTGCGCCGAGCCGGCCGACGAGAGCCGCCGCGTAAACAGCTGCAGGGTATCGTTCACCTCGGCGACGTAGGCGATGGTCTGACCGTCGGGTGACCACGCCGCAAACCCTTCGTACGCGGAGTCAGTGGCAATCGGGTCGAACTGCGCAGTGTTGACTGGCGCCGACGCGTCACGCGAGAACGCGAATAGAACGCCCGCGGTGACCAGCGCAACGATGCCGGCGGCAGCCAGGATGCGCGCCGCGCGCACCCGCCCGGCTGGGACAACGGGCTGCGCGTGCCCAGGCGACGCTTCGCTGAACCGGTCGCGCAGTGTCTTGAGGTCGCGATGCAGGTCCGATGTTGCCGCATACCGCTCGGATGGGTCCTTGGCGAGACAGCGCTCGACGATCCAGCGGAACATGACCGGCATCCGCGCGTTGATTCCTGACGCCTGCTGCAACTCATCGTTGATGATCGCGTCGAGCGTCGCGGCCGGAGTGTCGCGACTGAATGCCGGCCGGCCCGTCGCCATCTCGAACAGAATCAAACCGAGCGAGAACTGGTCCGACCGGTAATCACTGACTACGCCGCGCGCCTGCTCCGGGCTCATGTAGGGGACGGTGCCAGATCTCAGCCCCCACGCCGTGCGTGTGCGGCCGTCGGTGTCCTCCTCCGGTTCGCCCGCCGACCGGAATCCCACAAGATTCGCCAGGCCGAAGTCGACGATCTTCACGCGCCCGGCGGCCGTGATCATGATGTTTTCGGGCTTCAGATCGCGGTGCACGATGCCGGCATCGTGCGCGGCGGACAACGCGTCGGCGATCTGTGTGCCGAGATCGAGCAGGCGCTTCGGTGAGACCGCTCCGGCCCGGATCTCCTCTCGCATCGTCCGCCCTGCGATGAGCTCCGACACGACGTACGGCGTGTCGCCGTCGAAGGCGGCGTCGAAAACCGTGACGATGTTGGGGTGATTCAGGGCGCTGGCGGCCCGCGCCTCCGACACGAATCGTCGAGCGCGCGCCGGGTCGTCTCTCGACCGCCCGTGCAGGATCTTGAGAGCGACGTCGCGTTCGAGGCGAGGGTCCCAGGCCCGATAGACAGTGCCCTCACCACCTTCGCCGATCAGGCGAAAGGATCCGGTACGGACCGACGTTCGTGCCCGCGGGGAGAGACATTTGCTGGTCCACGGATTCTATCGTCTGGGGGCCACGATGACAGCGGCGATGCGGCCGGCATTCTCCTTTTCCGCGCGGTAGGAAGTCAGCACGTCGAGGTGCATCGCGGTGCAGAGGCCCGACGTCATGAATCTGCCGCTTCAGGAACGCCGGCGAGGATGAGCTGATCGCGATTCGCGCCGGCAACATTGAGGCGCAGCTGCGCCCGTTCATGCAGACTCCACGCGGCGGCGGAGGAGTCGAGAACCAGCGGTCGATGAGATACCGCTCGTGGCCGGCCGCAGCGAACGCATCGACGAGATCGGAACCCACCTGATAGCAGCACGGGCCGATGCTGGGGCCGATCGCGACGACGACGTTCGTCGGATGCGTCCCGTACTCCCGCTCCATGGCATTCAGCGCCGCAACCGCTGCTCTCGCCGCCGTCCCTCGCCAGCCGGCGTGCACGGCCGCAACCGCTCCTGAATCGCGGTCGGCCATCAGCATCGGAACACAGTCCGCCGCGCGAACGGCAATCGCGACCTCCGCAGAGTTCGAAACGAGCGCGTCCGCTTCTGGCGGTAGCGGCCGGAGCCGGCGCGCCGCGACGGACGACGGCGACTGTGGCGCCGTGGACCTGTGTCAGCGTCACCACACGATCGACGCCAACTGCGCGGGCCAGCTGCTGGTAATCGGCGTCCGAAGAGAGCGAGAGCTGTCGAGTCGTGAACAGATGCGGCGCCAGGTCGTCGAGCGGCCGGCATCGCAGCGCAGCACCCCACGGCTCAGTCGACCAGTAGAAGGAATCCGGAACAGGCGGCAGGATCATCCGACCAACTATCTAACTACCTAACTATCCAACTACCAACTAGGATCGAGCCACATGGACATCGTCGGTACCGGCATCGACGCAACGGAAATCCGCCGCATTGCCGAGTCGATCGAGCGCTGGGGCGACCGGTTCGTCGATCGCGTCTTCACCGCAGGTGAGATCGCGTACTGCCGGCGCAAGCGTGATTTTGCGTCGTCATTTGCCGCGCGCTTCGCCGCGAAGGAAGCGGCGATGAAGGCGCTCGGCACCGGACATTCGCGCGGGGTGTTCTGGACGGGCATCGAGGTCGTCCGTCGTCACGGCCCTCCCCAGCTTCAGTTCCATGGCGGCGCAGCGAAGCGGATGGCCGAACTGGGAGCCACCGGTTCGCTGCTGACGATCACCCATTCGCAGGAGCTGGCCATCGCGCACGTGCTCCTCGTCCGCTCGTAGGGCATCAGTCCGGTCGGAGTCGTAGGGCGCCCCTTTCAGGGGCGCCATTCAGGCCCGCTGCCTCGACGATCGCAGTCGCGCGCCTACCCACGCGGCCGGCACCATCAGCGCGATTCCGCCGAGCCAGAACCAGAGGGGCTGCGTCGCGTCCCGAGCCGCCAGCATGGCCACGAACGTCATCGCCGCCTGAAGAACGGCCATCCCGATGGCGTGAGCGACGCTCGCGCCCGTGGCGCGATCCACGCCGTGACGAATCCTGCCCGCAATCATGCTGATCGTGAGCCAGCGCGAGCCATAACAGATGCTGGGCTGACGTGGCGTGACCTTCAAGACCAAAAACAGGCTCCATGACAAACAGCGCGAGGATGAAGACCGCTATGCCGCCGAGGACGGCGAGGACGCTTCGGACGATGGACATGGTCGGCACTCCTGACTCCTTACGTCACGCGATGGGCCAGAAGACTTCCGTCCGCCAGTCGGCGGGATCGGGATAGTCCCCCGGGTCGGTGACGTACGACTCCCACGCCGGCCCGCCCGGTCGAACGCCGTTCGCTTCCATCCAGCGTTCCATCGCCGCATAGGTTTCACCGAGCTGGTCGTACGGTCCGCCGTGCACCGCAACGACGGCCGGACCTCCGGGCAGGGCGCCCGCTTCGACGTCCCCCTGACCGGTGGCGGTTGCCGCCAGCGGCACGCCGACTTCCATCGCAAAGAGTCCCGGGCCGGTGGTCAGGTAGCGCGCATACGGTTTCCCGGCAATCGGCAGGCCTGCCTGCATGGCATAGGGAAAGGTCTTGCCGAGCGCTTCCGCGATGCCGGCCGGGATCTCATGGCGTGCGACGCGCACACGGGCAAAAACGACGGGCTGCGGGGTCAGGTCCTTGCGGACAATCGAAAGCATGGGCATCTCGTGTCTCCGTGATGTCGTGTTCGTTTGAAAGTGGTACAGCCCGATGCAGGGGCCTGCGGATGTGACGATGGCCGCATGGTGCAGCCGAATGGCGGCTGTGGAATCAGCCAGCGCCCAGCTTCGATACCGCTGAGGGTGCGGCGCCAAAGTGCCTGCGGAACGCCCGCGTGAACGTCTCGTGATTCTCGAAGCCGCACGCCAGCGCGATATTCAGGACCGAATCGTCCGTCGTCACCAGGCGCACCGCGGCCTGTTCGAGCTGGAGGCGAAGAAGGTACTGCTTGGGTGTTTCCCGGACGACACGCCGGAACGCGCGATGGAGATGGAAGGGCGACCATCCCGCCGTTGACGCCAGGGCACGGAGCGTCGCCGGGGCCCGCATGCGTCCGAATCCGTCGAATCAGCGGGAGCAGGTCGAGCGCGACGGGCACTGGGCGGATTCTAGGCGAGGTTCGTTCGCGGGTTCTTGACGTTTCTTGCGATCGGTAACGCCCGTTTACGCTTCGCAATCACGGACAGGCCCGCCCGGCCAGGCCTCCCACACAACTCGTGTCGGCTCACCACGTTGCAGGCGCACCAGCGGCGCTCACGCACAGGCGGCCTTTTTGCCTTGATGTTCGGCGCCAGCGTACCCGCCTTCGCCCTTCCGGCTCCGGCGGGGCAAGCCGTGACCAAGGGAGGCGACCGTGGTCGTCAAAATCACACAGAACGAAAAGAACAACCTGCCCGGAAAGCTCGCGGAAGCCGAGCTGCATTTCACCGAAGGCGTCCTCGACGGCCTCAAGCTGATTGGGTTCACCGTCTGGGAGCGGCGCACGGGCAATGGAAGGAACGTCACGTTCCCGGCGCGCTCGTACACCGTGGGCGGCGAGCGGCGCAGCTTCGCGCTGCTGCGGCCGACCGCCGGCGAGGCAGCGGCCCAGGAGCGGCTTCGCGAGCTGATTCTTCAGGCGTATGCGGAGCACGAGGAACAGGCCGCGGTGGCCTCGTAGGCCGCCCCTTTTTGGGGGTGCCTACTGAAGCCCCGTCGCAGGGACTTTGATCGATTGGTGTCAGACGCGGCGGCGGGTGTCTCGCGGAGCGCGGCCGACTCGGTCGCCGGGGCCGGGTGCCACGAGTCGAAGCACTGGCCTCACGCAAGTCGTCACTGCTCGTCGAACCTGAGCGGGCGTGCCGAGCGGCCGTGCGGAGCGAGATACCCGCCGCCGCGGCTGGCAGCTGCGATCAAATCAGAATCTCTGCGATGAGGTAATAGCGGCCTTCCGCCTGAAGGCGGAAGCTACGTTGAGGCGGAAGCTACTGCAAGACCGTGAGGAGGAGGGCGTTTTCCTTCTGCCGCTTCGGCGGCAGCGTCCACTCTTCGCGGTAGCCCTTCTCGAGCTCGTTGCGGAAGAACGCGTCCTTCATGCCGCCGTCGATGATGTCCCATGGCAGCACGGCGTCGGCCGAACGGTCGCGGAACACGAAGAAGTCGGCGTCAACGCCGGACTCGGCCACGGCGGCGCGCCAGTTACCGCCGTTGCGTTCCGCCGCCTCGATGGCGGGCGCGACGCGCCGGTCGCCCAGTGACATCAGCGCCTGGTAGAACGAATGTCGCTCCGACTTGATGTTGAAGTAGACGTTGTCGATGCCGGCCATCAGCGTCTGCATCCGCCTGATCCGTTGGGAGATGACGCGATCGTCTGTCATCGGCAGCCATTGGTAGGCGGTCCCCGGCTTCGGCACCAGCGGGTTCACGCTGCCGACGATGCGCCCGATGTGCCCGCGCGGGCGCGCATGCGTCAGCATGATCTCGCGGAGCTGCAGCGTCAGATCGCGGATGGCCGTCAGGTCCTCGTCGGTCTCGGTCGGCAGCCCGATCATGAAGTACAGCTTCAGGTTCTCGAAGCCGGCGGCGAAGATCATCTCCGCGGCGTTCAGGATCTCGTCGTTCGTCACGGTCTTGTTGATGACGCGGCGAAGGCGGTCCGACCCGACCTCGGGGGCGATCGTGATCGTCCGCTCCCCGCTCCGGCGCAGCAGGTCGAGAATGGTCGGCGTCAGATCGTCGAGGCGCAGCGACGCGGGGCTGATGGCAAAGCCCATCTCGACCAGCTCCGTGAGGATGCTTTCGATCTCGGGGTGGTCGCACAGCGCGATCGACACCAGGCCGGCGTGCTTCGAATACGGCTTCGCCCGTTTCGCCAGCTCCAGGATCCTGTCCTTCGGAAAGGCCCGCACCGGCAGGTAGTTGTAGCCGGCCCAGCAGAACCGGCACAGGTTCGCGCAGCCGCGGACGACCTCGACGAGGAAGCGCGAGCCGAACTCGGTCTCCGGCGTAAAGATGGTTGTCGCCGGCGGATCCACGGCGTCGGTCGTCTTGAGCGCGGCCTTCTTGACCGTCGTCGGCGCGCCCGTGCCCGGACGCGCGACGTACGCAGGCGATCGTGCCGTCCCCCGCGTACTGCACGTCGTAGAACGAGGGCACGTAGTAGCCGCGCTCCGCTACGAGCCGCCGAAGGAGGTCGTCGCGATCCGACGACTGCTTGAAGGCCTTGATGAGCGGCGGAATCAGCGCCTCGCCCTCGCCCGCGGCGATCACGTCGGCAAACAGCGCCAGCGGCTCGGGATTCACGAAGGTCACCGCGCCGCCAATCATCACCAGCGGATCGTGATGCGTGCGCTGCTCGGCGCGGAGCGGAATGCCGGCCAGCCGCAGCAGGGTGAGGACGTTGGTGTAGTCCCACTCGAACGACACCGAGAACGCCACCACGTCGAAGTCGCGCACCGGCGTCTGCGACTCAAGCGTGAGCAGCGCCGCGCCGGCGGCGACCTGTTCAGCAAGCTCGCTCTTGGGCGGCAGGAAAAAGCGCTCGCAGACGATGTCCGCCTCTTCGTTGAAGAGCTTGTACACCGTCTGAAATCCCAGGTTGGACATCCCGACGAAGTAGGTGTTCGGAAACGCCAGCGCCACGCGCAGCTTCCCGCCGTGGGGTTTGCGGACGTATCCAACCTCCTTGGACAGGAGCTCGAGAGCCCGCTCGCGCTGTTTCCATTCCTTCATATGCGCCGTGGATGCTGCTGACCCGGGAGGACGTCCAGTGGTGCGGGAGCTGACGCTGAGGCGTCGCCGCTCGCGGTTGCCGTGGGTCTACCTAGTGTACAGCCGGCCTGCGGGACGGGGTGAGGCCCGTGGGACGGGCCTTGTCAGGCCCGTCACGCGAACCCGACAGGGTTCGCGCCACGGACACGGCAGCGGCGACAGCTCAGCTCTGCCGGCGCAGGAACGCGGGCACGTCGAACGGCGAGTCGAGGTTCAAGCTGAGATCGCCTGATGAGCCGCTGTCACCGGCAATCGCCAGCAGGCTCAGCTCGATCGGCGCCCGCCGGCTGACGGTCAGCGACGGCGCGAAGCTGGTCGTCATCTGAGGCGACGCCGTCTGCGGCGACGCCATCTGCGGCTGCTGCGCCGCCATTTGAGGCGACGCTGCGTGCTCGAACGACGGGTCCGCTGCCGCGCCGGCCGACGCCGCCGCAGCCAGGTGCGCCGTGTAGTTGGACAGGTCGGTCGGCGTCTGCAGCGCCGCCGCCGGCACCGACCGCGCGCTGGAGACCTTGTCGAAGCCGGTCGCGATCACGGTGATCTTGATCTTGCCGGTCAGCTGCGGATCGACGACCGCGCCGAAGATGATGTTGGCGTCCTCGTGCGCAGCCTCCTGGATGACGCACGACGCCTCGTTCACTTCCATCAGCGACATGTCGGGACCGCCGGTGATGTTGATGATCACGCCGCGGGCGCCGTTGACCGAGCCGTCCTCGAGCAGCGGACTCGACACGGCTTTCTGCGCCGCCAGCATGGCGCGGCCGTCGCCTTCGGCGACGCCGGTGCCCATCATCGCGACGCCCATCCCAGACATGATCGTCTTCACGTCGGCGAAGTCGAGGTTGATCAGGCCGGGCACCAGGATCAGGTCCGAGATGCCCTGGATCGCCTGACGCAGCACATCGTCGGCCATGGTGAACGCCTCGGTCAGCGACGTCTTGCGGTCGATGATGGAGAGGAGGCGCTCGTTCGGAATGGTGATGACGGTATCGACGCATTCGCGCAGCTGCTCGAGACCGGCCTCGGCCTGCATCGCCCGCTTCCTGCCCTCGAATCTGAACGGCTTGGTCACCACGGCAATGGTGAGCGCGCCGAGCTCGCTGGCCAGGCTGGCGATCACCGGAGCGGCGCCCGTGCCGGTGCCGCCGCCAAGGCCGGTGGTCACGAAGATCATGTCGGCGCCCGACAGCGCGTGAATGATCGAGTCGGTGTCTTCGAGCGCCGCCTGTCGCCCGATGTTCGGGTCGGCGCCCGCGCCAAGCCCCTTCGTCAGCTTGTGGCCGATCTGCACCTTGACGCCGGCCTTGTTGTGGTCGAGCGCCTGCACGTCGGTGTTGGCGACGATGAACTCCACGCCGCCGAGGCCCACCTCGACCATCCGGTTCACGGCGTTGCTGCCGCCACCGCCGACGCCCACCACCTTGATGTTGGCTGCCTTCCGGGTCTCCGGGTCGAGCGTCAGTCGCAGCTTGTCCGCCTGTTTCATGTGAGCCTCCGTTTTTCGGAACCGTGATAACTCCCAATTCCCAACTGCTCCAGACGTTCCAAATCGCTCAGAAAAACTCCTTGAAGATTCCGCGCAGCCGACCGGCGACGCGGCTGAACGCACCGGCGCCGCCGCGCGACGGCTCCGGCACGCGATTCCGGTGCGCATACAGCACGACGCCAACCGCCGTGGCGAACACCGGGCTGTTCACGTGATCCGCCAGCCCGCCGACGCCGACGGGGCTGCCCCGGCGAATCGGCAGGTCGAAAATCTGCTCGGCGATCTCGGGCATGCCCTCGAGAATCGGCGCCGCCGCCGGTCAGCACGATTCCTGAGTTCAGCGACTTCTCGTAACCAGCGCGCCTGATCTCGTCCCACACGAGATGGAACGTCTCCTCGGCGCGCGGCTGGAGGATCTCCGACAGGATGCGCCGCGCCATCACGCGCGGCTTGCGTCCACCGACGCTCGCCACCTCGATCGTCTCGTCCTCATCGACCATCGACGACAACGCGCATCCGTTCTTCCGCTTCACCTTCTCCGCGTCGGGAATCGGCGTCCGCAGTCCGACGGCGATGTCGTTGGTGAAGTGGTCGCCGCCGATCGCGACGACGCCGGTGTGCCAGAGGCTGCCGCGCTCGAAGATCGCCAGGTCGGCCGTGCCGCCGCCGATATCCACCATCGCGACGCCGAGCTCTTTCTCGTCGGGCGTCAGCACCGCCTCCGCCGCCGCCAGCTGCTCGATGACGGTATCCGCGACCGCCACGCCGGCGCGGTTCACGCACGCGACGATGTTCTGCGTGGACGACACCGACCCGGTCACCACGTGCACGTTGACCTCGAGCCTGGCGCCGGTCATGCCAACGGGCGCGCCGATGCCGTCCTGCTCGTCAACCACGAAGTCCTGCGGCAGCACGTGGAGAATCTCCCGCCCGGTCGGCAGCGCCACGGCCTTCGCCGCATCGATCGCCCGCCGCACGTCGTCGCGCGTGATCTCGCGGTTCTTCCCCGCCACGGCGATGACGCCGCGGCTGTTGAAGCCCTTGACGTGCGGCCCCGACAGCCCCAGGTGGACCGAATCGACCTCGATGCCGGCCATCAGCTCGGCCTCTTCGATCGCCTTCTTGATCGACTCGACCGCGCCCTCGAGGTTGACGACGACGCCGCGCTTGATGCCACGCGACTCCGTCACGCCGATACCAACGATCTCGAGGCTGCCATCGTCCAGCGCCTCGCCGACGATGCAGACGACGGCCGACGTGCCGACGTCGAGTCCAACGAGGTATCGCTCTTTGCGTGCCACTGCGCCTCCCTGTTATTTCCCTGATGTTCCCTGCGGCTTCACGAACACGCGTTCACCGAATCGCACATCGACGGAATCGATCTGCGGGACGTCTTCGCGCAGACGTGCCGCGATGTCGAGATAGGTCTGGACGCGATCAACGAAGTGGTCGTCGCCCGTGTGAATGAGCGCGGTGTCGTCTCTGAGGAGCACGACCGCGTCTCTCACGTTCGAGACATCCACCTGTGACACGAGTCGCGCCAGATTGGGCCGGCGCTGGAGGTCGGCGAGCACGCGCCCGGCCAGCACCGCGCGTCCGTCCGTGATCGGGGTCCACCCGCCTGCGCTCGAGGTCAGTCCGTCGATGATCGGCAGATCGAAATCGGAGTACTTCGGACCGAACTCGTCGATGACCGCGCCATGCTGGTCGATCAGGTACAGGGAATCCCCGATTCGGCCGATGCCGAGCGGCTCCCGCTCCGACACGACCACGGCGACGGTGCCCGGAAAGACGCGGCGAATCGCCGCATCGGCCACCCACGGCGCCTCGAGCAGCTTCTGCCGCCAGGGCTCGAGATCGACCGTCACCATGCTGGCGCCGCGCAATCCGTCGAGCAGCGCCAGCGCTTCACCCGGCGCCATGCGGCTGGTGCCTTTGACCGTGATCGTGCTGATCGTCAGCGCGTCGGTGCTCAGCGCAAAGCCAGCCGCCCGGAACAGACCGTAGATCGTGCCGAGCGACACCACGAGCGCGATCGCGGCCGTCCGCCACGACGGGATCCAGCGGCGCTTCTTTCCCGGGTGGACGTGTGAACGCCTGAAGCGTTTGTCCGCAGGAGCAGCAACTGGCATCAGCGGCCGGCCTCCTGGCGTCGCAACGCGTCCATCAGCTTGCGCGGGACCGAGCTGATCGATCCGGCGCCGAGGGTCATCACCGCATCGCCGGCGCGCGCGAGCTGCAGGACCCTGGGAACCACTTCGTCGATCGACGGCACGACGTGCACCGTTCGCCCGGCACCACGGCGCACCGCGTCCGCCAGCACCTCCAGCGTGATGCCGGGGATCGGCTCCTCGCTCGCGGCGTAGATATCCGTGAGCACGATCTCATCGGCATCCTTCAGCGCCGGGCCGAATTCGTTCAGGAGCTGGGCGGTGCGGGAGTAGCGGTGCGGCTGAAACACCACGATCAACTTGCGGTTCAGCGTGGCCCGGGCGGCGGCAAGCACCGCGGCGATCTCAGTCGGGTGATGCCCGTAGTCGTCGACGACAACCACACCGGCAGCCTCGCCGTGGCGCTCGAAGCGCCGTTCCGCGCCAGCGAAGTCCCGGAGCGCGCCGGCCACCTGTCCGAAGCTGAGCCCGAGGCGATCGCCAACGGCCACCGCAGCCAGCGCGTTCTGCAGGTTGTGACGTCCCGGCACCGAGAGCTCCAGCACTCCGAGAGGCTCCGCGCCCGCCGCGCTCTGACGATGAACGGTGCATCGTCCGCCGAACGACCCCACCTCCACCTTCGAACCAAAGACCGTCGCCGCCGGATTCTCCAGCCCGTAGGTGACGACGCGGCGTTTGAGTCGCGGCAGAACGGCCATCAGGTTCGAATCGTCGGCGCAGGCGACCACGCTGCCGTAGAACGGCACCTTGTTCGCGAAATCCGCAAACGCCTGCTGCAGCTCGTCGAGGCTGCCGTAGCTCTCCATGTGTTCCCGATCGACGTTCGTCATGACGGCAATCGACGGCCACAGCAGCAGAAACGACCTGTCGCTTTCGTCGGCCTCGACCACCATGTACTCGCTGTCTCCCAACCTTGCGTTGCTGCCAAAGACGCTCAACCTGCCGCCGATCACCGCCGTCGGATCCAGTCCCGCCCGCTCGAGCACCAGCGCGATCATCGACGTGGTCGTCGTCTTCCCGTGCGACCCGGCGACGGCAACCGCGAAATGCAGCCGCATCAGTTCGGCCAGCATCTCCGCGCGCGGGATCACCGGGATCCCGCGGCGCTCGGCCTCGACGATCTCCGGGTTCGTTCGTCGGACCGCAGACGACACGACCACGACTTCCGCGTCGCCGACGTTTCCCGCCGCGTGTCCTTCGAACACCCGGACGTTGAAGCGCTCCTGGAGGCGCGCCGTCGCGTCCGACCCCTTCACATCCGAGCCGCTGACCTCGTAGCCGAGGTTCGCCAGCAGCTCGGCGATGCCGCTCATCCCGATGCCGCCGACGCCGACGAAGTGCACGCGGCGCGTGCGGCCGAGCATCAGGCCTCGCGCCCGCCTACGCCGAGGCTCCGGCGGGCGAAGCGCGGATGGGGATCACCGTGCAAGCTCCAGCACCTTGTCCACGATGACTTTCGCGGCATCGGGCCGCGCCATTGACCGCGCCTGCCTGCTCATCTCCAGCCGGGCGCCCGCGTCGCCGGCGAGCTCTCGATCTCGCTGGCGAGACGCTCGCCGGTCAGTTCCCGCTGTTCGATCATCCGCGCCGCTCCCTGTGCGACGAGCGCTTCCGCGTTCCGCCGCTGGTGGTCGTCCGTCGCCGTTGGCAACGGAATCAGGATCGACGGGCGGCCGGCGGCCGTCAGCTCGGCGAGCGTGGTCGCGCCCGCGCGGCAGACGACCAGATCCGCCGACTTCATTTCCCGGTCCATAGCGAACAGGAACGGCTCGACCCTGGCTTCGAGCCCTGCCCTGCGGTAGCCATCCCTGACCATCTCCACATCGCGCTCTCCTGTCTGATGCGTGATCGCCAGTCGTGGTGTGGTGGCCGCCAGCCGCGCTGCCGCCTCCACCATGGCCACGTTGATCGCGTGCGCCCCCTGAGAGCCGCCAAAGACTAGGACCCGAGCCGCACCCGGCGGCTGACTGTGTACGTCATATGCCCCCTGTGTCTCGAAGAACTCCGGACGAACCGGATTGCCCGTCGACGAACGCTTTCCTGCCGAAGAACGACACCGTCTGTTCGTAGGTGACTGCCGCCGCTTTGACGAACCTCGCCAGCGAGCGATTGGTCGCGCCTGGAATGGCGTTCTGCTCCATCAGCAGCGTGGGAATGCCGCGAATCGCCGCCAGCATCACCACCGGCCCAGAGCTGTACCCGCCAACCCCAAGCACCACCGACGGCCGCGTCCTGCCGATGACGAGCGCCGCGTCGAGCGCGCCCAGCGGCAGCAACGCCAGGCCGCGCGCCAGCGCGCCAATCGACTTGCCCTTCAGCCCGGCGCTGCGAATCAGCTCCAGCGGAAACCCCTCTCGCGGAATGACGCGCGCCTCGATTCCTGCCGCCGTGCCGACGAACGTGACCTTGGCGTCCGCCACGCGGGCCAGCAGCTCGCGCGCCACCGCGATGCCCGGATACAGATGGCCGCCCCTACCGCCGGCGATGAGACCGACAGCATTCGAATGCAGAATCGATTCAGAATGCAGGCCGTGGCCGAGCTCTGTTTTTCATTTTGTCATTTTGCATTTCTCTCTCACGCATCCGCCGATTGGTGCTGCGAAATGTTCAGCAGCACACCCACGCCCATCAGGCTGACGAGCAGCGACGACCCGCCGCTGCTCAGCAGCGGCAGCGGAATCCCCTTGGTCGGCAGCAGTCCCAGCACCACGCTCATGTTCACGAATGCCTGCACGACGATCATCGTGGTGATGCCGAGGGCCACCTGCGATCCGAACTGGTCTTCCGCCCTCGACGCGATGCGCAACCCGCGCCACGCGATCACGCAGTAGCACGCCATGACCGTCGTGGCGCCGATCAGACCGAGCTCTTCGCCGATCACCGAGAACATGAAATCCGTGTGTGGTTCGGGCAGGTACAACATCTTCTGGATGCTGTCGAACAGACCGCGCCCGAAAATGCCGCCAGTGCCAATGGCGATGAACGACTGGATGATCTGAAATCCGGTATCGTTGCGGATCGGCCCACGGATCGAGAAACGCCAGCAGGCGCGCCCGCCGGTAGGGTGCCAGGATCGACAACGCGACGAGGGCGGGCGCCGCGATCAGCGCGGCCGTGACGAGATAGCGGTAGCTGAGACCTGCGGCAAACACCATCACCCCGATGATGACCAGCAGCGACAACGCCGTACCGAAGTCAGGCTCGAAGAAGATCAGCGCCGCCAGCACGCACGCCGACGATGCCAATCGGCGCCAGCGAATACGACACGTCGTTGATCCGGTGCATGCGGCGTTCGAGGATCAGCGCGGTAAAGAACACGCACGCGAGCTTCGCAAACTCCGACGGTTGGAACTTGAGAATGGAAAAGCCCACCCAGCGCCGTGCGCCCTTGACATCACCCGAGAACAGCGCGACGACGAGGGCGATAGCGACGGCCGCGAGGACTGCCCAGATCAGCGGCTCGTTCCGGTAGGTGCGGTAGTCGATGCGCATGGCGAACCAGAGGATCGCCATGCCCATGACCGCCCACAGGCCCTGCCGCATCAAGAAAAAATACGGGTCCTTTTCCTTTTCGAGCGCCACCTGCGTGGATGCGCTGTAGACCATGACCACGCTGGCGCACACCAGCAGCAGGGTCACGACAAAGAGCACCCGGTCAGATTTGAGCTTTCTCGCCACTTCTCCACCGCCACCTGTAAAGACCGCTGCCCGATCGACCGACATACCCACTGTACGACCGTCGCCTTCGCGCTCGCCGCGCTTCGGCGAGGCAGGCTCGCGAGATCGATTAAGATCGCTGGCCGCAGTCACCAGTAGGCCCGTGGAATGGGACACCCACCTCGCCGACACGGGGTCGTCGGCGTTCCCAGCGGTGAGCTCCCATTCGCGCCGGGCCGACTGATGACTGCGGCCCTTCGACTCGCTCACCCTGACTCTCAGCAGCTCGTTAGCGCGTGCGCTGCTTCTCCTCCAACGCACGCACGGCTTCCTTGAACACCCGACCGCGCTCCGCGTAGTCGCGGAACCAGTCGAAGCTCGCGCAGGCCGGCGCCAGCACCACGACGCCCGGCGCCGCCGGCGAGCGCATAGGCCCGATCGACCGCGTCCGGCCATCGACCGCGCGTCCTCAACCGTGATCACGTCGTCGAGCGCCGCGTGCACCAGCGGCGCGGCCTCGCCAATGGCCACGACCGATCCACTCCGCGCGACGCAGCGGCTCCCGCAGCTCGCGCAGGTCGCCGCCCTTGAACTGTCCGCCGACGATCGCCACCACCGGGCCGT
Source organism: uncultured Acidobacteriota bacterium (assembly GCA_963793705.1). GTDB lineage: Bacteria > Acidobacteriota > Vicinamibacteria > Vicinamibacterales > UBA2999 > Gp6-AA40. The sequence goes on along the minus strand of CAWCBC010000023.1, from coordinate 182,677 downwards.
CGAAACTCTCGATCGACCGGCGCGCGGCCTCGACGTTGGTCGCCTTCGAGTCGTTGACGAATCGAACGCCGCCGAATCGTCGCGACCGGTTCCATGACGTGCTCGAGACCGCGGAACCCGTGGAGCGCGGCAACCATCGCCGCCGGCTCGGTGCCGGCGATGTGTGCCACGGCAACGGCCGCGATCACGTTGTGCAGCATGTGGCGCCCGGTCAGCTCCACCGCCGACACCGGAACCTGTCGCTCGACGCCGGCGGCCGTGCGCCTGACGATCCACTCACCGTCGGCGACAAAGCCGTGCTCGATCGACCCGCTCGGCGAGAAGCTCACCCGCTGCGCGCGCGTCTGCGCCGCTTTCGCCATCACGACCGGATCGTCCGCGTTGACCACCGCCCAATCGGCCGTCGTCTGATTGGCGAAGATCCGCGCTTTCGCGTCGGCGTAGGCCTCGAGGGTCGGATGCCGATCGAGATGGTCGGCGGCGACGTTCAGCCACAGCGCGATCCACGGGCGGAACGTCGTCGTGGTCTCGAGCTGGAAGCTGCTGGTCTCGACCACATGGATCGTGTCCGGCGTCGATTGGTCCACTTGCGCGCTCAACGGCACGCCGATGTTCCCGCCGACCAGCACGTCGCGCCCTGCGGCGCGCAGCATCCGGCCGACGAGCGTCGTGGTCGTCGACTTCCCTTTCGTTCCGGTCACCGCGATCACCGGTCCTTTGACCCAGCGCCACGCCAGCTCCAGCTCGCCGATCGTCTCGACACCACGCGCGCGCGCGGCGTCGAACACCGGCTGCTCGAGCACAACGCCTGGACTGGCGACGATCAAGTCGGCAGCCTCCAGCGTTGACGCGCTGATGGCCGCCCAGCTCGAGGTCGACTCCCAACCCGCGAAGGCGGTCGGCCTGATCGAACGTCGACCGCGACTCGGTCAGCGTCACGCGCGCTCCCCTCCGCACCAGCAGTTCGGCCGCCGCAATCCCGCTGCGGGCGGCGCCGACCACGACCACGCGGTGTCCACTGACCGAGAAGTCGTCCTTGTCCATCCCATCACCGCAGCTTCAGCGACGTCAGGCTGAACAACGCAAAGATGACGGCGATGATGAGGAATCGCGCGATGATCTTCGGCTCGCTCCAGCCGCTCAATTCGAAGTGGTGGTGCAGCGGCGCCATCTTGAAGACCCGCTTGCCGGTCAGCTTGAACGACGCCACCTGAATGACGACCGACGCCGCCTCCATCACGAAGACGCCGCCGACGATGACCAGCAGCAGCTCCTGCTTGATGAGCAGCGAGACGGTGGCCAGCGCGCCGCCGAGACCCAGTGAGCCGACGTCGCCCATGAAGATCTCCGCGGGGAACGAGTTGTACCAAAGGAAGCCGAGGCTGGCGCCGACGAGCGCGCCGCAGAAGATCGTCAGCTCGTCGGTCCCGGGGAGGCGAACCAGCAGGAGATATTCCGCGAACAGCCTGTGGCCGGTCACATAGGAGAGCGCGGTGAACGCCGCCGCCGCCACGCCAAACGTGCTGATGGCCAGGCCGTCGAGACCGTCCGTCAGATTCACCGCGTTCGACCACGCCACGAGGATGAAGGCGGCAAACGGCAGATACATGAACCCGAGGTCCGGAATCAGGTTCTTGAAGAACGGGAAGATCAGCCGCGTGTTGTACAGCGGCGGATTCTGCTCGGCCAGCCAGAGGAGCGCGCCGCCCACCCCGAGCGCGACGAGCAACTGGCCGCCAATCTTGTAGCGGGGAATCAACCCGTGGTGCGAACGGCGGACGATCTTGAGGTAGTCGTCGATGAAGCCGACGGCGCCGAAGCCGAGCGTGGCGAGGACGGCAATCCAGATGTACGCGTTCTTCAGGTCCGCCCACAGCAGCGTCGGAATCACCGCGGACGACAGGATCAACAGCCCGCCCATCGTCGGCGTTCCCGCCTTGGCGCGATGCGACTCGGGACCTTCCTGGCGGATGACCTGCCCGATCTGGAAGTCGCGCAGCTTGCGGATCATCCACGGGCCGAGCAGCAGGCTGATGGCCAGCGCCGTCAGACTCGCGGCCGCGGTCCGGAACGTGATGTAGCGCGTCACGTTCAGACGCATCAGCGGCAGATGGGAAGCGCGGCACGATCTCCAACTCGCTCACGCGCTTCCACAGGAGGAGATACAGCATCAGGCGAGCTCCGCCATGATGCGATCCACCACGACGTCGGTGCGAACGCCACGGGAACCTTTGACGAGCACGAGATCGCCGGCACGAAGCGCGCGCGCGATGACCGGTGCCGCCTCCTCGCTCGACTGGAAAGTAGGTCACCGCGTCCGGGCTCATGCCCGCGTCGATCGCGGCCGTCGCCAGCGCCTGCGCGGCCGGTCCGCCGATGGCGTACAGGACAGTCACGCCGCTCCGCGCGACGCAGGCGTCCGCTTTCGGCGTGGAGGCGTTCTGCGTGCGTCGCCCAGCTCGAGCATCTCGCCGAGGACCGCAACCCTGCGGACTGCGCCGGGCTCGTTGGCGATCACGTCGATCGCCTTGGCAAGCGCGGACGGGCTCGAGTTGTACGAATCGTCCACGACCGTCACGCCTGAGCCGAGACGATGAACGGCGCCGCGGCGGGCGGCCGGACGCAGCCGGGCCGCGGCGTCGGCCACGTCGTCGAGCGGGATGCCGAATTCAAGGGCCACGGCCGTCGCGGCCAGCAGGTTCGACAGATTGCCTCGGCCGAGCAGCGGCGTCTCGATCACGCGCCTCGCCACCGGGGCGTGCGTGACCCGCGCTTTCATCCCGGAGAGACCGCGGGCGTCAACGTCCGTCCGCGCGCACATCAGCGCTGTCGCTGGCACCAAAGGTGATCGTCCGACCGGCAAAGCCGCGCACGCGCGCCATGACGAGCGGGTCATCCGCGTTGCAGACGAGCACGGTTGAGGGCGTCGCGCGTTCGAGGATCTCGGCCTTCGCGTCGGCAATCGCGTCGGGAGACGCAAAGAAGCCGAGGTGCGCGTCGCCGACGTTCGTCCACACACGGACGTCCGGCTCGGCAATCGCCACCAGCGTGCTGATCTCCCCGGCGTGATTCATTCCCAGTTCCATCACCGCCACATCGGGTGCGCTGCGCACGTGCATCAACGAGAGCGGCAGGCCGATGTGATTGTTCAAATTGCCCTTGTTCTTCACCACCGTCAGGCGGCGTTCGAGGAACGCCGCGATCGTGTCCTTGGTCGTCGTCTTGCCCGCGCTGCCGGTGATGGCGATCACCCGCGTTCCCGCCGCCATGCGCACGGCGTGCGCCAGGTCCTGCAGCGCCTTCACCGTGTCCGCCACCTCAATCACCGCACCGTCGGGCCGACCTGAAGGTCGGCCTCTACCGCCTCGTCGCCGGCCTCGTGCCCCCATTCGCCTGGTAGAGGCCGACCTTCAGGTCGGCCTTTCTCGACGACCGCCGCGGCGGCTCCGCGCGCCAGCACGTCCGCCACGAAATCGTGTCCGTCGAACCGTGGTCCCCGGATCGCCACGAACAGGTCGCCGGACGCCTGCCACCCGGCTGTCGATGACGACCTCACGAACCTCCCTGTCCGCCGGACCGCCGATCAACCGTCCCCCGACCGCCCGTGCGATCCATCCGAGCGTCAGCCGAACCTGCGTCACCCCGCGCGCGACTTCACACGCCGCGCCTCCAGCCCCTCACGCGCCACCGCCACGTCGTCAAACGGCAGCGTCCGTCCGTCGATTTCCTGATACTTCTCGTGTCCCTTGCCGGCGATGAGCACGACGTCGCCCTTCGCGGCCAGACCGATCGCCTGGACGATCGCGTCGTGCCGATCGAGGACGGCCAGCACGTTGGCGCTGCTCTGGCGCGTCTCGGCGTCGGCGCCGCGCTTCACTTCCTCGATGATCCGCACCGGGTCCTCACCGCGCGGGTTGTCCGACGTGATGATCACGACGTCGCTCAGCCTGGCGGCCACCATGCCCATCAGCGGCCGCTTGGTGCGGTCGCGATCGCCGCCGGCGCCGAACACCGTAATCAGCCGCCGCGCCGCCAGCGGCCGCGCGGTCTCGAGCAGGTTTCTCAGGGCGTCGTCGGTATGCGCGTAGTCGACGACCACGGTCACGTCGTCATCGCGGGTGGACGCCACCTCGAATCGTCCCGGCACGCCGGGCAGCTGGCGGATGCCCTTTTCGATCGCCTCGATCGGGATGTCGAGCGCCGACGCCGTCGCTACGGCGGCGAGAATGTTGTAGACGTTTGGCCGGCCGACCAGACGCGAGCGCACGCGCACGACGCCCTGCGGCAGCCGCGCGTCGAACTGCAGGCCGTCCAGCGAGAACGACAGCGGACCTGGCGCCACATCGGCTGGTTTGTTGATCCCGTAGGTGATCGGCCGTTGTGAGACGTCGATGAGCGCCTGCGCCCTGGGATCGTCGACATTGATGATCGACGGCGTCTCGGCCGGTGCCATCTCGAACAGCCGCCGCTTCGCGGCGAAGTAGTCCTCCATGTTCGAGTGGAAGTCGAGATGGTCGCGCGTCAGATTCGTGAAGACGCGCGCGGCGAACTGGACGCCGTCAACGCGCCGCAGCGACAGCGCGTGGGAGGACACTTCCATCACGCAGGCGCCGCACCCTTCGGTCACCATCCGGCGCATGAAGGACTGGAGCTCGGGCGCCTCCGGCGTCGTTCGTGTGGCGTCCATCGAACGCGCACCGATGCGGTAGGTCACCGTCCCCATCAGTCCGCACCGCATCCCCGCCGCTTCGAAGATCGCGGCGCTCAGGTAGCTGGTGGTCGTTTTGCCGTTGGTGCCGGTGATGCCGACGACGCGCATCGCGCGGCTTGGATGTTCGAAGAACTCGGCGGCGAGGAGCGCGAGCGCCAGGCGGGCGGACGAGACGACCACCCATGGCACGGGAGCGGGAGTGGGTGCCGGCTGCTCGGCGACGATGGCGGCGGCGCCGGCGGCAATCGCCTGCGACACGAACTGCAGGCCGTCGGCCTTCATTCCCGGAACCGCGACGAACACCATGCCCGGCGCCACTCGCCTCGAGTCATAGGCCACGCCGGTGCATTCGACTTCCAGCGAACGAGCGTCGCTCACGTGCGCCGGGCGATCCTGCGGCGGCATCGCGCGCGCGAAGGCGCGCAACAACTCGCCAACCGTCACGGTCTGCCCCTGGGAACGGCGGCGGCGTCCAGCGCGCGAGGCTGAGCCTCACCGATCGAACTCTCGAGACGGGGCCGCCGCTCCAGCCACAGCGTCGCGGCGTCAATCAGATCGAGCGAGCTGCCGGGCGCCGGACGCTGATTCACCACCAGTCCGGATCCGCGCAGGCGCAGGCTCAGGCCCAGACGGGTCAGTTCGCGAACCGCATCGCGCGCGCTCATGCCCACCAGGTTCGGAAACACGGCCGGTGACGCGGAGGCGTTGTCCGCCAGCGTGACGACGGCTGCGTCCGCGGATCCGGAAATCGACTGTGGGCCTGCCCCGAGCGACGTCGAGGGGCGCGATTCGTCACGGCGGGCGATGAGCAGCGGCGCCGGCCGGTTCAACGATGGCGGCACGCCCTGATGACGAAGCACCGCGGCAGCAATCTTCTGAAACACCGGACCCGCGACCGTGCCGCCATACGGCGACACCTTGTGGGGCGAGTCGATCACCACCAGGATGGTGAACAGCGGCTCCCGGGACGGCACGAACCCGACGAACGACACGTTGTAGTCGGTGGTGGAATAGCCGCCGCGGCCCTCCAGCGCCTTCGCCGCGGTGCCGGTCTTGCCCGCGATGGTGAAGCCCTCGACCTGAGCGGTCTTCGCCGTGCCGCGTTCGACCACGCCTTCCATGATCGCGGTGAGCTGCTTCGCGGTGCCGGGGCTGAGGACACGCCGGACCACGATGCGCGGGCTGGGCGTTCGAACGCCGTCGCGGATCACCTCGCGGACCACCCTCGGCTCGATCAGCTCGCCGCCGTTGGCGATGGCGCTGAACGCGCTCGCCATCTGCAACGGCGTGACGCTGACCTGATACCCCATCGACACCGACGCCACGGCGCTATCGGTCCAGCTTCTCCGCGCTCCAGACGATTCCTCTGCTCTCACCCCAGAAGTTGTTCGGCGAGCGTTCGCGCGCCAAACCCGAAGCGTGAGACATACGAGCTCAGGCGGTCGGCTCCCAGTCGAGGCCGATCATGATCGCGCCGACGTTGCTCGATTTCACGATGACGTCCTCGAACGTCAGCGTTCCATAGTTGTGCCCTTTGGCTTCGTCGATGACGCGTGCGCCAAACCGGATGAAGCCGGGGCCGGTGTGGATCAGATCAGTGGGCGCGGCGAGCTTTTCCTCCAGCGCGGCACCCGCGGTGACGGCTTTGAGCGTCGACCCAGGCTCATAGACGTCCTGCACCGCGCGGTTCTTCTTGGCAGCGTCCGCGTACGACTTGAAGAGGTTCGGGTTGAAGGTCGGATAGTTCGCCAGCGCCAGCAGCTCGCCGGAGAACGGGTCCATCACGATGACGAAGCCTCCTTCCGCCCCACTCGATTTGACACCGGCTTCCAGCTCCCGTTCGGCGATGTGCTGGATGTGCTTGTCGATGGTGAGCACGACCGACGCGCCATCCGTCGACGACTTCTCGATCCGGCTGAACCGGCGTCCCTTGGCATCGACCTGGACCAGGAGCTGCCCCGGCTCGCCGCCGATGAAGGATTCGTATTGTCGTTCGACACCCCCCAGGCCCGTGTTGTCATCACCGACGTAGCCAACGACGTGAGCCGCGAGCTCCCTGTTCGGGTAGTAGCGGTGCGACTCCATGTCGAGCGAAATGCCCTTCAGCTGGAGCGCGGTGACACGCTTGGCCTGCTTTGGAGAAATCGCCCGTTTCAGCCTCACGTACCGACTTGAGCCGGCCCTTCGCGTCACGTCTGGTCAGCTGGCGCAGGTACTGATCGCGCTCCTGGCTCGTGCACTTCTCGATGACCCGGCACAGCTCGTTGATGGTTCTCTGCGGATCGACGACTTCGCCTGGAGCGGCCCATACGGTGTCGGCATCGACGTTGTAGGCCAGCATGGTCGCCGTTGCGATCGAGGATGTCGCCGCGTTTGGCCTCGAGCGTCAATCGTGTCCGACTGCTGCTCTTCGGCCCGTGGCGAGCAGGAAGTCGTATTGGAAGACCTGCAGATAGACGAGTCGCACCTCGATGGCCACGGACCAGAGGAGCAAAGACTCCGGCTGCGACTCGCGAGGCGGCGTTTCAGCATCGTGGCGCCAGGGTGATTGGGCTGCTCGGCCACGGCGGAGTCCGAGAAGCACAGTTCCCTATCGCTGGGCGACGACAGACTTCGGCGGAGGGGGCGTCTCGATGACGCGCTCGATCACTGTGGCGTCAGCCGGCGCTGGCTACACCATGTGCAGCTTCTTGATCGCCAGCGGCTCGACGAATTTCGGCGATCGCAGCGTCTCGATGTCGAGACGCAGCCGTCTGGTGATGACGAGTTCCTTGGCCAGCTGGTCCTGGGTCTCTTCCATGCGATAGCCGTACTGCTGCAGCGTGACGTGCTGCCATGCGACGAACAGCAGCACGCCCACCAGGAACAGGCTGAGGCCGACGGAGCGCCACATGTCCCGATGGCGCTCGAGATCGACCTCGCGGACGATCGGGTTGTTCCGAACGTCCTTCTTGATGGCCCACTCGAACGATTCGCCACTCATGCCGATCCCCTGTTACCTTGGGCCTTGGGCCTTGGTCCTTATGCGCGGCCCGTTCAATGGCGCGCAGCTTGGCGCTGCGTGCGCGGGCATTGCTCTCGACTTCCGCCGGTCCCGGAATCACCGGCCGTTTCGTCCGAATCGTGACGCGGCCATCCGCCTGCAGGGCGCGGAAGGTGTGCTTCACGATCCGATCCTCGAGCGAGTGGAACGTGATCACGACCATCCGGCCGCGGTCGTTGAGGCGGCTGACGGCATGCGAGAGAAAGCCGTCGAGCCCCTCGAGCTCCCGGTTGACCCAGATGCGGATCGCCTGAAACGTGCGCGTGGCCGGATCGATCCGCGAGTACCCCTTGCGCGGAATCGCCCGGCGAACAACGTCGGCAAGCCGCCCGGTCGTCGTGATGGGCGCCTGGGATCGCGCCGACAGAATGGCCCGTGCCACCCGCCGGGCATGCCGTTCCTCGCCGTGCAGGTAGATCACATCGGCGAGCGTCTGCTCGTCGGCCGCTGCCAGCATCTCCGCCGCGGTGTGTCCCTGGGATGTATCCATGCGCATATCGAGCACATCGTCGCGCCTGAAACTGAACCCCCGGTCCGGCGCGTCGAGCTGCATCGACGACACGCCCAGATCCGCCAGCACCCCGTCCACGCCGCCGATGCCGCGGGCGTCGAGCACGTCGATCAGTTCACGGTAGTCGCTGTGAACCAGCTCGACCTGCGGGCCGAACGCGGCAAGAGCGTCGCGCGAGCGTTCTAACGCCGATGGATCGCGGTCGAGTCCGATGACCCGCGACGCTCCGGCCTCGAGCAGCGCTCGCGCATGCCCCCCGAGGCCCACGGTGCAATCAACGAAAATCCCGCCGCGTTCTGGCGCGAGATGCTCCAGCACCTCGGTTACCATTACCGGCGTATGAGCTGGTTGGTGGTTAGTGGTTAGTGGTGGGTGGTCGTCGTCGCGACGCTGCTCCGGTGCCACCAGTCGTCTCCACTACCAAGCACAAACCATCAACCACTAACCCTCAACCACTAACCAGGTCAGATCCCGTGCTCCGACAGCCCCAACGCATCGCTGTCCGTCCACGACTCGCGCTGCAGCTTCTCGGCAATGCGTTCGGCGTTCCAGACGTCGATGTAGTCGATGCGCCCGAACACGCGAACGTCGCCGACAATCGATGCGCTGTCACGCAAGAGCTGTGGGATCACGACGCGACCCTGGCCGTCGAGCTCGCCCTCCTGCCCGTAGTAATTGACCCGGTCGAGAAACTTGACGCGCGACGGGTGGGTGCTCGGCATCTGCGAGAGCTTTCGCTCAATCTCGAGCCAGACCGGCATCGGATAGATCCGGACGCTCTCGCCGGTGACGCTCGTCACGAAGACGTCCGGTCCGTGCTGGTCTTGAATGACCCCCCGAAACACCGTTGGCACCTTCAGCCGACCCTTCTCGTCGATCCGGGTCGCTGAGCTGCCTCGTAGCCCTTTTTTGTCCACCTGAGCCCACTAAAATCCACACGGATAGTAGAGCGGCGATAGGGCGATGTCAACCGCAAGATGCTGATCCCGTATGGGTTACGTCTTTGTTTCGCCCTTGTTTCGACCCGTCTGGATCTTCGCCATACCATCGCTTTTACGCATCCCGATGGATGTCCAGATGACCCGACCCCAACATGCCGCGTCCGAGCGCCTGTCCCGCGGTCCCTGCACGGCTGAGGCGGATCTTGCGATAGGCTGGCTCAGTGCTTCGTGCGGCCCTGATCGGATTCCCCTCGAGCGGAAAATCCACACTGTTTCAGTTGATGACGAGCGCGAAAGACGCCCCCCGCGGCAAGGGCGACATCGCGATCGGCATCTCCAAAGTTCCCGACACTCGCCTCGACACGTTGACGGCGATGTACAACCCGAAAAAGCGGGCGCCGGCAACGGTCGAATTCACCGACCTGATCGCGCCGACACGCAGCGGCGCGCAGGCGCTGGTCGATGTTGCGGCGTACAAAAACGCGGACGCGCTCGTTCATGTCGTGCGCGCGTTTCGCGATGACGCAGTCCCGCACCCGTCCGGATCGGTGAACCCCGCACGCGACGCGCAGGCGATGGAAGACGAGCTGATCCTCGCGGATCTCGGCATCGCCGAGCGCCGTCTCGAACGCATCGAAAAAGATCAGAAGCGGGGCAAGTCGACGGAGCTCGACAGAGAGCGCGAGCTCGTACAGCGATGCAAGGCGGCGCTCGAGGAAGGCAAGCCGCTGCGCGCGCTCGGCCTCACCGGCGACGATCGCAAGCGCCTGAGCGGCTTCCAGTTCCTCTCTGCGAAACCGCTGCTGCTGGTCATCAATCTCGACGAGGGCGACGTCGGCGACGTCGGCGCCGATGTCGAGAAGGCCGCGGCGGCGACGGGGCTGACCGACTTTCTCGCCCACGCCGAGACGAAGGCCGTCGCGTTGTGCGCGAAGATCGAGCTCGAGATCTCGCAGCTCGACGACGCGGACAAGAAGATGTTTCTGGGCGAGCTCGGACTGACCGAATCGGGTCTCGATCGCGTCATCCGCACTGCCTATGACCTCCTCGGCTACATGTCGTTCTTCACCGTCGGCGAAGACGAGTGCCGAGCGTGGTCGATTCGTCGCGGCACGCAGGCGCAGCTCGCCGCCGGCGAGATTCACAGCGATATTCAACGCGGATTCATCCGCGCCGAGGTCGTCTCCTACGACTCCCTCACGACGCGCGGCTCGATGGCCGTGTCGCGTGAGCACGGCGAAGTGCGCCTGGAAGGCAAGGAGTACATCGTTCAGGACGGCGATATCATCAACTTCCGTTCGCCACGTAAACACGAAGGACACGAAGGAATGCGAAGGTCGCGAAGAAGAGCACGTGGCTGATCCCGCCGACGTGTCGATCGTCATCCCCGCGAAAGACGAAGCGCCATCGATCGCTGCAGTCGTTGGTCGCTTGAAAGACGCAGCCCCGTGGCGCGAGATCATCGTCGTCGACGACGGGTCTGCAGATGCGACCGGTGAGCGTGCGCGCGAGGCCGGTGCGTGTGTCATCCGGCACCCCTATAACAAAGGCAATGGCGCCGCCGTGAAGACGGGCGCGCGGCATGCCTCAGGCGAATTCGTCCTCATCATCGATGGCGACGGCCAGCACCATGCCGAGGATGCCCGGCGCCTCGCCGCGCGGCTTGGAGAATTCGATCTCGTGGTCGGTGCCCGCCGTGCGGAGACACAGGCCACGTTGACCAGGCGCGGCGGTAACGCCGTGTTGAACTGGCTGGCCAGCTATCTGACCGGCCGGCGAATTCCAGACCTCACCTCCGGGTTCCGCGGCATTCGCCGCGACGTGCTCCGCGAGTTTCTGCACCTGCTGCCAAACGGCTTCTCGACGCCGACGACAACCACGCTCGCGTGCATCAAGGCCGGCTATAACGTCGCCTTCGAGCCGATCGACGCCGGCACGCGGGTCGGCCGCTCGAAGATGCGCGTCGCCCGCGACGGCACGCGGTTCTTCTTCATTCTCCTGAAGGTCATCACCATCTTCAGCCCGCTGCGGATCTTCGCCCCGATCAGCGTCGTCGCGTTTGCCGGCGGCGCCGTCTATGGCATCGTCAACTTCGCGATCGCGGGGCGTTTTCCGAACGGCGCAGTCGTGCTGCTGCTGTTTGCCGTGATCGTGTTCCTGGTCGGCCTGGTATCGGAGCAGATCGCCGCGCTACGCTTTCAGCGCCACGATCACTAATCAATAATCTCCAATCACCAATGTCCCGCCCGTCCATCTCCGTGTTCTTCCCCTGCTACAACGACAGCAACACCATTGGTGATCTCGTCGTCGAGGCGGAGCGCCAGCTTCTGCAGCTGACGGACGACTACGAGATCATCGTCGTCAACGACGGATCGACCGATGCCAGCGCCGACGTGCTGCGCGGTCTGGCGGCGCGGATGCCGCGTCTCACCGTGATCACGCACGAGCAGAATCGAGGCTACGGCGGCGCCCTGCGCAGCGGGTTCACGGCGGCGACGAAGGAGCTCGTGTTCTACACGGACGGCGATGGCCAATACGACGTGCGCGAGCTTCCGGTGCTGCTGATGCTGCTCACCGACGACACCGATTTCGTCAACGGCATCAAGATGACGCGGCAGGATCCGGTCTATCGCGTCCACGCCGGCAACATCCACCGGTTCTGCATGCGGTGGCTGTTCTGGCTGCCCATCCACGACGTCGACTGCGACTACCGGTTGATTCGCCGCCGTGTCCTGGAGGGCGTGCGGCTGCGCAGCAACAGCGGGTCGATCTGCGTCGAGCTCGTCAAACATGCCCAGCGGGCCGGTGCCGGATTTCGCGAAGTGTCGGTCCACCACTACGCGCGCCAATGGGGCCAGTCGCAGTTCTTCAAGCCTGGCCGGATCATCCAGACCTATCTGCACATCGCCGTCATCTGGCTCGAGCTGATGGTCGTCGACAAGATCCGCCGGAACCCGTCTGCTAGAATCGCCGCGTGATCGCCGGCGCCACCGACTACGGCGGGTTCTATCGCGATCGTCCGGTGATGATCACCGGCGGCCTCGGCTTCATCGGCAGCAACCTCGCGTGGAAGCTCGTCGACCTTGGCGCGCGCGTCCTGATCGTCGACTCGCTGATCGACGACTACGGCGGCAATCTGTTCAACATCTGCGGCCTCGAAGACCGGCTCCGCGTCAACATTGCCGACGTCCGCCAGCAGACGACGATGAACTATCTGGTGCGCGGGCAGGACGTGATCTTCAATCTGGCCGGCCAGGTCAGCCACATCGACAGCATGCGCGACCCGCACACCGACCTGGACATCAACTGCCGGGCGCAGCTGTCGATCCTCGAGGCGTGCCGCAACTCGAACCCGGCGGTGAAGATCGTCTTCGCGGGCACGCGGCAGGTCTACGGGAAGGCCGACAGCCTGCCCGTGTCCGAGTCGCATCTCGTGCGGCCAGCCGACGTCAACGGCATCAACAAGGCCGCGGGCGAGTACTACCATCTGCTCTACAACAACGTGTTCGGCGTCCGCGCCTGCTCGCTGCGGCTGACCAACGTGTATGGCCCGCGCCAGCTGTTGAAGCACAACCGGCAGGGATTCATTGCCTGGTTCATTCGTCTCGCCATCGAGGATCGCGAGATCCAGATCTACGGCGATGGATCTCAGCTCCGTGATTTCGTCTTCGTGGACGATGCGGCTGACGCGTTTCTACGGGCGGGCGCCGATGAAGCCTGCAACGGGCAGGTGCTGAACGTCGGCGGCATCGAGCCGGTCGCGCACCGCGATCTCGTGCAGCTGCTCATTCGCGTTGCCGGGTCTGGGCGACACCGATTCGTCGAGTGGCCGCCGGAGAAGAAGGCCATCGACATCGGGGACTTCTACGCCGATTCGACACGAATCAAGCAGACGCTCGGATGGACGCCGCGCACCGGCCTCGCCGAGGGGCTGCGCACGACGATCGACTTCTTCCGCGAACACTTCGATCGCTACGTGCCGGCATCCGCCTCCGCTGAAGCTACGGCGGACAGGTCGACATCATCACTGTGACTGAGCCCGCGACGCTACCCTTCCTCGATCTGCGCCTGCGCGAGGATGCCGCTGCGGTACGTGACGCGATCGCCCGAGTCACGGCGCGAGGCTGGTACGTCCTCGGCCCCGAAGTCGAGGCGTTCGAGTCGGAGTTCGCCGCCGCCAGCGGCGCGACCTTCGCCGTGGGCACAGGCACCGGCACCGATGCGATCGCCCTGCTCCTGCGCGCCGCCGACGTTGGTGCCGGCGACGAAGTCATCGTGCCGGCCATCACCGCCGCATATACGGCGCTCGCCGTCATCGCCATTGGCGCCAACCCGGTGATCGTCGACGTGGACGACGAGACGCTGACGATGGATCCTGCGGCCTGCGCCGCGGCGATATCGAAGCGCACGCGGGCCATCGTGCCGGTGCATCTGTATGGCCAGGCGGCCAACATGCCGGCGCTCATGGCCATCGCCGCCCGTCACCAGCTCGCCATCGTCGAAGACTGCTGCCAGGCGCACCTCGCGACCTGCGGCGGCGTTCCCGTTGGCACGTTCGGTATCGGCGGGGCCTTCAGCTTCTACCCGACGAAGAACCTCGGAGCGCTCGGCGACGGTGGCGCGGCGATCACCAACGATCGTGCGGTGGCGGAGCGCGTCAAGAGACTGCGGAACGGCGGGCAGACCAGCCGCTACGTGCACGTCGAGGCGGGCATCAACAGCCGGCTCGACGAAATGCAGGCGGCTGTCCTCCGTGCGCGGCTGCCGCTGCTGAGTGCGTGGACGCGACGGCGACGCGAATTGGCCGGCCAGTACCGCCGGTCGCTGCCCATCGGGATCGCGCCGATCCTGGAGCGCGATCACGGTCACGTGTATCACCTGTTCCCTGTTCGAACGGCGGGGAGGCAGGGCTTGCAGGCGGCGATGACCGCCGCCGGCGTCGAAACGCTTATTCATTACCCTGTGCCACTCAACGAACAATCTGCCTTCGCCGCCTGCCGGGCGCTCGAGTGTCCTGTCGCGGCACGCGCGGCTCGTGAACTCCTGTCGCTGCCGCTGCACCCTGGTCTCCAGGACGCCGACGTGGGGCGGGTCGTGACCGCCGCCGGCAACATCGATCGACGGGACGTGGTCGCGTGATCGCGCTGATTACCGGCGGTGCCGGCTTCGTTGGATCCCATCTCGCCGAACGGCTGCTGGCCGCCGGCCACGAAGTGCTCGTCCTCGACAATCTGTCGACCGGATCGATCGACAACATCGCCCACCTGAAGCAAACCCCCGGGTTCTCGTACGTCATCGACTCGGTGATGAACGAGCCGCTGGTGGCGGAGATGATCGACAGGAGCGACGTGGTCTTCCATCTGGCCGCGGCGGTGGGCGTCAAACTGATCGTCGAGCAGCCGGTGCACACGCTGGAGACGAACGTCCACGGCACCGAGGTGGTGCTCAAGCACGCAAACAAGAAAAAGAAGCTGGTGTTCATCGCCTCAACGTCTGAGGTGTATGGCAAGAGCACCGACGTGCCGTTCCGTGAAACCTCCGACCTCGTCCTTGGGCCAACGTCGAAACACCGGTGGGCGTACGCCTGCAGCAAGCTGATCGACGAGTTCCTGGCCCTGGCCTATTGGAAAGAAAAGAAGCTACCCGTCGTGATCGTGCGTCTATTCAATACAGTGGGACCGCGGCAGACGGGGCAATACGGCATGGTGCTGCCGACGTTCGTCCGGCAGGCGCTGGCCGGTCAGCCCATCACCGTGTTCGGCGATGGCACGCAGTCGAGGAGTTTTTCCTACGTCGGCGACGTCGTTGACGCGCTGGTCAGGCTGGCCGGGGAGCCGCGGGCGGTGGGGGACGTCTTCAACATCGGCAGCACGAACGAAGTGACCATCCGAGACCTGGCCGAGCGCGTCAAGAAGATGACGGCAGAGCGCGTCTCCGATTCTGACTGTTCCATACGACGTCGCCTACGAGGACGGATTCGAGGACATGCCCAGACGGGTGCCCGATATCTCGAAGATTCAAAGTCTCATCGGATTCGAGCCGAAACTGGGGTTGGACGACATCATCCGCTCAGTTGTCGAGCACGTCCAGCAGGGTGAGAAAACGGCGGAACGACCCGTATACTGGATTGGACCGATTGGGGAAGACTGCAATGCGCTTTCAAATTGCGATCGCGTGCGCCGTGGCGCTCCTGGGATGTGCGGCGTCTTCGTCCGCGCAGGCCGTGAGCCTTCAATTCAACAATGGCCGAGTCACGCTGAACGCGCAGAATGCGCCGATCAGGACGATTCTGACCGAGTGGGGACGTCTCGGCGGCACCCGCATCGTCAACGGTGACCGCGTCGGCGGCGGGCCGGTGACGCTCGAGCTCACAGACCTTCCAGAGCGCCAGGCCCTCGACATCCTGCTGCGATCCGTTGCCGGGTACATCGTGACGGAGCGCCGGGGAGCTGGCGTCTCGACGCTCGGTGGCGTGGTCATCCTGGCCACCAGCAACGCACCGCGCGCGCAGGCGCCCGTGACGTTTGGCGCGGCCACAGTCCAGCCGCAGCCGCGACCGCTGTTCGAAGATGCGCGGGATGCGGATGACCGTCCGGGCGTTGCCGTGGCACCCGTGCTCCCGCAGCCGGCCGTCGTGCGGTTTCCGGCACCATCGCCGACGCCGTCCTTCCAGCTGGATACGCCGGCGCCGAATTCCCCGCGTCCCGTAACGACCTTACAGACACTTCCCGGCACGTCGCGTCCCGGCGAGATCTCTCCGCGTGCCGCAACAGGCGCCAGCCGCGCCAGGGCTGCCGCCGCCGCCGCCGCAGCCGCAACGCTGACCTTCACACGAAGCTCACGAAGAGATCTTCGACTCGCTTCGCGGTTTCGCTCACCGCGGCCCGTAGCAATCAACACGGTCGACTCGATCCTTCTTCATGTCAGAGATCGATCGGTACCGTCCCGAGGACCGTCGCGGTGTCGAACTGCTCTATCGGCGCATGCAGGGCGCCGACGCCGCAGACGCCACACGTCTGCGCTGGGACTGGCAGCATCGCCGCAATCCATACAATCCTTCAGGCCAGCCGTGGATCTGGGTCGCACGCGAGGGACCAACGGTCGTCGGTCACTATCCGACGCTCCCCGTCCGCGTGTCGCTCAAAGGCATGGAGGTCGACGGCGCGTGGGGCGCAGAC
Organism: uncultured Acidobacteriota bacterium; assembly: GCA_963793705.1. GTDB lineage: Bacteria > Acidobacteriota > Vicinamibacteria > Vicinamibacterales > UBA2999 > Gp6-AA40. The sequence continues at coordinate 166,293 of CAWCBC010000023.1, read as the reverse complement.
GCGATGGTGGCGCCTGAGCGCGATCGCCAGGGCCTCGGCGAAGCGCTGGTGCGCGCCTGGGACAGAAACAGCGGCGCCGTGCTGGCCCTCGGGGTATCACCAGAGGCGCGCGACCTCCTGGAGCGGCTGCGCTGGCCACCCGCGCATCTCGTGCCGTGCCTGGTGAAGCCGCTGACGCGGCGTGCCGTGCGGCTGCCGCACCTGCCGACGCCGGTGAACCGGCTGATCTCCTTCGTGACGTGGCCGCTGGTGCAGGTCGCCGCGCGCTCGCGGCCGCTCCGCGCCGAGTGCGAGCCGATCCGACGCTTCGACCGCGCCTTCACCGTCCTGTGGGAAAAGCTTGCGGCGAAGTTCGACCTGGCCGTGCGCCGCGACGCGGCGTACCTGAACTGGCGCTACCTCGAGCCGCCGCACGTGCGCTACCAGATCGTGGCGCTCAAGCGTCAGGGCGAGGTGCACGGATACGCGGTCTACCGCCACCGCTACGAACCGCTCGGCCGCGTCACGCTGCTCGTCGACTTTCTGGTCGATCCCGACGACGTGGCCGGCCTCAAGACGTTGTTGCGCTGGGTCGATCGCGCAGCCCGCGCGGAAGATTCCGACAAGGTTCGCTGCCACGTGATGAACGGACCATTCCGCCGGGTCCTTCGGCGCAACGGCTACTTCAGCGTGAAGTCGACGCTTGAAGTGAATGTGAAGGTCAACGCCGTGCAGGTGCCCAAAGGGTTCTACGATGAGACCGACGGCTGGCATATCACCTATGGCGATTCGGACCAGGACCACTGAACGAAGTGGACAACTTAAAAGTGGAAAAGTGGAAAAGTGAAGATGAGTCTCAACGAAACAAATCGCCGCGGACATGACTGCTGCCATGAAGGCCAAGGAGGCTGTGCGCCTGTCGGCGCTGCGGATGCTGAAAGCCGCCGTCATGAACAAGGGCGTCGAGAAAGGGCGCGACCTCGAGGACGCCGAGGTGCTGCAGGTGGTGGCTTCGCTGGTCAAGCAGCGGCGCGATTCGATCGAGCAGTTCTCAAAGGCCGGCCTGTACGGATCTGGCCGACAAAGAGACCGCCGAGATCGCCATCCTCGAGCACTACATGCCGCCCGCCATCAGCGCCGACGAGATTGAGGCGGCCGTCGCCGCGGCGATCGCCGAAACCGGCGCCAGCTCGGCGAAAGACATGGGCAAGGTGATGAAGGCCGTGATGCCGAAACTCGCCGGCAAGAACGCGGACGGGAAAGCGGTCAACGACGCGGTGCGCCGCAAACTTGGCGGCTGACCCTCCCTCCTCCGGGCCCGCCGATGGCGCGGCACCCCGGACACTGGCGCGCTCCGCCGCGTCGGCTGGCGCGGCCACCATGACCAGCCGGATCCTCGGGCTGGTCCGGGAACAGGTCCTCGCCGCGTTCTTCGGAGCCGGCGTCGCGACGGACGCCTACCTCGTCGCCTTCCGCATTCCCAACATGCTGCGCGACCTCTTCGCGGAAGGGGCGATGAGCGCGGCGTTCGTGCCGACCTTCACACGCTATCTGACGACGCGCGACAAGGAGGCGGCGTGGCGCCTCGGCAACAACGTCATCAATGCATTGATCGTGGTGACCGGCGCGCTCGTCGTCCTCGGCATCGTGTTCGCCGAACCGCTCGTGCGTCTCCTGGCCGACGACACCTACACGGCGAACCCTGAGAAGCTCCGGCTGACAGTCGATCTCGCGCGGATCATGCTGCCGTCGCTGTTGTTCATCGCGCTCGCCGCGGCGCTGATGGGCATGTTGAACTCGCTGCATCACTACTTCATCCCGGCGCTGTCGCCGGCGATGTTCAACGTGATGACGATCATCTGCGCGTTCACGCTCGTGCCGCTGCTCAGCCGGTGGGGCATCGCGCCGATCACGTCGATTGCGATCGGGACGCTGCTGGGCGGCGTCGCGCAGCTCGTGATGCAGTGGCCGACGATGCGGCGCGAAGGCTTCCGCTATCGCCCGGGGATCGACTGGCGTGATGACGGACTGCAACGGGTGCTGCTGCTGATGGGTCCTGGCACGATCGGCATGGCGGCGACACAGGTGAATCTGTTCGTCAACAACCAGCTGGCCACAGGCGAGGGAGAGGGCGCCGTGTCGTGGCTGAACTACGCGTTCCGGCTGATGTACCTGCCAATCGGTTTATTCGGCGTCTCGATCGCCACCGCCACGCTCCCGACCGTATCGCGGCAGGTGACGCATAAGGACCTGCCGGCCGCACGGGATACCATCGCGCGCGGCATCTCGCTGATGCTGATGCTGAACGTGCCGGCGACGGTCGGCCTGATTGTTCTCGGGATTCCGATCATCCGAGTGATATTCGAGCACGGCAATTTTCACTCCAGCGATACCGTCGCGACGGCGGCCGCACTCCAGTTCTACGCCGTCGGCCTGGTCGGCTATTCGATCGTCCGCATCGTGTCGCCGGTCTTCTACGCCCTCGGAAAGAACCGGGTTCCTGTCATCGTCAGCGTGATTGCGGTGCTCGTGAATGCGGCGTTGAGCATCATGCTGGTCCGGGTGATGGGATATGCCGGACTCGCGCTCGGCACGTCGATCGCCGCGCTCTTCAACGCCATCGCGCTGTTGCTGATCCTTCGTCGGAGCCTCGGCAGCTTGAACGAAGGGCGATTGATTGGCTCAACCGTGCGGATCACCGCCGCATCGATCGTCATGGGCGCCGCCGCCTTCGCGGTGGACCGGTGGATGTCGACGCTCATCCCGCAGCCGGCGCTCCTGTGGCAGATCCTCCAGCTCGGCGCCACCATCGCCGTTGCGTTGACCGTCCTGGCTGCGGCTGCGTGGGTGCTCCGGATCAAGGAGTTCAACGACAGCATGCAGATGGTCCTGCGTCGATTGCGCCGTCGTTCGGCATGAAGGCGTTCCGCCCTTTCGGATTGCACGGCACCGTGCTGGTGATGGCGAGCACGCACTTTCTCGTCGACGGCTACGGCAACATCCTGACGCCGCTGCTGCCGCTGCTGATCACGAACCTCAACCTCTCCCTCGCCGGCGCCGGCACGCTGCAGATGTGCTTCCAGCTCGCCAACTCGGTGGCACAGCTTGGTTTTGGTCATGTGGCGGACCGGTCGAACCCGCGCGTCCTCCTGATCGTCGGCCCGCTGCTGGCGGTCGCGATGCTTCCGCTGGTCGGGCTGGCACCAACCGCGTGGGTCCTCGCCGCTGTCCTGATCGTCGGCGGTCTCGGCGGCGCCGCGTTCCACCCACCGGCAGCGGCGCTGGTCCACAGGTACGCAGGCCGTCATCGCGGCTTCGCGATGTCGTTTCACATCACCAGCGGCACGCTGGGGCAGGCGATGGCGCCGCTGATCTTTGCGCCGTTCGTTCAGCGGTTCGGACTGCGCGGCACCCCGTGGCTGGTGATTCCCGGCCTGGCCATCCTGATTGGCGTCCTGCTGCGGCGCGTCCCTCCCGTCGAGCGCCTGCATGAATCGGGATCGGCGAGCGGAATACGGGCGTTGCGTCCCTACGCCAAGCCGCTGTCGCTGCTGTACCTGATCGTCGTGCTGCGCACGCTCACCGCCGTCAGTTTTTCGACGTTCGTTCCCGTGATGCTCACCCGTCGCGGCATGACGATCGCGCAGGCAGGCACCGCCGCGTCCATCTACCTCTGCGCGGTCGGCGCGGGCGGGTTCGTCGGCGGTCCGATCGCGGACCGGTTCGGAGCGCGACGGGTGATCATGCTCTCGCTGGTCAGCGCCGTTCCGTTCCTCGCCTTCGCTCCACTGCTCGACGGATGGTCGCTGGTGGCGATGATTGCGGTCGGCGGCTTCCTGCTCCAGTCCACGCTGCCGGTGAACGTCACGTTCGCGCAGATGCTCGCGCCGATCAGCGCGGCCACGGTGTCGTCCTTGATGATGGGGTTCGCCTGGGGCGTCGGCGGACTGGCCGCGCCGCTGGTCGGCATGGTTGCCGACCGGATCGGCATCGACCACACGCTGATAATGATGTCGTTCATGCCTCTCGTGGCTGCTGCGCTTGCGCTTCCGCTGCCTGCGACGCGCGCTCCGCATGTGACCGCTCGCGCTTCCGACGTCGCGACCGTCGAAAGTGCGGGTACAGGATGTTGCTGAGTAACCCCTGATTAGAAGAGACTGGATCGATGCGAGGCCGCTATCCTCCGGCACCCTCCGGCTTGTCTTACGCCTTCGGACCTGGCGGCATTACGCCTGCGGTCAAAGCGCTGATCCTCGCGAATGTCGCGCTGTTTGTTCTCGGATGGTTCTCCGCCGCCGTGGAGAACTGGCTGGGGATGCAGCCGGCAGCGGTCGCTGGCAAGGGTCAGCTGTGGCGCCTGGCCACGTACATGTTCGTGCACAGCCGCTTCGGCTTCACGCACATCCTGTTCAACATGCTGTCACTCTGGATGTTCGGCGTCGAGCTGGAACGCATGTGGGGCACGCGCTACTTTCTCAAGTTCTACTTCTTCTGCGGCATCTGCGCCGCACTGACCACCCTGGTGCTGTCATTTCTGCCACTGGGCATATTTACGCCGCTGTACCAATCCCTGACGATCGGCGCATCCGGAGCCATCTTCGGCATCCTGCTCGCCTACGCGTTGTACTTCCCGCACCGGCCGATTCTGGTGATGTTCGTCTTTCCCGTGCCGGCAAAATACTTCGTGATGATCATGGGCGGCATGTCGTTGCTGGCATCACTGAGCGCCAGCAGCGGCGGCGTCGCGCACACCACGCACCTGGGCGGCCTCGCGGCTGGCTACCTCTACCTGAAGAAGCCGCGCCTCAACGTCAAGGCCGAGATCCAGTACCGAGTCGTCAAGTGGCGCATCAACCGGATGCGCAGGAAGTTCGACGTGCATACCGGCGGTCGCGCCAACGACGTGAATCGGCGGGTGCATTAGAGTTAACGGAGAAGACGGAGGTAACGGTTTCACAGGAGGAACGAAGTTAACGGAGACGAACGGAGTTCCTGGTTTCAACCACGAAGGGCACGAAGACCACGAAGAAGTGCGGCCGTTCGATTGGCCGCCGAAGGCGGCCTGCCGCGATGTACGAGAGCGCAAATACAAGCCGCTCGACCGGTCGATCGGCGGCTTGTATTTGTGCTCTCGTATATCGCGGCTGTCGGCGTGCTCCGCACGCCGACCAATCGAACGGCCTCTCCTCCGTTCGTCCTCCGTTTGCTCCGTTCCTCCTGTGAATCCGTTTACTCCGACTTCTCCGTAACCTCTATGACAGCCAGACTCCACCGCTGGGACGAAATCGCGCTCGACAAGGTAACCGAGATGGTCTCGCAGAAGATCGTCGCCGGCGATCGCGAGATGGTCGCGCAGATCTACCTGAAGCGCGGCGCCCTGATTCCGATGCACTCGCACGAGAGCGAGCAGATGACCTACATCCTGCAGGGTGCGCTGCGCTTCCTCGTCGGCGGCGAGGAGATCATCGTGCGCGAAGGCGAAATGCTGCACATCCCGTCGCAGATCCCGCACCAGGCCGAAGCGCTGGACGACACGTTCGAGCTCGACGTGTTCAGCCCGATACGCGCGGACTGGCTCGTGGAGGGCGAACCGGCTTAGTGCCATAATCGGCGGCAGCGATGAAGGGGTCGACCCTGGCCAACGGCGCGGATCAGCGCGCCTCCGCGGCAAAAGCACGCCGGGATCACGAGGGACTTACCAAGGACGACCTGCTCTCGGCCTATCGCCTCATGCTCCTGTCGCGCCGAGTCGACGACAAGGAGATTCAGCTCAAGAATCAATCAAAGGCGTATTTCCAGATCAGCGGTGCCGGCCACGAGGCCATCCTGGTCGCCGCCGGCAGGCAGCTCAAGCCGGGCTACGACTGGTTCTTTCCGTACTACCGCGATCGCGCCCTGTGCCTGACGCTCGGCATGACGGCGCGCGAGATGTTTCTCGCCTCCGTCGGCTCGAAGGACGACCCGGCCAACAGCGGCCGGCAGATGCCGTCGCACTGGGGTCACCGGGCGCTGAACATTCCGTCGCAGAGCAGCGCCACCACAACACAGTGCCTGCACGCCGTCGGGTCCGCTGACGCGCGCCGCATCTTCGAACGCGTCGAGCAGATCCCCGACCGCGAGAAACACTTTCACCCGGATGAAATCACCTACGTCTCGATCGGCGAGGGCGCGACCAGCGAAGGAGAGTTCTGGGAATCGCTGAACACCGCCTGCGTGAGGAAGCTCCCGGTACTCTTCCTCGTCGAAGACAACGGCTACGCGATCTCCGTTCCCGTCGAAGTTCAGACGCCGGGCGGCGACATCTCGCGCATCGTGGAGGGCTTCATCGGCCTGCGCGTGTTCCGCTGCGACGGCACCGACTACCTGGCGAGCTATCGCACGATGCGAGAGGCCGTGGAGCACCTCCGCGCCGGCTATGGTCCCGTGCTCGTCCACGCCACCGTTGTTCGGCCGTACTCGCATTCCCTCTCGGACGACGAGAAGCTGTACAAGACGCCGGCGGAGCGCGAGTCCGAAGCGCGACGCGATCCGCTCGTCCGGATGCGCCACTTCCTGAAGCACGAAGGGCTGGCCACCGATGCCGAGCTGGCCGAGATCGCCTCGGCGGTCGATCGGGAAGTCGAGGAAGCGGCGGCAGCGGCGCTCGACGCGCCAATGCCGGATCCCGCGACCGCCGCGGACTTCGTCTTCTCCCCTGACGTCGACCCCACGTCCGACGCCTTCGCCAGCGACGCCGCCCCTGGGGGTGCGCCCGACACGATGGTGAGCGCCATCAACCGCACGCTCAAGGACGAGATGGCGCGCAATCCGCGAATCGTCCTCTTTGGCGAGGACGTGGCGGACGCGTCGCGCGAGGAGGCGCTGACGCAGGTCGGCGGCAAGGGCGGGGTGTTCAAGGTCACGCACGGCCTGCAGCGCCTGTACGGCAGCGAGCGCGTCTTCAATTCGCCGCTGGCCGAAGCCAATATCGTCGGCCGCGCCGTCGGCATGGCGCTGCGCGGACTGAAGCCCGTCGTCGAAATCCAGTTCTTCGACTACATCTGGCCGGCGTTCATGCAGATTCGGGACGAGCTGGCGATGATGCGCTACCGGTCCGGCAACCGGTGGTCATGCCCGGTCGTGATCCGCGTGCCCATCGGTGGCTACCTGCGCGGTGGCGCGCCGTATCACAGCCAGTCCGGCGTCTCGATCTTCGCGCACACACCCGGGATTCGGATTGTGTTCCCCTCGACCGCCCAGGACGCCGCCGGCCTGCTGCGCACCGCCATTCGCAGCGACGACCCGGTGCTGTTCTGCGAGCACAAACACCTCTACCGGCAGACCTACAACAAGTCTCCGTACCCGGGCGCCGACTACATGATTCCGTTCGGCAAGGCATCCGTCGTGCGCGAGGGGACCGACGTCGTGGTGTTCACCTGGGGAGCGCTGGTGCAGCGGATCGCTGCTCGCCGCGCAGCAGGCTGAACGGGACGGCGTCAGCGTCGCCGTCGTCGATTTGCGGTCGATCATTCCCTACGACTGGGACACCATCGCGACCTACACGCGCCGCACGAATCGCGTCGTCATCGCCCACGAGGATCAGCTCACCTGCGGCTTCGGGGCCGAGATCGCCGCACGCATCTCCGACGAGCTGTTCGAGCACCTCGACGCGCCGGTCAAGCGGGTGGCGTCGCTCGACTGTCCCGTCGCCTATGCGCCGGTGCTCGAGGAAGTCATCCTGCCCGGCTCCGCCGACGTCCTGAAAGCCATCAAGACGCTCGCCGCCTACTAGGCGCATAAAGAAGCCCGCGCGTGCTGACTGCATCGCACCTGACGCGACGATTCGACAGCCGCGTGGCCGTCGACGATCTCAGCTTTGAGTTGTCGCCGGGAGAGATCTTTGCCCTGCTCGGGCCGAATGGCGCCGGAAAGACGACAACGCTGCGGATGCTCGCGGGGCTGATCACGCCGTCCTCCGGCACCGTTCACGTTGACGGCGAAGCCATGACGGCGCACGCGTCTCACCTGCGCGGCCGGATCGGATTCCTGACCGAGGCTCCCGGACTCTGGGATCGGCTGACTGTCTACGAGAACCTGGTCGTCTACGCGCGCCTGCAGGGCGTGGCGCCCGCGCGCCAGGCCGTCAACACGGCGCTCGATCTCTTCGGCATCGCCAATCGCGCCGGCGATCCCGCCGCGCAGCTCTCGAAAGGGCTCAAGCAGCGGGTGGCGCTGGCGCGCACGCTGCTCCACAATCCGTCGATCGTGCTGCTGGACGAGCCAACGGCCGGCCTCGATCCGGAAAGCGCTCACGAAACGAGGGCGCTCATCATGCGGCTGCGCACCGAAAACCGGACGGTCGTGATCTCGACGCATAACCTGGACGAAGTCGATCGCGTCGCCGATCGTGTGGCCGTCCTTCGCACGCGGCTCGTCGCGCTCGACACGCCCGACGCGCTCAGGTCGCAGCTATTCGGCAGGCGTGTCGCCATCACGCTGACCGAGCCGGCAGCGAAATACGAACCAGCGGTCCGCGGCCGCTGGCGCACACGACGTGACCATCGACAACACGCTGATGTCCATCGGCGTCGAGGGCGATGCGCTGATCGGCCCGGGCATCGTCCAGGCGCTCGTGGAGGCAGGGGCGAGGATTGTGTCGGTGATTCCTGAAGAACGGACGCTCGAAGAGGTGTACCTGCGACTGCTGAAGGGCGACACCCAATGAAGCGGACCGTCGCGCTGGTGGCCAAGGATTTTGCCGAACTCCGGCACAGTCCTGGGATCTTCATTCCGGCGCTGCTCACCGGATGCGCGGCAATCTTCTATCCGTTTGTCATCGCGATCATCATCCCGGCTGTCACCGGAGAACGGCTGTCCGACTCGAGCGATTTCGAGATCGCCCAACAGTTCCGCCAGACCGAGCCCGGCTTGCGTGCGCTCAGCGCCGAAGGCGCCATTCAGGCGTTCATCTTCCAGCAGGTGCTGGCGCTGCTGGTGGGGCTGACCACCGTGACCGGCGGGATGTCTGTTGCCGCGCATAGCGTGATCGGCGAGAAGCAGGCGCGGACGCTCGAGCCGCTGCTCGCGACACCGCTCAAGACCAGCGAGCTGCTGGCGGCAAAAGTGATCAGCGCCGCGATTCCAGGCGTGGTCCTCACGACGTTCTGCTTCGTGCTGTATGTCGTCCTGATAGCCGCAGTGGCGGAGCCTGGTGTCTGGAGGGCCCTGCTGACACCGCGCTCGCTCGGGCTGGTGTTCCTCATCGGTCCGCTGGCTGCGCTGCTCGGGCTGCAACTCGCGGTGTGTACGTCGTCTCGAGTCAACGATCCGCGCAGCGCGCAGCAGCTGGGAGCGGTCATCCTGATCATCCCGGTGGGCGTGCTGCAGGTGGCCCAGTTCGTCGGCGGCGTGGTGCTGACTACGCCAATCCTGCTGGCGATCGGCGCTGTGCTCGCGGTGGGCAACCTGCTCGTGCTGCGAGCCGCCATCTCGATCTTCGACAGAGAATCGATCCTCATCCGATGGAAGTAGACTCACCGCCGCCAGCCGATCGTAGGGCACCACCAGCCGCTCGTAGGGCGCCCCTTTCAGGGGTGCCCTCGCTATCGGAGGTCGGCCGGCTCGTCACCGTCGTCGTGAAGCACGTCCGCGACGCGTTCGTCGATGAGCGGACGATTGCAACGCAGTGGAAGGCGCTCAACTTCACAGCGGCGCCGGACCTCGGCGCGGCCGTTGACGAATACGAGCGGTTTCTGGAGATCCTGCGGTCGTCCGGCGCAGCTATTCAGCTGCTGCCCCAGGATGCCGACACCACACTGGACTCGGTATACGCGCGCGATGCGTCAGTCGTGAGCCCGAACGGGCTGATCCTCTGCCGGATGGGCAAGCGCAGCCGCCAGGCGGAACCCGACTCGCAGGAACGCGCGTTCCGCGCGCTCGGAGCGACGTTCGAGGTTCACGGACGAATCGAGTCCCCCGGCCTGCTCGAAGGCGGTGACGTCGTCTGGCTCGATGCGCGGACGCTGGTCGTCGGCCGCGGCTACCGGACGAACGCGGAGGGAATCACGCAGTTACGCACACTGGTGGGCGATTCGGTCGAGTGTGATCGAAGTGCCGCTTCCCCACTGGCGCGGCGAGAGCGACGTGATGCATCTCATGTCGCTGATCAGCCCCGTTGATCGCGACCTGGCGGTCGTGTATTCACGCCTCCTGCCCGTGCCGTTCAGGCAGCTGCTGCTCGAGCGCGGCTACCGCCTCGTCGAGGTTCCTGACGAGGAATTCGATTCCATGGGGTGCAACGTGCTCGCCCTGAGTCCAAGCCGCTGCGTGATGCTCGCCGGGAATCCGCAGACGCGCGCCGCGCTCGAAGCGCGCCGGCGTCGAAGTCATCGAATACGTCGGCAACGAGATCAGCGTGAAAGGAGCCGGAGGGCCGACCTGCCTGACGCGGCCGATTGTTCGCGCGCCTGTTGATTAGGCTCTTGTTGGCTCTACCGGCCGACAAGAATCAGAATGCCCGCGAGTAACGCCAGGACGGCCATCAGCGGAGCCGGCAGGCCGAGTGCGATCATGCCAGCGAGCCCATAAAGAATGAGCCACACCGCTAGAAGCAGCATGCCTAGGTTTCGTTGGAATTTGACTGCCATTCTTTCCTCCTATTTGCCGCGTGAACTGTCGTGTGTCAACCGCCGGAGCGTGCTCGAAACGCGAAGTAGGCCAGGATGATGACGAGCGACAGCATACATGTTGAGCGAACCGACCCGCGTTAGCCGGATCGCACCATCCATCGTTAGACTGGATCCGTGATTCGTTCCGTGGCCGTGCTTGGCGCCGGCGTCATGGGCGCGCAGATTGCCGCCCATTTCGCCAACGCCGGCGTTCCGTCGCTCCTCCTCGATCTGACACCTGAAGCAGCCGCGCAGGGACTGCAGCGTGCGCGGACGCTCAAGCCGGACCCGTTCTTCACTCCCGACACCTGGACGCTGATCACGACCGCCGGCTTTGACGACGGGCTTGGTCGCCTGCAGCGAGGCCGACTGGATCATCGAGGCCGTCGTCGAGCGGCTGGACGTGAAACGTGCGCTGCTCGAGAAGGTGGACGCCGCGCGGCGGCCGGGATCCATCGTCAGCTCGAATACGTCGGGCATTCCCATTGCCGCGCTGGCGGAAGGGCGCAGCGACGATTTCCGCCGCCACTGGCTTGGAACGCACTTCTTCAACCCGCCGCGCTACCTGCGCCTGCTGGAGATCATTCCGACAGCGGAGACGCAGCAATCAGTCATCGACACCGTCGCGCGATTCGCCGACCACCGGCTCGGCAAGGGCGTCGTGCTGGCCAAGGATTCGCCGAACTTCATCGGCAATCACATCGGCTTGTATGGAGTGACGCAGCTGCTCGCCAAGGTGGCTGCCGGCGAGTACTCCATCGAGGAGATCGACGCCATCACCGGGCCGGCGATCGGTCGTCCAGGCAGCGCGACCTTTCGGACACTCGATCTGGCCGGCGTCGACATCCTCAGCCACGTGATCGAGAACCTTCACGAACGGCTCGACGATCCGCACGCCCGGAAGTCGTTCGTGCTGCCGCCGTTCGTGAAGCAGATGGTCGAGCGCGGTCTGACGGGCGAGAAGGCGGGCCAGGGGTTCTACAAGCGCATCAAGAACGCGGCTGGCGAGTCCGAGATTCTCACGCTCGACCCGAACACGCTCGAATACCGGCCGCGGCAGTCACCAAAGCTGGGCTCCATCGAAGCCGGCAAGTCGATCAACGACGTCGGCGAGCGAATCCGCACGCTGTTCAACGCAAAAGACAAGGCTGGTCAGCTCCTTCGCGAGACGCTCGCGCCGGCGCTCGTCTACACCGCCCGCGTGACACCCGCGATCGCGCATTCGACGGACGACGTCGACCGCGTCATGCGATGGGGCTTTGGCTGGGAGCTTGGGCCATTCGAAGTTGCCGACGCCATCGGGATTCAGCAGGTCCTCGACGCCACGCAAAAGGCGGCGCCGGAGTTGATGACGGGCGGCGTTCCGGAACTGTGGCGCGAGGCCGTTGCCAGCGGGCAGAATCGGCTGCGTGACGGCGAGGTCGCACCCGCCGCCCCTGACCTGCAGATCCTGCGCTCGGCCAGGGAGCGATCGGCCATCGTCAGGAAGAATTCGGGCGCGAGCCTTGTGGACCTTGGCGATGGTGTCCTCGCGGTCGAGTTCCACTCGAAGATGAACGCCATCGGCGGCGACACGATCCAGATGCTGCAGGACGGCGTCCGCGAGGCGTCGAAGAACTTCGCCGCGCTCGTGGTCGGGAACGACGGTCTGCATTTCTCAGCCGGCGCGAACCTGATGCTCGTGCTCCTCGAAGCGCAGGAGGAGAACTGGGACGAAATCGACCTGATGGTGCGCGCTTTCCAGCAGTCGACGATGGCGCTGCGATATGCGGATGTGCCGGTGATCGTCGCGCCCGCCGGGCTGGCGCTCGGCGGCGGCTGCGAGATCGCCCTTCATGCCGACCGCGTCCAGGCCGCTGCCGAGACCTACATGGGCCTCGTCGAAGTCGGTGTCGGCCTCATCCCGGCTGGTGGTGGCACGAAGGAAATGGTGGCGCGGGCGATGGAAACGCGGCCCGCTGGCAATGACCTGCTGCCGCCCATCCAGCGCGCCTTCGAAACCATCGCGTTCGCGAAAACCTCGACCAGCGCGCCGGACGCGCAGCGTCTCGGCTATCTGCGGGCGACTGACGCCTACACGATGAACAGGGAGCGGCTGCTGTCGGATGCGAAGGCACGGGCGCTGGTCCGCGTACGCGAGGGGTATCAGCCGCCGGTTCCGAGAACGGCGATCCCGGTTGGCGGCGACACGGTCGCGGCGCCGCTGAAGCTCGGGGTGCATCTGGCGCATCGCGCAGGACGCATCAGCGACCACGATGCGCTGATTGGACGGAAACTGGCGACGATCATGGCGGGTGGGTCACTGCCGCACGCCACGCGCGTCACCGAGCAGCATCTGCTCGACCTCGAGCGCGAGGCGTTTCTGAGCCTGGTTGCGGAGCGTAAAACGCAGGAACGGATCGCGCATACGCTCAAGACCGGCAAACCGTTGAGAAACTGATGCGGATCGTGGATCGTAGTGAAGATCGTTGACGTCGGCGGCGCCCCGTGGTCATCGTTCCTGGCATTCAGGGGCGATGGGAGTGGATGAGTCCGACTGTCCACGCGCTCTCCAGCCGCTGCCGCGTCGTCACCTTCTCCCTTGCCGACGAACCGACCTGCGGCGGCCGTTTCGATCCCACGTGCGGATTCGACTCCTACGTCGAGCAGGTGAAGGACGCGATGGATCTCGCCGGCCTTTCGACGGCGGTGGTCACCGGGGTGTCCTACGGCGGGCTCGTGGCCGCGGCATTCGCGGCTCGATACCCACAGCGTGTCGCCGGGCTCGTCCTCGTGTCTGCGATCCCTCCTGGCTGGGCCCCGGACGCGCGCGTCCGTTTCTACCTGCGGGCGCCAACGCTGCTGTCGCCGCTCTTTCTGATTGGGTCGCTGCGGTTATGCCGAGAGATCGTCGCGGCCAATCCAGGCGTCCTATCAGGCATGAGGGCGGCAGCCCGTCACGGCATCAACGCGCTGACGCATATGTTCTCGCCGGCACGAATGGCTCGTCGCGTACGCGCGCTGGAGGGGAAGCAGCTCGACCATGAATTCTCCGCGATGCACGTGCCGACGCTGGTGGTGACAGGAGACTCCACGCTCGACAGCGTGGTCCCAGTCCGCCTGACCGAGGAATACACGCGCGTGTGGCCGCACGCCGAGCGCGTCACGCTCGCGCGCACCGGCCATCTCGGGCTCATCACGCGGCCGGATGTGTTTGCCGATGCGGTGGCGCGGTTCGTCGAGCGGCACAGTCAATCGCTGCGCCAGGAGAAAAACGTGGGGCGGACCTTGTCAGGTCCGCCTGGCGCGCCTGACCCCGGGGCCCCCACGGCGCCTGCGCCGTGGAGTGGCGTGCCGCGCCCCACGCTGCGACACTCAAGGGAGAAAAGGGTTGGGTGAAATAGTCCGTGAGATCGCCGGTCCAGCCGGCCCGCTCGAGGGCTATCGTTATTCGACAAGCCAGCGGGCAAGCCGCGCGCAGCCGTCGTCTTTGCGCATCCGCTGCCGACCGAGGGCGGGACGATGCACACGAAAGTGGTGTTTCAGGGCGCGAAGGCGCTCACACGCATCGGGTGCGCCGTGCTGCGATTCAACTTTCGTGGCGTTGGACGAAGCGCGGGAACGTGGGATGAGGGACGCGGCGAGAAGGACGACTACAGAGCGGCGCTCGATTATTTCGCAGGCACATACCCGGACACCGAGCTGTGGGCAGCCGGCTTTTCATTCGGTTCGCACATCGCCATGACCTGCGGTGCCGCGGACGATCGGGTCTGCGCGCTGATCGGCATCGCGCCGCCAGTCGATCGCTATGACTACGGCGTCGTGAAGCAATCGACGAAGGCGAAGTTCCTGATTCACGGCGAGGCTGACGAGTTGATTCCGTTACGCTCGGTACGGGAGTTTTACGCACAGCTCGAGGAGCCGAAGGAATTCATCGAGATCGATCGCGCCAACCACCTGTTCGAGGGACAGGCGAGCGAGGTGGGTGACGCCCTCGAAGAGCTGCTGGAAGATTTCACATGCAGGACGCAGTAATCGTCTCGGCGACGCGGACGCCGGTCGGCAAGGCGCCGGCCGGATCGCTGCGCACGGTGCGGCCGGATGACATGGCCGCGGCGGTGATACGGGAATCGCTGCGACGCGCGCCCGGCGTCGATGCCAAAGAGATCAGCGATGTGATCATCGGCTGCGCCATGCCGGAGGCCGAGCAGGGGCTCAACGTCGCGCGCATCGCGAGCCTTCGTGCGGGTATCCCCGTGGATGCGTCCGCGGTCACCGTCAATCGCTTCTGTTCGTCCGGCCTGCAGTCCATCGCGTTCGCCGCCGAGCGGATCATGTGCGGGTTCGCCGAGGCGATCGTCGCCGGCGGCACCGAGTCGATGAGCATGGTGCCGATGGGCGGCAACAAGGTGTCGCCGAACCCGTCGCTGGTGGACAGTTATCCCGACGTGTACCTGACCACAGGCCTGGTCGCGGAGAACCATGCCCGCGAGGCTGGCATCTCCCGCGAGGAGCAGGACGCCTTTGCGCTCCGCAGCCATCAGCGGGCGCTCGCCGCCATCGAGGCCGGTCGATTCGTCGAGGAGATCACTCCCCTGACCTTTCAGGTCGTGGAGCCCGTTGAGGCACCCCCAAAGGGGGCGCCCTACGGCGGCTCAATGGCGGACGTCGTGATTCGCGACGTGACGTTCAGCCAGGACGAAGGGCCGCGGCGCGATACGTCCGCGGCCGCCCTGGCCAAACTCAGACCGGCCTTCCATGCGGCTGGCACGGTCACCGCCGGGAATACGTCCCAGACCAGCGACGGCGCAGCGGCAGTGCTGGTCACGTCAGCCGACTTCGCGAAGGCGCGCGGCCTTCAGCCGCTGGCGCGCTTCGTGGCGTTCGCCACGGCGGGCGTAGAGCCGGAGCGCTTCGGCATCGGACCCGTGCCGGCCATCCGCAAGGCGCTCAAATCCGCCGGCCTGACGCTGGACGACATCGATCTGGTGGAACTGAACGAGGCGTTCGCCGCGCAGGTGCTTGCCTGCCTGCGCGAGCTGCCGATCGATTCCGCGAAGCTGAACGTCAACGGGGGCGCCATCGCGCTCGGTCACCCGCTCGGCTGCACGGGCGCCAAGCTGACGGCCACGCTGCTCTATGAGATGCGGCGCCGGCAGGCTCGGTACGGACTGGTCTCGATGTGCGTCGGCGGCGGCATGGGTGCCGCGGGAATTTTTGAGCTGATGTAAATCTAGGCACCCCTGAAGGGGCGCCCTACGACGGAACAATACTGGCACTCGGAGATCTGAGCCTGAAGCCTCCGTGCGACATACAGGCACTCGTGGCCCCTTACGAGGTGCCCGACGGAAAACGATGACGACATCCACACAGGTTCGCAAAGGCGGCTCGTGGCTTCTCGAAGAGACGCCGCCGGGCGACGTCTTCACGCCCGAAAGGCTGACGGACGAGCATCGGCTGATGGCGCAGACGGCGCAGGAGTTCGTGGACAACGAACTGCTGCCGGCGACCGAGCGCCTCGAGGCCAAGGACTGGGATTTGGCCCGGTCGATGATTCGCCGCGCCGCGGACCTGGGCCTCTTCGGCATCGCGGTCCCCGAACAGTACGGCGGCCTCGATCTCGACAAGGCTTCGTCTTTGGTGGTGGTGGAACGGCTTGCCCGGGCCGCATCGTTCGCGACGACGTTCGGCGGGCAGGCGAACCTGTGCATCCTGCCGCTGGTGATGTTCGGGACGGACGAGCAGAAGAACAGATACCTGCCGAAGCTCGTCGCCGGCGAGATCATCGGCGCGTACGCCTTGAGTGAATCCGGCTCGGGGTCTGACGCGCTTGGCGGCAAAGACGCGAGCCGTCAGGCAGCCAGACGGCAGCTGGCTGCTCAATGGCGAGAAGATGTGGATCAGCAACGGCGGCTTCGCCGATCTGATCGTCGTCTTTGCGAAGGTGGACGGCGAGCAGTTCACGGCCTTCCTCGTCGAGCGTGCGTTTCCCGGAGTCAGCTCCGGCAAGGAAGAGCACAAGATGGGCCTGCATGGCTCCTCGACCACGCCGATCATTCTTCAGGACGCGCGCGTGCCGGCCGGCAACGTGCTGGGCGAGATCGGCAAAGGGCACAAGGTCGCGCTCAACACGCTGAACTACGGACGCTTCAGCCTCGGGGCGATGTGCGCCGGCGGCTGCCGTGGCGTCGTCACCGACTCGGTCAAATACGCGACGCAGCGCCGCCAGTTCGGGCAGCCGATCGCCGCCTTCGGCGCGATCAAGCACAAGCTCGGAGAGATGATCGCCCGGACGTACGCTGCGGAGAGCCTCGCCTACCGGACCGCCGGGCTGATGGATGCGGCGCTCGCGGACTCGCACGACGGCAGCGCGCTGCCGCGCGTCTTCGAGGAATACGCCATCGAGTCGTCCATCGCCAAGGTCCTCGGCTCCGAGGTGCTCGATTACGTGCTCGACGAGAACGTCCAGATTCATGGCGGGAACGGATTCGTCAAGGACTACACCGCCGAGCGGTATTACCGCGATGCCCGCGTGAACCGGATCTTCGAGGGCACCAACGAGATCAATCGGATGCTGATTCCCGGCATGCTGGCGCGGCGCGCGATCAAGGGCGAGCTGGCGCTGATTGCCGCCGCGAAACGGCTGCAGGACGAGCTGCTGACGCCATCGATGCCGGTGCGGGTCCGGTGAGTCGGCGCCGCTGTCGGAGGAGCTCAAGACCGTCGCCGCCTTCAAGAAGGTCGTGCTGATGACCCTCGGCACGGCCATGCAGACCTACGGCGAGAAGCTGACGGACGAACAGGAAGTTCTCAGCTACATCGCCGACATCATCTCGGACACGTACGCCGCGGAGAGCGCCGTGCTGCGGGCGCAGGCCGCGCATGTCAGCGGCGGTAGGCGGCCACCTGATCGCCGCGCTTCACGAGGCCGCGGCCCGAGTCTTCGTCAACGATGCGGCGCAGCGCGTTGAGGTCGCCGCGCGCAGCGCCCTTGCCGGGATGTCCGATGGCGACACCCTCCGCACGCTGCTCGCCGCCTTGCGCCGTGTCCTCAAGGTGACACCCATCAACACGATTGCGCTTGCGCCGCGTCCTCGCCGACGCGGCCATTCAAAAGGGAGGGTATATCCTGTAGTCAGTGCTCTTGAAGATGGGTGTTCTGGGGGACTCCGTGTTCCTGGGTCCGCAATTGCGGCCGCCGGCTGCACGCCGGGCCCGCCAGACGAATCCGCCTACCTGCAGAAGGTCGAGGACGTGGCGCGCCGATCGGGATAAGACCTGGAGCGAATCGGACGACCCGATCCCTGCCGCGCGTCGCGCCGAGTTCCTTCCGCTGAAATACTTTCCTCCCGATCCCGAACTACGCCGTGCCTGCGGAGCTCAAGCTCGCCGAGACGCGTCCGGTCGTGGAGCTGCCGACGTCCACCGGCGAGCTCCGACGGATGCAGATCGTCGGCACGCTGGAGTTCACGCTCAACGGCCAGAAGCTGAGTCTCGGTGCACTGTCGCCGGCGGGCGAGCCAATCCGATCGCTGTTCGTGCCGTTCGTGGATCTCACGACGGGCAAAGAAACATATAAGTCGGGCCGCTACCTGGACATCGATCCGACGGCCACCGGGCTCTACACGATCGACTTCAACTACGCCTACAACCCGACCTGCGCGTACAACAACGCCTACTCGTGTCCGTACCCGCCGGCATCGAACCAGCTGAAGATTCCGGTGCGCGCGGGCGAGAAGGCTCCTGGCGCTATGAGCGGCGCGCTGCAGGCGATCGTCTTCGACTTCGACGGCGTCATCGCCAACAGCGAACCGCTGCACTTGCGCGCGTTCCAGCAGGCACTGGCCGACGAAGGACTGACCCTCACCGACGAGGAGTACTTCTCGCACTATCTGGGCTACGACGACGTCGGCGTGTTTGCGGCGCTGGCACGCGATCGCGGCATCGAGATGACCGAGCGGCAGAGCGCGTCGCTGGTGGCGCGCAAAGGCATCCGCCTGCAGGAGATGCTTCGCGCCGGCGACGTGCTGTTTCCCGGCGCGGCCGATTTCATCCGTCAGGCCGCGGCGGTGGTGCCGATCGCCATCGCCTCCGGCGCGCTTCGCCATGAAATCGAGGAGATCCTCGATGCGACGCAGCTCCGCACGCACTTCACCGCCATCGTCGCCTCCGGAGATACGCCGGAGAGCAAGCCGTCTCCGGAGCCGTACGCGCTGGCGTTCACGCTGCTGCAGCGAGAGCACTCGCACGTGACGGCGAACCGCTGCGTGGCGATCGAAGATTCGCGCTGGGGGCTCGTCTCGGCGCGCGGCGCAGGTCTGCGCTGCGTTGGCGTCACGAACAGTTATCCGGCGTCAGCGCTGGCCGATGCGGAGTTGATCGTCGGTGGATTGCACGAGCTCACCATCCCGATGCTCGAGCGCCTCGTCGCCACAGAGAATCCGGCTGACCACCTCCGCCGCTCCGGCGGTCAAGAAGCCGGACACCACGACAACACCGTAGGCCGGGTTCCGCGCAGCGGACCCGGCGTCAAGGGACTCGGTGCATAAGGATCTGGCCGCGTCGCTCGCCGCCGCCGCCAATGCGTTCAGGGACAACCCTTGCCCCCGCCGCCCTGCTGGTTGCCCGCATCGAGTACCCGCGCCTCGACGTCGAGGCGTATCTCGCCAAGCTCGATGCCATGGGCGAGCTCGCCCGTCAGGCGGTGCAGCGGCATGTCGAGCGCACCGGAGACGGCTCGCGACTGGCCTGCATCAAGGCCGTCAACGAATGCCTCTTCGACGAGCTGCACTTTGTCGGCAACCGGGAGAAATACGAGGACCCCCGCAACAGCTGCCTGAACGAGGTGCTCGATCGCCGCACCGGCATCCCGATCACCCTTTGCGTCGTCTACATGGAGGTGGCGCGCCGGGCCGGACTGCATATCGACGGCGTCAACTTTCCCGGGCACTTCCTCGTGCGGTGTCCCGAAATTGGCAGCCGCGGCAGCAGCGGGCTGATCATCGATCCGTTTCACGGCGGCGCCCTGCTCTCGGAGCACGATTGCCGGCTGCTTCTGCAGCGTCAGGTCGGCGGCGAGGTAGCGTTCAGCAAATCGCTGCTGGCGCCGACGACACGGCTGCAGATCATCGTGCGCATGCTAATCAACTTGAAGCGCATCTACGTCCATATGCGCTCGTTCCCGCAGGCCCGCGACGTGACCGAGCTCCTGCTGGCAATGACGCCGTCGGCGTTGAGCGAGCTCCGCGACCGGGGTCTGCTCGCCTACCATCTGAACGACGTCACGGGCGCGCTCCGCGATCTTCAGACGTATTTGAAGCTTTCGAGTCTGAGCGAACTGGACAAAGAATCCCGTGAAGAGCAGGAACAAATCTGGGAACATGTGAAAACGCTTCGACGTCGTGTCGCTTCGCTCAACTGAGCAAGGGCTTGGGATCGAAATCGACGTGGCGGCCCGGTCCTTGCTGAAGAAGAGTCGAGGAGGAACGATGGTCCGAACACTGTTAATTTGCGCGGCGCTCGTCGCCGCCCTTGGAGGGACCGCCGCAGCCTCCGACAAGCCAGACCGCCAGGAGCCGTCAGCGAAATCCGACCCATCCGGCATATACCTCTGCGAAGGCACGAATCCCGACGGCAATCGCTATCGCGGAATCGTCCAGATCGCCGCGGTGCGGAACACCTATCTCGTGCGATGGACGCTGGCCGACGACGTCGAAGTGACCGGTGTCGGAATCCTCCAGAACGGTTTTCTGTCAGTGAGCTACTTCGGCGGAACGCCGGCTGTCGTCGTCTACAAGATCGACGCGGAAAAGCTTGTTGGCGAGTGGACGATGGGCGGGACCGAGGGAAAGACCTACGCCGAGACGCTCACGCGCGTGCCGGAAGGCAGCCTCCCGAAACCGGAGCCAGCCCGCCGCCGCCCAGCGCCGCGCACCGAACCGATCACTGGAAGCATCTCGATCTAGGTAGCCTAGGTGGGATGGGTGGGATGGGTAGCCTGGGTAGCCTCAGGCCACCCAGGGAACCCATCCAACCGAGGCAACCCATCGGCAACCCAGGCAACCCAGGCAACCCAGGCAACCCAGGCCACCCATCCAACCTAGGCGACCTAGTCCTGCGTATTCGCGATCTCCTCGTACAGAAACGCGGACGCGATGATGCCGTTGTGGAAGTTGCCGAGATCCAGCTTCTCGTTGGGCGCGTGCAAGTTATCGTCGGGCAGCCCGACACCGAACAGGACGCTGGGAATCCCAAGCTCACGCTCAAAGGTCGCCACCACCGGAATTGAGCCGCCCTCGCGGTTGAACACCGGCGCCTTCCCGAAACCGCGTTCGATCGCCCGCCCTGCGGCACGGACGAACTTATTGTCGAACTCGGTCATCCACGGCTGGCCGCCATGCATGCGCGTGATCTTGAGATCAACCGTCTTAGGGCAGAGCTTCCGCACGTAGGCTTCGAACAAGTCGCCGATCTTCTGCGGATCCTGGTTCGGGACCAGCCGCATGCTGACCTTGGCCATCGCTGTCGCCGGCAGCACGGTCTTGGCGCCCTCGCCGGTGAATCCGGAGTTCAGGCCGTTCACGTCGAAGGTCGGCCGCGCCCACACGCGCTCGAGCGTGCTGTAGCCCTTTTCGCCAAACAGCTTCGGCGCGCCGAGCTCCTTGCGATATCTCGTTTCGTTGAACGGGAGCTTCTTCCACTCCGCGCGTTCCTCGTCGCTCAGTGGCCGCACGTCGTCATAGAACCCCGGGATCTTGATGCGGCCGCCGCGGTCCTTCATCTGCGCCAGCACCTGCGCCAGCACGATCGCCGGGTTCGCCACCGCCCCGCCGAACCCGCCTGAATGCAGATCGCTCTTCGTCCCACGCATGTCGATCTGAAAATAGGCGAGCCCGCGCAGCCCGTAGCAGATCGACGGCACACCGCGGTCGAACATCGGCGTGTCGGAAATCACCACCACGTCGGCGCTCAGATCCGCCTTGTGGCCGCGAACGAAGTCATCGAGGTGAACGCTGCCGACCTCCTCTTCGCCTTCGATGAAGAACTTGAGGTTGCACGGAAGGTGCCGCCCTGTTTCAGGTGCGCCTCGATCGCCTTGATGTGCATGAAGACCTGGCCCTTGTCGTCGGCAGGCGCCGCGGGCGTAAAGCTCGCCATCGCGCACCGTCGCCTCGAACGGCGGCGTGGTCCAGAGGTTCAACCGGATCGACCGGCTGCACGTCGTAGTGACCGTAGAACAGGATCGTCGGCTTGCCGGGCGCGTTCAGCCAGTCGCCGTAGACGACGGGATTGCCGGGCGTGTCGATGAGGCGCACGTTCTCCATCCCCGCTCCGCGCAGGGCGTCGGCGGTCCACTCGGCGGCGCGGCGGACGTCGCCTGAGTGCTCGGGCAGCGCGCTGATGCTTGGGATGGCGAGGTACTGCTTCAGCTCATCGACGTAACGGTCGCGATGAACGTTGATGTAATCGACTACGTTGTTCAAGCCGGCGTTCATGCGTCAATCATAATCCACGCGTCCTGATGCATTCGGACGCGGCCTTCCTGCTGAAGCTTGAGCAGGTGGGCCATGATGCTCTCCTGCGCCAGCGGCACCAGCGACTCCTTCAGCCCGCGATAGACGCGCGCGACGATTGCCTCAGCCGTGCGGTCACCAGCGCGCAGCGCCGCAATCACCTGCTCCTCCCGCTCGAGACGATGGTCGATGTAGTCACGCAGCACGCGAGCGGGATCGTCGATGACCGGCCCGTGTGCCGGCAGGAGGCGCGTCGGGTTCAGGGCCAGGACGCGTTCGAGCGAGGCGAGATATGCCGCCAGGTCTCCACCCAGGCGCGCGGGAATCCAGACTGACGTTCCCTTGATCGCGAGGTCTCCGCAGAAGACTGTGCGGGACGCTTCATGCCAGAAGCAGAGATGGTCAGGTGCGTGTCCCGGCGTATGGATCGCAACGAGATCGGTGTCGCCCGCGGCAATGACGTCACCGTCGTTGATCGGTGTCCAGTCAACGGGCCACTTCGCGTCGCGGTCGCCCCATGGCAGCTTCAGAAACCTCGTGACGCCGAAGCGATCGCGCAGCGCCGGCGCTCCAGACGCGTGATCGACGTGCCCATGCGTGACCAGCACCTGACCGAGCTGGGTCCCTCCCAGCGCTTTCTCGACCCCGTCGAGGTGAGCAGCCTCTCCGGTTCCTGCGTCGATGAGCGTCGGGATCCGGCCAGGAAGGAGCCACGTCCAGTTGCCGTCACCGGTGATCGGCCCGGGGTTGAACGCGAAGATCGGTGTCGGGTTAAACAGAGCGTTCAAAAGAACACCTTCAACCGAGCGTAAGCGAAATCACGGCGTGTGAGCCGGCCGATGACGTCGAGCGACGAGCCGGTGAACACGCCTGCGGATCCCTCGACCCAGACGTTATCGCGCACGCTGACGGCGCCGATGACGCGCGTGAAGGTCGTCGCCTCGGCCGGGTCGTAGACGGCGAATACGCGAAGCGTCCGCGTCTCGCGCGCGAACGACCTGTCTGCCGCGACGACGAGGGATACGTCCGTTCGTTCGACTTCGTCGTCTCCGTCGAATGCGCTCGCGACTTGCCCTGAGCGAGCATCAGCGAGTCGAAGGGCGGTCCGTCGTCAACACCGCTCCACGACCACAGCGCGTTGGCCGCAATCCGATAGTCGCCCGCCTTGCGATCGACGCCGATGCCGGCGGTGAGCGAACGACCGGCAACACCCTGCACGGCCCGCACCGACTGCAGCTCGTCGTCCACGAACGCGGCAACTTCCCCCCGCACGCCCCAGACGCCTCGAACGGTTTCGAAATCCGCACCAATCATCGTGAACCGCGGAAACGATTCGCGAATGACGAACGACGTCATCTCGTCGGGGCCGACCTTAAGGTCGGCCTCTACCGGTGTCGTCAACTCGAGATCGGAAACGCTCGGATCCCGCGGTAGGCTGAGACAGCTCCAGTCGACGCGCGCCGTTGTTGACGTCAGTCTCACGCCGCCCTGCAGACTCTCAGTTCCTGATGCCGGTTCATCCCGCACGCGTGGAATCGCCTCCGTCAGCGCGACACTCTGTAGGGCGCCCCCTTCGGGGGTGCCATTCGATCGCGTCAGATTGAATGGAGACGACGGCTCGTCCAGCTGATCGAAACGACCGCGCCGGAAGTGCGGCACCGCCACCGCCTCGAGTGTCGTCGACTTCGGCAGAAACACGCGGGCGCGGACGAGACCAACCGGCAGGCGCGCCTCGCTGCGTCCCTCCATCACAAACCTCGACAGGTCGATCGGGTTGACCACATCGGTCGGTTGGAACTCGTCGAGGCGCCCCCAGACCAGGCGAGCAGCGCCGGCGCGAAGGTCGAAGTGCGGCGTGACGATGTCGATGTACAGGTCCGCTGGCCGCACGATCGCGTCGCGCGTGGCATCCGTGTTCCGGTAGGGGCCCTCCTTAAGGTCGGCCGCTACTCGCTCAGCAAGCAGCCCGTCTACGTATCCCGCAATGTTGATGCGCAGATGCTCGCCGAACTCATCGTGCCGTTCGGCAAAGATCCGGATCCGCAGTTCGGTGACGTCCAGATCCGGGAGCGCATCGAACATGACCGATGCATGACCATCGACCTGCGCGGCCCCAGGCCTCGGGACCAGCAGAAGAAACAAGATCGCCGTCGCCAAGGCTCTTCCGCCTGAAGGCGGAAGCCACCTGCGCAAGATCATGCGGCGGACCCGAGTCTTGCAGACGCCGGGGCGCCGAACACGCGAGGAAACAGGGTGATGACGGCCGGCACGACCAGCACTTCGGCGAGAAACGCCACGACCATCGTCAACGCGAGCAGTCCGCCAAACCAGGCCGTCGGCTTGTACGAAGAGACGACCATGATTCCGTAACCGAGGCTGTTGATGATCGCCGTCGTCAGCGACGCACGTCCCTCGTGCATCGTGGCCGCCTCGATCGCCTCCGCCGTCCCGCATCCGGCCGCGGTCTCGCGACGGAATCTCCCGATGAAGTGAATGGTGTCGTCGTCCACGATGCCCAGCGCCACGCTGGCCACCATGACCGTGGCCACGTTCAGCGAAATCCCCAGCCATCCCATCAAGCCGAGCACCGCGCACACGGGCAGCGCGTTGGCGATGATGGCCAGCACGCCGAAGCGCGCGGATCGGAACACGATGAAGATCACGGCGAACACGGTCAGGAAGGCCGTGAGAAAGCTGCTCAACTGCGACGTGACGATGTAGTGATCGAGCGTCGCAAAGAGGCGGCCCGATCCCGTCACCGTCGGCGTGATGCCGCTGCCGGCAAACACCGCCGCCGCTTCCTCCTCGGCGCGATTGATCTGTTCGAAGACCAGATCCGAGCTCATCGACGCCAGTCGAACGGAGATCTGCGCGCGGGAGTAGTCGCTGGCCACGACCCGTTCCAGCTCACGCCTGCCCTCGTCGGACAGACCGAAGACGAACAGTTCCTGGGCAATCGCATCCGCGCTCGCCGGAACCACGGCTTCCGACTCGGCGCCGCCGTTCAACTCCCGGTTCACACGCTTGACGTAGTCGGCGACCGACACGACCTTGCGGACGAACGGCAGCTTCTGCAGGCGGACCCGCAGCTCCTCCATCCTGCGCAGTGCGTCGGGAGTCTTCATCGAGTCCGGCTCCCCTTCCAGCAGGATGTTGAAGCTGTAGATGCCCGACAGCTTCTCGTCGATCAGGGTCGCCGACTGAGACAGCGGATGGTCCTTGGCGAAGAAGTTGATGTGGTTGGTATCGACATGCAGCCACCGCAGTCCAAGACAGGCCAACCGCCATCACCAGCCCAGTCGCAATGACAACGCGCCGGGCGTGCCGCATGGAGAAGCGGGCGACGCGCTGCATCGGGCCGAGGAAGTACCGCTCCTGCGGTGCCACGGCAATCGACGGCTTGATGACCAGCATCAGCAGCGTCGGCACCAGCACGAGCGACATGACGAAGTCCACCATCACGCCAACGGCAGCGCCGATGCCGAACGAGCGCACGGCGACCACGTTGCTGGTGGCCAGCGAGGCCAGGCCGAGTGCAGTGGTCGCACTGGCGCCGAGCAGCGGCGCGAAGAGATGGCGCACCGACGACTTGAACGCGTGCTCCTGGCTTCCCGTCGCACGCAGCTCCTCGGTGTAGTGCTGCACGATGTGCACGTCGTCCGCGATCGCCAGAATCATCACCAGCGGCGGCATCATGCTGGCGAGGATGTTGTACGTGAACCCCATCAGCACGTACAGGCCCATCGTCCAGACGAAGCTGACGACAACCGCCCCCATGACCAGCATCGTGAGCCGCCAGGATCGGAACAGCACGAAGAGCGCGCCGATCGTCAGCAGGAGGATCGGCGGCGTGAGCATCGTCAGGTTCGACTGCGTCACCTTGTTGTAGGTCTCGCTGATCTCGAGGCTGCCGTTGTAGTAGGCCTGCATCCCATCCGGCAGGCGCGACTCGATCAGTTTGTGGATGCGATCGATCACGTCGCCACGGACGTCGTCAATCCGATCCTCGTCGAAGGTGACGATGATCGCGGTGACGGTGCCGTCTTCGGACACCAGATCGCCTCGCAGCAGCGGGTCCTTCAGCACGCGGTCACGGACGCGTGATCGCGGCCCCTTCGTCGATGACCTCGTCGAGCAGCGGCTGGACTTCGATGCCGCCGTCGTCTCCCAACGCCGCCGGCACACTCGAGACGATGTTGGCGGTGGCGAGGCTCTGCGCGCGGGCGACCGTATCGACGCGCTCGATGTCGTCGGTGACCTGGCGGATGAACTGGAGGCCCTCCGCCGTGAAGAGCCGCGGCGACCGAAGGGCGATCATCAGCGTGCGCTGCCCGCCGAACTCGTCCCGGAACCGCTCGTAGGTGCGGTACACGGGATCATCCTTCGAGATCCACATGCTGATGTCGTTGTCGATCTCGGTGATGTTCAGCCGCGGCAGGAACGCCAGAAACCCGACGGCGATAATCGCGCAGAGCGGCAGGCGGAAGCGGAAGATCAGGTCAGCGATGCGGGCGCTCATCCGCCTTCGCTGCTCCGCCGCTTCGGCGCGACAGGCCTCATCGAACGGCCGCCTCGAGCTGCCGCCGCGAGAAGTCCTCTTCCTTGAGGCCGACGTTGTAGTCGATCGACGTCGTCGTCAGCTCCGTGCGGGTGTCGTCACGCTCGTTGGACATCACGAGATCGAGCACGGTCCAGATGCCTTCGACGCGTTCGAGCTTGCGCGCCTCGAAGTGCTTCACCCGTTCATTGCGCCGGTTGAAGACGTCCGCGGCCGTGATGACGAACTTGCTCCTTGAGGACGAAGCTGACCGAGCGCGGCAACTGGGCGTTGGGATCCTTGGCCTTCGATTCGAGCAGCCACGCCGGATGGCGCGTGCCGTCGGGCGCCGTCCAGGAGGTGTCGCTGGCCGTGAAGGCGTAGGTGTAGTCGGAGATGTCGCGGCCGCCGATGTCCTCGTAGCTCAGGTCGCTGCCGACGAAGCTCTCGTCCTTTTCCTGGCCGGCGATTCGCCGCACGCGGCCGAGCGCTGGCAGATACAGAAAGCGCTCATCGTCCGCGCCCGGATGTTCCCAGACGAGAAAGGCGGTGTTGCGGATGTCGTTCGGATAGGTAAAGCGGATGAGGGCGCGATCGCCTTTGTCCTTCTCGCCGCGGAGCCGGAGCATCGTCAGCGCGCGCTCGCGGACGCGGCCCTGGCGGTCGTAGAGTCGCATCCGCATCTCCGCGCGCGAGTCGCGGCCCGTGTTGCGGTCGCGCACCTGGCGTGCCACCCATTCGGCGGAGTCCTGTCCTGCGCCGACGTCGTGGCGAACGCCGCCACGAACAGTGCGACAACGACGAGAAGTCTGGCCACTTCCCGATTGTGTGAACTCTTTCACAAAGCAGTCAAGTTCAGGACGGGATAGGAGCTAGCGCGAGCGAAATCGCACTCCCCGTCGGGGTCACAGGTCACGTCGCTCTTCTGCCAACGAGTTTTGCTTATTCGCGAACGCGATATTTCTTCGATACGCAACAATCGACATCAGCGCGTCAATTTCGTCGTCGCAAAATTGATGACGCGGAGACGCATGCGGCCCGTCGATTCTTTGCAGAGCGCGGCCGCCGGTTCAACGCCGGTCGGACATCGGAGCTTAGGCACCGCTAGTCGAGAACACTAAACTGCAAGTACGGCCTGGATATCTTGATAATTTTGTCTCGGCTGCCCTCAACGAGGGTCACACGCCCTTGGCTGTCCCGGCTTGGCCGTCCTACGGCTTCGAACTCAACGTCGACTTTGAAATACGGGCAGTCTCGGCTGACAAACGTGCGGTGCAGGTCGGTGTAGATGCCTCCCTCGGTAGTGAAGACCGTCAGAAGTTCGCTTCGGGTCATACCCACCGTCACGGTCTGCATTCGTTTCAACACGTCAGCAACCCAAGCGGTATGACTCTGCGACGATTCCGTTTTCGCTTGATACGTCGCGGCCTGAAGAGAGGACAAGCTGCTCATCGAAACCGCTAGAATCAATGCCGCCATCAAACATTGCTTAATCACTGAACCTTCCTTCCCTTAAGCTGCGCTACACGTCGCGATCACACCCGCAGTGCGGACGGCTTGTCATTTCCAGTCGGAACTCCATACGGTGCGCTCGGTCTTGTCGATGTAGCCGTGTCCTCCTTGCCAGGCAACTCGGGCGAGACCGTGCCAAAAGCTGTCGGCACTGGTGAACCGTGGAGTGACTCTCCAATCACCAAAGAGGTCGACGAATCCCCAGAGCCCGCCGATCCGAACAGCAGCAAGACCCTCGGAAAACTCCTTCGCCAGATCACCGTCGACGCTGCCGATGAAGTGTGCGGTCTTGTCGATGATCGCGAGCGCTTCACCAGGTGACCGCACCAGCGCGCGATCCTCTTTGAATGACGTTGCATATGTGAATCGGGGTGGAATGCGCTCCCGGCCGCTCGTATCGACGAATCCAAATAGCGTTTCCGACGTTAGCTTCACACGTACAAGCGCGAGCCCGTCGCTGAAGGGCCATACCCAGTCATACGTGGCGGGCACGACAGTTCGCCCTGTCCTATCGATAAAACCCCAGTTGCCTCCGACTTGTACGGCGGCCCTTCCTTCCGAAAAGGCTCTGGCATCTGAAAACTGCGGTTTGATTACCCATTGAAGCTGCTTGTCGACGAAACCAGTTTTCCCGCTGTCGGACACGGCCATCAATCCCTCTGAAAAGTAGGAATAGCCCTCCCTCACCTTCGCACCCGACAGAACGACGCGGCCGGTTCGGTCGATCAACACCGGGCCGTTGGAAGCGCCATTGCGTCCCCACATGAGAACGCCCGCAATCCCTTCTTGAAATGGCCTTCCTTGCCCCCAATCCTGCTGAGGGCCGATGACATAACGACCGGTCGGGTCGATGTAGCCAGAGCCGCGAGGGCCAGCGACCCACGCAAGGCCTTCTCTGAAGTTCGACATATCCGCGATCGGCTGAAACTGCGGAGCGATGACCTCCGTGCCTTTCGCATCGATGAATCCGAGTTTGCCATCCTTGACGATGGGATACCGGTCATCGGGAGCCTGGGCGGCGATGCCGACCACCGTTGCCGTGACAAAAACCAAGAGGAAACCGATCTTCGGGTGGTTCATAAGGCTTTCCAATGTGACGCTCCGAATTTTAGACCCCACCGCCGGAGAAACGGTGACCTCCAAGGTCGTCGGTTCAAGCCTCGTTCTCTCACCCGCGCATTGCTGGCGTCCGTCGCGCGGCGTCTGGGCTTGATTCGGTGATCTGAATGGCTCAAATTCCACAACGCTGCGCCGGTGTCCGCCCGCGAGATGAAATGCCCGAGCTTTCATCGGCTGCCTGCCCGCGTATACTCCTGCCCATGTTGATGCGGACTGCCCTGTGCGTGTTAGTGGTCGCTACGACGACCGCCGCACACGCCGATCCGACTGACGATTTCATCACGGCCCAGATGCGTAGCCAGAACATTCCTGGATTGTCACTCGCGGTCATCAAAGACGGAACGATCGTGAAGGTGCAGGGTTACGGGCTCGCTGACGTCAAGAACAAAGTTACCGCGACGCCTGAGACGATTTACGACATCGCGTCCGTAAGTAAGGCATTGCTCGGGACTGGATTGATGCTGCTCGTCCAAGAGGGAGTGCTGAGCCTCGATGACCCGATCACCAAACATTTGGACGATGTGCCGCCGTCGTGGCGTGGCATCACCATCCGGCATCTGCTGACGCACACGTCCGGTTTGGTGCGCGATGCGCCTGGCTACAACCAGTACCGCGACCAAGAGGATTCCGAAGTCATTAAGACAACTTATTCCTTGCCGCTGCGATTCCGGCCCGGCGAGAAATGGGAGTACAGCAATACCGGGTATTCTCCACTTGCGAAGATCATTACGAAGCTGACGGGGCGGCCATGGACCGAGTACATGGCAGAAAGGATCTTCAAGCCCGCGGGGATGACGTCTACATATCCGGTGAATACCGGCGCGTCTCTTCCCAATCGGGCGCGCGGCTATGCGGACAACGACACGCCATTGAAAGAAGCCGATCATCGGCGCGCGCTGCTTCCAGCGGGCGGTTTTCTATCGACGGTCGTCGACCTGGCGAAATGGGACGCTCTGCTGGAGAGGGACAGTTTTCTGACTGAGGCGACTCGCCGTCAGATGTGGACTGCGGTGACGCTCAATAATGGCACCACGTATCCGTATGGCCTCGGTTGGGAGCTCGACGCGCAGGGATCGGTCAAAGGACGACGCGTCGTCCGGCACGGTGGGTCGGTGATCGGATTCCGCGCCGAGTTTGCACGTTTCGTGGATGATCGCCTGACGATCATCGTGTTGATGAACCTGCACGACGTCGACTGGCAGACCATCGTCCGCGGTGTCGCTGCGCGCTATTTGTCCCCAGCCACCGCTGGCGAATCGGCCCAAAGCGCGCCGAACTGACAAGCGTCGAGTCTAGGGGTGCCATTTTGAGCGCGCTGGCTCGCGTGAGCGTGGCGCGCCAGCCCGCCCACCGACGAACGCCCAGGGCGCAAGCCTCGCGCCGCAGCACACATGCGCATTGCACGCCAGAAATCGGGCAAACGGGCGAACGCGATCAGGCGCCCGGGGGTGCCATTTGGCGCGCGCTAGCTCCTATCCCGTCAAGTTCACACAGGGATAGGTGATAGCGCGCGGGAAAATAGCACCCCCTGGCGCGCGGGAGCGAGTCGCGCGGGCGCGTCTAGATTGTGGTGATTCTTGGCTGCGGGAACACGCCGGAAACACAACCGGGGGAGGATTATCCAATGCGAACTGCACTTCCCGGAATAGTCGTGCTGGCGGTTGCCGTCGTGTCGAGCGCACCGGCAACGGCGCACCACCTCGGAACCGCTCTACTTCGACATGACGAAGGCAATCACGCTTGGAAGGACTAATACTGCGCCTGGAATGGATCAATCCGCACGCGTTGATCTTCCTCCAGTCGAAGAACGAGAAAGGTGAGCTGGAGACCTGGACCATCCAGGGCGCCGGTCTGGTGGTCGTCGCCCGCAAGCCCGAGTTGAAGGAGCGATTGAAAGCGGGCATTTGGGTGGCGGCTCGCGTGTTTCCCCCTCGCAATCCGCTGTATCTGGACGACACGCAGACGGTGCTGCTGACGCGGCCGGATGACCCGAAGACATCCTCGCGAATCGTGGGCGGAGGGCAGATCAGATTGTCGAATGGCGACGTGCTGGCCTTCGGCGGAGGGCCGACCTTCTAGTCGGTGAGAGAGAGCGGACTATCGATTACAGAGTGCTTGCCGCCTTGACAACCGGGTTTCCATGTCAGTTGTCCGTTGGCCGTTCAACGCGTTCGATGACGAGAACGTCGATCGGAGCGCGCGTCGGCTGCAGGCTGAGTCCGAGTTGTTGCTCCAGCAACGCGGTCAGGGCTGACGTGCGGCCGGGTCCGGGGGCGGGGAATCTGTCGCTCGCCCACTTCACGTCAAGATCGAAGCCACCCGTCAATCCCGTGCGATCGACGATCGGTCTTTCCGTCACCATGATCGACAGGCTCATCGCCAATTGGTCCATCGTGACACCGCCTGCGGTGATAAAACCGGCTCCGCTGCGTCCGCCGCAGATCGGCCTCGCGTTCACCGGCGCCGGAGCCTGGGCGGTTCCGCACACCATCGACGACGGCCGCAATTGCGGTCCGAACTGGCGGTCACGTCTAGCCAGAACCAAAGCGAGCACGGCCGTATCCTGCGCTTCTTTGCGGGCAACAAGTTTCAGGCGTGCGGCCAGCAACGGCTGCAATACGGGCCACAGCTGCTCGGGAGTACCGGGCTTGTCGGTTCGCACGCTCACGTCATAGCGGTCCGTATCGAGCCAGTCCGGCCCGCCTATGATCTGCGATGGCCGGAACCCATAGGCGCGTTGAAGGACATCGCGGAACGTGACGTTGACGAAGGTCAGTAAACCACCGGGACTCACGCGGATGGATGCGACGGGCTCCCTCGACGTATTCAGCCTGATCGACGCAACCTCCAGCGCGGGGGCAGCAGACGAAGACGGAGACTGGGCCTCACGTGACCCAGACGCTGCCGCGATCGTTCCGACCAGCACAGCAGCAATCGCAGTCGACCATGGTTTGAGCAGAATCCACCTGATGGTCATCTCCCGCCTCCAGCTTCCCGTGCCTCCGAAGGCATGAGACAGATTCGCCGCTAAAGGTTACTACCTCGTAAAGAATGTACGGACCGCACGACGAAAGAGACGGGACCAAGCGACCGGCTGGCGTATTGACCGAATAGTAGTTTGCGTTATAAAGTTCTTCGTCATGGCACTGGAAAAGCTGGTAGGCGTCCTGGCGCTGGCGTTGATAGGCGGCGCCAATGTGTCGGCGCAGGCGCCGGCGGTGAACAGACCACGGTTCGAGGTGGCCAGCGTCAAGCCGAGCGCGCCGGGCGCACAGGGGCAGTCGATCCGTCGGCCGCCCAACGGCGAGTTCACCGCCAGCAACATCCCGCTCCGCGACATCATCGCGCTCGCCTACCAAGTCGCGGAATTTCCCTGGCGTCTCGACGGTGTCCCTGAATGGGCCGCCGCCGAGCGCTTTGACATCGTCGCGAAGGCGGCGGCGGGTGTTCCACCGGTGCGGCCGGGCTCGCCAGACCCCATCTTGATGATGGTGCGGACGCTGCTCGAGGAGCGCTTCCGCATGGCCATTCACGCGGAGAATCGCGAGATGCCGGTGTATGCACTGGTCATGGCCAAGCCGGGGACGTTGGGCCGCGACTTGAAGAAGTCTGAGGTCGACTGCGACGCGATCCAGGCCGCAAGGTTGACTGCGGCAGCCAGGGGAGCGGCGGCACCGCCGCCTGTCACCGCCGACGGCCGGCCCGTGTGCGGCTTCGGCGGCGTGCAGGGAGGTGGCCCAGGTGCACCGGGCGGTATCCAGGCCGGCGGCATCCCGATGTGGCAGTTCGCGAACCTGCTCCCGCGTTTTGTCGAGCGCACCGTTGTCGATCGCACGGGACTGGAGGGCTTCTACGACTGGCAGCTGCTGTTCAGCCCGCCGCGCGCGGCCGATCAGACCGGCGGATCCATCTTCACGGCGCTCCAGGAGCAGATGGGCCTGAAGCTCGAATCCACGCGCGCGCCGGTGGAAGTGTGGGTCGTCGATCGCGTGGAGCGTCCCACGCCCGATTGAGCGCGTGAGAGGCCGGCGGGCCTCCCGCTGGTCTCCGCTCCGCGGTAACGAAGGTCACAAGTTCGCGTCGCAACCGCGGCGCGCGTCGATCAGAATCACCGCCGATTTCCGAGCCGAAGCTCAGCCGGAAAAGACGTGCACTGGTCGTTGACAAACCCATCCAGAAGGCGTTGAATTCGCGCACCTCTCACCGGGAGAGCGCGGCGTGAATTGCGGGTTCGGTCATCGTTCCACCGGAACGCCGAAACGGCGTTCCTTGAAGGAGGCCACCATGCGCGGAGCGTCGAAGGCCGTCTTGATTCTGGCGGCTGTTCTCCTGCCGTCCCTCGCCTTTGCACAAGGCACCCTCACAGGCACGGTCAGGGATCAATCGGGCAGCCGTGCTGCCGGGCGTGACCGTCGAGGCAGCGAGTCCTGCCCTCATCGAAAAGACGCGCACCGCCGTGACCGACCGCGTCGGGCAGTACCGCATTACCGGTCTGAATCCCGGCACCTACTCGCTGACGTTCACGCTGTCCGGCTTCAACGTCGTCAAGCGTGAGCAACATCGAGCTCGCCGGCACGACCACGCTGACGATTCCAATCGATATGCGTGTCGGCAGCGCTCGCGGAAACGATCACGGTCTCTGGTGAGACCCCGGTGGTCGACGTCCAGAACGCACGGCGCGAAACGGTGCTCAGCGCCGAGATCGTCGCGGCCATTCCTGGAAACCGCTCCGTCGGCACGCTGCTGAATGCCGTCCCCGGCTTGACGGTCAACGACGGCGCGCTCGCCACGTCGCCGACGATGACCTTCTTCGCGGCGCGCGGCGGCCCGATCAACGAAGGGCGCATGGCGATCAACGGCATGACCATCGCGGCGCCGTTCAACGGCGGCGGCGTGTCGACCTACATCCTGGATTCCATCAACGTCGATGAGGTGTCGGTGGCCGTCGCCGGCGGCCTCGGCGAGTCGGATATCGGCGGGCCGGTGATGAACCTCGTGCCGCGATCCGGCGGCAACACGTTCCGCGGCTCGGCGTTCATCAACAACGCGGGTGACTGGTCCAGAGGCAACAACCTGAACGACGCGCTGCGCGCGCCGTCCCCGGGACCGAATCTCCAGGAAACGCCCGGCATCATCAACTCCTACGACACGAGCGTCTCCTACGGCGGCCCGATCAAGCGCGATCGACTCTGGTTCTTTGGCAGCTATCGCAGCCTGGAGACGGCGGGGGCCGTGCCGGGCGTCGTCTACAACGCGAATTCCTTCGACGCCGCGCGGTGGGACTGGGTTGCGGACCCGACGGTCACGGCGCGGACGCTCCAGGGACGCGCGTCGTACATCGGGAGGATCACGGCCCAGGTCTCCGCCAAACATCGCGTGACCTACAACCAGGAGTACCAGCGCCGCTGCGAGGGATCGACGCTGAGGCTCGACAGCGACAACGGCTGTAACACGCGCGGCGCCAGCTGGGTTGCGGCTGGGAGCGGGCGCAACCACTCCGTCACCGGAGGCCAATCCGAGTTACTTCGGCAACCTTCCGTATCACGTCAACCAGGCGACATGGTCGTCGCCGTTCACGAACAAGCTGCTGCTCGAGGCGGGCTTCACCCGCTTCATGTTCCGCGGCGGCATGACGGGCCGGCCATCGCCAGACGGCATCATCAACCTGATCCCGGTCACCGAGCAGTCCACGGCGATCAATCCGTCGACGGGTCTGCCCTATGCGCCGCGCGCGAACTTCGTCTATCGAGGGGTGGCAACCGCCAACCCGAATTACGCCAACCCGAACAACTGGCGCGCCTCGGCCTCGTACATCACGGGCTCGCACGAGATGAAGGTCGGCTACCAGGGCGCATACATCCGGGTCAACAACTGGTTCCTCGTGAATGAGCAGCAGGTGGCCTACCGCTTCAACCAGGGCGTGCCGAATCAGTTCACATTCCGCCTGCCGGAGTGGCACCAGTCCGACCGCACGGGAACAGCGGCGTTGTACGTCCAGGACAAGTGGACGCGGGGCCGGCTGACGCTGCAAGGCGCACTGCGTTACGACCGCGCGTGGAGCTTTACGCCGGCGGAGTTCAACGGGACGGATGTGACCTCACCATTCAACCCGGCGCCGATCAGCTTCCCGCGGACGAAAGGCGTGGACGCGTTCAACGACGTCACGCCGCGCTTCGGTGCCGCGTACGACGTATTCGGCAACGGCAAGACGGCGCTGAAGTTCAATCTCGGGCACTACCTCGATGCGGCAACGAACGACAGCGAGTACACCAGCAACAGCCCCGCCGCCCGCATCGTGCGCACGGCCACGCGCAACTGGGACGATCGGACTTTCCGGTGGGCGATCCCCGGCGGGACAACAAGGTCATCGACTGCAACGTCCTGAACTTCGACGCCAACGGCGAGTGCCTCGCAATGACCGGCAACGACCGGAACTTCGGCGCGGTCTCGGGCACCATCACGCAGGTGAACCAGGCGACGCTCACGAGGCTGGAATGTCCGTCAGAGCGACTGGCAGTGGGGCCTCACCCTGCAGCAGGAGGTGCTGCCGCGCATGTCGGTGGAGGTCGCCTACAACCGCCGGTGGTTCCTGGGCAACAAGGTCACAGACAACACGCTTCGCGGGCCCGAAGACTACGAGCCGTTCACGATCACCGCCCCTCAGGATTCGCGGCTGCCAGGCGGCGGCGGCTACCCGATCACGTTGTCGATGGTGACCGCGGCGGCCGCCAATCGCGGCGCGGCGAACTACACCACGTTCGAAACCGATTTCGGCCCCGAGCGCGAGCAGTACTGGCATGGCGTCGATGTGACCGTGAACGCGCGTCTCCGTCAGGGTCTGACGCTGCAGATCGGGACCCAGACCGGCCGCGCCGTCACCGACACCTGCGCAAGCGAACAGAACATCGACGGAGCCGCCAACATCAAGGACCTTCGCAGCTGCCGCGACGTCGATCCGTTCCAGACGACCATCCGCGGGCTGGCGTCGTACACGGTTCCCAAGATCGACGTGCTCGTCAGCGGTACGCTGCGCTCGCAGCCGCCGCTCGAGCGCAGCGCCAGTTGGGCAGTGCCGAACTCGGTGATCCTGGCCAGCCTCGGACGGCTGCCTCCGGGTAGTGCCCTCAGTGGCAACACGACCGTCAACATCCTGGACAGCGACCATCTGCTGTTGGCCGACAACCGGCGGACGCAGATCGACATGCGATTCGCGAAGATCTTCCGATTCGGTGGGAGGCGCGCGGATCTCGGCATCGACCTCAGCAACCTGCTGAACACCAATTACGCGACGACGTACGAGAACACGTATCAGTTCAGCGCCGGCAATACGGCGCAGGGCGGCACGTGGAGCAACCCGACGGCGATCTACACGCCGCGGTTCGTCCGCTGGAACCTGACGCTGGACTTCTGACGGTTGTGAATAGCTAACGGGCCACCGGATAGGCGAACAGCTCCACGGTGGAGAGGTTCGCCGATCCGGCGATGCCGTGTCCGCCGCCGGGCAAGAGCATCGCCAGGCCGACCTCGTCCACCCTGCGCAAGTCCGGGTTCGTCACTTCGGTGAGCACAACGACCTTGGCTGGATCCAGCGCATACCAGCGCATGCCGCTGAAGGCGATCTCGACCGCCAGAAACTCGCCATGCGTCGAGATGGCGCGATCGCCGACGATCAGCCTCCCGTCCGCCAGTTTCACGACGGGGTGCAGCAGATGGATTGCGTTGGTCCGCACGATCCAGCGCAATCGGGCAGCGTCGGTCAGGTTGACGTAGTTGCGCCGATCCCGAAGCGTGACCGCCACGGGAGACGTGGCCATCCCGTTCCACAGGTCGATTCGCTCCTCGTGTACCGACGCGCGAATAACCGACGCGTCCGGCCCATACAGCTTCACCTCCACGCGAGGGTTCGTCACCACCGCCGGCGTGAAGCGCATGTTCTCGTCCGTTTGCTCGCCGGTGTACGGGGGGAGCTTCCAGGGCTCACTGAAAAGCAGCGGCGGCCGCGGCGTCATCCCCGGCTTCTGGGTGCCGGACTCTGGCTTGCCCTGAGCGAGCGCCACCGAGTCCGCGAGATCAAGGAACGCCGCGTCGAAGGGCGCGGTCGCCGTGAGCGCCCAGACGACGAAGCAGGCGATGGTCAGCATTTGGCGCACTATTTTTATCCTCATCGGCGAGTCTCGCGAACGACAGAACGATATAGCAGACGCCTCAGTTGACGACCGGCTCGGGCCCCTCACCCTCGGCCAGCAGCACGGCGACCTCCGCCTCCACGGGCGTCCTGCGGGGGAACTTGACCAGCACCATCAGCATCAGGGCGGTCAGGTGCAGCGTAAACACCACCACGAACATCATCGGCAACCCGTTCAATTGCTCGCTGAAGCCGAGCACCCATGCCGCGATGCTGATCCCGAAATTGCTGAGGGCCATGTAGAGCGTGAACTGGGTCGCGGCGACACGCGGGTCGCACAACCGCATCGAGATCGGTAGGGAAACGACGGTGACCAGGACGTCCAGCCCGCACCAGACGTAGACGAAGGCGGTGAAGGAGTTCGGATCACCCCAATTGGCGACGCTGAACCACATCGCCGCGCTCATCGCCATCAGCGCGGCAAACATCGCGATGGTGGATCTCTTTGCCCCGAACGTGTCGCCCAGCCAGCCGCCAAGCGTCAGGCCGAGGATCCCGGCGACGAGCTGCGCCGTGCCGACCACGCTGGTGACCTGTACCTCGCTCCAGCCGACATTGCCGGTGCCGATGAGCGGCGTGACCCCGGTGAACATCCCGAAGTGGAACCCGCGCACCAGCAGCACGGGGAGCCAGAACAGGCTGACCGGCCGAATCATCGAGACGAACGTGCCCTTGAGGATCGGCCACCACTCCCCGACATGGATGGCGCGGTTGCGCGGATGCACGTCACCCCCGCTCCAGGGCACCAGCCGCTCGCCGAAGCGCTCCCTGAGCAGCAGCAGATACAGCGTGATTGCGCCGATGAAGCTTGCAGCGAGGAGATAGGCCGCCGAGGGGCCGAGCCGCGCGATCGCCAGACCCGTTAACGCGGTTGCCGCGGCGATCCCGATCGACTGGCCGCCGAACATCATCCCGCTCGCGCGGGCGCGTTCCTCCTCTTCCATGATGTCGACCGCCATCCCGTCGACGCCCACGTCCTGGAAGGTCGTCGCCATGTTGACGATGAAGCCGGCGATCCCGAGGAGCACGATGTCCGTCACGCCCGGACCGACCAACGCGCAGCCGACCAGCAGCGCAATCATCACCATCTGCGCGCCGATGATCCAGATCCGCCGCCTCCCCATCGCGAGGAAGGTGTAGCGGTCCATGATGAAGCCGTTGACGAGCTTCAGCGTCCAGGGAAGCGCGGTGAGGCCGAGGACATAGCCGATATCGGAAGCGCGTGCGCCATTGGCGGCCATCCAGGCGGGAATCGCAAACCAGAACAGTCCAATCGGCACGCCTTGCGCGACATACAGGATGAACAGGGTAAACAGGCGCAGCGGCCGGTTTTCGGCAAGGATCCAGCGACTCCGGCATCATGTAGACGCTCATGCTACAGCAGCCTATGATGGCCGCCCATGTTGAAGATCAGTGCGTCCAAGAGCGGCAGCGCGGCACTCGCCGCGCTGTTGGTGGCCATGTTGCTGTCGTGTTCACGCGCCGAGCATCCGCCGGCCGACTTCACGAGCGCAGGCCGCGGCGCGCCCGTGACTCCAGCCATTCCCTGGGAGACGTGGCGGAGTGACAAGGACCTCGAAGCCATTCCCCCGCGGGAGATCGCCGGCTATCCCGAACAGCATTGGCTGGTGGGCCCGCTCGATGGCCCGGCGACCGGCGGCCGGCTCGAAGGATTCCTGGGTAGCGCCAGTAACGGCGCCACACCTGACGGCATCGAGCCGCTGAAGGTCGACATCTTCACGTCCAGGGATTTCTACGCCGACCGCGCTCTGTGGAGCGACAAGCGGTACTTCCGCTGCAACAGTCCCTACGGGATCGAGCAGCAGTGGCGGGGCAAGATGATCGGCGACAAGCCGCCGGCCTCTGCCGCGTGGGGCTACTGCGACAGGGACTACCCGCGCGCGGCGATCGTCAGCCCCTACAAGTTCAAGACAGCAAAGGACCACTACGAGGCGCTTCTCGACGAGGCACGCCGCCGCGGCGGACCAACCCAGCACACCTACGCCACGGTGCCGGGCGACTGGAGCGGGCGCTACGAGTGGCACCGGGGACAGAACTGGTACGCCGAGCTGCTGTGGAATCAGTATCCGACGCTGCTCTCGCTGCTCACCGACGAGTACAAGACGCGGATGGTGCAGGAGGCCTATCACGACGCGCATACGAACGCCCCGCAATGGCCGGCGCAATACTGCTGGCCCGAGGGCTTCATGCGACGCTGGCACTACCATGCCGTCACCAACCAGCCGCACCAGGTCATCGTCACGCCGACGCTGGTCCAGTTCCTCGCCGGTGACGCCGACAACTTCATCACCAACGTTCACATCGGCCGTTCGTTCGACACGGACGGCACGATCCCGCATCTCGGCGGCGAGGTCCCGCGCTGGTACGGCGACACGATTGGCTTCTGGGATGGAGACGCGCTGATCACCTGGACGTCGAACATCCAGGGTTGGAAGGTGCACGGCAACCCGGAGTTCTCCGGCAAGC
The DNA here is from genome assembly GCA_963793705.1 of uncultured Acidobacteriota bacterium. GTDB lineage: Bacteria > Acidobacteriota > Vicinamibacteria > Vicinamibacterales > UBA2999 > Gp6-AA40. The sequence continues at coordinate 126,336 of CAWCBC010000023.1, read as the reverse complement.
TGCAGACGATTGAAATCTATACGCCGAAGCGCGACGCGGCCGGCAAGGTGCTCGGCCTGAACCACGAAGGCGTTTTCTACGATCCCGAAGCGCTCGTGGAGCCGATTCGGATGACCCGCACGCTCGAGCGAGTCAGCGGCTTCGAAACCGGCGAGCCCTACACCTTCATCGAGTGCGTGCAGACGATCTACCCGATCAACGGGCGCGCGACGCCGGTGATCGCCGGGCGCGAGATCCCCTTCAAGGTGCCCGACATGTATGGCCGCCCATGGGCGAAGCTCTGGGAGGAATACCACGAGAAGGGAATGCAGCGACCGCCGGAGAAGCTGCCTTTCCCGTTCTAATTCGGCGTCGGGCGCTCCACGTGGTCGATCACCAGCACCTCGGCCGGTCCGGTCTGCGCCTCCAGCTTCAGCCCGAGCTGTTCCTCCAGTGCGGTGAAGATCGACACGGCATCAGTCGCTGCAGGCTCGGCGGCCTGAGGAGCAGCCGGAAAACCGCCGCCGGGACCCACGCCTGGAATTTGTCTGCTGTCAAAATGGAGGGCCAAGTCGAATCCTCCGGTCAGACCTGTTCGATCGACGATGGTGCGGTCGGTGTACATCTGCAGATACAGATCCGCCAAGCTCGCCATCGTCACACCGCAGAGCCTCATGCTGATGGGGCCGGAGGGGCCGGGGGGTGTGCACCGCCCGCGGGAGGCGGCGAAGCCGTCCACGGCGGGTTCCTGCGATTGGCGCAGCCGCGGGCCAAGCGAGGCGTTCGCACGCGCGAGCACGAGCGCATAGATCGGACGGTCCCTCGTCTCCCTGTGCACCTTCAGCGCGAACCGCTCCGCCAGAAGAGATTGGAGTCGTCGGGGGGCTTCGCTCTCCGCGCCGCCTTGCGGCCCTCGTGCCTGTATGTCGAACCGATCAGTGTTGAGCCACTCCGGCCCGCCGACCGTTTGGAACTCTCGCAACCCGTAGGCGAGGCGGATGACCGACCCCAGCGTCGCGTTGACGGCTTCGAAAGCGCCGCCCGGCTTGAAGCTCGCGCCGGCCGACGACCATATTTGGTCGCCGACACGCACCTTTCCTGAGTCCTCGGTGGCCCGCTTGATCGATGCCACCTCGAATGACGGCAACGGCACAGACTGGGCGAGGATGGGTGCAACCACCGCCACGGTTCCAACCCCTGCCAGGACGGCCTTTTTGGCAATACTCAGGTTCGCGATGGCACGATTCGATCATGATGTCCCTGATCCGGTTCTTGACGTTCGAGCCGCTTACTCCGGAAACGCACGCGAGTGGTGATTCCACGTAGCGCCTGCAGACATTGACGATGCCCTCGGCGTAGGTCTGCGGTTCTCCGCACGTGCTCACCACCTCTTGATCACACGCGCGCTCTCGTTCATCAACAAGGCGCGATCCGATCCACCACACCAGCGGGTGAAACCAGAACACCGCTTCCGCGATCATGTGGACGGCCGCGGTCACGTTGTCGCGGCGTTTGATGTGACACAGCTCGTGCGTCAGCACGGCTGCCAGTTGCCGCGGCGTCAAATCGTCTTCGATGCCAGACGGCACGAGGAGTACCGGACGCCAGAGACCGACAACACCAGGCTCCATCACTCCCGGCGTCGATCGCACGGCGACGCCCGCAGGCATGGGCAGACTGGCTATGGTCCAGGGCGAGCTCGCGCGCACGGCGGTTCGAATCTGCCGCCACATTCGGAACCGGACGACTGACATCGCGATGATTCCTGCCAGCCACACGCCGAAGGACGGCAACAGCAAACCAACCGAAGCCGCGGGACGCTTCCGGAACAGAAAGGACTCCCGATGACCGGGTCCATGACAAACGGCCGGCTCACCTGGGCGAGCGTCGCCGAGACAGCAGGCGTGGCGATCTGCGGCGCCCTCGACGCCCACTCCAGTCGGTCGCCGAGCGTCATCAGCAGCGCGAACGGAATGAAGAACTTCACCGAGGCACTGAACCAGAGCCAATAGCGAACGCTGGCGTGGTTCTTTCGGCACATCAACGTCAGCAGCCCGATCGCGGACGCGAACAGGGTCGATTGCCACAGATGGTTGGCCAGCTCGCTGATCATTTCGGCTTCCTTCCTAATTCGCCTTCGGCTGCTCCACCTGGTCGATCACAAGCACCTCGACTCGCCCGGTTTGCGCCTCCAGCTTCAGCCCGAGCTGTTCCTGCAGCGCGGTGAAGAGCGACGGGGCGTCAGGGTCTGGAGGCGTAGTGGGAAATGGAAAACCGCCCCCGGGACCAGCACCGGGAACTGGCCTGTCACCGAAACGGAGATCGTAGGCGTATGCTCCGGTCAGCCCCGTCCGATCGACGACCATACGACCGACGTACATCGGAAAACGGCTCGCCAGCACCGCCATCGTGCTGCTGCAGTCCCCGAGGCGCCGACCCGCGGCTAATCCGCACTCCAGCGGAACAAACGTGGCGGGATTCTCACGTAACATCTTCGCGTCCTGTTCCTGGATCTTCTTGGGGTCGATCTGCGATTTTCGCAGCCGCGGCCCAAGCGATTTGTCAGCGCGCGCGAGCACCAGCGCGTAGATCGGATGGTCCCTGGTCTCCCTGTGCGCCTTCAGGCCGAACCGCTCCGCCAGCAACGACTGGAGCCGCCGGGGGGCTTCGCTCTCCGTGGCGCCTTGCGGCCCCCGCACCTGTATGTCGAACCGATCTGTGTCGACCCACTTCGGCCCGCCGACCATCTGGAAGTCCTGCAGCCCGTAGGCGAGCCGGATGACCGACCCCAGCGTCACGTTGATTCCCTCGAAGCCCCCGCCCGGCAGGAACCGCTGCAGCACGATCATTTGCCTGGCGTCGCCGTTGTTCCGCTTGATCGATGCCACCTCGTACCGCAGCGTGCCCGCCGGCGGAAGCGGAACAGACTGGGCAAAGATCGGTGCGACCACCGCTATCGCGCCAACACCGGCGAGGACCACTTTTTGGGCAACGCTCAGTTTCGCGATGGTCCGGTTCGTCATGATGTCCCTGATCCTGTTCTTCACGTTCGACCGCTCACCCCGGACACGCACGCGAGCGGCGATTCCACGTAGCGCCTGCAGACATTCACGATGCCCTCGGCGTAGGTCTGCGGTTCTCCACACCTGCGAACACCTCTTCATCGCACGCGCGCTCTCGTTCATTAACAAGGCGCGACCCGATCCACCACACCAGCGGGTGAAACCAGAACATGGCTTCCGCGATCATGTGGACGGCCGCGGTCACGTTGTCGCGGCGTCTGACGTGACACAGCTCGTGCGTCAGCACGGCTACCAGTTGCCGCGGCGTCAGGTCGTCTTCGATGCCGGAGGCACCAGCAGTACCGGACGCCGGAGGCCAACGACACCGGGCTCCATCACGCCCGGAGTCGATCGCACGTCGACACCCGCAGGCATGGGCAGGCCTGGAATCGCCCAGGGCGAGCTCGCCCGCACGGCAGCGCGAATGTGCAGCCACATCCGGAACCGGACGACTGACATCGCGATGATTCCTGCCAGCCACACGGTAAAGACGGCAACCGCAAACCAACCGATACCGCCAGGTACTTCCGGAGCAGAAAAGCCCCCGACGACGGGGTCCACGACAAACGGCCGGCTCACCTGGCCAAGCGTCGCCGAGACGGCCGGCGTAGCAATCTGCGGCGCCCTCGACGCCCACTCCAGTCGGTCGCCGAGCGCCATCAGCAGCGTGAACGGAATGAAGAACTTGACCGAGGCGCTGAACCAGAGCCAATAACGAACGCTGGCGTGGTTCTTTCGACACATCACTGTCAGCAACCCGATCGCGACGGCGAACAGGGTCGATTGCCACAGATGGTTGGCAAGCTCGCTGATCATTTCGGCTTCCTTTCCGCCTTCTGCTGCCGCTCGATCGTCTTGATCGTCTTCTCCAGCTCACGCACATCGTCGAGCGTCAACTTCCCGGCTTCAGCGAGCTGCGCCATCATCGGCTGCGCCCGCCCGCCGAACAGGCTCAGGATGTCGTCGAGCAGACGATGGCGCGCCACGTCACGCGCGACGAGCGGTTCGAAGATATGGGCATTGCTGATCTTTCGCACGCGACGCACGGCGCCTTTCGATTCAAGCCGGTAAACCGTCGTTTGAATCGTGGTGTATGCCGGTCGCGGCTCAGGAAACCTCTCCTGGATTTCCCGTATAGAGGCTTTCCCAAGTGCCCAGAGCACCTCGAGAATCTGCAGTTCCAGCCGCGCGAGCTTCGGTTGTTTTCTGGTCATCTACTATCCTGGCTATTGATCTACTATCAGATAGTAGATGATGTCAACCCGACACTTGAACTGAATCGTTCTCGAACCTCTACCGTCATGCGCAGTCGGCTATGGGCAATACTCAGGGGACATGCGCGCGCGTCTGTTGATTGTCCTCGCGCTGTTTGCGGGCCTCCTCCACCCACCCAGCGCCCTCGCTCAGATCCAGCTCGTCCCGGTCGCGACGGGGCTCGTCGATCCCGTGTTTGTCACCGGCGCCCGCGACGGCACGCGCCGGCTGTTCATCGTTGAGCAGGCTGGCACGGTTCGCGTGATGCCCGTCGACGGCGGCGCGACATCGCTGTTTCTCGACATCCGCTCGCGCGTGCGAGCCGGCGGCGAGCAGGGCCTGCTGGGCCTCGCGTTTCACCCGTCGTACTCGAGCAACCGTCGCTTCTTCGTCTACTACACGCGCGCGGCTGACGGCGCGATCGTGATTGCCGAGTACGCGGCGTCGCCGGCCAACCCGCAGGTCGCCGACGCGACAGAACGCGTGCTGCTCACAATTCCGCATCCGTCGTTTTCGAACCACAACGGCGGCATGGTCGCGTTCGGGCCAGACGGTTATCTCTACATCGGCGTCGGCGACGGCGGCTCCGGCAACGATCCACCCAACAACGCACAGAACAAGAACGCGCTGCTCGGCAAGCTGTTGCGCATCGATGTCGACCGCCAGAGCGGACCGCTGCCATACGCCAATCCGGCGTCCAATCCGTTCTTCGGATTCCTCGACGGGCGCGACGAGATCTTCGCGTACGGCCTCCGCAACCCGTGGCGCTTCGCCTTCGACAGGCTGACGAACCAGCTCTGGATTGCCGACGTCGGGCAGGGCGACCGCGAGGAAGTGAACACGCCGATCCAGCACGGCGGCAACTACGGGTGGCGCGTCTACGAAGGCTCGGCCTGCACCAACATCGACCGTGCGCTCTGCGTGTCTTCGAATTACCTCTTTCCGGTCTTCGAATACGGCCACACGAGCGGCCGCTGCTCGATCACCGGCGGTTATGTCTACCGCGGTTCGCTCAATTCAATTCCCGAGGGGCTGTACGTCTACGGCGACTTCTGCAGCGGCGAGATCTTCACCTGGAACGGCACCGCGCAACAACTTGTGCTCGACACGTCGCTCAGCATCTCCTCCTTCGGCGAAGACGATGCCGGTGAGATCTACGTCGTCGCGCTGAACGGAGTGGTGAGCCGCATCGCCGGCGCGAACGGGGGCGGCGCGGTGTGCACGCCGAACATCTCCCCGTCGCAGCTGATCGTCAGGCGCGGAGAGACGGCGACGATATCTGTGACCGCCCCGGCCGGCTGCGAGTGGGCCGCGACGAGCACGGTCGAGTGGATCACGTTCCCATCGGGGGCAACTGGCGCCGGCTCCGGGACCCTAATGGTTTCTGTTCCGCCGCGCAGCAGCTGGCTGTTTCCGCGCGTCGGCTTCATCACCGTCGCCGGGCGGACGATCGTTGTGATTCAGCGCTGAACGGGCGCTGCCTGGACCGTATCGCCGATCAGGACGACGACATTGCCCACCTTGTGGCCGGTGTCGGCATAGCGGTGGGCCTCGACGATGTCGCGCAGCGCGTAGGTGCGGCCGACGACGGAGCGGAGGCGGCCGGCTTCGATGAGCGTCTTGAGGAACTCGAGGTCGGCCTGCACTGGAGCGGCGGGCCCTGCCATGAAGACGGCCCTGCCGCGCAGGTGCACCCAGAGACCGCACAGCAGCGCCGAGACGATCGCGAGCATGCCGTCCGGGAAACCGACGAAGAGATACCGTCCTCGTGGTTTTAGCGCGCGTACACTGTGGGGAAATCCCGCCATGGCCATGACGTCGCAGATCACGTCGTATGCGGCGCCCTCGCGCGTGAAGTCGCGCCTCGTGTAGTCGATGACCTCATCGGCACCCAGTGATCGCACGAGCTCGACGTTCGCCGTGCCGCACACGGCTGTCACGTGCGCGCCGTAGTATTTCGCGAGCTGCACGGCAAAGGTCCCGAGGCTTCCCGAGGCCCCATGCACGAGCACGCGCTCGCCGGGCTGGATGCGTGCCTTCCGCAGAAAATGCAGCGAACACGCCGCGCCAACGAAGATGGCCGCCGCGTCCTCGAGGGTGATGTTGGCGGGCTTGCGCGCAAGCAGACCGTCCTCAGCAACGCAGGCGAATTCTGCGTGTGCGCCGAACTTGTCGGCCCGCGACCCGAAGACCTGATCGCCCGGAGCAAATCGCGTCACACGCGTCCCGACCGCCGCCACGGTGCCGGAGAGATCCACGCCGAGCACGTTGGTCTTCGGCCGGCGAATCCCGTTCATGAGCCGCACGAGCAGCGGGCCGCTGCGGATCATCCGGTCGCCGTAGCACACCGTCGAGGCATGCACGCGCACGAGAACCTCGTTGTCGCGCGGGACCGGAGCCGGCATGTCCCGGATCTCGAGAGCTTCCGGAGGACCGTAGCGGGTGAGAACGGCTGCCTTCACGCGAAAGGCGATACGCACCAGCTCCCATGCCGGTTCCGCTGAGGCCGACACTGACTACAGGGCGGCAGCAATTCTTTCGAATCGCACCCTGTCCAGCACTCGCACGATGCGCCGTCCTTCGAAAGCGATGATCCCGCTGCGCTCCAGTTCGCTCAAGGCGCGACTGACCGCCTCGAGGGAAAGCCCTAGATAGTTGGCAGCATCCAGACGGCTCATCGGAACGTCGATGCTCGAGTCCCGGCCGAGATGCGAATCGCGCTTCGAGCATGCGCAGGAACATTGTCACGCGCCCTAGCGCGTCACGCCGGGTGACGATCACCGTATGTCGGAGAGCCCCCCTGAGCTCGTGTGTGACCTTGCAGAGAAACTGAATGGCAAGGTCCGCGTCGCCGCGAAGAGTGTCAGCCAGAGTGCTAACACGCATACGGTACAGAGTCACGGGTGTAATCGTCTGGGCGCTGTTCATGTAGCGACCACTCTGCGCGAGCCCGAACACGTCGTCGGCAAACAGAAACGTCATCACCCGGCGCTTTCCGCTGGGGAGGTCGCGAAACGACTTGACGATTCCGTTGGCGATGATAAAGACGGATTGCGCGTTCGAGCCTTCCCGGTAAATAAGCTTTCCACGTGGAAGTTGAAGGGACGTCGCGATGCTGGCAATTTGCGAACGCTGGCGTGATGACAGCAGCCCGGCAGCGTCTCTCGTGCCGGGTCCGAATGGAATTGCCCGTAACGACGGCCCAGTCCCTAAGAACTCGGCCATTGCGAAATCATGTTGGGGGAAAACGTGAACGCGTCCATGATGCGAGGCGACGGCGCATCGTACGCGAGGGTGAATCCCGACCGTGTTGATCCTGATCAAACGTCGAGTCTGGTGGGCCGACGAGTAGAGCAGAGCCATCGACGGCGATCTTGCGCATGTCACGGAGCGGGCATTTCCGCCATCGCCTGGACCCACCAACCGACAAGCGCCCGGTTCCGTCCAAGGCGCATGGCCATACGACCCATGCTCGCCCTCCTTCTGTTCGTCTCCGCGACCTCGCTGCTTCCAGCGCAGTCCGCAGACAGCCCCACCGTCATCCGCAACGTCCGTGTGTTCGACGGCGAGACTGTTGCCGAGCGGCAGACGGTGGTCATCAGCCAGGGCAAAATCGCGGCGGTCGGGGGTTCGACCGTCGTCGTCCCCGCAGGAGCGCTCGGAAGTCCCGGGCGAGGGACGTACGCTGCTCCCGGGCCTGATGGATGCGCACATCCATCTTCCCGTCTACGGGGCGGCCGATGCGATGCATCAGAACCTCGCGTTCGGCGTCACGACGGACGTCGTGATGGGGGCAGCGGCGCAACTCGTGGCCCGGGTCAAGGAACTCTCGGATCGGCCGGACGTGGCCGCGGCGATCACGGCAGGGAACGTCGCGACGGCGCCAGGCGGCCATCCGACGCAGATGGACCCGCAGCAGCGCGGCTCATCCCGACGCTTGACCACGCCGGGCGAGGCAGATGCATTCGTTGCCGCACGGGTAGCCGAAGGGGCCGACTTCATCAAGATCATCTATGACGACACGAGCGACGCCTATGCGCGGACGCTGCCGACGCTCGACGAGAAGACTGTCGCCGCGCTCGTCGCGGCAGCGCACGCACGCGAACGGCTTGCCGTCGCCCACATTGGAAACGAGCGCTTCGCACGAGGCGCCATCGCCGCTGGCGTCGACGGCCTCGCTCACCTCTTCGTCGGACCGACCGTGTCGGCGGACTTCGGAGCATTTGCCGCCAGCACGCGGCGTCTTCGTCATCCCGACGCTGTCGGTCCTCTATTCCGCCTGCGGGAGACCGGACGGCCCGAGCTTCCTGAAGGAAGCCGACACGATGAAGTATGTGAAGCCGCAATTCCGAAGTCTCCTCGAGATGCCGCCGGCGACATCGAAGGTGTCCTGCGACGCCGCGCCACAGGCGATCCGTCAGTTGGTCGCGGCAAAGTGCCGGTGCTGGCGGGAACTGACGCGCCGGCACCAGGGCTGACCTACGGAGCTTCACTCCACAAGGAGTTGGAGCACCTCGTCAACGCGGGCCTGACGCCGACCGCCGCGCTCGCGGCCGCGACGTCGGCCATCGCCCGCGCATTTCGGATGAACGATCGAGGGCGAATCCAAACCGGAATGCGGGCCGATCTCCTGCTCGTCGACGGCGATCCATCGAAACAGATTCGCGACACACGGAACATCGTCGCGATCTGGAAACAGGGCGTGCGCGTTCAGCGGGCGCCGTAGCCTCGAGATGCTGAAAACTGCGATCAGGCGACGCGCGGTTTCTGCGTACATCCGGGCAGGACGTCGCTTGATGAGACTGTACGCGCAGGAACACGCGTGGCATACCCGTTGCCATACGAGGGGGCTACAATGAGCGCATGCCGAGGGGCGAGGAGATGAGGTCAGCGTCTCCGGGCGTGAAGCTCACCTACGACGACTTTCTGCTGTTCCCTGATGACGGGCAGCGGCACGAGTTGATCGACGGGGAGCACTTCGTGACGGCTTCTCCTGCCAGCATCCATCAGCGGATCGTCGGCAATATCTATTTCAGGATGCGGCAGTTTCTCGAAACGCATCCGGTCGGCGAAGCATTCCTGGCGCCCTTCGATGTCGTCTTCGGCGAGCACGACGTCGTCGAACCCGATCTTCTGTACATCTCTGCGTCCCGCCGCGAAGAGATCCTGACGAAGCTGCACGTGCGTGGCGTGCCGGACTTGGTTATCGAAGTCGGCTCTCCCGGCACGCGGAAGCGTGACGAGACGGTCAAACGACGCCTCTACGAACGTACCGGTGTCCGCGAGTACTGGGTGGTTGATCCGGAACTGGAGGTCGTTCGCGTCTATCGACGCAGCGGAACGAGCTACGGGCGACCGATCGAGCTGAGCCGGGAAGCCGGAGACGTATTGGCAAGCGAGGTCATTGAAGGCTTCGAGCTGCCCCTCACTGACATCTTTCGAACCCCCGCCTGAACCCCCAACGTTTCGAACGACTCGAACGACTCGAACGATCCGAACGATCCGAACGACGTCTCCTGGTGTCAAATAATCCCGATGCGTTTGGCGGGGTACCTGGTTCTGTTGCTTGCGGCGATCCTGGCGACGGGTTGTGGGAAGCGAAAGGCAACAATCGCCCCGGATTCTGGCGCCTGGGTGGACGAGCTCGTTCGTCAGGGATGCTACGACTGCCTGCTGGACGCCCGAAAGGCGTACGAACAGCTGGCGGTGAGGTCGGCCGCGGCCCTGTCGCGGGTGTTCGAGATGGACCTGCTGCTGGCGCTGCGGGAGAAGGAGTTGTCGATCGACCCGACGGCCACCCTGGCTCACGCCGAGTCACTCGTGCCACGACTGGCGGCGCTTGGTCCGCCTAAAGGCGGACACTACGTACTGGAAGCCGAGCGGATGCTGGCGATCGTCAAGGCCGTTCCGGAAGACGCCGGCGGCCGGCGGTTGTTGCCGCCGACGAAGGAAGCCGGTGAACAGCTCGATTCGATGCTGGCCACCATCGACACGAGCCCGTTCAGCGCGGAGTTCAAGAGTTATGTGAAGCTGTCGCTTCAATGCGGCCGCCTCAACGCCGAATCCGCCGCCGCCGGCGTCGTCGGATAGTGCACCGCTCCTGATCTACCGCCGGGCGATCTGCGTCAACCCGGTTCGTGTCGACGCGCTGCAGGCGGTGCGAACCGCGGTGCCGCGATTTGTCGAGGCGTCCTTCTTCCTCGGCCGCGTGGCCATGGGGACGCTGTTTCGAACGGACGGAACGCAGGCCCGCATTCTGTTCGAGCAGGCGTACGCACGCTTTTCCAATTCGCCCACGATTGCCTTCGATCTTGGCACCGTGTATCAGGCCACGAACCAATGCCGGCCGGCCGACACGCTCTTCGGCCGCGCGCTCGAGCTCAGACCCGCTCACGAGGAGGCACGCCTCGGGCGCGCCGTGTGTCGCACGTACCTGTCACGAAACGAGGAGGCGATCGCCGACGCGACCGTCCTCATCGACGCGCGCGCGTCGAATCGCGCCGACGCCTATTACTGGCGCGCATGGAATCGCCGGCATCTGACGCAGATCGAGCCGGCGCGAGCGGACATCGATCAGGCGCGGGCGCTGCGATACAACGCTCGAGTCCTCACGCTCGCCGGAATGATCGAGTACGACCAGCGGGACTTCGACGTGGCGCGCCGCGACCTCGAGCTCGCGCGCGATCTCGACGCCCGCGAATGCGATGCGCCGTGGTACCTCGGATTGGTCGAGGTCGCAGTGGAAAGCTGGCCGCCAGGCGCGAACGCCTTTGTCGCGGCTGCGCAGTGCTACGACGGGCTGGTCAAGGAGTCCGAGCGTTTTCGCGCGGACATGGCCGCGCGCAAGGACGTCTCGGAGGCCTTCCGGACCAGTCAGCTTGCCGGCTTCGACGCGGCAATCGCCGACGACAGCGTGCGACGAAGCGCCTCCGAACTGAACGCGGCGATCAACTACGGCCGCGCCGGCGACATCCCCAACGCGACGATCTACATGAAACGCGCGGCAACCGATCCACAGCGACGATCGGCTGTGGAAGATCTGCGGCAGGTACTCGGCGTCCCGCGCTGGTAACATTCTGTAACCACGAAGAGCACGAAGTTCACGAAGAGATGAATCGATCTAGATTTCTTCGTGGTCTTCGTGAGTCTTCGTGACCTTCGTGGTTCTAAATTGGAGAACCAACGACAATCCGAAGTAGTAAACCGGGAACACCAGCGACGCATACCAGCACCGGCTTTGAAATCGCCGGGTACTGCCAGAGCATCACACCAAGCAGCACGCCCCAGATCGCTGCCATCACATTCGTCGGCACGCGCAGCACAGGCGTCCGCGACGGATACACATACCGAAGCGGCACGAAGACCATCGCCGCCAGCGCCAGCAGGATCACGCCGTTGACGGTATCCGGCAGCCGCAGCACCATCATGTAGAAGACGACGATGTTCCAGTACGACGGAAACCCGGTGAAGAAATGGTCCTCCGTCTTGGCATCGTCGCGATTGAATCCGTAGGCGCTCGACAGCAGCATGGCGCTCGTCACGTACACCATCCACGTCTCGGGAACGAGGATCGCCCGCCACACGAACAGGGCCGGAACGAAGACGTATGTCAGATAGTCGATGATGTCGTCGAGCTTGGCGCCGTTGAACCATGGCAGCCGCTCGGACACGCGGAGCGCCCGCGCGAGCGCGCCGTCGGTGCCATCGACGATGACCTGCAGAAAGAGCCAGAAGAACGCGGCTCGATAGTCGAACTCAATGACCGCAAGTGCAGCCAGGAAGGCGAAGACCGCGCCTGAGGCGGTGTAGAGATGCGCGAGCCAGGCAATCAATCCAAGATCCAAGTGACCTCGGTGCCTCGGTGCCTCGGTGTGTCGTTGATCAGAGCCGCCGAACTACAGCCGGGAAAATCCTTCCAGACCGGGACGCCGCAGAAATGCGAGCCTTCGGTGCATCGCGGAGAGATCAGGCCGTTGCGGATCACGCAGGGCGGACCCAGATGCCGGCCGATGCGCGGATGCAGCGCGCGAACCGCAGTGATCTCGTCCATGGACGCCAGGTAGATCTCTTCCTGCGCGTTGAAGCAGGTGCGCAGCGTCCACTTGTGCAGCAGCGAGAGCAGCGAGCCGGACTCGACGAAGCGCAGCGTCTTGGCGTTCGGCAGCACGTAGAGCGCAAATTCCAGCGGGACGCCCAGCTCCAGCAGACGATTCTTCGCGGTCCACGCCTCGCGCATCGACTCGTCGTACACCGCTTTCGCGCGCGGGTTCGCGGCAATCAGCCGCGGCGTGATGTAGTCGGGCTGCTGCGTGTCGGAGAAGGTCATCAACGGCCGCGACGCCGGCACCATGCGATGCCGTTGATCCTGCGAATCGGCGGTGTGACTCAGGCGCTTCTCGAACACGTAGGTCGCGTGATGGAGCGCCCGCATCAGCGGCGAATGGTGCGAGACGTTCAGGATGTCGAGCCGATACCGGTTCCGCGCCGGGTTCATCACCCGGTCAAGCGCCTCGTCGTCCGACATCTCGTCGCGGGTCAGGCCGAACACCGAGCGGACGGATTCGGCAACGATCTCTTCCGCGTCCGGCGAGGCGTCGCGCAGACGTGACCAGCGCCCGTTGAGCCGCGCGTCAAACTCGGCGGCGTAGCGATCGCCGCCCGAACGCGGTTTCGGCAGCGACATCTCCGGCACATCGTCCGACGCAATCGGACCCGGTCCGATCTTCTCGAAGAACAGCGGGTCCCACTCTTTCACGAGGCGGACCATCTCGGAAATGACCAGGCTGGCCTCGTGCGGCGTGTCGCCCGTGTTCATCATCCGATAGAGGCGATGCAGGACGATGCCGGAGACCGTGTGCACCATCGACGTGAACGCGCCGATCGGAATCACATAGCGCGCCGTTTCAATGGCGCGCTTCTCCGCGTCCTTGTCGATCAGTTTCAACCGTTCGGGATTGGTCGTCGGCCGAACGTAACGCAGCTCCTTCAGGATCGCGTGGGCATCGTCTTTGAGGAGCGCCGAAAGCTCGGCGTAGCGATCCCAGGCGCGGACGACCGCGCACTCGTACACGTTCCGTGCTTCGCCGCTCAGCGGCGGCACGAAGGCGCGCGGCTCGCGGAGCTTGACGTACCGCTGGCTCGACTGCTCGGAGTTGTAGAACGGGATAGGAGTGGAGAAACGCCCAGACGAACTGCCGGGAGACGTTCTCCAGGCCGAATTCGAAGTGCGCGTGCTGATAGACCGTGTGGTGACCAGCGTCGAACGTCAGGCCGCCGATCAGGTCGCGCTGAGAATCGGTCACCTCGGATGTGGCGATGACCCGCGGCGAGTAACACGTACGCGCGGCAGCAATGGCGCCGTCGAAGGGCGTCATCGGTGCGGTTCTGAGTGTGATGCTAGGAGAGCCGGTGGCGAGCACGTGCGGAGTGATTATAGAGGATTGGTATCAGTCCTCGTCATCATCGTCTTTGGCGTGGTAGCGCGAATACTCGTCCAGATATGTCAGCGACTGCATCGAGGGCATTCGATCGAAAAAGAGAATGCCGTCGAGATGATCGGTCTCGTGCTGCGCGACCCTCGCGGCAAAATCCTTCAGCCGCAGCTCGAGCGCGCGGCCCTCGCGGTCCAGCGCCTTGACAATGACCGAGGTGAACCGCGGCACCATGCCCCGAATGTCGGGGATGCTGAGGCAGCCTTCCCAGCCGTCCTTTTTTTCCGGGCCCTCCGGCGTAATCTCCGGGTTGATGACGGCGATCGGCTCGCTCTCCGGACCAGGCTCGTCATCGAGCATCCCGACGAACAGACGAATGTCCTCGTGCACCTGCGGCGCCGCCAGACCCACGCCGTGATACTCGTGCATCGTCTCGATCATGTCGTCGATGAGCTTCTGCACCAGCGGATTGCGAAGCGTTGTCTTGTCGAGCGCCCGTGCGGGCGTGCGCAGCACCGGGTGGCCCATCCGGGCCACTTTGAGAATCGACATTCCGTGAATTGTAGCAAGTAGGGGCCGACCTTCAGGTCGGCCTCTACGACGCGTAAGAGGCGGCCGCGAGTAGACTGGTTTCTTTCCCGCGATGCTTCCTCACGACGAACGGCCCTACAGCTACTGCCCGATGTGCGGCGGCGACCTCGAGGGCCGCATGCTGCGGCCGCACGAGCCCGAACGCCTGGTGTGCGTGCGCTGCGGCTTCATTTTCTATCTCGACCCGAAAGTCGCGGTCGGCACGATCATCCGGGACGAGCGGAATCATCTCGTGCTGGTGAGGCGGGCCATCGAGCCGGGTTATGGGCTATGGGTGTTCCCTGGCGGATTCGTCGATCGTGGCGAGGAAGTCCAGGCCGCCGCACGGCGCGAGGCGCGCGAGGAAGCGGGCCTGAATATTCGACTCGACTACTTGATCAACGTGTATTCGTATCCCAGCCGCGCGCCCGTGATCATCGTCTACGCCGCAACCGTCATCGATGGATGCCTGGTGTGTGACGACGAGAGCCTCGAGGGCCGCTTCTTCGCGCCAGACGAAATCCCCTGGGACAGCCTCGCGTTCCAGAGCACGCGCGAAGCACTGCGCGAATATCTGGAGCGGATGCGAGAAAGGCCGACCTGAAGGTCGGCCCCTACCAAGGCATCGGAGTCAACACGCAGTAACACGGTAGAGGCCGACCTTCAGGTCGGCCTTTCATGCGATCGTGACTTCCTTCGACTAGGTAGACGTCCTGGATGGCGTTGAGAATTCCGACGCCGTCTTTCATCGGCCGCTGGAATGCCTTGCGGCCCGAGATCAAGCCCGATCCGCCGGCGCGCTTGTTGATCACGGCTGTCTTCACGGCTTCCTTGAGATCGCTCTCGCCGGCCGAAGCGCCGCCGGAGTTGATCAGCGGCGACCGGCCCATGTAGCAGTTCGCAAGCTGGTAGCGCGTCATATCAATCGGGTGCGCCGTCGTCAGCTTCTCGTACACGGCCTTGTGCGTCTTGCCGAAGTTCAGAGCGGTGTAGCCACCAGCGTACACCTCTGGAAGCTTCTGCTTGATGATGTCCGCCTCGATCGTCACGCCGAGGTGATTCGCCTGGCCAGTCAGGTCGGCAGCCAGGTGGTAATCGTGCTCCTTCGTCTTGAAGGAAGCGTTCCTCGTGTAGCACCAGAGCACGGTGAAGAGGCCGCTCTCGTGCGCCTCCTGAAACATCGACGAGACTTCCTGGATCTGCCGCTTCGACTCCGGCGACCCGAAGTAGATCGTGGCGCCTACGCCCCTGGCGCCCATGTTCACGGCCTGCTTGACGCTGCCGAACACGATCTGATCGTAGGAGTTCGGATACGACAGGAACTCGTTGTGATTCAGCTTGACGATGAACGGGATCTTGTCGGCGTACTTCTTTGACACCGAACCAAGCACGCCGAGGGTCGATGCGACGGCGTTGCACCCTCCCTCGATTGCCAGCTTGACGATGTTCTCGGGGTCGAAATACGCGATGTTCGGCGCGAACGACGCGCCGGCCGAGTGCTCGATCCCCTGATCAACCGGCAGGATGGATAGATATCCCGTGCGCGCGAGCCGGCCGGTCTGGAACATCTTGCCGAGGTTCGAGAGCACCGCCGACGAACGGTCCGAGATGGAGGCTACCTTCTCGATGAAGTCGGGGCCAGGAAGGTGCAGGTTCTCCTTCGCGATGGTCGTGCACTGATGCTGAAGCAGGCTGGCGTCCTCGCCAAGGATCGTCTCGATCGACACGCTGGGTCACCTCGGGTTTGGGTCCGCCTAAAGGCGGACACTACGTTGGTCCGGCTCAAGCCGGACACTACGAGCACGATCGTATCGCGGGAATTCGAATTCCTCCACGGCGGCATCCCGAACGGCGCGTTCGACAAACTCGTCGATTGCCAGCGCCTGTTCGGCCGCTTCGATATCCGCCAGCCGTGCGCGCGTCTGCGGATTTCGCGGTGTGAAGAGCGTGCAGCAGTCCTGGTCCGGGATGATCGAGATCGGATAGGTTCCGATCCGCTGCGCCTCGGCGGTGATTTCGTCCTTGTCCATGCCGATCAGCGGGCGAAACAACGGCAGCGTGGCCACGCTGCCGACGACGGCAAGGTTTTCGAGCGTCTGTGAGGCGACCTGTCCGACGACGTCGCCGGTCACGAGCGCCTGGGCCTGACGAAGCCGCCCGATCTTTTCAGCGATCCTCAGCATCAGCCGCCGATAGACAACCACGCGCATCGGTCCCGGCACCGACAGCACAACCTGCTGCTGGATGTCTCCGAAGGGCACGAGGTACAGCCGTGACCGCTGCTGCCAGGTGGTCAGCAGCGTCACGAGCTCGCGCGCCTTCTCCTGCGAGGCTCGGGACAGGATCGGATAGCTGTGAAAGTGAATGAACGTGACCGAGCAGCCGCGTTTCATCATGCGATGCGCGGCGACGGGCGAATCAATCCCGCCAGACAGCAGGCAGGCCACGCGCCCGGCCGTTCCCGTCGGGAGACCGCCGGCGCCCTTCTCTTTTCCGAAGAAATAGAAGGCCTGGTCGGTGAGCAGCTCGACGTGAATCACCAGATCCGCGCGCTCGAGGTCGACCCGCCAGCCTCGGGCCTCCTTGATCCGCCCGCCGATTTCGCGCTCGGCCTGCGGCGACGTGAGCGGGAACCGCTTGTCGGCGCGCCGCACGGAGACACGGAAGCTCTCGCACGTCCGATCGCCGAGATCCGTCAGAATCGCCGCCGCGATCTCGTCCAGATCCAACGTCGTCCGGCCGGCATAGGAGAAGTTCGCGATGCCGAACGTCCGCCGGATCCGCTCGCCGATCACCTCGGGAGCGGCGGCTGGCCCGAGCACGAGCTCGATTCGCCCCATCAGCGCGCGAACGGACACGACGTCGAGATCGGAGACGGCCTGCCGCAGGTTGCGCACGAGTCGCGCGATGAACCACGGCCGGTTCTTTCCTTTGAGCGCGATCTCCTGGTAGTGGACGACGATGGAGGTCATTGCGCGGTCACCACTCGATTTCGGGGACCGCGGCGCGATGGTTCACGGCTCGGGCCATCACAAAGAGCAGGTCGGAGAGCCGGTTGAGATAGATGATCACGCCGGGCTCGACCGAATCCGGGCCGAGGCCAATGACGCGGCGTTCGGCACGGCGACACACAGTCCTCGCGAGATGCAGCAGGGCGCCCGCCGGCGAGCCACCTGGCAGAATGAACCGCTTGAGCGGAGGGAGCTCCGCTTCGAGGCGATCGATCGTGGCTTCGAGCAGCTCGATCTGCCGGGCCGTGACCGCCGCTTTGGTGACGCGGTCAGCGATCCGCGAGGATGGATCGGCGAGGCGCGCGCCGACGGCAAACAGGTCCTTCTGGATAGCCACAAGGACCGCGGCGATGTCCTCGCTCGGACCGGCGGCGATCGCCGCGCCCAGGCATGCGTTCACTTCGTCGACTTCGCCGTAGGCGTCAACGCGCGGGTCGGCTTTCGACACGCGCGAATTGTCGAAGAGCGATGTCTCGCCGGCGTCGCCGGTCTTGGTGTAGATCTTCAATGTGTTGAAGGGCCGATCTGTCGGCCTCTACCCATCTAATATAGGCGCGAATGATACGCGCGGTTTTACCGGCTCCCCCCGCACGACGAAGCTTCCGCCGCCGCTTGCTGGCGTGGTATCAGGCCAACGGACGAGACCTGCCGTGGCGGCGCACCGACGATCCGTACCACATCCTCGTGTCGGAGGTGATGCTGCAGCAGACGCAGGTCGATCGGGTGCTGCCGAAGTATCACGAGTGGCTGCAGAAGTATCCGTCGCTCGAGGCGCTCGCCTCCGCGCCAATCCGTGACGTCGCCCGCACCTGGCGGCCGCTCGGCTACAACATCCGTCCCCGCCGGCTTCATGCCATCGCGCGCGAATCGGTGACCCGCTATGGCGGCGAGCTGCCGTCGGATCACGACACGCTGATGTCGTTCAAAGGCATCGGCGCGTATACGGCCGGCGCCATTCGCAGCTTCGCGTTCCGGCAGCGCGCGGCCATCCTCGACACCAACGTGGCGCGCGTCCTGTTCCGCATCTTCGTCGGCGCTGGAGACATCAAGGCGCACGCCATGCGGAAGCATCTGTGGGCGATCTCGGAGGTGGTGCTGCCGCGGAAGCAGGTGTTCGACTTCAACCAGGCGCTGATGGATTTCGGCGCGACGATCTGCGTCGCGCGAAAACCGAAATGCGATGCGTGTCCGATGACAAAACTGTGCACGTCGTTTCCCGTTTTGTCATCGACCGCGCGCGACTGACACCGCCGCGCAAAAAAATCCGCGTTTGGCTGAGCTGCGCCACTCACCGGTCGTGGTTAGATCGAACACGATGGGCAACGGAACCGCGGCAGCGACCCGCGACAGCGTCGGCGCACAGACCCTGCCAGAGCTCGACGTCATCAGCATCCTGATTGTTGACGACGACCCGCAGGCGCGAACGTTGATCGAGATGGCGCTCGCCGACGCGCGGTTTCAGGTGACCCTCGACGTGGTCCCCAACGTCCGAACAGGACTCGAGCGCATCCTCCTGGACGATCACGATCTCTACCTCATCGATCAGCAGCTGCCGGACGGCACCGGCGTGGAGCTGATCAACGACGCACGGGCGCGGGGCGTCCACAAACCGTTCATCCTGATGACCGGCCACGGCAGCCTGGCGCTCGACGAGGAGGCCTCGCGCGCCGGCGCGGCGGATTACGTCGAGAAGCACATGGTGACCGCGCAGCTGGAGCGGTCCATTCGCTATGCCCTGCGCACGTGGCAGGCGATGCGCCTGCTGCACGACCGCGATGAGCAGCTGCATCACGCGCAGAAGATGGAAGCGATCGGCCGGCTCGCCGGCGGCGTCGCCCACGACTTCAACAACCTGCTGACCGCCATCATCGGCTACACCGACATGGTCTCCGAGCACATCGAGGAGTCGAGTCCGATCTGCCGCGACGTCACCGAGATCCGCAAGGCCGCCGACCGCGGCGCCGCGTTGACGCGACAGCTCCTGGCCTTCAGCCGCAAGCAGTTCCTGACGCCGACCGTGATGGACCTGAACGAAATGGTCTCCGGCCTGCTGCAGATGCTCCCGCGAGCCATTGGCGAGCACATCCGAACCAGCGTCCATCTGTCACCCGATTTGGCGCGGGTGAAGGCCGACTCGAGCCGGATGGAACAGGTGCTCGTGAACCTGGCGCTGAACGCACGGGATGCCATGCCGGAGGGCGGAGAGCTGGCGATCGACACCAGCAACGTCACGCTCACCGAGCCGCGCCTGCGCGCGGAAGGCCTCACGCTCAGGCCGGGCTTCTACGTCATGCTCTCGATCGCCGATACCGGCGTCGGCATGGACGCCGCCACACGCGAACGGGCGTTCGAGCCGTTCTTCACCACGAAACCGCAGGGAAAAGGCACCGGCCTCGGCCTCGCCACGGTCTACGGCATCGTCGACCAGAGCGGCGGCGGCATTTCGCTGGAGACCGGACATGGCAAGGGCACGACGGTACGCATCTATCTGCCGGCAACGACCGCCGTCGAACCGCTGCGCGCGCCGGAAATCGCGCACGCACACGAAGACGTCGGGACGGAGAAGGTGCTCCTCGTTGAAGACAACGACGCCGTGCGGGATCTGACGGCCAGGGCGCTGCGCCGACGCGGCTACACCGTCTACGAAGCGCGCGACGCGGAAGGCGCCGTGCAGTGGATACAGACGGCCGGCATCAAGCCGCAGCTGCTGCTCACGGATGTGGTGATGCCGGGGCTGAGCGGTCCGAATCTGGCGGCGCGGCTCGTGCAGCTGAATCCCGACCTGCGAGTCCTCTACATGTCGGGGTTCACCGAGGATGCTGCGGCCGTGCACGGCGACTTCTGGGCTGGAGTGCCGCTGCTGCAGAAGCCGTTCACGCCCGCCGCGCTCGCCGAACGCGTGCGCCTCGCCCTCGACGGACCGCTCGGCGACGAACGTCGATGACCCCGACAATCGTGGTCGTCGCCGCGGTCGTCGAAGAAGACGACGCGTTTCTCGTCACGCGGCGCCCGGATGGCGTACACCTCGCCGGCTTGTGGGAGTTTCCGGGAGGCAAGATCGACCCTGCCGAGAGCCACGCCGACGCGCTCAGGCGCGAGATGCGCGAGGAGCTCGATACGGATGTCGATGTGCACGATCTCGTCTTCGAGACGACCCACGCCTACCCTGAGCGGGCGGTCGCGTTGTTCTTCTACAACTGCGTGCTGCAGCGACGGCCGCGTCCGCTGCTGGGTCAGGAAATGCGGTGGGTACGACGATCGGAGCTGGCCACGCTGGGGTTTCCCCCAGCCGACGAAGAGCTGATCAAGATGCTCCTCGCCCGCCGTAGCTTCAGCGGAGGCGGGGCGGGTCGATGATCGTTACGGCCGCAGCACGCGCAGCTTCGAATCGTTGACGATCTCCAGCACCTCGACGCGCCCGCCATAGGCGCGCGACATGCCGACGTCCACCGCCCAGACGCGTCCGTCACACCTGGCGGTGATCTCCTGCATGAACGGTGTGAGCCACGATCATGCGGCGGGCACCGAGGATCTTGAGCGACTGGTCCAGCATGGCGCACTCGGCGCTGGTGACGTTCGCGGAGAACTGCCGCGTCCACATCACTCGATCGCCATCGTCCACGCCCAGTGCCGAGTCGGGCTCGGCGGTGAGTCCCATCAGCCAGTCTCGAACCTCGCGATTGATGCGATCGATGCCGTACCGTGCCCAGCGCGGCTCGACACCGCCGTGGACGAAGACGGTCTGGCCAAGCTTGAGGACCACCGGCAGCGCGGCGATCTGACGGGCGTAGGGCCCGCCCGGCATCAAGGCGGCACCACGGGCGCGCGCGTGTGGCGGCAGGTGACGTAGACGGGGATCATCGAGCCGTAAGCCGGGCACTGTTTCCCAGGCGGGAAACGGATTGGGCCCGACGGCCTGGTTGTCGAGCCGCCCGCCGAACACCTCGTGGTTCCCGATCAGCGCGTGGACCGTTCCACCGGCCTTGCGGGCCCGGCGCTGGAGATCGAACACGAAGTCGAGCACCTGCTTTTCTTCATCGCTGCGTCCGATGAGGTCGCCGAGCTGGACGACGGTCAGCGCGCCGCCGACCCACTCGTCGCGAGCATCAATGGCGCCGGCCGTTCGGAGCGCCATGCGCAGCGCGCCGAGATCCGCGTGGATGTCGCCGATGGCGACGACGCGGCCGCGACCAATGGACTGAGCGCCCGGGGAGCTCCAGGCAACGAGGAGCGCAAGAAGCAGTGCCGCAACAGAGCGGCAAAGAGAAGTCGTTCTGGCCGGCACCAGTCAGAACATAGCCGAAATGAGCCCGTTGGTGTCAGCGACGGGCGCGCGAGATCTGGTCCGCGAGCTCGCGAAGCTTGCTCGTGCTGTCGCCACCGGCCCCGAAGGCCTTGAATCGATACGTCTTGGTGGCGGACTTCAACGTCAGCGTGTCATCCGACAGGGCGTGCAGGAATTCCGCGAACTTGAACGTGAACGAATCGTCGTTCTCTTTTTCCGAAACGAACGCGATGCCATCGCGACTCACGTCCAGCCGTCCACGGCAGTCGCCGAGGCGATGGAGATGGACGACATCCAGCGAAGTCGGCTGAGCGACTGCGGCCCGGCCGGCTGCGAGTGACGGCGCTACCAGCAGCGGCGAGGACGCACGCGCTGGTCGCGAAGGAAGAAGGAGTCGGCGGCGGCGGCGAGGATGGACGCGCTGGTAGCGAAGGTGCCGCTTCCGTACGCTGGATGCGCTTGTCGTCGGACGGGTGACATCGAAGCCGCGGTGGTCGTTCCTTGATTTGGTCCTTCGTAACGATCGGTGCTGGCGACGCCGCGGGTGTCGTCTCGGTCGATTGCTGCTTCACTTCCGCTGCGGGCGTCACCGGACCGCTGAACGCCGATTGGACGCTGTTGACGACCCCCATCAGTCCCGCCAGCGCCAGCAGTGCGAGGACGGCCACCGCAAACGACGGGACCTGACCGGTCACAAGACGACGTCCACGAACGAATCAGCTGGCGAACATTCGTCTCACGGTTCGGACGTGTCTTCGCCTCGGGCTGGCGCTCCAGCCGTGGCGCGAGCCCGGTCTTCAACACCTCCGTGGCACTCTCGACATCAAGCGGTGTGGCAAAGAGATTGCCCTGGCCGGCATGGCAGTTCAACGCGCGAAGGTGTGCACGCTGATCTTCGTGCTCGATGCCTTCGGCCACCACACTGAGGCCGAGTTGCTTCGACAGGTTCATCACCCCGGCGATGATCTCGGCGGTGTCCTTGTTGGTGACCATCCCTCGCACGAAGGACCGATCGAGCTTCAAGGTGTCGATCGGGAACTGACGAAGATAGGCCAGCGACGAGTAACCCGTTCCAAAGTCGTCCACGCTGATGCGTACGCCCATGGCCCGGAGCTGCATCAGCAACGTGGTGACCGCAGTCGGATTGGCGATGGCGATCCCCTCGGTCAATTCCAGCACCAGGTGTTGTGGCTCGAGGTCGGAGTCGCGCAGTGCCTGCTCAATCTGATCGACGAGCGTGGGATCGCTCCATTGGGCGCTCGAGATGTTGACCGACACCCAGAGGTCACTCCTCAGGGGCAGACTCCTGTGCCATTCGGCGAGCTGGAGGCAGGCCTCGCGCAGAATCCACGTGCCGAGCGGGACGACGAATCCCGTTCGCTCGGCGATCGGAATGAAGTCGAGCGGCGCCACCATGCCGAGCACCGGGTGTCGCCATCGCACCAGGCTTTCGAACCCCAGCACCTCGTTCGACGTCGAGGGAGACGATCGGCTGGTAGACGAGTTCGAACTCACGGCGCTGGAGTGCACCCTCGAAATCGCCCTCCAGCTGCAACTCGGTTTGTTCAGATTTCAGAATCGCGGTATCGAAGACCTCGCAGTGCGAGCCACCCAGCACGCGCGCACGGTGCAGTGCGGTCTCCGCGTCGTTCACGACCTCGTCCGCAGTGGTGTAGCCGGTCGCGCTGATCGCAATGCCGATGCTCGCCGGCAGCCGGACCTCGCGTCCGCCGATCGTGAAGGGATTCAGCAGCTCACCGAGGATCCGATCGGCGGCGATCTTGGCGTGGCCGATATCTTTCAAACCATCGAGCAGGATCGCGAAGTAGTGGCCGTCCAGTCGCGCGACGAGATCGTTGTGACGCAGGCTGGGCGTCATGTCCGGGATGCGCAGGCACGTTTCCAGACGGCGGGCGACGGCCGTGAGGAGCGTGTCGGTGATGGCCGATGAGTGGCCGAGGCTCGTCGGTGCTCCGGGATCGATGATCAGTAACGCGAAGTGAAAGGCTTTGTAGCGCCGGGCCCGGTCGATGCGACTGCGTCACGCGGTCCATCAGCAGGAGGCGATTGGGAAGCCGGGTGAGCGGATCGGTCACCATCGTGACGGTGACGTCCGACTGCGAGCCGGTCAGGCGGATCGCGAGTCCGTCGTTGTCTCGGACGACCATGCCGCGACACGACATCCAGCGATAGGTGCCGTCTTTATGCCGCAACCGGTACCGACACTCGAACGTCGTCGCGTCTCCGGTCCGCGCCGTCTCGATCTCGCTTACCAGTTGGTCGTGGTCGTCCGGGTGGACTCGTTGGAACCAATCCGCCGGCGCGCTGCCGACTTCATGGTCTTCGCAACCGGCGAGGGCCCTCCATCGCGGAGAGAAATGAATCCGGTCGGATTCCAGATTCCAGTCCCAGAGCGCCTCGCTGTCGTTGCGAGGCCCCTTCGAACTCCCGGTGCGCGCGGGCGGACGGTCTCGCTCCATGTGTCAGTGATGCCCGGGATTGATAAGAGGAAATGTCGCTAACTCTTTCGGCTGCAGCCCGATACGCCGTTAGGAGGGCGCACAGAACTGCACACGAGTGCCGATGTCAGCGTGTGCAGGCCTCGCTGTACGCCAGCAGTAGTCGTGTGTGCGAACGACGGGAGAAACGCTCGCGGGCGCGCGCCGCTGCGCTACGCGGCCCGATTCAAGCGCTGACGGCCGACGGGGTCCGGGCTGCTACGGTCGCTGCCGAACGAGGCGTGTCGTCTTCGTTGAGAGAAGGAGAGGCGCGACCGCGTGAATTATCGTGCCGCGCCCCCGCTGCGAGCGGACGGACAGCTGCCCCCCCACGGCTTTCAACCGCTCTTTCATGCTGGTCAAGCCGAGCCCGGGCCCTCGCATTGCCTCGTGCGGGTGAAAGCCGGCGCCCGAATCCTCGACGGTCAGGTTGATGGCGTTGCGGTCACCGATCAGCGAGACGTGGGCGTGTCGTGGCACGCTGTGCTTGACGACATTCTGCAATGCTTCCTGCAAGACGCGATAGACACACAGCGAGATCTCCGGTGGCAGCACTTCCGGGATGTTCTCGAAGCGCACGTCAATCGTGACATCGTGCCGATTGCACAACTCGTCGCAGAACCCCGCCGCCGCCGCTTCCAGCCCCAGGAGTTCCAGTTTCGGCGGGTGCAGGCCGTGCGAGAGCGCCTGCACATCGGACGCGAGATCGGCAATTTCCTGACTGACGGCCCCGATCTGCTGTTCGAAATCGGCCCCTGACGCGGCCTGCTGCAGATAACCGACACGCATGCTGAGTACACTGCAATCGCTGGTTGATGTCATCGTGAAGTTCGCGGGCGATCCGGGCGCGTTCTTCCTCGTGCGCTTCGATCAATTTCTGACTCACCGTGGACAGCGCCTCTTCGGCCAGTTTCCGCTCGGTGATGTCGACGCACGTGCCAATGTAACCAAGAAACGATCGGTCCACCTCATAACGCGGCACACCTGCTGTCACCACCCAGCGATATTCGCCGTCCTGGCGGTGGATCCGATGCTCCATCTGAAAGGGCTCACGCTGATCGAAAGCCTTCGCGTACACCTCGCGGCATCGCTCCGCGTCGTCCGGGTGGACGACGTCCGCCCGTACCTGTCCCAACATCGCATCCAATGGTCGTCCCGTGAAATCGAGCCAGGTCTGGTTGAGATAGGCGATCTCTTTCTGGGTGCCCGACATCCAGATCATGACGGGCGCGGTATCGGCGATCAGGCGAAAACGTTCTTCGCTCTGGCGCAGGGCTTCTTCGGCGAGGGTGCGCTCGATCAGATCCGCGGCGAAACGGGCGAGCACGTCGAAGAATCTGAAATCGTCGTCCGTCGGCGTATGCGGCGTCCGCCAGTGCGTCGAGATCATGCCGAGCGGCCGGCTCGAGCGCGATTGCAGCGGCGTGGATTGCACGGCGCGAATACCGGAGCGACGATATTCCTGCAGATCCTGCGTGCCTGCCATGAATTCGCACGCCTCGACATCGGCCACGACCACGCGTTCGTGGTCACTCAGCGCCCTGCTGCAGGTGCTCCCCGTGCCAACCTCCACTCGTTGCCAGAACACCGCAGAGTCAGGGTGGAAATTCTTCCAGCCGAGGAGCGTCAGCGACGCGTGGTCTGCGGCGAGCATCTGGACGCTGACTGCATCGGACCCCATCAGCTCCATCGCCGCGTCGAGAATCTGTGTATACAAGGATTCCGGCGTCGACTCGGACATCAGGCGCGCGCTGATCGACTGCAGTGTCGTGGCACCTGCCACTTCGCGCGCCAGCCGCTGCTCGCTGTGCCGCAGCGCGGTCGCGACCTGCTTGGCGTCCGTGATGTCGCGGGCAATCTTGGAGGAGCCGATAATCACGCCCACGCTGTTTCGCAACGGCGAGATCGTCAGGGCGACATCGATGCGCTTCCCGGCTTTGGTGACCCGGACAGTCTCATAGTGTTCGATTCGCTCACCGGCTCGAAGGCGCCTCAGGATGTCGTGCTCCTCGTCGAGCAAGTCGGGCGGGATGATCATCGTGATCGGTTGTCCGATGGCCTCGTGCTCGGGATAGCCGAACATCCGCTCGGCAGCGGCGTTCCACGCGACAATCACACCGTCGAGATCCTTGGCGATGATCGCGTCGTCTGTGGACTCGACGATCGCCGCATACCGCAATCGGAGCTGCTCCGCTCGCTCCAGGTCGGTGACGTCAGCGGCCCCGGCGAGGACGCCCAGTTCGTCCCCCATCACACGCACCTCACGTTCCAACGTCTAGCGGCCAGAGACCGCGGTGTGCTCCGCGCACATGCGTGAGAGCGCTTGATCGTTTTTCGTGTACGGCACCGGTACGCGCACAGGATGTCGACGTCATGCGCGAGCTCGCCGCAGAATTGTTCGAGCTGCACCGCCTCAGCCGTTCTGCCTGCGGCCCATAAGCGTCCTGCACGCTCCCCGCAAAACGCGACGCGGGGATGTGCCTGTCCACCCTTGGTGGCAGCCTCACGAACAGCGTCGATAGCCTCGAGAAATCCCTCGGGGTCAGGAGCTTCGTCAGCGTCCAAGAACAGGCAGGTCCCGCGTTCGACAGCGCCATCAACGTCGACGCCCTGCCTGCGCATCCGCTGCAGAAGATCCTGTCGGTGGGACGCCGTCACCAGTGCGATCACCGACGCGCCGACGTTGAGGGCGGCCGCGAGAAAGCGCGCGAAGCCCTCGACGACCGCCGCGTCATCTGAACAGAACAGAATCTCGTGACGTCGAGCGGCCGGAGCGTCTGGAAGGTCGGTAATCGCGAGACTGCTGCTCACGAATCGGCGGCCACCGAGCACTGCGGTAATCGCGGGAAGCAGATCCGTACCGGCACGGAGCTTATGAATGTAACCGCGCGCGCCAAGGCTGAACGCCTTTCGTACGATGTCCGGCGAGGACTCCTGGCTCAGGAAGAGCAGTAGGGCGCGCGGGGCGAGGCTGCGGATCCGTTTTGCGACCTCGAATCCGTGCAGCTTCGGCAAGCCGATATCGAGAAGAATCACAGTCCGGCTGTAATGCTTCAGCCTTCTGAACCGCCTCCAGTCCATCCGCCGCCTCGAACGTCTGGAACTCGGTCAGCCGTTGAAGCGTGGAGCACGTGATTCGGCGGAACAACACATGGTCCTCGACGACGAGAATCCTCACCGGCATAATGCGGGCCATGATCCTAACGCCTCGAACCGGTCGCCGGGGACGAATCTTTGCGGCAGCGCCAATCCCCAGGCGCGCGCCGCCGGAGACTCACTTACGTCCCTGATTGGCTGGCAACGGCAGCGTGAGATCGCCGCAATCGGTGGCGCTGTCGCGTCGGGGCCTTAATCGAGCCTGCGCGACCCGCTACGCGCCGGGCGGTCGATAATCTGGATCTCCTTGGCCTTGCGCAGGGTATCCAGTGTTTCGTCACAACTGCTTTCTGAACTCCATCGTCAGGAGTGAGCGGGGGCGCTCGCTATTGTCGGCAGCGCCCTTGCTGCTCAGCAGATTCGCTCAGCCGAGGAGTGGTGGCGAGTTTCCCACCCGAAGGCCCAACGGCTCCAAGAGGATCTCGACCGCGCCTCCTCGCTGATTCGCGATCCAGCCCGAACTTGGCGCTCGCGAAATGTGGGCACTGACTGGCGTCCGGCGCTTGCACCTCGTCGTATTCGCGATGATTCTGAATATCGCGTCGCAGAAACGCCCAAGCGATTTGAGAGTCTGGCGTTGTGGCACTCGAGCCGCGGCCGCCGGCCTCCAATTCGGAAATACGTCAGTACTAGCGATCCCGTGACACAGGCGAGATCGTCGCTGTGCGGCGCTGTGATGTTAGCCGCCAGCGCGACTTAACCCGCGCTGCAGCGGCCGCAGTAGGCGACCGCACGTTAGCCCTTCCTGGATTCACAGGGGTTTGAAGCCGTCTTTGCACGGATCGCTCATTGCTGATCAGCGGAGGCTCCGGTTCGATTCCGGTCGCATCACTAGAACAATTTCCGACGCACTCGGCGCTCCGTTTTGCGTCCAAGGCAGGGACGAATGTCGTTAAGGTCTCGAATCACCATGATTGTGGCGCTGTCGCTGGCGGCAGTCTGCTTCACTGCATCGTCGGCGCTCTGCGCTACCGTTTTCCTTCGCCAACTTTGCGAGTACCACTGGACTCACCATCAATGGCAATGCGGCGACGGCCGTGACGGGGGACGGTTCGGTGCTCCGTCTGACACCTGCCGCCATCTCCCAGGGTGGCAGCGCCTTCACGAACAACCAGATCAGCCTCGGGGTGGGCGCATCGTTCAGCACGTTCTTCCAGTTCCGCGTCACGAATCCGGGCGGGATTAACCCGGCCGACGGCATCGCCTTCGTCCTGCAGACGCAGAACAACAATGTCGGTGGCGCCGGGGGTGGCCTGGGTTACGTGGGCATTCAGCCCAGCGTCGCCGTCGAATTCGACACGTTCAACAACGGTCCAGTCTTCGGTGATCCGAATCCGAACCACGTCGCCATCGACACCAACGGCGCTCTGAACGGCTCCGGGGTGATCGTCAATGGCCAGTCGAACTGCGCCAATAACGGGACAGTCGTGGGCATGGCAAACTGCATGGCCAACGGGGACGTGTGGTCGGTCTGGATTCGATTACGACGGCGCTCTGCTCCAGGTCGCACTCGCCGACAACTCCATCGTCCGGCCAGCGAACATCATCAACCAGGCGATGAACCTGGCCGAAATCCTTGGCTCGAACACGGCCTTCATCGGCTTCACAGCAGGCACGGGCTCTGGCTTCGAGAACCAGGACATCCTCAACTGGCAGTTCACCGACAGCTTCGCTCCCATTCCTGGACCGCCGGCGGCCGTGCCGGAGCCAGCGAGCCTGCTGCTGCTCGGCAGCGGCGTCAGTGCACTCGCCGCGCGCTTTCGCCGCCGGCGCTGAGTTTCGCGCAGAAGCGACAAGACGCTGGACGAACACCGGCGTCCGTCGCTTCCACGTCGTGCCGAACGGCCGCCCGGCGCTCTATTGATTCAGATCAGCTGCTGTTTGGTGAGCCACGCAACTTGCTGCGATGAGAGAGTTGGCGTGTCTCGGAGTGACTGGCTGGGAGGCAGGGATTCTCACGCCATCGGCAATCCGACCACTGTCGCGGGATGCCCGTCCACCTGGACTCCGGTCCCGGCCGACGTGAAATCCCGGTGAACGTATCCGAGCGCGATCGGGCCGAGCGTCGGCGAGACCGCGACGCTCGTCAGGAAACCGATATCCCGCTCCCCTGAAAGTACTCTGGCACCCTTGAAAGGGCGCCCTACGCTGCATCGGCACCCCATCGGCCGTCGTCGTCAGCTTGAAGCCAACGAGTTTCTTCGCCACGCGTCCGCCGCCGCGATGCAGAACGCGGATGACGACTTCCTGGCCGACGAAGCAGCCCTTGCTGAACGGAGATCGCGCGCTGCTCGATTCCCGCCTCGAGCGGAATCGTGTCTTCGGTCATGTCGATGCCGAAGAGCGGATAGCCGGCCTCGACGCGGGCGGCGTGCAGTGCGTCAGGTGCGACGACCCTCGCGCCAGCGGAGACCGCGGCCGCAACGAACCGTTCCTCCGCTCGCACGGGCCAGGAACACGCAGTAGCCCGGAACACCCAGTTGATCGATCCGCGCCACCGACACCGGCTCGCCTTCGAACGTCGCGGTCGTGTGCTGATAATCGAGCCAGGCCGCCAGTCCCGCCGCGCCGCTCATGACACTGCTCGATGACCGCTGCCGCTTCGGGACCGTGAACCCAGACGCCCGTCATGGCCTGCAGCCAGAGACTCAATCCGCACGTCCTCGGAGAAGAGGAACTGATCGAGCCGCGCGAGGGTCGCGTCGGCCTGCGCCGCCGGCACGTCGAGCAGGAGCATCGCAGCCGACTGAAGCACATGCATGTCGGTGAGCATCCGGCCCTGAGGCGTCAGCCAGGCCGCGTAGCATCCGGAGCCTTCCGCCAGCGCCTGAATGTCGTTGGTCAGCAAGCCCCTGCAGGTACGTGGCTCGATCGGACCCAGCGACAGCAATCTGTGCGCGCGGAGAAATCGACCCGATAGCGGCGCCTGAGCGCACCGCCGCCTCGTCCGCCGGGTCAGCCATGGAACTGTTAGGATTCAAGGTGGATGCGGCCTTACTTGCGGCTTCTCTATTGTACGTGCGCATTTCTGCTGATCGCCCCGGCCCTTGCCGACGCCCAGCAGGCGACAGGCGCCACCGCGTACACGACATTCGTGCGCGGAACTCCCATCGGCCGCGAGAATGTGACCATCCGGTCCGACGCCTCGGGTCTGACGGTCACGAGCGAAGGGCGCCTGGGACCTCCCGTCAACCTGACGATTCAGCGGGCTGAGTTCCGCTACGGCCCCGACGGGGCGCCGCAGCTGTTCGAGCTTCGCGGCGATTCCAACGGCGGTCCGGTCACCATTCGAACAACCATCGCTGGCGGCAACGCAACGACTGAAGGAACTCAACCGAGTCCGGTCACGCAGCCGGTCAACGCCCAGGCGGTGCTCCACGCCAACGGGATCGTTGCCTCCTACATCGCTCTCGCGCAGCGGCTCGGTTCGACCGCACCCGGCAGCGACATCCGCCTGTTCGTCGTTCCGGAGATGGAAGTCGGGGTGCGGCTGGTCAACGTCCAGAACGATCGGATGCAGCTCGGCGCCGAGTTCCTCAACGCCCGGCGCTACGACGTGGTGTTGATGAATCCGAGCAGCAATACGGCCATGACGATCACCACCGGCGTCGAGGGCAATCTGCTCAGCGTCCGCATCCCGAGCCAGGGCCTGGACATCGTCCGCTTCGACCTGGCCTCGGTGGCGGCGCGGACGCAGGTGCACAGCAATCCCGGCGACGAGCCGGTCACGATTCCAGCCCCAGGTTTCAACCTCGGCGCCACGCTGACGCGTCCACCCGCAGCAAAGAGCGGAGTGCGCCTGCCGGCGGTGATCGTCCTGACTGGTTTCGCCTCGAACGATCGTGACGGCTACTACGCGGCGGGCATCCCCGTGATCGGCCAGCTGGCTGGCGCGATCGCTCGAGCCGGCTTTCTGGTGGTTCGCTTCGACAAGCGCGGATACGGCCAGAGCGGCGGGCGGTCAGAGTCCGCGACGATCACCGACTACGCAGACGACGTGCGGACGGTCATGCGCTGGCTGGCGGAACGCAACGACGTCGATCCGAAGCGCATCGCGGTGGTCGGCCACAGTGATGGGGCGTGGGTGGCCCTGCTTGCCGCGTCGCGCGATAGGCGATTCGCCGCTGTGGCGACCTTCGGCTCGCCTGCCAGCACCGGCGCGCAGCTGGTCCTCGAACTGCAGCAGCGCTCGCTCGACCTGTTGACCCTGACGCCTGCTGAGCGCTCGAAACGCGAGGCGCTGCAGAAGCAGATCATCGCCGCGGTCCAGTCGTCCAGGGGGCTGGCAGACCTCCCTCCGGATATCCGAAAACAGGCGGACACGCCGTGGTTCCAGAGCATCCTGAACTTCGTGCCGGCGAAGGTGTTGAAGGACGTCCGCCAGCCACTGTTGATCGCCCATGGAGGCCTGGACCACGAAGTGCCCCCGGCGGACGCCGATCGCCTCGCCGACATCGCCCGCAAGGAGAGCGACTCCAAGTCGGTCGAACTGGTGATTGTCAAAGGCGTCAACCATTTGATGACGCCGGCGATCACCGGTGAAGTGCGCGAGTACGGCGCACTCACCGATCGCAACATCAGCGCTGACGTGTCTTCGGCGATTGCGGGCTGGCTGACGCGGACCTTCGCCGCAGTCAAATGACCGCAGGCGCGCGTACGGCAATCGTCGGAACCGGCCGAGTGGCGCAGGCACTGGGCCGACTTCTGGCTGACGCCGGTATGCCGCCCGTCGCCATTGCCGGTCGAAACAAAGACCACACGCAACGTGCGGCGTCGTTTATCGGGTCGGCGATAAAGACGGCGCGCATCCACGAGATTCCGAAATTGGCCGACCGCGTCCTCATCGCCGTCGTCGACGCGGCGATCCCGTCGGTGGTGGACGATCTGGCGGACGGCGGCATGCGCGGCGGAATCGCGCTGCACACGTCAGGCGCGCACGGTCCGATGCTGCTCGATGCCCTTGGCGTTCGCGGGGTCTCCTGCGGAGTCCTCCATCCGCTGCAGACCATCGCCGATGCGGAACATGGCGTCGCCGCGCTGCGTGGCGCCAGCTTCGGGATTGGCGGTGCGGACGCGGCGGTCGTCTGGGCCGAGGAGCTCGTGGCCGCAGCCGGCGGCGTGGCGCTGCGGATCCGGGACGCCGGATTCGCGTCCTACCACGCAGGGGCGGTGATGGCCAGCAACGCGGTGATCGCGGCCATCGACGCCGCGGTCTTGCTGCTCGGCGCGTCTGGCATCGACAGACCCGCCGCGCTGCAGGCGCTGCGGCCGCTGTGCCTGACCAGCGCACGGAACGCGTTCGAGCTTGGGCCGGAAGCGGCGTTGACGGGACCCGTCCAGCGTGGAGACGCCGACACCATCAGGACGCATACCGCGGCGCTGGCGAGCTGCCCGCCGCACGTTGCCGACCTGTATCGCGCCTCCGCACGGGCGCTGCTCGACATCGCCAGGCGCCGCGGGCTGAGCGACGCCTCAGCCAGCGCCGTCGAACTGGCACTCGATGGCTGACGTGGTTTCTTGAACCACGAAGACGCGAAGAGCTTTCTGAACATACGCACTCTTCGCGAACTTGCCGCAAGACCACGAGCGTGAGTGACCAATCTCTCGGAAGTCGTGGTAACAGCCGGATTCTGCATGGATGTAAAACGCATGCGAGTGCCCGACTTCGCCGCCCGCAAACGCCAGGGCGAGAAGATCGTGATGCTCACCGCCTACGACGCGACGATGGCGCGGCTGCTCGATCGCGCCGGCGTTGACGCGATCCTGGTCGGCGACTCGCTTGGAACGGTGATCCTCGGCCTCGAGACGACGCTTCCGGTGACCCTGGACGCCGTGGTGCACCACACGCGAGCCGTCGCCCGCGGCGCCGAGCGCGCCTTCGTCATCGCCGACATGCCGTTTCTCACGTTCCAGGTCGGCGTCGGGGAAGCCGTCCGCAATGCCGGCCGGCTGCTGCAGGAAGGTGGCGCCGCCGCCGTGAAGCTGGAAGGCGGCCGGCCGGTCGCCGACGTCGTGAAGCGGCTGGTTGACGTGGGCATTCCCGTCATGGGCCATCTCGGTCTGCAGCCGCAATCCGTGCACCAGGCGGGCGGCTACGTGAAGCAGGCGACGCAAGCCGGCGGCGGCCGACGCGCTGATGATCGACGCGCTCGCGCTGCAGGACGCTGGCGCCTTCTCGCTCGTCCTCGAGTCCATTCCCGCCGACGTCGCGCGGACCGTCACGCAGGAGCTGGCGATTCCGACGATCGGCATCGGCGCCGGACCTGACTGCGACGGCCAGATCCTCGTGAGCTACGACATGCTGGGGCTCTTCGACGGGTTCGTCCCGTCGTTCGTGCACCAGTACGCGAAGCTTGGCGACGCGGTCGTCGCCGCCACACGGGAGTACGCGTCAGACGTGCGGGCCGGCCGATACCCGCACCGCGCGAACCCGGTCGTGGTGCCGGTGCTCCCACCACCAGTCAATGAGCGCGGAAGTCGCCCGGACCATCGCGCGCGTCCGCGCGTGGAGGGATGACCGCCGCCGCGCGGGACAGCGCGTCGGGTTCGTGCCGACGATGGGCGCGCTGCACGAGGGTCACGGGCGGCTGATTGAAACCGCCCGCCAGCGCGGCGACCACGTCGTGGTCAGCATCTTCGTCAATCCGCTGCAATTCGACCGGAAGGACGATCTCGAGCGGTATCCACGGACGCTCGAAGCGGACCTGAAAATCTGCAACGACCTCGGCGTCGAGCTCGTGTTCGCGCCGGCTGTCGATGAGATGTATCCGGTGGAGCCGCTGTGCACGGTGACCGTGAAGCGAATCACCGACGGGCTGTGCGGCCGGTTTCGACCAGGGCATTTCGACGGCGTGGCGACGGTCGTCGCCAAGCTGTTCGAGATCGTTCAGCCCGAGGTGGCGTATTTCGGCGAGAAGGACGCGCAGCAGCTCGCGGTCATCCGCCGGATGGTCATCGACGTGAACATCCCGGTCGAGGTCGTCGGCGTCGCCACGGTGCGAGAGGCCGATGGACTTGCCCTGAGCTCCCGCAACGTCCGGTTGAGCCCCGAGGAGCGTTCGAAGGCAACGGCCCTGTATCGGGCCTTGCGCGAGGCGGAACGCGCGATTGCCGAGGGGGAACGCGACGCGAGGGCGGTGGAACGGCGGGCGACGGCGGTCATTCCGTCGGACGCCTCGCTCAGGCTAGAGTACTTGGACGTGGTGGACCCGATTGAACTGCAGCGTGTGGACACGATCGCTGGACAAGTGCTCGTCGCCGGCGCGCTGTGGGTTGGGAACACCCGGTTGATCGACAACCTCACCGGCACGCCTTGAAGGCGTGCCCTACGTAGGGCGCCCCTTTTAGGGGTGCCTAAGGCACATGAAACTACGCGCGATACTCAAATCGAAAATTCACCGTGCCGTCGTCACCGGCGCCGATATCGACTACGTCGGCAGCGTTGGCGTGGACCAGGACCTGCTCGAGCGGACGGACATCATCCCCGGCGAGCGGGTGGCCATCTGGAACATCAACAACGGCATCCGGATCGACACCTACGCGATCAGCCTGCCGCGCGGATCCGGCCAGATCGTCATCAACGGCGCGGCGGCGCGTCACTTTCATCCCGGCGACAAGGTGATCATCGTCGCCTTCTGCCTGACCGACGAGCCCATCGAGCCAAAGATGATTGCCGTTGATGAGCAGAACCGGTTTCTCCAGGATCTCGTTCCGAATGGATCGCCCGAGGACGTGCTTGCCCACGGTAGGGGCCGACCTTCAGGTCGGCCCAGTGGAAGCGTGAACCGATGAAGACATACCGCATCGCAGTCATCGCCGGCGACGGCATCGGCAAGGAAGTCATCCCCGCCGCGATCGGCGTTCTCAACACGGCCGCCGAACAGGGCCACTTCCGCTGCGAGTTCACGCAGCTGCCGTGGGGGTGCGACTACTACCTCCAGACCGGCCGGATGATGGACCCGGACGGGATCGCGCAGCTGCTGAAGTTCGACGCGATCTATCTCGGCGCCATCGGCGATCCTCGCGTGGCCGATCACATCTCGGCCCGCGAGCTGATCCTGCCGCTGCGGCAGCGCCTCGGGCAGTACGTGAACCTCCGGCCGATGCGCCTGCTGGCGGGCATCACCTCGCCGCTGGCGAACCGCCGCGCCGCCGACATCGACATGATCTGCGTGCGCGAGAACTCCGAAGGCGAGTACTGCGGCATCGGCGGACGGCTGCACGCCGGCACGCCGGACGAGCTCGCCGAGCAGACCGGCATCTTCACCCGCCGGGGCATCGAGCGCATCGTCCGCTACGCGTTCAAGATCGCGGAAACACGGCCGCGCCGCATGCTCGCCAGCGCGACGAAGTCCAACGCGCTGCAGCACGCGATGGTGCTGTGGGACGAGGTCACCGCCGACGTGGCGAAGGATTTTCCTGGCGTCGAGCTGCGGAAGTACCACGTGGACGCGCTGTGCGCCCGGATGGTGACGCATCCACAGACGCTGGACGTGATCGTGGCCTCGAATCTCTTCGGCGACATCCTGACGGACATCGGCTCGGCAATCTCGGGGAGCCTGGGCGTCGCGCCAGGCGGAAACATCAATCCCGAGCGGACGACGCCGTCGATGTTCGAGCCGATTCACGGATCGGCGCCGGACATCGCGGGCAAGGGGATCGCCAACCCGATCGCCGCGATCTGGGCGGGCGCGATGATGCTCGACCACCTGGGCGAGCACGACTCGTACGATCGAATCCTGCGCGCGATTGAATCCGTGATTGCAGACGAGCGCGTGCGGACGCCAGACCTCGGTGGCACGGCCACGACCGAAGAAATGACCCGCGCCGTCACCAGTGGGCTGACCCACGGCGCGAAACAGCCGGCCTGATAGGCACCCCTGAAAGGAGTGCACGACTGCAGGCACGCAGAATGTCACAGCGAGTGCCTACGATTCAGGGCGCCCCTTTCAGGGGTGCCATTCGCGTCTCACGGCGGAAAACCGACCGCGAGCTTGACGGCGGCATACTCCGGATGAACGGCGCCCGCCGCGGTTCGAATGACGAGCGCGGGCTCCACCCACGGCGCGTGCATATCGGCCGGCAGGTCGGACGCGCGCGTCATGGCAAACAGCGTGACCAGCGGCGGCTGACCCTCGCGGAACACGACTGGCCGCGTCCGCACGATGCACAGGCCCGCGTCCGCGGCAGCATCCTCCACCCGCGCGCGCTGCTCTTCGGGAAAGATGCACGCAAAGAGGCCTCCTGCGGCGAGATGCCGCGCGGCAGCGCGAGCGTAGTCGCGAATGTCGCCGCGCAGCTCGAACCGGCAGGCCACCTTCTGAGCGTGGTCGCCTTCGATTCCGGTGCCCGCTGGAAAGTAGGGCGGGCTGCCCAGCACAAGGTCAAACCGCTCATCTCCGCCCAGCGAGCCGGCGTCGCGAAAGTCGCCTTCACGGATGTCGCAGCGATCGGTCAGACCGTTGTACTCCGCCGACTTTCTCGCCAGCCTCACGCTCTCGGGCTGCGCCTCGATTGTCACGACGCGCGCCCCAGGCAGCCGCCACGCCGCAATCGTGGCGACGGAGCCGATACCGGAGCCGAGGTCGAGGACCGTCGCCGCCGTGGGCACCCACGTCGTTCCATACCAGGCGGTCACGACGTCGTCGGTCGAAAACCGGTGGCCGTCCCGCAGCTGAAAAATCCGGAAATGTCCGCTGATGGCGTCGAGCGTCTCGTCGGGCGGAATGACCGGGCTTGAAGACGCTCCTGGAGGAATCGGACCAGGCTTAGCCCAGCCTCTGAAGTGGCTCTCGGTCAATTCCCAACTCCCAGATGCCCAACTCCCAATTCGCGGATCGCCAACAGTACCATTCAGACGTGGCACGGCCGGCGGCAGCGTCCTCGGCTCTCGAAGCGCGTCTCTGCTCGTTCGTCCTGGACCGCTTCCCGTTCGCGCTCGAACCCGTGCGAGCGGCCCTGCGCTCCACTCGACCCGCCACCTCTGACCGGGCGGACCCGCCAGCAGTTCCTCTCGGCGCTCTCGGCGGGAGCTGCAACGGATCGACGTCCGCGATCTCCCTGACACATCGCCGCGCGTCACCGCTGACGCGCGATTGGAGCAGGCGACGGAGGAACTCATCGAAGCCTGCGACGGCTTTCTCGCGCGCGAAGCGATCGCCGCGTCCCTGACCGCCGACGAGCGGCGCGAGATCCTGCGCGGCATGGTGCTGACGCGCGCGGTGGACAACCGCCTGAAGCAGCTTTTCACGAGCGGCGATGTCAGCTATCAAGGCGTGCCATTCCAGGGAAAGGGATTTCGGTCGCTCGGTCAGGAGGCGATTTACGCCGCCGCCATCCGCCTGCGCCGTGGCCCGGCGTGGCGCAGCGACGATGGGAGCTGGAGCGGCGATGTGGTCGGTCCGATGATCCGCGATCTCGGGGTGGCGCTCGCGATGCGAAGCGACGCCGACGCGGTTCGGATGGTGCTGAACGCGCAGGCCGCCAAGGACGGTCCGCCGATGAACGGCAAGGACCTGCACATCGGCGACATGAGCTGGGGAATCCTGCCAGCCGCGGCGCCGCTTGGAATCAGCACCCTGACGATCGCGGGCATGGCGATGGCGTTCATGCGTGAAGGCAGCGGACGCGTGGCGCTGTCGTTCATCGGCGATGGCGGCTCGTCGCTCGGCGAGTGGCACGAGGCGATCAATCTCTGCGCGGCACGGCGACTGCCGGCGGTGTTTTGCGTCGAGAACAACCAGATCGCCCTGTCGACGCCCATACGCGAGCAATCCGCTGTTCGCGCGTTCGCGGACAAGGCCGTCGGCTACGGAGTCAGCGGCATCACCGTGGACGGCACCGATCCCGACGCCATCGCCGCAGCGTTCACGTGGGCGGCCGACCGCGCCCGGGAAGGGCATGGTCCGACGCTGATCGAGCTCGTCAGCATGCGGATGAGCGGTCACGCGCATCACGACGACATGCTCTATCTCGGCAAGGAACCGCCACCGGGATGGGACTATCCGGACGTGAAGCGAGAGTCTGCATATGTGGATGCCGAGCTCTACGCCTTCTGGTCGCGGAAGGATCCGATCGCGACGTATGCGGCGCGGCTCGAAGCAGAGGGCGTCATCTCTGCGAACGGCCTGGACGAATACCGTCGGGAGGCCGAAGCGCTGGTTGAGACCGAGGCGCGGGCGGTCATCGACGCGCCATGGCCGGCACCAGAGCAGGCCGGCGCCGGTGTCCTCGCGGCCGAATCGCCGCGTGTGCGCGTCGAGCTACTCGAACCGGCGTCGCGATCGCAGGTGGTCTTCGACTCACCGCTGCCACCGGTGGAGCCCAGGCGCACCGGTCGATCGCAGCGGCAGGACCTTCCTGGAGGCGATCGCGCTTGGCGTTGGCGACGCGCTGCGCGCCGACCCTCGCGTGTTTGTCTATGGCGAGGACGTCGGCGGCCGCTACGGCAACGCCTTCCTGCTGCTGCGTCCGCTCCTCGACGAGTTCGGCGAGCGCATCATCAACTCACCGCTCGCTGAAGGTGGCGTCCTCGGCGTGTGTGTCGGCGCCGCGCTCGCCGGTCAGCGGCCGATCGGTGAGCTGCAGTTCAACGACTTTGTCGCCAGTGGCTTCAACCAGTTGGTGAACAACGCCGCCAAGATCCGGTATCGCTGGGGCGGGTCGGTGCCGATGGTCGTGCGGATGCCATGGGGCGGACTTCGCCACGGCGGCCCGTATCACTCCCAGAACACCGAAGCGTGGTTCTATCGCACACCCGGGCTGAAGATCGTCGTGCCGTCGACGCCGGAAGACGCGCGTGCGCTGCTGGTTGCCGCCGTGCGCGATCCGGACCCGGTGCTCTTCTACGAACACATCGCGCTGTACCGGGATCCACGAATCAAGCAGACGCTTGCCGGATGCTCCGCCCGAGCCGTTGCCCATCGGCACGGCCGCTCTGCGCCGTGCCGGGGACGACCTGGCGATCATTTCGTACGGCGCCTACGTCCACGTCGGGCTGCGCGTCGCCGAGAAGCTTGCCGTCGATGGCATCCAGGCGAGCGTTCTCGATCTTCGGTCGCTCGCTCCGCTCGATAAGTCTGCGGTGCTGGCCGTCGCGCGCCACTGCAGTCGCGTGCTGATCGTCCACGAGGACTCGCGCACCGGCGGCATCGGCGAGAGCCTGGCCGCGATGATTCAGGAAGAGGCCTTCGAATCGCTCGACGCGCCGGTTCGCGTCATCGGCGCACTCGACACTCCTGTCCCCTATTCGCCGCCGCTTGAAGAGTTCTATCTCCCGTCTGAAGACGAGGTCGAGCACGCTGCGCGGTTGTTGGTGGCGTACTGAGGGTTCAAGGGGTTCAATAGGTTCACGGGTTCATGGGTCCTGTTCAGCGGGTTCAATCGGTTCACTTGCGTCCCGCGGTAACATTCGCATTCAACCATGTGGATGCTGAAAACGGTTGCCGAGGGTCTTCCGGACAAGACATTTCGAATCATGCCTGGCGCGATCCGCACGCTCGGCCGCGCGGCGGGCGCTGATTTCATCGTCGACGCGGCGCTGGTGTCGCGGGTGCATTGCCGCTTCACCGCCATGCCGGACGGCGGCCTCGAGGTCAGGGATCTCGAAAGCACCAATGGGACGTTCGTCAATGGCGAACGGACGGAGGTTGCGCGGCTGTCGCCTGGGGATAAGGTGCAGATCGGCCGCGTCGAAGTGATCGCGGTGCGCGACAGCGAATGGCGACAGGCGGCCGTCAGGTCGCTCGATAAAGGTCGGCCTCTAGTCGGCCTCTCCGATCTTCAGATACTCCAGCACGAACGGATTGGTCGTGCGCTCGCGGCCGATCGTGGTGTCCGGTCCGTGACCGGGGTGAACAATCGACTCGTCGCCCAGAGGAAACAGCACCTCGGTAATCGACCGCATCAGCACGCCGTAATCGCCGCCCGGCAGATCGGTTCGCCCGATGGACGCGGCAAACAGCGTGTCGCCGACGAACAGGTGATGCCCCGCCTGGCCCTTCCTGCCGATCGCCAGGCAGACACCGCCCGGGCAATGGCCGGGGGTGTGGTGGACGCGGGCCTCGTAGTCGCCAAACGCGAACGGCTCGGCGCCGTAGAAGACATCGACCGGCGGCGGCTGCCGGACCTTGAACCCGAACAGCGCGCCCTGCTGAACGGCCATGTCGTACAGGAACTGGTCGTCGCGATGCAGATAGACGGGGACGTCGAACGCCTCTTTCGCAGCGGCCACGCCGGTGATGTGGTCGATGTGCGCGTGAGTCAGCAGGATGGCCTGGACCTCGACGTCGAGATCGCGAACAGCGCCGAACAGCTCGTCGACCTCATCGCCGGGATCGATGAGGACCGCCTCACGCGTTCGTTCGCACGCCACGACAAAGCCGTTCTTGTAGAACGGCGCGACTGCTCGGACTTCAAGAATCATTCGTGGCTCGACTAGGGGCCGACTGGTCACTACAATGATCGCTCATGATTGTCTGCGCCGTCGACGACCTGCTGTTCTCGATCAGAATCCGCAACGCCGCCAAGACGCTGCAGGCGCGACGTCTACTTCGAGCGTTCCGGCGACAAGCTCCTGGACACGATTCGCGAGAAGCGCCCGTCGCTGGTGATCTTCGACCTGAACAGCCAGCGCCTCAAGCCGCTAGAGGCCATCGCCGCACTGAAAGGCGACCCGGAGCTGCTCGCGATCAGGACGCTCGGCTATGTCTCCCACGTGGACAGCGGCACTATCGACGCCGCACGTGCCGCGGGCATCGATCAGGTGCTCGCGCGTTCCGCGTTCGTCGCCCAGCTCGGCGACATCCTTACGACCGCGTAACCCACCACAGGATGGCGACGACCACAACCATGATGACGATAGTCATCATGGCAACGCTGCCGACGGTTGTGGACGGCTTCTCGCCGGTCTCGTCCGGCTCGTCCAGCTCCAGTGCGGCCGATGCCGCGCGCAAGTCAGCCGCGAACGTCGCGACACTCTGATAGCGCGATGTCCGGATTCGGCGCGACGGCCTTCAACACGATGGCGTCGAGCTCTTTCGGCACGTGCGGGTTCGACGCACTGGGCGCCGCGGAGCCTCGATGCATCGGCTTCCGCATCGTCAACATCTCGTACAGGATCGCGCCGAGCGAATACATGTCGGACCGGTCGTCGGCCGCCTGCCCGCGTGCCTCCTCGGGCGAGTCGTAGTCGTGCAGCCGCACCTGGCCGTCGGCGTACTCGAAGCCCGCTCTGCACGGCCAGATCGAACGCCGGAATCTTGGCGTTGCCTTTCGCGGTGATGACGATGGTGTCAGGACTCAGACCGCCGTGGACAAAACCGGCCGCGTGCGCCTCGGCGACGGCGTCCGCCATCTGGATCGCCATGTCGACGGCGCGACGGACGTTGATCGCTCGACCAGCCATCTCGGAGCGCAGCGATCGCCTTTGAGAAACTCGAACGCGACATAGACACGACCGTTGTGCTCGCCGACATCGAACACCGCGATCGCGTTCGGATGGGACAGCACCTGAACGGCGCGGGCGCTCGCCATCAACGATGCGGGGATCGCGTCGTGAAGTCGGCGGGCAGCACGCGGACGGCAACCGTGCGTCCGTGCTTCGTGTCGCGTGCGCGATAGAGGTCGCCGAGGCCGGCAGGGTCGATTCGTTCGAGGAGGTTGTAGTGCGCGATGACGCCGATCGGGGCGAGCGCGTCGTGGTTCATGCCCGTCGTTCGAGCTCGATCACGCTCTGCAGGAGCTCCTTGGCGTCGGTGATGTGCTCGAGAACGATGGCGATGTCCATCGATGGTTTGCCCGGCGTGCGCGCGCTCTGGCAGTAGACGCCGTGCTGGCCGACCATCGCCAGCGCGTCGGTCAGCAGATCGAGCGCCACCGCGAGACGGCCCCTTGTCGGCGCCCATCATCGTCTCGTGCGTCTCGAGCGCGTCGGCGTGCTTGTCGAATGCAGACATCGATCGGTCTAGCCTTTCCGCGGCGGCTGCGCGGGCCGGATTTCCACGCGGCTCGGCAGGCTGCGGGCCGGGAACGCCACCAGGTCCACGACGGCCTGCGCGACGTCATCGGGCATCAGCGCCCATTCTGACTTGGTGTTGGACAACCCGCCGAATCCCGTATTCACCGAGCCCGGCAGCACGTAGGCCACCCGAATGCCGTCGTATCGCACTTCCTGCATGAGCGTTTCCGAGAACGCGTTCAACGCTGACTTGGACGCGCAGTAGGCGCCGCCGTTCACGAAGGCATTCTTGCTGGCGAGGCTGCTGATGTTGATGATCCAGCCGCCGCCGCGGCGCTTGAAGTGTGGAATCGCGGCGTGACAGCAGTAGAAGACGCCGGACAGGTTCGTGTCCAGGACGCGGTGCCATTCCTCGACGGTGGTCTCGGCGACGGGCTTGAACACGCCGACGCCGGCGTTGTTGATCAGGATGTCGAGGCCGCCGAAGTCCGCGACAGCTGTAGACATCAGCGCCTCGACGTCCGTATAGCGGCGGACATCGGCCTGCACGGCAGACACGCGTCCGGAATGGGACGCCAGACTCTTCATCGCCTCGTCGAGGTGACTCTGGCTGGTACCGCTGATCACAACGACGCGCCCTGCCGCAGCAGCGCATCCGCGATCGCCAACCCGATACCGCGCGAACCGCCCGTCACGACGGCGACCTTTCCCTCATCCGCTCAATTCCAACTCCCATAACTACAACTATCCAACTAGCTTGGAAGCTAACTACCATCTGGCCACGCGTAAGCTCATTACAATACCCCACCGATTCATGACGACGGTCTGCATCCTTGGCGCCGGAGAACTCGGCGGTTCGGTCGCGCACGCGCTGGCACGAGGCGAGCGTGTACGCCGCGTGCGCCTGATCGATGAGGCGGGCACGATTGCCGCAGGAAAGGCGCTCGACATTCAACAGGCGGGCGCCGTCGAAGGATTCCACACGGTCGTGGAGGGCACGAACGACCTGACGCGCGTCACCGGATGCGCGTGTCGCAGTGATTGCCGACGTCCGGCCGCCCGCCGGAGGAGTGGCGCGGCGAGGCCGGTCTGTCGATGATGGTGCGGCTCAAAGGCTTTCTCGGAGATGCGCCGATCGTCTTCGCCGGAGCGCACCAGTCTGATCTGCTGCTCGTCGGGGAGCGGGAGGCAGGTTTTGACCGCCGGCGTCTCGTCGGATCTGCTCCTGAGGCGCTGGCCGCGGCGGCCAGGGCGATCGTCGCGCTCGAAGCGCACTGCTCACCATCCGAAGTTGCCCTCAGCGTGCTCGGCGCCCCGCCGTCGGGATTTGTTGTTCCCTGGAGCGAAGCCACGATCGGCGGTTATGCCGCGCAGCGAGTGCTGACGCAGGTTCAACTGAGGCGCATCGAAGCTCGAGTGGCGCGTCTGTGGCCACCGGGCCCGTATGCGCTCGGCCTTGCAGCGGCCCGTGTCGCGGAGGCATCGTCACCTCGGCCCGGCGTGCCGCGAATGTGCTGACGGTGCTTAGTGGTGAATTTGGCATCCGGGATCGCGTCGGTACGTTGCCGTGCCTGCTCGGCCCGACCGGCATCGTCAGCGTCCGCACGCCAACCCTGGATACCCGCGAGCGCGTTCAATTGGAGACGGCGCTCGGGCTGAACTTCGAACCATTGAACGTTCGAGACGTTCGAATCGTTGACGCCTCGGCCGAGCTGGGCAACTCGAACTCGAACGACTCGAACGACTCGAACGATTAAGATTCGGAGATGCGCAGGTTTACCCTCACTGTCGGCGTCATCCTCATCGCGGTCTCTGCCGCGGCGCTGGCGCCGGAGATCGAGCCGGATCGCCTGCTTGCGCACATCAAGTTCCTCTCCTCGGACGAGATGAAGGGCCGCAGCAATGGTTCGCCCGAGCTCGACCGCGCCGCTGACTACATCGCACAGGCGTTCAAGGATGCGGGGTTGCAGCCCGGCGGGGCCAACGGCTCCTGGTTCCAGCCATTCGAGCTGCAGGCCGGGCTGACCGTCGGCGAGAATCGCCTGACGATTGAGGGCGAGGGCAAGCGCGTGGCGTTGACGCTCGGCACGAGCTACCTCCCGCTGGCGGCGCCGATCAACGACACGCCGGACACAGCGTCCGCCGTGCTCGAAAAGCTACCGCTCGTGTTCGCTGGCTATGGGCTGGCGGTGCCTTCGGTTGGCTACGACGACTACGCCAACGTGGACGTCGCGAACAAGGCGGTCGTCATCTTCTCGCATGAACCGCAGGAGCGCGACG
This sequence comes from uncultured Acidobacteriota bacterium, assembly GCA_963793705.1. Taxonomy (GTDB): domain Bacteria; phylum Acidobacteriota; class Vicinamibacteria; order Vicinamibacterales; family UBA2999; genus Gp6-AA40. Next base: position 81,854 of record CAWCBC010000023.1, on the reverse strand, counting down.
CGAACAGCCGTCTGAACGGGAGCACGGCCGTGTCCCGCAGACCACGCTGCAAGCCAAGGCATCGCTCGCGCGGAACCATGGCGCACGGGCGCTCCTGGTGATCTCCGACCCGACCCATAAGGTTGACGACGCCCCGTACTCGCTGTTCGCCGCCGATCCGGATGCCGAGCGTCAGCCAATCCCCGTGCTGCGCGTTCGTCGCGACGAGATGAAACCGCTCATCGAGGCGTGGGGATTGGACGCGATCGCGGCGCAGATCGATCGCGATCTCCAGCCGCGGTCCCGCCCACTGCCGGGCGCAACGGTCGATTACGTCGAGCACCTCTCCAGGAACCGCCGCACCGTCCGCAACGTCGTTGGTGTGCTGCCAGGCAGCGATCCTCAGAAGTCAAGAGGAAGCGGTCGTGATCGGCGCGCACTACGACCATGTCGGGCTCGGCGGCCGGCTCTCGGTCGCGCCGGAGCTGACCGGACAGATTCACAACGGCGCGGACGACAATGCGTCCGGCACCGCCGCCGTCATGGAAATGGCGAGACTGGCCGTCAGCGAGCGGGGGCGTTTTCCGAGAACGCTGGTGTTCGTGACGTTTGCCGGCGAGGAGCGGGGCCTGCTTGGGTCCGCCCATTACACGACCGTTCCCGCCAATCCCGATGGAGAACACGATCGGAATGCTGAACCTGGACATGGTCGGGCGGGCCAACGGCAGCGTCGACATCAGCGGCCTTGAACTGTCGCCGTCGATGGAGGCTGACTTTCAGGCGGCAGCCGCCGGCGGCGAGCTCAGGATTCGACGCGAGGGACCTGGCGCTGGCCGCAGCGACGATTCATCGTTCATCGCCAAGACGGGTGCCGGCGGTCAACTTCTTCACCGGCTTCCACACCGACTACCACCGGCCGGGCGACGACTGGGAAAAGATCGACGCCCGCGGCGTCAGCCGGGTTGCGGGTCTGGCCCTCGAATTTGCCGCCCGGCTCGCCGCGCGCAACGACCGCCCCGAGTTCGTTCCGCACGCGGTCGAAACTTAGGCTCGCCTGCTCGGTGGCAGCTGCGAGTCCTGTCGTGAAGTCGCTCGAGCTGCCGACGCAGCATCACACGCCCACGGTGCAGGCGCGACTTGAGCGTCTGATCCTTCACCCGCAGCCGCGTGCTCGCCTCTTCTGTCGACAGGCCTTCGATGTCCCTCAGCACGACGGGCATGCGGTAGATCTCCGGCAGCCGCGGAGCGCGTCCGCGATCGCCTCGCGAAGCTGCCGCCGCAACAGTTCTTCGTCCGGCATGTGCGACCAGTCAGCAGGCTGGCGTGGCGTCGGGCGCCTCTGCCGGGTCCTCTTTCCGCTGCGCGAGCATGCGGTCGCGCTCAACCTCGGCAGCCCGTTCGGCCCGGTGGGTCCGCAGCCGCGACATCGCCGTGTTGAAGGTGATTCGATAAATCCAGGACGAGAGCGCCGCGTCGCCGCGGAACTTGTCGATCTTCCGGTAAACCTTCATCAGGACGTCCTGCGTCACTTCCTCGGCGTCCTCCCGGTTCTTCATGTGCCGCAGCGCCATCTGAAAAATGCGGTGGCTGTAGCGGTCTGATAACTCCCTAACTGCTTCCTCGTCGCCCATTTTGCAGGCGACGGATGAGCTGCCTGTCGTCGGTCCTATCCATAGGGTTGGGGTCCTTTATCCAGTAGAACCCCGACCTATTCGGTCCTATTCCCGATGCGACCTTCGCCACGGCTACAGCGGGCAAGCCCAGGTGGCCCGAACGTGCTAAGTACAAGCTCCTTGGTTCTGGCTGCCATCCTCGTCGTCGCGGCGCTGATCCTGGTCAACGCCGTGTACGTCGCCGCGGAGTTTTCGGCCGTCAGCGTGCGCCGCGCGCGCATCCAGCAGATGGCTGCCGACGGCAACACCCTCGCCACCTGGCTGATGCCGGTCCTGGAATCGCCAGCGGCGCTCGACCGCCACATTGCCGCCTGCCAGATCGGCATCACGCTGTCGAGCCTGATCCTCGGCGCCTACGCGCAGTCGACCTTTGCCGTCTGGCTGACGCCCTACTTCGCGTCGCTCGCCGGCCTGCAGAACGTTGCTGCGCAATCGACGTCCACGGCGGTCGTCCTGCTCGTGCTCACCGTCTGTCAGGTCATCTTCGCGGAGCTGATTCCGAAATCGCTGGCGCTTCAGCATCCGACGCTACACGGCGCTCTACACCCTCGTCGCGATGGTGCCGTCGCAGTGGATCTACCGGCCGTTCATCAAATGGCTGAACGGTACCGGCCTGCTGCTGCTTCGCGCTGATCGGCGCCTCGCCGCAAGGCCACCGGCATATTCACTCTCCCGACGAGATCGAGCTGCTCATCGCCGAAAGCCGCGACGGCGGACTGCTCGAGCCGGACGAACATCGGCGGCTGCAGCGCGCGCTTCGGCTGAACCTGCGTCAGGCCAAACAGCTGATGGTGCCGCGCACGAAGATCTCGGCGCTGAACATCGACACGCCGCTCAACGAGGTCATCACCGTCGTTGCGCAGAGTCCCTACTCGCGCCTGCCCGTCTATCGCGACTCCCTCGACAACATCGTCGGCATCGTCCACACGAAGGATCTCGTCCGCTGGCTCGTGTCCGATGGCGTCGAATGGCTCGCTGACCTCGCTGATCCGTCCCATTGCCAGCGTGCACGAGAGCGTGACCGCCGATCGCATCCTGCGGCAGCTGCGCGAGAGGCGGTCGCATCAGGCGCTGGTCGTCGATGAGTTCGGCGGCACCGCGGGACTACTCACGCTCGAGGATGTGCTCGCCGGAGCTCGTCGGCGACGTCGGCGACGAGTTCAAGCCGGCCGATCCGGTGGCCGAGCCGCTCCCTGACGGACGCCTCCGGCTGCCTGGCGGCATGGCCGTCGACGATGGGGCGACGGCGCTGCGAACGGTCTGGGACACAGACGCGACAACCGTCGGCGGCCTCGTCACGGCCGCGCTCGGCCATCTGCCGACTCCCGGCGAGACGGCCAGGATCGGCGACTACGAGTTCGAAGTGGAGCGCGTCGCGGATCGGGCTGTCGAGAGCGTGCTCGCGCGGCGTGTGCGCTCGGACGATGACGAAGCGGAGGAGAGCTGACGTGCTGTTCGCCATCGTCATCATCCTCCTCCTGGTGCTGGCGAACGGCCTCTTCGTCGCCGCCGAGTTCGCCATCGTCGGCGCCACGCGCGCGTCGATCGATCATCAGGCCGCAGCAGGGCAACCGGCTGGCGCAGCGGGTGGCGCGCATCCTCGAGGATCCGCGGGAGCAGGATCGCTACATCGCGACGACGCAAATCGGCATCTCGATTGCGAGCCTCGGCCTCGGGATGTATGGCGAGCACGTGCTCGCCGAATGGATTGAGCCGTGGTTCGCGCCGTACGACGACAACCCGTGGATCGCCGCGCATGCGCTGGCCAGCGGAATCGCGGTCGGCATCCTCACCTACCTGCACATCGTCCTCGGCGAGATGGTGCCAAAGGCGCTGGCGCTGCAGAGCGCCGATACAGACTGTGCTGTATGTGTCGCCGGTCATCGAAGCGCTGGAGGTAGCGATCAAGCCGCTCGTCGTCGCGCTGAACGCGACGCGGCAACGCGCTGCTGCGGCGTGGTCGGCATCCGCCGGCAGGAGAGTCGAGGCCGAGCGGTATCACACGCCGCGAGGAGCTCGAATTCATCGTGAAGGAGAGCCAGGAAGGCGGGATGCTGCGTGGCGAATCCGGAAAGATCCTGCGCGAGCTGTTCGAGTTCGGTGATCTGACGGCGGCACAGGCCATGGTGCCGCGCGTACGGCTGGTGGGGATTCCCGTCGAGACGGAGATCGACGAACTACGGCAGGTGGTGCGGGCACACTCGCACACCCGCTACCCGGTCTATGCGGGTGACCTCGATCACATCGTCGGCAGCGTCCACATCAAGGCGTTGTTGCGTCTGCTGATTGCCGGGCGGCCGGTCACCGCGCGCGACGCGCGACCGGTGCCGTATATCCCCGCCACGATGGCCATGGACGACGTGATTGCCACCATGCGCCGCCACAGCGCGCAGATGGCAGTGGTCATGGACGAGCACGGCGGGACCGCCGGCCTGGTGACGATCGAGGATCTGTTCGAGGAGGTCGTCGGGGAGATCGAGGAAGGCCGCGGGCGGGCGCCGATCGTTCGCGACGCCGAGGGCCGTCTGCTCGTTCGAGGCACCGTGCGCATCAAGGATGCCGGCGAGGCACTCGGGATCAAGCTCGAGCATCCCGACGTTCAGTCGGTGAGCGGTCTCGTGCTGATGGAGCTCGGCCGTCCAGCGTCGGTCGGCGACGTCGTCATCTGGAACAGCATCCGGGTTGAGGTGAAGTCGGTCGCCGGTCTTGGCGTGGGCGACGCGGTGATGACGAAGGCCGTGAGGCTCAGGGCCGAAGCACCGAAGGGCTGGTCAAGGAATAAGTCGCACGTTGGCGTCGAACACGGCAGCGAATTGAGTGGCCACCCGGTCTTCGACGTCGGCGATCGACACGTCACGACCCGACGCTTTCTCGAACGACGTCACGCCATGGTCGGCGATTCCACAGGGCACGATCAGCTGGAAGTCATCGAGGTTCGTGCTCACGTTGAACGCGAAGCCGTGGCAGGTAATCCAGCGTGAAATGCGCACACCGATCGCGCCGATCTTCTCGTTGCCGACCCACGTTCCGGTCAGACCTTTGATGCGGTCCGGCGGTGACACCGTAGTCCGCGCAGACGCGAATCATCACTTCCTCGAGATCGCGGACGTAGCGGTGGACGTCGCAGCGATCGGGCTTCAAATCGAGAATCGGATAGCCGACGATCTGGCCCGGCCCGTGGTAGGTCACGTCGCCGCCGCGGCCGGTCTCGGAAATCTCAACGCCGAGCTCCGCCAGCCGCTCGTCCGTCACCAGGACATTCGAACGACCGCCGTCGCCTTTGACCCCGAGCGTGATGACTGGTGGATGCTGCAGGAGAAGGAGCAGATCAGGAACGCGATTGGCGCGCCGCTCCTCGACGAGCTCGCGCTGCAGCGTGCAACGCCTCGCGGTAGGGAACCGTTCCGAGGCGCCGCACTTCGAGGGTCCGGCTCGAAGCCGGACACGACGTCGGAACGCACGTCAGACCTGGTTGGCGTCGAAGTTCTCCAGCTGATTCTTCACGAACGCCATGAACTCGTCGGCGACGGCGCCGTCGATCAGCCGATGGTCAAAGCCCAGCGTGAGGTACGCCATCGTCCGGATGGCGATCGCATCGTCGACGACGACGGGCCTCTTTTCGATGGTGCCGACGCCGAGGATGGCCACCTGCGGCTGATTGATGATCGGCATCCCGAACTGCGCGCCAAACTGGCCCGGGTTCGTGATCGTGAACGTCCCGTCGTGCACCTCCTCGGGCTTGAGCTGCTTGGCGCGTGCACGATCGGCCAGGTCGGAGATGCCGCGGCTCAGGCCGAGGAGGTTCTTCTCGTCTGCGTGCTTGAGCACCGGGACGATCAGGCCGCTCTCGAGCGCGACCGCAATCCCCAGGTTGATGTCTTTCTTGTAGACGACGTTCTCGCCGTCGATGGAGGCGTTCACGATCGGATACCGGCGGAGCGCGTCGATGACGGCCTTGGCAATGAACGCCATGTAGGTCAGCTTGGCGCCGACGCGCTCGTATTCGCCCTTCTTCTGCTGCCTGATCTTCTCGATGGTCGAGAAGTTCACATGGAACACCGAATGGACGTGCGCCGACGTCCGCCGGCTCAGCACCATGTGCTCGGCGATCTTCTTGCGCATCACCGAGAGCGGCTGGATCTCGACGTCAGGTCCGCCGCGTTCGCGGCGGGTCCGCCTCGCGCGGTTCCGGCCCGGCGGGACCCGCCCTACAGACTCCTGGTGTCGGCGGGTCCCGCTGAGCACTGGAGCCATGCGAGGCGGACCCGGCCGGAGCTGCTCCCGACTCTATGAAGCCCAGGATGTCGTGCTTGGTGACGCGGCCGCCGATTCCCGAGCCGGGAATCTGTGTGATGTCGACGTGGTGTTCGCGCGCGATGCGGCGAACCAGCGGCGACGACTTCTGGCGCCGCACGTCGTCCTGCGACGCTTCACTCGAACCGCTCCCGTTCGACCGGGGTGGCTGCTTGACTGGCGCTGCCAGCGCCGTCAGCCTGGGGTTGCGTGGACGCGGCCGCCTTGTCGGCGCCTCTCCTTGGCCCGCCTTCGCCGCTGAATCCTGCCGGCTTCGGCGAGGCGGCTCTGTGGCGCCGGAGCAGCGGCTTCGCCAGCCGCGGCGATGTTCGCCACCACCGAATTGACCGCCACCGTGTCGCCTTCGTGAGCGGTGATCTCCGTCAACACGCCCGCGGCCGGAGATGGAATCTCTGCATCCACCTTGTCGGTGGAGATTTCGAACAACGGCTCGTCGCGATCGACGGTGTCGCCCACCTTCTTGAGCCACCGGACGATGGTGCCTTCCGCGATCGATTCGCCCATCTGGGGCATGACGACGGGTGTCGGCATAAAAGTCGTTCGATTCGTTCGACTCGTTCGAAGTCGTTCGAATCGTTCGAGTTCTACGAATGTATCGCCGCGCCGTGCGTGGCGTGCGCGGCCTCTCCAACAGCCTCAGAGAACGTCGGGTGCGCGTGAATCGTCTTGATCAGCTCTTCGACCGTGCACTCGAGCCGCAGCGCCAGCACGGCCTCAGCCACGAGCTCGGTCGAACGCGGGCCAATCATGTGCACGCCAAGCACTTCATCGGTACTTGCGGTCGGCCACGATTTTCACGAACCCTTCGGTTTCGCCGGCCATTTTTGCCCGTCCCAGCACTCCGAAGGGGAACGAGCCGACCCGCACCTCGAAACCGCGCTGCTTCGCTTCGGTCTCGGTCAGCCCGACGCTGCCGATCTCCGGGTCGCAGTAGGTGCAGCTCGGAACGTGGTCGTAATTCAGTGGGCGAACTTCCTGCCCCGCCAGCCGCTCCGCAACCAGAATCCCCTCCATTGACGACACATGCGCGAGCTGCGGATGCGACTCCCTGGCCCAAGCGTGATCACGTCGCCAACGGCTGAAATGTGCGGCACGGACGTGCGATAGAACTGATCGACTGTGATGTAGCCGCGTTCCATCGCCATCCCAACACCTTCAGCGCCAAGGTCCGTCGTCACCGGGCCGCGACCGGTCGCCACGAGAAGGATATCGGCCGACAGTTTCTGCGTCTTGCCGTCGCTGCCTTGCGCTTCGAGCTCAACGCCGCCGGCGCCGGATGTGGCTTTCGTGACCTTCGTGCCGGTCAGGCACTTGATGCCCTGCTTGCGAAACGACTTCTCCAGTTCCGCGGACACGGCTTCATCCTCGACCGGGACGAGCCGCGGCAGCAGCTCGATGAGGGTGACGTCGCTGCCAAAGCGCCGGAAGATCGATGCGAACTCCACGCCGACGGCGCCGCTGCCCATGATGACCAGAGACTTCGGCACCTGCGGCAGATGGATCGCATCGTCGCTGGTGATGATCCGTTTGTGATCGATCTCGATCCCCGGGACGCTGCGCGGCGCGGATCCGGTGGCGACGATGATCTCGCGCGCCTGGAGCGTCTGTTTCTCCCCGTCGACGACTTCGATCTTTCCGCCGCCGGCGAGCTTCGCCGTCCCCTTGATCCAGGCGATCTTGTTCTTCTTGAACAGGAACTCGACGCCCTTGGTGAGTCCGCCCACGACTTTGTCTTTCCGCGCGTGCACCTGCGTCATGTTGATCGTGGGCGTACCGTCCGGAATGACCACTCCCCACTCTTTCGCGTTCTGAACGACCTTCAACGCATGGGCGTGTTCGAGCAGCGCCTTGGTGGGAATGCACCCCCAGATGAGACAGGTCCCGCCAAGCGCCTTCTGTTTTTCGACGACGGCAACCGTCTGACCGAGCTGCGCGGCCCTGATTGCCGCCACATAGCCACCGGTTCCCGCGCCGATCACCACGACGTCGTAAGAATTGGACGGCACAATCGCTTAGTATAACGACCTCGATGTCAGAACGACGCAAGACGATCCTCATCGTTGACGATGACGAGGGGATGCGGGAGACGCTGACCGCGATGCTGCGGCGCGACTACCGCGTGCTCCGCGCAGCCACGGGAGAGTTCGCGCTGCAGGTCATCGAGAAAGAGGACGTCGACCTCATGCTCCTCGACGTCCGCCTGCCGGGCATCAGCGGATTCGAGGTCCTGAAGATCGCCCGCGAGAACTACCCGTACATCGAAGTCATCGTCATCTCGGTGCTGAAGGAGCTCGACGTCGCGATCGAGGCGATGCGGTACGGCGCGTATCACTACGTCTCGAAGGACTTCGACCTCGAGGGCGTGCGGACACTGGTCGCGAACGCCAGCGAGCGCCAGGACCTGAACCGCGATGTCCTGCGGCTCAGTGCCGAGGTTGCGGAGCAGAACGATCGCGAATTCGTGGCCGGCGCGAGCCGCGCCACAAAAGAGATCCTCGAGCTTGTGGCGAAAGTGGCGAAGCTCTCTGCGACGGTGCTCATCCTCGGAGAAAGCGGCACCGGCAAGGAGCTGCTCGCACGTCTGATCCACCGCGAATCCGCCAACCCCAACGCGCCATTTGTTGCCGTCAACCTGGCGGCCATTCCACGTGAGCTGGTCGAGAGCACGCTCTTCGGGCACGAGAAGGGCTCATTCACCGGCGCCGTCCGTCAGCAGCTTGGGAAGTTCGAGCTGGCCAACAACGGGACGCTCTTCCTGGACGAGGTTGGCGACCTTCGCTACGAACTCCAGGCCAAGCTGCTGCGCGCCATCCAGGAGAACGAAATCGAGCGCGTCGGTGGAACGCATCCGATCAAGACCAACCTCCGCCTGATCGCGGCCACGAACGTCGACCTCGACAAGGCGGTCAAGGAGGGGCGATTCCGGGAGGACTTCTACTACCGGCTGAAGGTCATCCCCATTCGCATGCCCGCCCTGCGGGACCGGATCGAAGACCTGCCGGCCCTCGCGCAGTTCTTCCTGCGCCGCTACAACGTGAAGTTCCACAAGAACGTTCAGGGCATTGCCGATACGACGATGCAGATCCTCAGCTCGTACTGGTGGCCCGGAAACATTCGAGAGCTGGAGAACCTGGTCGAGCGGCTGGTGGCCGTGTCCGACAAGGAATGGATTACGGACGAAGACCTGCCCTACGAACTGCACGTCGCGCAGCTCGATACGACCGGACCGGCCACCGAAAACCTGCTGGATCGGGCCGTATCGACCTTCGAGCGCAACTTCGTCATTCGCGCCCTCGAGAAGTCTGCCTGGAACGTCACCGCGACCTCCCGGTCGCTCGGGATCCCGCTGAGCACGCTCAAGTTCAAGATGGACAAGCTTGAAATCAGGGAGCTGGCTCGAAAGATCCGCGGCAGCTGACAGAACTGACAGTTCTGCGGTGGTAGAACTGACAGTTCCCTGGCCTGCCGGCCAAGATCTTGGCTGTCAGGGATCTCCCGACGTCACACGGGTTTCGGGGATCCACCCGCCCGCCGGCTAAGGCGCTAGCCGAAGGCGTGCGCTCGCGCCGATGCGAGTTGCTTGCCGAAACCGCTGATTTCTTTCCCAGAATCTCAATCCTCGCCGCAGAAACCGTGCAAAGCGGGTAGCGGGTACACGCGTTGCTCCCTTTCCGGGTGAACCGCACCTCACCCGCGGTTCCTGATTCCCGCAACAAGTTCACGCGCGAAGTGGGGGCGAGGTGTGCCCCGAGGACGGAGTCCTATGCAGCCTTCGATGTTCAACGTCCAGGTGCCGGTCAAGGACACGGACGACGTGTTCCTGATGAACACCCTGTCGGACGCGCAGCTGCTCGTCTCGACCGATGTCTCGCAGCTGCTCGAGCGGATCGCGCGCGGCGAGACCCACTTCGACGGCGACGAACGCGACACCATCGATACCCTGATCGAGAACGGCTTCGTCGTCGAGAGCCGCGACGAGGAGCGGCGCGCGCTTGGCGAGTACTTCACCAACGTCCGCGAAGACACCGACCAGATGAAGGTGACGGTGCTCACCACGCTCCAGTGCAACTTCGCGTGCGACTACTGCTTCCAGGGCGACCACGGCGACTACAACAAGTTCGCCGCGAAGATGACCCTCGACGACGCCCGCAAGGTGGCGCTGTGGATCGAGCAGCGTCTCGACGAGGTCAAGCCCGGGAAGTTTCACCTCACGCTGTTCGGCGGCGAGCCGCTGTTGAACCTGCCGGTCGGCTACTACCTGGCCGAGCGCACGCACGCGCTGTGCGCAGAGCGCGGCATTCCGCAGTCCGTCTCAGTCATTACGAACGGGCTGCTGTTGACGCCGGAGGTGGTCGATCGCCTGCTTCCGTACGGTCTCTACGGCGTCAAGATCACGCTCGACGGCGACCGCGACACGCACAACCGGATGCGCCCGCTGCGCGGACGCCAGGGGACGTTCGATCGGATCATCGAGAACGTCCGCCGCGTCGCCCCAAAGGTTCCGATCACCATCGGCGGCAATTTCGACGAGAGCAGCTGGGAGAGCTACCCGGCGCTGCTGCAGTTCCTGAAGGAACAGGAATTCGCCGACCGGATCGTCAAGATCAACTTCAAGCCGATCATCAAGTCGCCCGAGCCGGAAGTCCCCAAGGGCGTCATCCCACTGACCGTCGTCGGCGCGAACAACAAACCGCTGGCGGGAACGTGCATGACCTCGGCCGGCGCCGGCGCCGGACGCGCCTCGTCGGGCCCGTGCGACACGTGCAACTTCGTGGACGAGAAGATGTCGTATCCTCCGCGAGGAGACGCGCAACGCCGGCTTCTACACGCTCGACGGCGTGCACATGGGCCCCTGCGAAATTCATCGACGGCACGCGTACACGATCGGGCCGGAAGGATCGCTCTACGCCTGTCCCGGATTCACCGGCGACAACGCGCAATCCACCGGTCACATCGAGGGCGCGGACGATGAATGGCGGCGCGCGGCTGCGGAGCGCTTCGAGCGCCTGAGCCCTCACAAAGACGAATGCGGCGATTGCTCCTTCATTCCCGTGTGTGGAGGAGGCTGTTCGATGGCGGCTCACACGGAGCTTGGCGACATGCATAACCCGTCGTGCCACAAGGGCGCGATGGAGGCTGCGGTCGTCAGTCTGGCGCAGCGAACGGCTGCGTCATTCTCCCCAACCGGCCTCGCGGCCGTTTAACAGAAGCGGAGTAGACTCATGAAGATCAAGGTTGTGCAAGAAGGCTTCGGCCACCCGGAAACCACAGAACTTCTGCCCGTGGGCTATCGACGACGGCACCCCGCAGCGACAGTAAGTTCCGCAGACCGCCGGGCGTCGCCCGCGAACTCTTCGGTGATTCATCGCCGCCGACCTGTCTGCGATGCTCGAGCGGCGTTTTTCTTGTCTCGTCTCTTTGGTACCGGCATGCACGCATGCGATCAGCCTCCCGCCCCGGGCAACGAGCCAATGAACATCCGGATCGGCGTTCCGAAGGGAACACCGACAGCGCTGAATTGGGAGTCCGGCAATTCGCACGGCTACTGAACTTCGAGAGCCTCACGCACAATCGGCGACGACGGACGCGCGATGCCACGATTGGCGGAGCGTTGGAGTGGGAGGACGACGACCGCCGACTCCGAATCTATCTGCGACCGGCAGTCATGCTGCACGACGGCCGGCCCTTCGCTGGCCAAATCGCGCCGATTTCGTCACGCGCTGCGGTCACGAACCGGCAACCGTCGCTTCATTTCCGGCGTTCGCCGACATGCGTGCAGCGGTACTCCGCGGAGCAATCGATCTCGTCGTTCAGCTTGCGCGACCGTCGGCAATGCTGCCAGACGACCTGACAGTCCCGCTGGACATGGCGAAAACCCCGGGCACTGGCCCGTTTCGGATCGTCAGCAGGAGGGCCAGAAGCGATACTGGAGGCCGTTCGACCGGTATTACCTGGGCATGCCGACCATCGATCGCGTGATCGTTCGCGGCGTTTGATGCGCTGCGAACTAGCTGGGCGAGCCTGCTGCGCGGCGAACTGGACATGGTGTACGACGTGCCTGCTGACGCAGTGGAATTCGTCCGAAACGATGATATCGATGTGGTGTCGGTCCCTCGGTGGTATCAGCATCATCTGACGCTTCAACGCTCACGACAAGACGTTTCAAAGTCGCCCCTCGTGCGAAAGGCTTTGAATCTCGCCATGGACCGCGCGGCTATCGTCAAGAAGGTCCTGCACGGTGCCGGCGAACCGTCCGCCGGGCCGGTCTATCCCGAAGTATTGGGCGTTCGATTCGACGCGTCCCAAGTATCAGTTCGACCCTGCGGCGGCCGCCGCGCTGCTGGACTCCGCCGGTTACCCGCTCGCCAAAGGCCACGGGAGCCGCGGCCCCGCCGGCCCGTTTTCGGTTTACCTGTCTGCTCCCCAAAGATTTCGCAGTCTGGGAGCGCATCGCGCTCGAAGTTCAAAGGGACCTGTTTAATATCGGCGTCGACATGCAGTTCAAGGTCGTGCCGTTCCAGGAGTTCAACGCACTGGTCGTTCAGCGGGCAGTTCGAGGCGGCGTTCATCAATATGATCAGCGGTCCGACGCCTTCGCGATCATACATGTGGTGGCGCTCGGCACAGCAGTTCAAGGGCCCTTCAACGTCTTCGGATACGAGAACGCCGAGGCGGAGCGCTTTCGAGATCCTTCTTCGTTCGACGAATGAAGCCGCCATTCGCTCCGCGACCGTCGAAGCTTCAGCGGGCCTTCTATGAAGATCCGCCGGCCATGTTCATCGCCTGGGATACGCGAACGCGGGCCATCAATCGGCGTTTCGTCCTTCCGCACGATGATCGCGACCCGATGTGGACGCTCTGGAAGTGGACCGTCGCATCGCCGAGCAAGGTTGCTCAGGCCAGTGAATAGGATCTCGACACGCTTCGCGTTGATGATGGCGGCCGCCGCCGTCGTGCCGCTGCTCGCCTACGGAGCAGTGTCGATCGTGTCTGTCCGCGAGGGACGCAGCAGGCCGTCATCAAGGGCAACCAGGACGTCGCCGCGGCGCGTCGGCGAGCAGATCGAGCCTTACGTCATCGGCAACGTTCGCATCCTGAACGCCGTCGCGGCGGACATGCAGCGGACGAGCTTGGCGCAGTGGCAACAGGACCAGATCCTCAAGAACTTCGCCAGGCAGTTCGCCGAGTTCAAGGAACTCACGCTGCTCGACGACGGAGGCGGGCCGTAGCGTCGAGTCGGCGTCGAGTCTGCCTGACACCGCAATTGCCAGGCGCCGACAGCCTGAAGATCGAGAACGCCCTGATCTCGCAGTTTTCCATCGACGATGACCTGCTGCCGACGGCGGTCGCCGCCATCACGTCCCTCAGGGCAGACAGGCGGCTGGCTGGTAGGACAGCTGCGGCTCGAAGAGCTGTGGCGGATGGTCGACAGCATTCATGTCGGCAGACGGGCTACGCGCTCGTCGTCACGGACGAAGGCTATCTGCTGGCGCACGGCAATCCGCAATCGAAGTCGCTGATCGCGCGACGCGAGAAGCTGAACGAGCCACCCGGTCGTCATAGCGTTGCGCGCCGCGAGCCGCAACGGCAAGACCAGTCTCGGAACAGTACCGAATCCGCGGGCCAAGAAGTGCTGGGCGTTGGCGCGCAGCTGTCGACCAGCTTGGCTGGACGGTGATCGTCGAGCAGCCGACACGCGAGGCGTTCGCGATCTCCGACGTCGCTGCAGCATCTCCTCGTCGTCTCGATCACCGTCGCGCTTGTTCGCGATGCTGGTCGTCGGGTCGCTGTGGGGCCGGCGTTTCATCCAGCCGATCCTCCGGCTCACCCGCGGCACGCGCGAACTCGCCGCAGGACGACTCGACACGCGGGTGGCCGTCGAAACCAGCGACGAGCTCGGGCAGCTCGGAACCGCGTTCAACACCATGGCCGACAGGCTTGTCGAGCTGCAGGAGGACGTGCGCAAGAAAGAGCGGCACGCCATGTTCGGCCGCATCGCGATCGGCCTCGTCCACGACCTCTCGCACCCGATTCAGAACGTGGGCAACGGCTGCAAGCTCATGCTGAAGATGTGGGACGACCCGGAGTACCGCGAAAGCTTCCGGAGGACCATCGAGCGCGAGCTGGCCCAGATCAAACGCGTGCTCGACGATCTGCGAAACGTGGCGAAGCCGATGCCGGTCGAGCGCTTCCCCATCGACATCAACAAGTCGGTCGCCGACCTCGTCGATTCGATGATGACGACCGCCGCGAATGCGGGCCTGTCCATGACGACGACGCTGGCGCCGGAACCGGTATTCATGGAAGGCGACCTCTTCGCGCTGAACCGGATCTACCGCAACCTGATTACCAACGCCGTGCAGGCCACGCCGCCGCGCGGCCGCATCCTGGTGCGGACGATGGCGCAGGACGATCACGCGATCATCGAAGTCGCGGACTCCGGCTGCGGCATACCGGCGGAACGCCTCGAATCCATCTTCGACGACTTCGTCACCACGAAACGCCGCGGCCTCGGCCTCGGTCTCGCGATTTCGAAGAAGGTGGTGGAGCAGATGGGCGGAACGATCTCGGTGACCAGCCAGGTCGGCGTGGGGAGCACGTTTACGGTGCGATTCCCGCTGACGGCCGCGCGGCCTTCGCAGATCGCCGCGATGTAGCGCCGGTAATCGGCTGCCACCTTCGGTGGCCAAGAAAGCCGGACACCACGTACAAGAAAAAGCCCGGCGCCTATGGGCGCGCCGGGCAAATCAAGACACGGCGTCGCGGCCGTCCGGGGGGACACGCGGAGCGCCACCGCCCCGATGTTCCCCCGTTACTTCTTGGGAAGAACGGCGTCCTTCAGCTGCTTCGCGATCCGCGCCTTGACGACGGTCTTGGCGGGAATCTTGATGGCCTCGCCGGTGGCCGGGTTGCGGCCCATGCGCGCCTTGCGCTTCTGGACGACGAGCTTCACCATGCCGGGCAGCACGAATTCGCCCGAGCGCTTCAGCTCCTTCTCCGACAGCTCAGTCAGCGCGTCGAAGAACTCGCGCGCCTGTGTGCGCTTCACCTCGAACCGCTCGGCGAAGTGCGAGAACAATTCCGATTTGCCCATTCTGCGGGCTTCTGCCATCACGTCCCCCCAATCTTGATGCGCGCCGCCGATCGGCCGCGTCGCAGTTGCGCGCGCGTCTGAACTGCTGCGGAAACCTGTGTGAAATCGCGTAATCCTAGCTCGCGCGTGATCCACTGTCAACGAACACATCCGCGCGATGCGGGGATTTCCTTAGCAAAGTGCTAGAATTTGCCACCGATGTCAAGCACGGGATCGCTGGAGACCTTTCCCAATCCACGTCCCGAGCGCGACTTCGAGATCGCGATCAGCTGCCCGGAGTTCACCTCCGTCTGTCCGAAAACAGGCCTTCCTGACTTCGGCGAGATCCGCATCACCTACGTGCCAGGCGACCGCTGCATCGAGCTGAAATCGCTCAAGTACTACATGTTCGAGTTTCGCAACCGCGGCATCTTCTTCGAAGCGGTGACGAACCAGATCCTCGACGATCTCGTCGCCGCCTGTGCGCCGCGACGCATGACCGTGGTTGGGGATTTCGCCGTTCGCGGCGGCATGAAGACCGTCGTCACCGCGTCCTATCCCCCGGCGAAATAGACGGTAGCGCGGTGAACCACCGCATCCCCATCGAAGACCATCTCGACCTCCACGCGTTCGCGCCGCGCGACATCCCGTCGGTGGTGGAGGAATACATCAACGCGGCGCACGAGGCCGGACTGCGTGAGGTCCGGCTGATTCACGGGCGCGGCAAGGGCGTGCAGCGCGGCATCGTGCAGCAGGCGCTCGAGCGGCATCCGCTCGTCGTCGAGTTCTGGGACGCGACGGAAACGCACCTGGGAGCGACGGTCGCGCGGCTCGGCTGACGGACATACGAGTACGCAGTTCCTGCCTCCCGCCAGCCTCCGACGGATTGCAGTTTCCGCAACACGCGGCCCCCCTCCCAGCTTAAACAGGCGGCTTTCGCAGCGGAACGGCGCCTGCACTACCGCTGCGCTGTGCCAGCGTCCGCGCCCCAGCGAGGCGACCTCGTACGCATCCGCGACGAACGGTGGACCGTCTCCGATACGGTCCTCCATCGCGACGCGACGGTCATCACCGTCGTCGGCTGCGATCACTCGAACCGCGGCAACCGGGCGCGATACCTCCTGCCCTTCGAGCCGGTCGACCGCCTGCCATCGGTCAGCACGACGCGGGTGGTGTCGCATCGGCGCTGGCGACATCTGGCGCGCGAGGTGCTGGCGCGAACGCCGCCAACGATCGATTCCCTACGTGCAGCGGCGACAGCCGACATCTCCATCCTTCCCTATCAGCTCGAGCCGGCGCTCGCCCTCGTCAACGGATTGGCCGCACGAATTCTGATTGCAGACGAGGTGGGTCTCGGGAAAACGGTGCAGGCAGGCCTGATCGTCGCGGAAACACTCGCACGTCGCGCCGACGCCCATGTCCTCGTGCTCTGTCCTGCGGGACTTCGCCAGCAGTGGCGCGATGAACTGACCGGACGCTTTCACCTGGCGCCGGTCGTACTCGACGCGGCGGCGCTCCGGCGAGTGCCGCTTCATCGAAGGCGCGAATCCGTGGGCCGTTCACCCACTCATCCTGACGTCAACCGACTACATCAAGCGCCCTGAGGTCGTCCGAGCGCTCGAACCACTCGTCTGGGATCTGCTGGTCATCGACGAAGCCCATGGCATCGCCGGCCAGTCGGATCGGCACGAGGCAGCCACGCTGCTGACGCAGCGAGCGCGAGCGGTCGTGATGCTGACGGCAACGCCGCATGCCGGCGACGAGATCGCGTTTGAGCGCCTGACCTCCGTCGGCGATCTTGAGAAGGCGTTTCCGCTCCTCGTGTTTCGGCGGACACGCGCAGACACCTCGGACCGAACCGGCCGCCGCACGCGCTGGCTGCGCGTTCGGCCGACAGACGCAGAGGCGCAGATGCACCGTGCGTTGACGGCATACGTGCGCCACGTCTGGCACCAGCCGGCATCGCCGGCCGCCCGCCTGGCGATGATCATCCTGACTCGCCGCGCCTGCAGCAGCGCGTCCTCGCTGCTGCGCACGCTGGAGCGCCGGCTGGCGCTGCTTGGCGTCGGCGCCACAGACGACGTCCAGCTGCAGCTCCCGCTGTGCCTGTCAGCGAATGATGACGACGAACCGGGGGCGGAAGTGGGTGCTCCGGGACTCGAGAATGCAGACGGCGAACGTCGCACCATCGAAGCCCTGATCGCGCTCGCATATCGCGCGTCAGTGTCGGAAAGCAGCGGGTTAGAAAGCAAGTTCCGGTCGCTCGCCCGATTCCTCCGTCGCTCGAGGCAACCGGCGATCGTCTTCACTGAATACCGGGACACGCTCACGTCGCTCCAGCGCGTACTGGGCTCGTTCGAAACATGTCAGCTACATGGGGGTTTGACGACGGCCGAACGGGCCGACGCAATCCGGGAGTTCACCACTGGCGACCGGAGTGTGCTGCTCGCCACTGACGCAGCAAGCGAGGGGCTCAACCTCCACCACCGATGTCGCCTCGTCGTTCATCTCGAGGTTCCGTGGACCCCCACACGCATTGAACAGCGGGTAGGGCGGGTCGATCGCATCGGCCAGGCACGCACTGTCCACCAGGTACTTCTGGTCGCGGGCAGAACCGTCGAAGAGTCGCATGTGGCACGCGTGATTCGACGGATGTCGAACGTCGCGTCGGCCTTGGGCGCTCTCTCCAGATACACCGTGGACGAACTGCAGTGTGCCGCTCATGTGATCGGCAACGAGCCTGTTCCGGATGCCCCTCGCTCCGAAGCGGTTCCGGCAGGTGTGATCACCGCTGATTTGCGGCAACGAGCTGCGGAGGAGGCGACTCGGCTCGCCACGTTGCGCCAACTTCTGCCGACGGGCGGGAGAGGCCAGGCGGTGCCGCATCTTCGACCAGTTGTCACAACGGCGCGCAGGGCGGCCCGAGGCTCGGCGTGGTGGGCGCTGTGGCTCGAGTTTGCAGACTCGGAGGGACAGCTCGTTTGGGAAACGCTGATTGGCGTCCGCGGGATCCACCCGTGGGCTCGACCGCGCTTCAGGTCAGAGGTCCGATGGCGCCTTGACGCCTCCTGGACACAAATCCAGAACCGCATCGCCGTCGATCACAGCGCGTCCCCGTCTGGCGGACCTCCTGTCAGGTTCGATCCGCGCGCCGGCTGCGCTGGCGATGGACCGAGAGCACGCCATCGCACGGGACATCGATCGACGCCATGCCCGAATGGCGGCCACCCTGATTCAGGGCGCGCTGTTCGACCGCCGTACGGAGCGGGAAGCACCTCGCAACGTGAATTTATCGACCAGGCACTGAGCCGTTGTCATACACGGATCGCCGAGCTGCGTCGGCTCCGGCACATGACCACCGCAGTCCGACCGGCTTTCTCGCTGATCGCGTGGTAGGTGCGGTCCCCGGGCTCACCGGACGCCTCATCTCGTCGTCATTCGCTCACGATCGGCTTCCCACCCTCGCTGGTTACCAGCCGATACCCAACGCGCAGGCCAGGGTTCTCGAACGTCTCGCCCGGCAGTCTGTGAGCGCGTTGGGGCCGGGGTCGAGCCTGCGCGCAGTGGCCGAGAGTGTCGTCATTCCCCTGCTGCAGGTTCTGGGTTTCGACATCGACCGGCGCACGGACGATCGCCGGTGGTGCGTGCTGGGGATCCGCAGCCAAGGCGGAGCGCAGACGGACGCGCTCGTCGTCGGATACAACCAGCCGCTGGCGTCCGCATGGCGTGAGTCGGTCAGAGCTGGCGTCGCCGCAGACGCGCCCTGGGCCTTCTGCAGCAACGGCGTGAGTCTCCGCCTTGTCGACACCCGCCGAACCTGGTCACGCGATCACCTCGAATTCAATCTCGGCATCCTTGGCGAGAACCAGATCACTCAATCAGTGTTGTGGAGCCTGGCACGGGCCGAGGCTCTAGCGTCTCCCGCGCCACTGCTCGATCGCGCGGTTGCCCTGTCCGCGCGGCACGGCGTGGAAGTCTGCCGTGCGCTCGGAGATGGTGTGCTCGAGGCGCTTCAAACCGTTGTCGCCACGCTCGCGCCGAAGGCAAGCCGACGATTTGCGGCGGACGTGCTATTCGACCATTCCCTGACCGTGCTGTACCGCATCCTCTTCCTTCTCTTTGCGGAAGCGCGCGGCCTTGTCCCGCTCTGGCATCCGCTCTATCGCGACCGCTACAGCCTCGACACCATCGTCACGGCGCTGTTGACGGGGCGCAGCCAACGCGGACTGTGGCGGGCGCTTCAGGCCATTTCACGCCTGGCCCATTCTGGCTGCGCGGCGGGTGAATTGTCGGTCACCGCGTTCAACGGACGGTTGTTCTCGCCGGCCAATGCCGAGGCATTCGATCGCACACCCGTCGATGACTCGGTCCTTGCGAACGCGATCGTGGCGGTCGGCACCACCAGATCGGGCAGCTCGCGCGCCCGGATCGCTTACCGCGATCTGGACGTGGAGCAGCTCGGCGCCGTCTATGAGCGAATCCTCGACTATCAGCCGCAGGCAACGGGACGGACCATCAGCCTCGTTCGCACCGGCGACGCCCGCAAGGCGACGGGCACCTTCTATACACCGCGCGCCGTCACAAGTGTTCTCGTTCGCCGGACGCTCGACCCGCTGGTCAATGGACGGACGTCGGATGCAATCCTCAATCTGCGTGTTCTGGATCCTGCGATGGGAAGTGGCGCCTTTCTGGTTGCCGCCTGTCGCTACCTGGCCGCCATCGCGGAGGAAGCACTGATTCGCGAGGGGCGATGGCATCCGCACGACATCACCGTGGCTGACCGTGCGCTTCTTCGGCGCCAGATTGCGTCGCGATGCCTCTTCGGCGTCGATCTGAACCCGATGGCCGTTCAGCTCGCTCGCCTGTCGCTATGGCTGGCGACGCTCTCGGCGAACAAGCCGCTTTCCTTCCTCGACCACCACCTGGTTGCCGGCAACAGCCTCGTCGGTGCGAGCCCGGAGGATGTGCGGCGGCAGCCGCCAGGAAGCGGAACTGGTGGAAGACGTCGCGGGCGTCGTCAGGATGCGCTTCCACTGTTCGATGACGCGGACCTGTCCGCGACGATGGCCGGAAGCGTGGAAGTCCGGGAACGGCTCGCGTCGGAGGCCGACGACTCCGCCGCGGTCGTGCGCGCCAAGGAGCGGACGCTTGCTGCGCTCACTGCTCCAGACGGGGCTCTCGGACGCTGGTCACGAGTTGTCGATCTGTGGTGCGCCGGATGGTTCTGGGACCGGGGTGATGCGCCGGACCGTCAAGTGTTCGGCGAGCTGCTGGCGCACCTCCTCGAGGGACGTCGCCAGCTGCCAGATCGCGTGGCGGCGCCGCTCCTCGAGCATGCCGACGCGGTGGCGGCGCGTCATCGTTTTCTCCACTGGCCGCTCACGTTTCCGGAGGTGTTCTGCGGCCCTGATGGGATGCCGCTGGCAGGTGGTGGATTCGATGCGATCGTCGGGAACCCGCCATGGGACATGGTTCGCGGCGACAGCGGCGAAGAGGAGTCCCGTCGCGATCGGCGGACCGACGCTCGCAGACTGACGGATTTCGTCCGCGCATCCGGCGTCTACTCCGTCGAAACTCGGGCGCATGCCAACAGGTACCAGCTGTTTGTCGAACGGGCGCTGCAACTCGTGCGACCGGGTGGACGAATCGGACTGGTCCTGCCATCGGGGGTCGTCAGCGACGCAGGCGCGGCGCCGTTGCGCCGGTTTCTCTTCGACCGGGCCGACGTCGAGGAGATCGCCGGGCTCGACAATCGCGACGCCATCTTCCCGATTCACCGCAGCGTCCGGTTCGTGCTCCTTGCCTGCACGACCGGCCGGCCCACCTCGGCTATCCGATGCCGGTTCGGGATCTCACGCGCGGACGAACTGGAACGTTCCGACGACCATGGCTCAGGCGAGGTCACGCTGACGCGAGCGTTCCTGTCGCGGCTGTCTGGAAGCGACGACCTTGGCATCCCCGAGCTCGGTGGTGAGGCCGACCTACGACTGCTGGAGCGGATCAGCGCATCCGTTCCCTGCCTGGCGTCGGCTGAGGGCTGGAACGTCCAGTTCGGGCGCGAGCTGAACGCGAGCGACGACCGCGGCTCGTTCGAGCCATTCGTCGCCGCTCACATCACTCGGCCGGTCGTCGAAGGAAAACAGATCGAGCCGTTCCGGATCCATGTCGATCGATCGCGGCATCAATTGAAGGCCGACGCTCCCGACCGCGTGCCCAGGCGCGCACGGCTCGCCTACCGCGACGTCGCCAGCGCCACGAACCGGCTGACGCTGATCGCGGCAATCGTTCCTGCGCGCGCGGTCACCACCCATACGCTGTTCTGCCTGAAGACGCCGCTGCCGCTCGACGCGCAGCACGTCCTGTGCGGCCTGCTGAACAGCTATGTGGCGAATTACCTCGTGAGGTTCCGCGTCAACACGCACGTGACGGCGTCGCTATGTCGCGCCTGCCCGTTCCCTTTATTGAACCCCACGATCCGACATTCGGCCGCATTGCCGCGCTCGTGCGGACGCTGCTCAAGGGACAGGCGTCGGTGGAGGAGATGGAGGAATACGCGGAGCTCCAGGCGCTCGTCGCGCGGCTGTATGGCTTGAACGTCAGGGGACTTCGAGCACGTGCTTTCGACGTTTCCACTGGTACCCGAGGTGGTCCGATCTCGGGCTCTCGCTCGCTTCAACAACCTTCACTATCACCAGCCACGGAGGCACGGAGACTCGGAGAATGCTTCATGGTGATGACGAAACAAACGCGCTGACAGAACGGATCATCGGATGCGCTTTCGAAGTGCATCGGGCTTGGGCCGGGCTGCTTGAGAACGTGTACGAATAGCGTTGTGCATGGAATTCGTGGTCAATCGACTCGCGTTCAAGCGCCAGGTCGGTGTCCCGCTGTACTATAAAGGCGAGCTCATCGCGGAGCACCGGCCAGATCTGATCGTCGAGGGCGAGGTGGTCGTTGAAGTGAAGAGCATCGACAGGCTGAACCCTGTCCACAGAGCGCAGGTTCTGACTTATCTACGATGCGACGGATTTGCCGTCGGGCTGCTTTGAACTTCAACAGTGCTTCACTTCGGGATGGGATGCGGCGAGTTGTCCTGAATGCCTAGGTTTCTCCGCGCCTTCGCGTCTCCGCGGCCCGTCCTGTCAGAGTCTTACTTAGCCGTACAGCCACTTCGCTGCCAGCGTTGCGCGATCAACGGCTGTGCCCCGGAGATAGACCGACGAAATCCGCCTCGTATTCGTGATGTTGTCGAGCGGATTTGCATCCAGCACGACGAAGTCGGCGCTCTTCCCCACGTCGATGGTGCCGGCGTCCTTCAGGCCAATCACGTCGGCGGCGTTGCGCGCGGAGGCGACGAGCACCTGCGCGGGCGTCATGCCGGCGGCGACCATGTCCTCCGCCTCGATGTGCGGACCCCACGGCGTGTTGCCGTCGGTCCCCATCGCGATGCGGACGCCGGCCTTGGCCATCCGCGCCAGGTTGCGCGCCTGCAGCGCAAACGTCTGCTGCGCCTCGGGCCGATCGGTGGCAGCCGCCTGAAGCTTCTGCAGCTCGCCCGCCGGCATCGACCCGCTCAACCAGCTCATATCCACCTTGACGCCGCGATCCACGAGATTCGGAACGACGATGAGATTCGGCCGCTGCTTCAGCATGGCGAGGAGCTCGTCGTCCACCTCCGTGTCCCTCACCCCATGCGCGAACGCGTCGACGCCCGCTTTCAACAACCCCTTCGCATCATCCAGATCGAAGATGTGCGCGGTGACGCGGAGGCCGAGGCGATGCGCTTCCGCGATGATCGGTCCATACAGCGCCGGCCCGAGCTTCGGATACTTGCCGTCGCGATCGTCCACCCAGACCTTCACGATGTCGACTTTGCGCGCGGCTAACTCCTGCACGGCCTTGCGGCCCTCGTCCGCGGTCTGGATCCAGTACGGGACGGTGTTCCGCCCGGGCTCGGGCATGGTGATGCCGCGGCCGGCGGTGAAGAATCGCGCGGCGTTCGGGATCAGCTCGGCGCGAATCTGAAACGGCAGGTCGCCGGCGTCCTGCCCGAGGCTCATGGCGGCACCGACGCCGTAGTAGGCGCGCCGCTGCAGATCATCGACGAGCGCCCTCGCGCGTGCTCGCTGAGGTGCACGTGGGAGTCGATGATTGCCGGAATCACCGTCTTGCCTGCCAGATCGACGCGGGTCGCGCCGGGCGGGACTTTCACCGCATCGGATCGTCCGACCTGGGTGAATCGCGCACCGTCGACGATGAACGTCGCGTTTTCGATGGCCGCACCACCGCTGCCCGTGATTAATCGGGCGCCCTGGTAGACCGTGACGCGTCCGCCCTGGCCGAAACCGACGAGGTTGGCGGCGACGATCGCCGCGATGACGAGAAGTGCGAATCTCAAGTCGCGCATGATGCCTCCAGGCGCGACGGATCTTACGGCACGTCCCGAGTCTCTCTACTGCTTCGGCGGTCGTCGCGCCGACAATTCAAGCGCGTTCAGCACCACACCCAAAACCCTCTATTTAGTAGGACATTCGCCCATGACCACCATCGGAGCATCTCTCGTCATCAACGGCGAGGTCACAAGCAAAGAGGACATCACCGTTCACGGACAGGTGAAAGGACAGATTTCGATGGTGCAGGGCACCCTGCTGGTGGCGCCGACGGCCCGGATCGAGGCCGACGTCAACGTGACGAACGTGACCATTCACGGAAATATGTCCGGCAAGGTCGCGGCGGGCGAACGCGTCGAGCTCACGCCAACCGCTAAGGTGAAGGGAACGCTGATCGCACCGGCCGTCATCCTTCACGACGGAGCAACATTCAACGGCACAATTCAGGTGGACAAGAAAAGCGGAGCCGCCAGCCGTCCCGTCGCGAAGGTCAGCTGAGCCGCTGGCCCAGTGCCAGCTCTCGAATCGCGCGCGCAAGCCCGGCGTCGTCCTGATGCCCGGTCACGTGCCACCCGGGACGCTTGAGACCCGGAACGGCGTTCGCCATCAGCACCGGTGTGCCGGCGTACTCCAGCATCTCGACGTCGTTGAAGTTGTCGCCAACGGCCATCACCTGATCGCGACGTCAGCCCGAGCTGCTCCGCGCGCCAGGCCAGCGCGTGCCCTTTTGTCGCGCCTGGCGCGGTCACATCGATCAGCGAGAAGTCGCGGTGCACATACTCGGTCAGCGAGACAGCCCAGCCGCCTCCGCCTGCGGGCTACGGCGTGACAAGCCTCGGGTCACGAAGCGAGTCCGCCAGCTCGCGCATCGCCACCGCCGCGCCGTTGAACATCACTTCGATCGGATCCTCGACGAGCGCGTCCTCGAGCGGAACCGTCTGGCCGATGAGGTGATGATTGCGGAGCCAGTAGGCCTTCCGTCCAGGGTGCTCCCAGTTCATCGTCTCGAAGACGATCTGGTTCGTTTCATCCCGGTCGAAGATGAGCGCGGCATGGTCGCGGTACGGCAGTGTCGCCGCGAGGACTGTTTCGGCGACGCGACGGTCGAGCAGCCGCCGCGCGAGCACGGTGCCGTCCATGCTCCGCTCCACGGCCCCGCTGCTGACGATGAGCGTGAGCGCGTCGGGCAGCGTGTCCGCGACCGGTCGCGCGAACGGATAGCTCCGGCCGGTCACGAGCGCGACGTGAATGCCTGCGGCGACGGCCTCGTAGATGGCGTCGCGATTGGCGTCCGGCAGGTGCCCGCGACTGTCGAGCAGGGTGCCGTCGATGTCGATGCCGATGAGCCGAATCACTACGAAAACCTGGCCGTAAACAGCGGCTCGCCGGACCGGTGGCGCCAAACCAACCGAGTTACGATAAGAAGGTTATGAACCTGGAGCAGTTCGCGGGAGTGAATGCCGCGTACGTTCTCGAGCTCTACGAGCGGTACCGGCAGAATCCCGAGTCCGTTGATCCAGAGACGCGCAAGGCATTCGAGAACTGGACGCCCGAGGCGGCGGCACCGCAAGGGCGCCCTACGTTCGGACGACCACCGCCGGCGTCGACACGACGGGTTATCGTCGGCGCCGCCAATCTCGTCGAGTCGATCCGCCGGTACGGTCATCTTGCCGCGCAGCTCGATCCGCTGGGATCCGCGCCGGTCGGCGACCCCTCGCTGTCGCCGCGCGCGCATGGAATCACCGATGAGGACCTGAAGCGGCTGCCTGCCTCCCTGGTCGGCGGCCCGGTCGCCGAATCGTCGGCCAACGCCTTTGAAGCCATCGAGAAGCTGCGCCGCGTGTACTGCTCGACGACCGGCTTCGACTACGCGCAGGTCTTCGTCCCGGAAGAACGCGAATGGCTGCGTCGATGCCGCGGAGTCCGGACGCTTCCTGCCGCCGATGGACGCCGCCAGCACCACCGCGCTGCTCGACCGCATCACGCAGGTCGAAGTCTTCGAGCGCTTTCTGCATCGTACCTTTCCGGGCAAGACGCGCTTCTCGATCGAAGGCCTCGACATGCTCGTGCCGGTCCTCGACGAGATCATCTGCGGCGCGGCCGAGAGCGGCACACGCCAGACGGTCATCGGCATGGCGCACCGCGGCCGGCTGAACGTCCTCGCGCACATTCTGCAGAAGCCGGTACTCGCAAATCCTCGCGGAGTTCAAGGACCCGGTTGCGACCCATGCGCTGCGGCTCGACCTGGGCTGGATGGGCGACGTGAAGTACCACGCCGGGGCGCGCTCGTCCGCGCCGCGTGGACAGATGCACGTCACGCATCGCACCCAATCCGAGCCATCTCGAGGCCGTGAACCCGGTGGTCGTCGGCATGGCGCGGGCCGCCGGCACGTCCGCCAGCGAGCCTGGCAGCCCCAGGTTCGAGGGCGCCATCACCCTGCCGATTCTCATTCACGGCGACGCGGCCTTTCCGGGTCAGGGCATTGTCGCAGAGACGCTGAACCTCTCGCGCCTCGCCGGATACGACACGGACGGCACGATTCACGTCATCGCCAACAACCAGATCGGTTTCACGGCAACGCCCGGCGAGTCCTACAGCACGAGCTACGCGAGCGGGCTCGCGCGCGGGTTCAAGATCCCGATCGTCCACGTCAACGCCGACGATCCCATTGCCTGCCTCGAGGCCGCCCGTCTCGCCTGGGAGTACCGCGCGCGGTTCCGGCGTGATTTCCTCATCGACCTGATCGGCTACCGGCGTCACGGCCACAACGAGGGTGACGAGCCCGCGTTCACGCAGCCGCTGATGTACCAGGCCGTTGACGCGCACCCGACGGTCCGCGAACTGTTCGCCGACATGCTGATCAAGCAGGGCGCGCAGACGCCCGAGTCGGTGGCGGAGCTCGTGAAGAAGCGTTTCACGGTGCTCGAGCAGGCGCTCGCGTCGCTCAAGCCGGAACAGGATTTCGTCGCGCCGATGTCCGAACCGGCTCCAGCGGGTGTCGCCGCGCGCACGCCGACCGGCGTGCCGCTCGCACGGCTCCGCGAAATCAACGAGAGCCTGCTCACGTCGCCGCCCGGATTCACGTTTCATAAAAGCTCGAACGCGGCCGCCAGCGCCGGCGCGCCGCGTTGACGAATCGGGAGGATCGGTCGGTCGACTGGGCAACCGCCGAGGAGCTGGCGTTTGCCACCATCCTCGCGGACGGAATCCCCATCCGGTTTACCGGCGAAGACGTCGAGCGCGGCACGTTCAGCCAGCGCCACGCCGTGTTTCACGATGCCCAGTCCGGCCTGCAGTTTGTGCCGCTGCAGGATTTCCCACAGGCGCGGGCGTCGTTCGAGATCCACAACAGCGCGCTGTCGGAGAACGCGGCCATCGGCTTCGAGTTCGGCTACAACATTCAGGCGCCGGATCGCCTGGTGATCTGGGAAGCGCAGTACGGTGATTTCATCAATTCCGCGCAGGTGATCCTCGATCAGTTCGTCACGTCGGGCCGCGCGAAGTGGGGACTGCAGCCGTCGCTCGTGCTGCTGCTGCCGCATGGCTACGAAGGCCAGGGACCGGAGCACTCGAGCGCACGCCCCGAGCGATTCCTGCAGGCCGCCGCCGACATCAACCTGCGCCTGGTGAACTGCACGACGGCCGCACAGTACTTTCACGTGCTTCGCCGGCAGGCGGCGCTGCTCGGCCGCGACCCGCTGCCGCTCATCCTGCTCACGCCGAAGAGTCTGCTGCGGCATCCCGCGGTGGCCTCGACGCCCGCCGAGCTCGAGGAAGGCCGATTCCGTTCGGTCATCGACGATGCGGACGCCAGGGGGCGGGCGAAGAACATCAGCCGTCTCGTCCTCTGCAGCGGCAAGGTGTTCGTCGATCTCGTCACCAGCGAGCAACGGCCGAACGCCAATCAGGTTGCCATCTGCCGCGTGGAACAGTTGTATCCCTTCCCCAAGACTGCCTTGCGCGAGGTGTTCGACGGCTATCCGGCGCTTCGCGACGTCGTATGGCTGCAGGAAGAACCGGAGAACATGGGGGCATGGGAGTTCGTGCGGCCGCTGCTCGAAGAGATGGTCGGCGACCGATTCCCGCTCCGCTACATCGGGCGCGCCCGCAGCGCGAGCCCGTCTGAAGGCTCCGCCGCATGGCACCAGCTGAATCAGAAGGTCGCTGATCGAGCAGGCCTTCGATCTGGGCGTTGCCACAAGCGACCCGTCGATGGTGCTGTCGAAACAGGTCCGGAGCCTCGCCGGCTCGAAGCCGTAAGCCATGACCAATATCGTTGTCCCGGAACTTGGTGAGTCGGTCGTTGAGGCGCGCGTCTCGCGCTGGCTGAAGAAGGAAGGCGACCGCGTCGAGGTTGGCGATGCGCTCGTCGTCGCTCGAGACCGAGAAAGTCGACCTCGAGGTGAACGCCGACAAGGGCGGCGTCCTCGCCAGCATCAAGCGGCGCGAGGGCGAAGACGTCAAGATCGGCGAACTGCTGGGCGTCGTCGACGAAGCGGCCGCTGCATCTGGCAACGGCGCAGGCAAGGGCGCAGGGAATAGCGCTGCCGGCAATCTGACGGCGCCGCTGCCAAAGCCGCAGCGCCGGCGCCACCTCCGCCAGCCGCGACCGACCAGAGAGCGACGCCAACGGCGAAGCGCATCGCGCGCGAGCACGATGTGGACCTCGGGGCAGTTCAAGGATCAGGTCCGGCCGGACGCGTGATGAAGCAGGACGTGACGGGTGCGCATAGGTGCGACGGGTGCGACAGGTGCGAAGGGTGCGCTCAGCCATGCGCACTCGATGCACCGTGCAGCGCTCGCACGAATCGCGCCTGACCGCAGCGAGCGGCGCGAGCGGATGTCGAAGCGTCGCGAGACGATCGCCCGTCGCCTGGTCGAGGCGCAGCACAACGCCGCCATGCTGACGACCTTCAACGAGGTCGACATGACGGCGATCATGAATCTCCGCGAACGCAGGAAGGAAGCGTTCAAGAAGGAATTCGGCGTCGGCCTTGGCATCGCCTCCTTCTTCGTCAAGGCCAGCGTCGCCGCCCTGCGCGCCTTTCCGCAGATCAACGCCGAGATTCAGGGCAACGAGATCGTCTTCAAGAACTACTTCGACATCGGCATGGCGGTCGGCGCCGAAGGCGGACTGGTGGTCCCGGTCATCCGCGACGCCGACCGGATGTCGTTTGCGCAGCTGGAGCTCGCGATCCGCGATTTCGCCGCGCGTGCCGCCGACGGCACCCTGACGCTCGAGGATCTCAAGGGAGGCACGTTCACGATCACCAACGGCGGCGTCTTCGGCTCCCTGCTCAGCACGCCGATTCTCAATCCGCCGCAGGTCGCCATCCTCGGCCTGCACAAGATTCAGGACCGCGTCGTACCGGTGAACGGCCAGGTCGCGATCCGGCCAATGATGTATGTCGCGCTGTCGTACGATCATCGAATCGTCGACGGCCGGGAGGCGGTCCAGTTCCTTGTCAAAATCAAGGAATACATCGAGGACCCCGGTCATCTCTTTCTGGAAAGCTGATTCCATGTTGATGCGAGTGTTGAGTACAGGCGTTCTTCTCTTCGGGCTTGCGACCAGTGCGGGCGCGCAGCTGTCGCCGTATACGCCGCCGACGGACTTGAACGCCCCGCCCAACGATGCGGCCAAGGCCGCGTCGGGGCTGATTTCGCGCATCCTCGCCCCTGGCACCGGCGCGCAGAATCCGGCGGCCACCGACATCGTGACCGTTCACTACACCGGTTGGGTGGCAAGCGACGGCCGGATGTTCGACAGCTCGATCGCGCGTGGAGCCGCGTCCACCTTCCCGCTGGACAAGGTGATGGCCGGCTGGCGCGAGTGCGTTCAGCTGATGACCGTTGGCGAGAAGCGCCGCTGCTGGATTCCGGAAAACCTCGCCTACAAGGGGCAGGCGGGCCGGCCCACCGGCACCGTGGTCTTCGACGTCGAGTTGATCGAGGCGAAAGCCAGCCCGCGAGTCCCGCCGCCTGACGTCAAGGGCCCGCCGGCCGACGCGAAGAAAACGTCAACGGGGCTGGCCTATAAAGTGCTCAAGCCGGGCGCCGGCTCACGTAATCCTGCGGCCTGGTCGCGAGTGACCGTGCACTACACCGGCTGGACGACGGACGGGAAGATGTTCGACAGCACCGTGCTGCAGGGGACTCCCATGACGCGCGGACTGAACGAGGTCATCCCTGGCTGGACCGAGGGCGTGGCGCTGATGGTGGAAGGCGAACGAACCCGCTTCTGGATTCCCGAGAACCTCGCCTACAAGGGCGAAGCCGGCAGCCCAAGGGGGATGCTGGTGTTCGACATCGAGCTGATCCGCATCGAATAACGTAGGGGCCGACCTTAAGGTCGGCCTACTCACTCCTCCGACATGTACGGGTAGGTGTACTCGCGCGGCGGCGAGAACGTCTCCTTGATCGTCCGCGCGCTGACCCACCGCAGCAGGTTGATCTTCGAGCCGGCCTTGTCGTTGGTGCCAGACGCGCGGGCGCCGCCGAACGGCTGCTGCCCGACCACCGCGCCGGTCGGCTTGTCGTTGATGTAGAAATTGCCCGCCGCGTTGCGCAGCGCCCACGTGGCCTCGCGAATCGCGCTGCGCTCCCGCGCGAAGACGGCTCCGGTCAGCGCATACGGCGACGTGCGATCGATCACCGACAGCGTCTCGCTCCAGGCGGCATCCGCGTAGACCCAGACCGTGACGACGGGACCGAAGATTTCTTCGCACATCAGCCGGTAATCAGCCTTCGGTGCCTCGATCAGCGTCGGCGCAACGAAATACCCGACATCGTCCTTCGCCGTTCCCCCCTCGATGATCGTCGCGTTCTTCCGCGCATCCTCCAGGTAGCCCGAGATCTTGTCGAACGACTTGCGATCGATCACCGCCCCCATGAAGGTTCGGAAGTCCGCGACGTCTCCCATCGTGATTTCGCGCATCATCGCGACGACGCGATCCTTGACCTCCGGCCACAGCGACTTCGGCACATAGATGCGGCTCGCCGCCGAGCACTTCTGCCCCTGATACTCGAACCCGCCGCGGACGATCGCCACCGCGAGCTCCTGCACGTCCGCAGACGGATGCGCGACGATGAAGTCCTTGCCGCCGGTTTCGCCGACCAGCCGCGGATAGCTCCTGTAGCGGGCGATGTTCTGGCCGACCTTGGTCCACATCGACTGGAACACGGCCGTGCTGCCGGTGAAATGGATGCCGGCCAGGTCGGGTGAATCCAGCAGGGTGTTCGAAATCTCCGCGGCATTGCCGGGCACGAAGTTGATGACGCCTGGAGGCAGGCCCGCCGCCTCGAGGAGCTTGAGGATGTAGTACCCGCTCAGCATCGCGCTCGACGCCGGCTTCCAGATGACGGTGTTGCCCATCAGCGCCGGCGCCGTCGGCAGGTTGCCGCCGATCGACGTGAAGTTGAACGGCGTCACGGCGTAGACGAACCCCTCGAGCGGGCGGTACTCGAGGGCGTTCCACATCGTGTGTGGGCTGATCGGCTGCTCCTCGTAGAGCTCCTGCGCGTAGTGCGGATTGAACCGCCAGAAGTCCACCATCTCCGCCGCGGCGTCGATCTCCGCCTGGAACGCGTTCTTCGACTGCCCGAGCATCGTCGACGCGTTCATCGTGGCGCGCCAGGTCGTGTTCAGCAGCTCCGCGGCACGAAGCAGCACCGCCGCGCGCTCGTGCCAGGCCCAGCTCGCCCACTCGCGGCTCGCCTCGGCGGCAGCGGCGATCGCCTGCTGGACGTGCTCGGGCCCCGCCGCGTGCCACTCGCCGAGCACGTGCTGATGGTTGTGCGGCATGACGACCTGCTGCACGCGTCCCGTGCGGATCTCTTTCCCGCCGATCACGATCGGAATGTCGATCCGCTCGGCGGCCATGTCCTTCAGCCGCGCTTTTAGTTCAGCTCGCTCCGCTGAGCCCGGAAGATAGGACCGGTTGATGTCGTTCACGGGCGTCGGAACGCGCGGAATGCCGAAGAAGGCCATAGAGGGGATATTACGATGAGAGCAGTAATGCAAAATTCAGAATGCAAAATGCAAACACCACAGTGATCATGGCATCCGCCGCTTCGTGACATGACGATCGACGCGAGAATGCGCACAATCTGAGTCGCTTCATTGACGAGCTCCAGAACCGTGCCTGGATCGCCGAACTGCAACTCCGCGCATATACGCAGCCAGTACGTAGCCTCACGCGCTTCGCGCAGAGAGATCTGCGACGTCACGAAGGAATTCCCGCTTTGAAGATGCGGCTTTGGCCTCTTCGAGATTCGCGCCGACGGAGGTGGCGGAGCGCAAGCAACTGGTCGACGACGACCGAAGCCGGTGAGGCGTCGAGGCTCAGAGCGAGGCGTGCGACTCGCAGGCAAACTTGAAGGTACGGTCACGAATATCTTTGTGAAGGTCGTGGGCATGCCGCAGATGGGTGCACGGACGGCCGACCGATTGCATGAGACGGCCGATTCTGAGTGAATCGGGTGTCAGGCCTGTCGGTACGCAGATCCTTGCACGTTCACGATCAGCGTTTGCATTTTGAATTTTGCATTTTGCATTTCTGATTACGGCCTCGCCGGCTCTATATCCACCGCGATATTCCGCCACTTCCCCTGCCGGAAACGCATCACGCTCAGCAACGCGCGGGTGAAGTGGCCAACGACGATGGCGAGCCAGATGTCGGTCGGCTGCAGACCGCGGGTGGCTTGAAACGCGGAGCACAGCCCCAGCGGAATCACGACCTGCGAAATGATCGAAATGTAGAGCGGGCTACGCGTATCGCCTGTGCCCTGCAGGCCACCGGTATAGCTCAGCGCCACGGTGATGAACAGTCCCGAGACGCTGAGGAACGCCAGCAGCGACCGGCCGAGCGCCAGGACGGTGGGGTCCGTCATGCCGAACAGCGCGAGCAGGCCCTGCGGCACCACGAGGAACATGACGCCGATGACGGCGGCGACTCCAAGACCGAATCGCGATGCGACACGCACGCCCTCGATCGCACGTTCAGGATTCCCAGCCCCGAGGTTCTGACCCGCGATCGTCGCGGACGCGCCCATCAGTCCGACCGACGTCCACGTAATCAGCGAGAAGAGCTCCGTGTAGCCGACCGCAAAAGCCGCCTGGGCCGCGGCGCTCTCGGGCAACGCTCCGATGAACCGCAGCATCAGCACGCCGCCGATGTTCATGGCGATGCCCTGCACGCCCGTCGGCAGACCGAAGCGGAACAGCGACCGGATGATGGTGAAGTCCGGCTTCAGGCTCATCCCCGGCTCGAAATGAATCACCGAGTGGGGCCGCGTGACACGCCAGATGCCGTAGATCGCGACGATCGTGCTGCTCGAAATCGTGCCCAGCGCGGCGCCCAACGTGCCGAACGCGGGAATCAGAATCACGTTGAAGAGAACGGTCAGCACCGTCATCGCCACGCCGAGCCGCAGCGGCGTCTGCGGGTCGCCGGCGGCGCGGAAGGCGCCGCTCAGCATGAAGAACATCATCATGCCGAACATGCCCATGAACATCGCGCGCAGGAACGGAAGCGCCTCGGCGCGCACCGCGGGGGCGGCGTTCACGAGCGTCAGCAGCAGCGGTGAGACGAAGTAGCCGACGGTGGCGAGGAGCACCGAGCAGCCGGCGGCCGTGAGAAACGCCTGATAGACCGTCCGGTTGACCTTATCGGGTTCGTTGGCGCCGGCGAAGCGGGCAACGAGCACCGCCATGCCCGTGAAGACCGAACTGATGAAGACGATGACGACGAGGATGACCTGCCAGCTGACACCGATGGCCGCGTTCGCGGTGTAGCCGACGAAATGCCCGACCATGATGTGGTCGATGATGCCCTGCAGCCCGGCGATGACGTTCTGCAGCATCGTCGGCCACGCGAGCCGCCAGACGGCTGGACCGATGGGACCTTCGACGATCGACCGATCGAATTTTCGTTGTTGAGTACCGGAAGCCACGGGAACGCGGAGTGTACTACGACGATTGGTGACTGGTGATTTACACGATTAGTGAATCGTTGGTGATTGGCGATTGTTGAATTGTGATTGGAAATGAGCAGCATTCATACGACGCGCACAGACGGATCTTGGCACGGTAGCCTGATGTCGATGGACGATGCACCGAATGGTCCAATACGCAAAGCCCCTACAAATCGACCAATTCACCTCTCAATCACCAATCCCCAATCAAAAATCGCCAACTAATCACCAATCACAGATCGCAATTCCTGCAATGTCATACGTCCAGTTCCTGGGCCTCTTCCGCGCGATCCATGATGAAGCGGAAACGCGCGGACGCATCCTTGCCCATCAGCTCGTTGATGACGCGGTCGGTGATGATCTGATCGGAGATCTCCACACGCTGCAGGCGGCGCGTCCGCGGATTGAGCGTCGTGTCCCAGAGCACCTTCGGCATCATCTCGCCGAGACCCTTGAACCGGGTGATCTCAGGACGCGCGCGTCCGTTGCCATGCTGTTTCACCAGCCGATCCCGCTGCGCATCGTCCAGCGCCCAGAACGTGTCCTTGCCGATGTCGATCCGATAGAGCGGCGGCTGGGCGAGAAAGAGCTTGCCGGCGGAAATGAGCTGCGGCAGGTGCCGATAGATGAACGTCATCAGCAGCGTCGCGATGTGGTGCCCATCCGAGTCCGCGTCGGCGAGGATGATGACGCGGCCGTAGCGCAGCCTCGACAGATCGAAGCTCTTTCCCATACCGCAGCCCAGCGCGGTGACCAGGTCGGCGAGCTCCTTGTTCTCCAGCACCTTGGCGAGCGTCATGCCTTCGGTGTTCATCACCTTGCCGCGCAGCGGCAGAATCGCCTGGCGTGCGCGGTCGCGACCCTGCTTGGCAGACCCGCCCGCAGAGTCTCCCTCGACCACGAACAGCTCGCTGTCACCCCGATTGGACGTGGTGCAGTCGCTCAACTTGCCAGGCAGGTTGAGACGACCTGAGGTCGCCGTCTTGCGCGTGACCTCGGCCTGCGCGGCGCGACTCGCCTCGCGCGCGCGAGCCGCGAGGATGACGCGTCCGACGATCGCTTCCGCGATCGTCCGGTTGTGATTCAGCCAGTGCTCCAGAGCGGGACGGACGGCCGAATCGACCGTCGACATCACCTCGGGATTGTTCAAACGATCCTTGGTCTGCCCCTGGAACTGCGGCTCCTCGATGAACAGGCTGAGCACGCCGGTGAGGCCTTCGCGGATGTCTTCGGCCGCGAGCGTCACGCCCTTGGGCGACAGATTGTGCGTCTCGATGTAATTCCGCACGGCCTTGCCGATACCGGCGCGCAGCCCGTTTTCATGCGTGCCGCCAGATCCGGTGGGAATGCCGTTGACGTAGCTGCGGATGTGCTCGTCGGTGGCTTCGGTCCACTGCAGCACCAGATCGAGCCGCGGACCGCTTTCGCGCTCGAGGACGAATGCGGCGTCGTGCACCGGCTTGGCCCCGCGTTCGGCAACGATCTTGGCGACGAACTCGGACAGCCCTTCCTGGTGCTGAAAGACCTCCTTCGTCCCTTCCCCCTCGTTCTCGAACGTGACGCGGACACCTTTGTGGATGTAGCTGACGATCTCGAGCCGTTCTCGAATCGACGAGCGGATCGAACTCGACCTTCGGAAAAATCGTGGGATCGGGATGGAAATAGACCGTGGTTCCCGTCCCCCGCGCCGCGCCGACCTTCTTCAGTGGGCCGGTCGGCTTGCCGCGCTTGAACGTCATCTCCCACAACGTGCCGTCGCGCTTGACCTGCGCACACAGCTCGGCTGACAGCGCGTTGACGACGCTGGCGCCCACGCCGTGGAGGCCACCTGCCGTCTTGTAGCTGCCGTGCTCGAACTTCCCGCCCGCGTGCAGCACGGTGAAGATCACCTCGAGCGCGCTCTTCTTTGTCGTCGGATGCTTATCGACTGGAATGCCGCGGCCGTCATCGGCCACGGTGATCGAACTGCCGTCCTTGTGGAGCGTGACGACGATGTTCGAGGCGAAGCCGTTCATCGCCTCGTCTACGGCGTTGTCGAGCACCTCCCAGACCAGATGATGGAGGCCGGTGGTGCCGACGCCGCCGATGTACATGCCCGGCCGCTTGCGGACCGGCTCGAGCCCTTCGAGAACGGTGATGTCTTTGGCTGTGTAGTTGGACACTGGGGAGATAGGTTACCGCAGGCCCAAGGCCGAAGGCCTAAGGCCAAAGGGCTGGTCGAGGAATCAGGCAATAAATAAGGATTCAGGGCATCATCGGCTCAGGACATCGTGGCAAACCTGAAGGTCGGCCTCTACCGACTGATTCCTGCGCCCTCTTTCCTGGACCGGCCCTTGGGCCTTAGGCCTTCGCCCTTGGGCCTTCAGCGCGCCAGCACTTCATGATGCGCGTTGATGAACACACGCCGCGGCTTCTGCGGGAGCGCGACGTCCACGTTGACCTTGACGGTGTTGGAGCCGGCAATCGCGATCGAGCCGAGACGACCGAGGCGGTCGTTGCCGAGGTCCAGGTAGATCGGCACGCGGCTGCGGAACTCGGGAGGAACGCCGGACTGCGTGATCGTGCCGGCGATCTTGTACTTGCCGCCGCCGATGTCCGTGGCCTCGAGCTTCGACCCAGCGTTGGAATGTCGGTGCCATACACCCACTGATTGAAGAAGTAGTCGAGTTTGCCGTCGCCCGCGAGGTTCATGTCCCGGGTCATGTGCTTTTCGGCGATGGCCTTGAAGTCGTCCGTGGACGGATTCCGGCCAGACCAGGTCTTGACGAAGTCCGACATCATCGCCTTGAACGGCGCGTCCGGATCGGGGCGACCTTCCTCGTACATCATCATGCGCAGCATGTGGACGACGAAGGCGCCCTTCGAATACATGATCGCCTGTCCGGCCTGTGGTGACCGGTGGGTCCGCAGCCGGACGCCCTGCGTGATCGCGCCGGCCTCGTGATTGGCCACGCCGATCGTCTTGCCGAATACCTCGCCCCGCTTCTGCTCCCAGAACGCGTCCGCTTTTCTCTTCGCCGCTGTTGACCTCGAGCATCAGCGCCGCAGTGAACTCGGCGAACCCCTCGGACAGCCACTGGTCGCGATAGCTGGACCAGCCGACCTGATGGCCCCACCACTGATGGGCGACCTCATGCCAGGCGACGGTGTTGCCGAACTCCTTCAAACCCTGCAACGCGCGTGGATCTCCAGCAGATCCTGCGTTCCTGCTCCTGTGGCGACAGAAACGAGATGGTGGACAGAAAGACCAGTGTCGGCCATGACTGCGCTGACGCCAGCTGCGGCTGCTGCGTGATCGACACGCGCGAGAATGGCGTCGCGCCGAAATAGAGACCGCCGACCCGTGCCGTGTTCACGGCATCAGCCAGCGGGATTCCGGCCATGTTGGCGAACTCAGGGCCGCGATTCACGTAGACGTCGACGCTGATGCCCGCCTCGGGATCAGTCCGTGACGTTTTCTGAAAGTCTCCGTAGTTGAATCCGGCGACACGGATGGGCTGCTGGCTCCGCCACACCGCGATCTTCTGACCGCCCTCCGTCCGCTCGCTGACCTGCTCGCCAACCGCGATCAGGTCGTTCCTGGCTGAGAATCGGAACGTCATCGAGTAGGTGGCGACGTCATCGAAGCTCCCGAGGTTCGGATACCAACTGGTGCGCGCGCCCACGGAATAATGGTTGCTGCCTGCCGCCTTCACGACCACGTCGCGGCCTTCATAGGCAAGCGTCACCTTGACGGGCGTGCCGCGCACCAGCGGCTCACGGAACAGCACGGCAACGTCAACCGACCCGGATTCGTCCCGTGGTGCCTTCACGCCGCGGCATCCGCGGGGTCCCCTTGAAGCATGGTGAGCGGAACCGGCGCTCCTGCCACATCCATCGATGCGCTCGTGAAACGCAGCCGTGGGAAGAGCGAGAGCGGAAGGACTCGAATACCGTCGGTCAGTGGCGTGAATGTGACCGTCGTCGTGCCACGCAACGTTGACGCCGTCGAGCGTGGTGTCGATCTCGTAGTGGGAGGCGTCCGCCAGCATCCGGATCGGCTTGCCGCGACCGGCGACCGCCTGCGGTGCGAACGTGCTCGAATACCAGAGCCCGCCGTTCATGTTGTTGAACGAGAACAGCGCCACCTCCTCGCCGCCGTAGAACGAGAAGCGTGTGGTGATGCGCGAAATGCCCAGCGGATCGACAGCCAGAAGAACCGGCGAATAGTTCTGCCCTTCGACGAAGGCGAGGAACACGCCGTCGGTGCGCGTCGGCCGATTGAGCAGATCGGCCAGCACCCGCAGATGCAGATTCGGCAGATCCTCGTTCTTTGTCCGATTGAGATAGTCCTCGTACGCGCGCGTGGCAGCCTGATCGGGCGAACCGGTCGCGGCCGGCGCGTGCGCCAGAATCTCCGCCGCTGTGCGATCGGTGAAGAGGAGGACCAGCTTGGTGAACCGGTCCTTGAGAACTTCCGTGGTGTTGGTGACGAGCTGAAGATGGCGACGTTCCGCGGACGTCGCCGGGTTCAGGAGGTATTCGCCCTCTCCGATGAACACGGCGCCGAAGGTGTCTGCGCCCGAGCGGCGCAAGGAGGTGGACGATCCCGGACCGGAGCGTGATCCGATAGGCATCGCGCTCGAGAGCGAGGTCTTTGACCGTGACCTTCCGGCCGTCTGGACGGGCGGCTCGCAGATCGCGGTATTCAGTCGCGTCCTGGGCAGATGCCGTGGACGCGACCAGAACAAGCAGTACGCAGGCAATCACGCGCATGGCGCGTAGGACAGTGCCGAAGCGATTCAGGCCGCAAGGCCCAGGCGGCTGGTGCAGGCTATCACGCTATCCGTGCTCGACTTCGGTCTCTGCTCGAGTGGATTTGCGCGCCCGCGGTTTCGCGACGCGCGCGGCTTTCGCCGCACGTGGAGCGCGCGGCGCCGCTGTCTTGCGCTTCCGCGCGCCCTTTGGCGCAGGCGTCGACGCGCTCGTCGACGAGCACAGGTTCGACATCGACAATCGGCTGATCCGCCACCGGCACCGACACGAGCTCGCCAGATTCCGTATTGAAATTCGGCTCAGTGTCGCTCGATGTGTCGGCCGAGATGTCGCCGTCGAGCATCTCGGGCTCGTCAACGGGCATCGCCGGCTTCGGTGCGATGTTGCCGCCCGGGAACACGCGAATCGCACCCTGCCGATCGCGCTCGATGCGGACGACGCCTTCCTTCCCGGCCGCGCGCAGCAGATCGACAACGGACGCGAAACCGTACTTGCGCTCGTCGAACCCGTCGATCGCGGTCCGCAGGTGCTGTTTCGCCTGGCGCACATACAGAGGCCAGCGCGCCGGTGGACTGTCGGTGAAGGCACGCTGCACGGCGCGGATGCCATCCTGCAGGCTCATCGGCGACACCGGCATCTGCTCTTCATCGGCGTCGATGTCTTCGTAGCGTCCGGCTTTGCCGGACCGCCTGCGTCGTTGCCTCGTGCGCCGGCGCGGCAGCCCGGCCCCTTCGACTGTGCCCATCGTCACGCCGAGGCTCTCGCGGGCTGATGGGAGGAACGACGGGTGCGTGCTCCGCATCTCCCGTTTCAGGCGCGGCGGACTGCACCTCCGTCGGCGAACCGTCCTCGACCGATTCGACGAGCATGCTGCGTCCCGCGTGCTTGAGCGTGACCGCGCCCGCCTGCGCCACCTTCTCCATGAAGTCGCGGAAGCTGCTGACGCCGTACTCGCGCTCCGAGAACGTCGAGTCGAGCTGCAGCAGCGTGCTCTTCAGCAGGCCGAGCTGCGGCGTGACTTCGCGTTCCGAGAGCACCTTGAGCGCACGCTTGATGAGCGGCAGCGCCTTCGCGACATCGCTGGTTCCGGTTGCTGGCCGTCCGCCGGATCGTTCCGTGTGTCGTCCGCCACGGCTGCCGACGAGGTTCTCGTAGGCAATGAACTCATGGCAGTTGCGCTGCATCGTCGCGCTCGTGAACTGGCGGCCGCCGACGACGATCACTTTCCGGCCGTACTGCTTCAGCTTCTCGACGAGAGAAATGAAGTCGCTGTCGCCGCCGACGATGACGAAGGCGTTGATGTGATCGTGGGTGAAGGCCATCTCCAGCGCGTCGAGGGCCATGGTGATGTCCGCGCCGTTCTTGTCGCCGCCAGGCGTCATGTTGCGCTGGACCATGCGAATCGCATGCTGCGTCAGCAGGCGGCTGTAGTCGCCGACGCGCTTCCAGTCGCTGTAGGCAATCTTCGTGACGATCTCGCCGCGTTCTTTGATCGCCTCGAGCACGAGTCCGATGTCGAACTGGCCGCCGATGGTGGATTTGACGCCGATCTCGACGTTGTCGAAGTCGATAAATACAGCAATACGGGTACTGCGGGTTTCAGTCGTGGTGGTGTTCATGTGTCGTCCGCCGACGGTCTGTCGGCACGTAGGGTCCGGCTCTAGCCAGACCTGAGGCCTCCGGGAAACCTTTCATCGACGGCTGCTCAGGGCGCACACGCGCAACAAGTGAACGAGCAGCCGGATCCCAGGGCTGTGGAGTTAGAGGAAGTATACCGCGCCCCTGGCCGCTCGGGAGCGGCAACGATGGCCGGTGATTTACTTGAGATTGAAGTCGAACTCAATCATGACTCGAACGGCAACGGGCACGCCGTCGCGGGTTCCTGGAGTAAACCGCCAGCCCTGCGCCGTTTCGACAGCCGCGGCGTCCAGCCCGTATTTCGGATCAAGCGACTGAAGCACCTGAACATCGCCGACGGTTCCATCCGGCTGTACGGTGGCGGCCATGACAACCTTGCCGGTGATCCTCGCCCTCATCGCGTCGGCCGTATAGCGCGGCTTTGGTTGCGGCGAGACAGGCTTCGGGTAACTGATCGCCGCGCCTGCAGTGGCGACACCCGCCGGAGGGTCTACGCGTGGTCGCGGCCGCGGCCTGATCTCGATTGCCCTGAACTGCGCCGTTTGATCGGTGGCCCACAGCGCGACGTGACCCTGTGGATTCTCCAGCGAGTCCGCGGTATGAACGACGGCACCGTTCACGCGAACGGTGAGAGTACCGCCGACACACTCGACTTCCACGCGCGTCCACTCCGTCGCTGCCTTCGTGTCGGTGATGCGAAGCCGAATTCCGTTATTGGGAGTCGACGAGCTGCTGAAGGTCGGCCACGCCCGCACGTATACGCCGGCCTCTCCTTTGTCTTCCAGTCGCACGTCCATCTGCAAAACGAAATCGGCGTAGGCCCGTTCCGTCCGCACCCATCCATTTCCACTCCCGACATGAAGAACGCCCTCGCGCACGTCGGCCTTCGTGTGCTCGGTCTTCCAGCCGGTCAGATCCGTGCCGTTGAAGATCGACGCACCGGTTTGTGCCGCGAGGGTCGGCGGAGCGGCGGCAAGGACCACGAACGCCAGGATCCCGGGGCGAGAGTCGCGCCGCGTCTGGTCATGATTCGCCTTCCTGGCCGATAGCTTATTACGAGGGCGTCAGCGGTTGCGGATTCTCCACGTCATTGGGAATGACCCGTATGAACTGGCCACGCTGCAGCAGCTCACGCCCCTTGCCCCCGCGTCCCGTCACTTCGTACTTGGTGGTGCTGATGGTCTGCTCGCTGCCGCGGCTCGTTTCGACGCGCATCAGGTCGCGGTCGCCGGTGGAGGCCATGAAGCCGAGCACGTGATCGTCCTTCGACTGCAGCTTGATCAGGATGACGCCTTTGCCCGGCCCCGAGAGATAGTTGACCTCATCGGCCTTGCAGAGAATGGCGCGGGCATCGTGCGTCGCGGCGATGATGATCTCCGACCCCGAGATCTTCGCCACGCCGACCACCTCGACGCCGTTGGCCGGACGTGCGTAGCGGCGCCCCGCGCGCGTGCTCGGCTCGACGAATGACTCGAGGCTGAAGCGCAGGCTGTAGCCGTCACTCGTCACGGCGATCGCATGCACCGGCGGCGCCACGCCTTCCTTGCGTGTCTCAATCTTGCCCGCCACCCTCGGATCGAGGCTGAAGGCGGCAATGATTCGTTCGCCATCACGCAGCTTGAACAGCTTCTGAACCGGTTCGCCGTAGCCCGTCGATGCGGGGACGTCGATGATGCGCGCCGTATAGGCCGCGCCGAAGTTGCTGAAGAGGGCGACGCTCGCGCGGGTGCTGCCCGGCAGCACGGCCAGCACGCTGTCGCCTTCCCTCAGCCTCGTCGTCGAGAGGTCGCGCACTTCCTTCTGCCGCTTCATCCATCCGTCGCGCGAGACGATCACGACGTTGTCTTCCTCGACGATGAAGTCGTCGGCGGTGAACTCGACCTCCTCATCCGCTTCGATAATCGTCCGGCGCTTGTCGTTCTTGCCGTAGGTCGTCTGCACTTCCTCGATCTCGTCTCGAACGAGCTTCCAGCGGCTGTCCTCGTCTTTCAGCAGCCCGCCAATCTGGCGGGCGCGCTTGCGCTTCTCGCCCAGCTCCTCCTGGATGACGAGGATCTCGAGGCGTGCGAGGCGATACAGCTTGAGCTCGAGGATGGCGTCGGTCTGCTCGGCGTCGAGCTCGAACCGCTTCATGATCTTCTCCGCCGAGTCCGCCTTGCCGTCGGACTTGCGGATGATGCGGATGATCTCGTCGAGCGCGTCGAAGACCTTCTCGAATCCCTCGAGGATGTGGATGCGCTTCTTGAGCGCGTCGAGCTCGTGCTCGAGGCGGTTGGTGACGACGAGCAGCCGGAAATG
Source organism: uncultured Acidobacteriota bacterium (assembly GCA_963793705.1). GTDB lineage: Bacteria > Acidobacteriota > Vicinamibacteria > Vicinamibacterales > UBA2999 > Gp6-AA40. The sequence continues at coordinate 39,758 of CAWCBC010000023.1, read as the reverse complement.
CAGGAAGTGCCAGAGCATCGCCTTCAGATCGAGACGCTCGGGACGGCCGACCTCCTCGTTCTCCGTTGGAATCAGGCACGTGAGGTTGACGAACACGTTGGTCTGGAGCGGCGTGTTCTTGAAGAGATACGCCATCACCATCTTCGGGTCCGCTTCCCGCTTCAACACGAGCTCGATCCGCACGTCGTCCGTGGATACGTCCTTGACGTCGAGGAGCGGCGGCAGCTTGCGCGATAAGACGACGTCGGCGATGCGTTCGACGAGGGCGGCCTTGTTGACCATGTAGGGGATGCTGGTGATGAACAGCGTGCGGTCGCTGCGCGAGATCCCTCCCCCCTCCCAGGTCGCGCGAAGACGAATCGTCCCCGAGCCGGTCCTGTAAATCTCCTTCAGCTCGTCGGCAGAGTTGAGGATCTGGCCGCCGGTCGGGAAGTCCGGGCCTTTCACGTAGCGACAGAGCTGCGCGCTGCTGAGATCCGGGTTGTCCAGCAGCTTGACCAGCGCGGTGCACACCTCGCCGAGGTGATGCGGGGGCACGTTGGTGGCCATGCCGACCGCAATGCCGGTCGCGCCATTCACCAGCAGATTCGGAAGCCGCGCCGGCAGGACCACCGGTTCGGTCTTCGTGCCGTCGTAGTTCGGCCTGAAATGGACCGTCGACTGATCGATCTCTTCCAGCATTTCGTCGGCGACGCGCGCGAGCCGGCACTCGGTGTAGCGCATCGCGGCGGCGCTATCGCCGTCGAGCGAACCGAAGTTTCCTGAGCCGTCGATCAACGGGTAGCGCAGCGAAAACGACTGCGCCATGCGGACGAGCGTTTCATACAGCGCGGCGTCGCCGTGCGGGTGGTAGTTCCCCATGACGTCGCCCACCACCTTGGCGCACTTGCGGTGCTTGGCGTCGGCGGTGAGGTTCTGCTGCCACATCGTGAAGAGGATGCGGCGTTGCACCGGCTTGAGGCCGTCGCGCACGTCGGGCAGCGCCCGCGAGGTGATGACCGACAGCGCGTAATTGAGATACCGGCTTTGTGCGGCCTCGTGGAGCGGAACGCCGTCGGTGGAGCCGCCGGTTGGCGGCGGCGCCGTCGCGCGACTCTCGTCCGAATCGGGCAGATCGAAAAGCGAGGGGGTTGATTTCCTGGATTTGGCCAACGGCTCATCTAACTCTCCGCCTGAAGGCGGACACTACGTTCGGGAATCAGGCGTGCGCACGCGAGGGGCGCAGTGCCGATGCGAGATCAGCCGCGAGCTGGCCGGCACGGTCGACAGGCAGCGCAGCCGTGGTGATCCGGATCGCCGGCGCGCTGCGAATACGAAAGCGCTCGCCGGCAGCCACCGCCCATCCGCACGCGGCAAGCTGCTGCACCGCGGCTGTTTCCTCGCGAACGGGCACCCAGATGTTGAACCCCGAGCGGCTATCGACGACGATCCCATGCCTGTTGAGCGCGTCGAGGAGCGCCAGACGTCGCGCCGCGTAGGTATCCGCGGCCTGCGCCAGGCGTCGTCCGCTCGACGGATCCGACCAGAGCGCGAGCGCCAGCTCCTGCAGGAGGTGGCTCACCCATCGCACGCCAAGCGACTGTCTTCCCTGCAGGCGAGCGATCGTCAGCTCGTCGCCAGCCAGCACGGCGAGCCGCAGGTCGGGGCCGAGAAATTTCGATACCGATCGGACGACGGCCCAGCGCCGCGACTCTCCACAGACCGTGAAGTACGGCGCCCCGGCAACGGGCCCGGCCGGGTCGTTTTCGATGACCAGGACATCGGGCCGCCCTTTCAGCATGCGCGTCAGCTCCGCGGCGCGCGCTTTCGACAGTGCCGCGCCAGTCGGATTCTGGGCGCGCGGCGTAATCAGGACGCTTCGCACGCCCGCGCTCGAGCGCATCCAGCAGCGAGTCAGGACGAGGCCCCTCGCCATCGATCTCGACGGGCACGGGGTTGAATCCCGAGGCGCCGATCAGATCGAGCAGCGCCGGGAGCGAGGGGTCTTCAACCGCAACCCGATCCCCTGGCCGCACGTGTTCGCGCAGCAGACGCTCGATGCCGTCCAACCCCCCGGATACGACGGCGGTGTGGTCGGCGCTCACGCCATCGGCAGCGAACTCGCCCGCGGCAAACGACGCCAGTCGTGCGTGCACGGCCGCGTCGCCGTAGAGCCGTGGTGAGAGGGACATGCGGCCCAGGACGGGGGCAAGCACCGGGAGCAGCTCGCGATCGGGGTTACCCGTCGCCAGGTCAAACAGGCCTTCCGGAGCCGGGCGCTGATCCCCGGGAAGGACCGGGCTCGCCGGGTTCGACCGCACGCGTGTGCCGCGGCGCCCATCGCCGCTGACGATTCCACGGGCGTGGAGCCGGCGGTAGGCGGCGGCCACCGTGACCGGGCTGAGCCGCGCCGACGCGGCAAGCTGCCGGATAGGGGGAAGCGCCTCGCCGGGCGGCAACGCGCCTGAGTGCACGGCGTTTTCGATCGACCGGGCCAGATCCCGCGCCGTCCGCCCTGCAAATTTACGAACCATTACAATATATATTTTGTACTGTTACATAATGTCCTGTCCAGACGACGGCGCCAGGCTTCACGGCCAGGGCACGGCGTCCGGCTCACGCTGCTCTACTGAAGGACAATCTGAGCTGTGACGAGCCCCCTCGCCGAGTACAGCCAGCGGCTGGAGCACCGCCGCGCTGAGGAAGCGGCGCTGGAGCCGCGTGGACGCCCGCCTGTCCTACGCCCGCCTGGCCGTATTCAGCCTTGGCGTGGCGCTGCTGGTCATGGCCATCCGCGGCCAGACGTCGCCCTGGCTGCTGCTCGCGCCGGCCGTGGTCTTCGGCGTGCTGCTTCATCGTCACGACCGAATCCTGCGCAAACGCACGGTCGCGCGCCGCGCGATCGCCTACTACGAGCGGGGGATCGCACGCATCGAGGACCGCTGGATCGGCACCGGCGAGCCCGGGGAGCGATTCCGCGACGACCATCACCTGTACGCCAACGACCTGGATCTGTTCGGGCGCGGATCGCTATTCGAGCTGCTGTCGGTGGCGGCAACGCCAGCCGGGGAAGAAACGCTCGCCTCGTGGCTGAAGGCTCCTGCACCTGCGGACGAGATCCGCGCGCGGCAGACCGCGGTGACCGAACTGACGGGCGCACTGGACTTCAGGGAGTCGCTGGGAAGCGCCGCGCTCGACGTTCGCACGGACGTCCACACTGAGCCGCTGCTTGCCTGGGCGAATAACCCCAGGCAGCTCTCGCCGCCGTGGCTGGTGTGGGTAGCCAGGCTGTTCACCGCGGCAGTCATCGGGACCATCGTTTCCACCGTCGTCACTGACGACCCAACGCCGCTGCTCGTGGTTCTGCTCGCCCAGTCGCTGTTTACGTGGCCGCAGCTGCGTCGCATCGAGCGGGTGCTGCGCCGGGCTGACGCCGTCACGCGCGACCTCGACACGCTCAAGCGCCTGTTGTCACGTATCGAGGCCGAGTCGTTCACGGCGCCACGGCTCCGCGAACTGCAGCAGCAGCTGAACTCTGGCGGGTCCGCCTTGACGGATCCGTCTCAGGCGGCACCCGCCCTACACCAGTGCCTCGGCCGCGATTCGGCGCCTGCACTGGCTGGTTGAAATCCACGAGTGGCAGCACAACAACGCGTTCCTCGTGCTGACGATGCCGTTGCTCGTCGGCACGCACATCGCGTGGGCCATCGAGTCATGGCGCGCCCGCCATGGCGCCTCCGTCGGCCAATGGCTGACCGCGGTTGGCGAGTTCGAGGCGCTGGCCTCGCTCTCGGCGTATCGGTATGAGCATCCGGACGATCCGTTCCCGGAGATCGCGGACGCCACCGAGCGGCTGGCGTTGTTCGACGGCGCCTCACTCGGACACCCGCTCCTGCCTGCCGCGCACATGGTCCGCAACGACGTCGTCCTAGACGCCGCGACGCGTCTGCTCGTGGTGAGCGGGTCGAACATGTCGGGCAAGAGCACGCTCCTGCGGACGGTGGGCACGAACGCCGTGCTGGCGTTCGCCGGCGCCCCGGTCCGCGCGCAATCCCTCCGTGTCTCGCCGCTGGCGATCGGCGCCACGCTTCGCATCCAGGACTCGCTGCAGGAGGGCCGCTCGCGCTTCTACGCGGAAATCACCAGGATTCGCGCGCTGGCAGACGTCGCGCGTGGACCTCGCCCGCTGCTGTTCCTGCTGGACGAGCTGTTCCACGGAACGAACTCGCACGATCGGCTGGTTGGCGCATCGGGCGTGCTGCGCAGCCTGGTCGATCGCGGCGCCATCGGCCTGATCACGACGCACGATCTGGCGCTGACGGCGATCGCCGACAACGTCGGCGCGCACGCGGCCAACGTGCACTTCGAGGAATGGTTCGACGCCGGAGAGATGCGGTTCGACTATCAGCTGAAGCCAGGCCGCGTCACCCGGAGCAACGCCCTGGCGCTGATGCGCGCCGTCGGCCTGGAGGTGGACACCGATGGATGACGGATCAACCGACCGCGCCGTGACCTACGGCAGCTATCTGCGCGTCGACGACCTCCTCGCCCTCCAGCAGCCGCGCTCCACCGGGCCTGAGCACGACGAACTGCTCTTCATCGTCATCCATCAGGTGTACGAGCTCTGGTTCAAGGAGCTCCTCCACGAGATCGATCGCGTGCGGCAGCTCCTCACCGCCGACGATCCGTATCGCGCACAGCACACGCTCAAGCGGATCCTGACGATCCTGAAGGTGCTGGTGGCGCAGCTCGACATCCTCGAGACCATGACCCCGCTCGAGTTCCGGTCGTTCCGCGCGCGGCTGGAAGCCGCCAGCGGATTCCAGTCCGATCAGTTCCGGCAGATTGAGTTCGTGCTCGGGGCCAAGAACGACAAAGCGATCCAGCGTTTCCCGGAGGGGTCGCGCGGACGGACCGCGCTCGAACGCCGCTATGCCGAACCGACGATCTGGGATGCCTTCCTCCACTATCTCGCGCGCGAGGGTTACGCGGTGCCGGCGAGTCATCTGTCTCGTGACGTGACCGCGCGGGCCCAGCCGTCCGCAGACGTTCAGGAAGTGCTCATCGCCGTCTACCGCGGCGACGTCAAGAATGCCGAGCTCTGTGAGCGTCTCGTCGATCTCGATGAAGGCGTGCAGGAGTGGCGGTATCGCCACGTGAAGATGGTGGAACGGACGATCGGCGCGAAGCCCGGAACCGGCGGTTCAACGGGTGCGGAGTACCTGCGCAACACCGTCGGCCAGAATCTGTTTCCGGATCTCTGGGAGATTCGCGCGAGGCTCTGACCGTCCTCACTGCTGGAGGCGGTGGTGCCGGCGGGGTTGGGATGGCGGCATCGGTGTCCACGCCAAACCGGCGGAAGTTCGTATAGGTCGCCAGGCCGTCAGGATTCTCTGTCTTCATTTCCACCGGCACGGTCACCTGCAGCCGGTCGTCGAGCCTGAACTTCGTGACCATGGATGGAATCCCCCGTCCGCGGCCCACCTGCAGCTCGGTCTGGAGAATGCGGCCCGTGGCCTCTTCGATCCACGCCGTCCCTCGGGTGGGAATGTCGATGTCGCCGAACGCGCCGGTGCGCAGCAGCGTCGGCCGTCCCACCTCCACGAAGGCGACCGCCTTCACCTCGCGCGGCCAGTCCGAGCCGGCGTCGCTGACGGTGAGCTCGAAGCGCGACTGGAAATCAGACTGCAGGAACCCCAGCACGAACATCGGGTTGAACACCGACGGCACGTACGCGTCGGCGCTCGCCATGATCTGCCTGGCCTGCTGGCGCAGGGTGTCGGTGGGTTTCAGGAACAGGTCGACCAGCCGCTGATCGCGGCCCTCGACCACCTTGCCGTCAAGGTGCGACACGTCCCGGTAGGGCATCAGGTCGCGCCGTGTGCCCGGATAGCGCACGAGCAGCAGATCCGCGGTCACACGGCGGTCTGGTTTGCTCAGCACGAACTCTTCCTGGGCCACGATGTTCGCGAGACCGTTCACGACGCCAGCCACATAGCCCGCGGTGAGCCGCCGCAACTGAGGAGTGATCGGAACGCCGCGTGTCCGCGTTGGCGGCTTCGACACCACCGACGTGTCGCGGACGATCGTAATCGGTCGAGTCAGCGTCTTCACCGTGTCGTCGCCACGGCGGACGGTGGCTCGCGCCACATAGCGACCCGGCGTCATCGTCGCCGGCACGAATCCAGTGGCGATACGTGACGAAGGCGTCTCGCCCGGGCGGAGCGTCAACGTCTGGGTGGCCAGCGCCGGCGTGGCGTCCCCTTCCGCGATGTCGAGCGTGACCGTGACGTTGGCGGCCGCATCCTGGAGAGCAGGGCCCTGCAGGTAGAGCTCGAGATACGCCGCAAGCTCGCTGGCGGTGATCTGCGGCTGGACGCGCGGCGACAGCGTCTCGCCCTCGGCCGGGAGATTGCCAACGATCAGATCGCTGGTCTGGACGTCGCGCCCGCGAGGCTCGGCAGCTCGATGCGGCGCACCAGCGTCCCTCGCCGGCCGGCACCGTCCACCACGCCGAACCGAAGCTGATAGTTGCCCGGCGCAACGGCCAGCGACGTGTCGTACCTGCAGCACCTGATTCGGCCCGCTCGCGGTGGGCGCCAGATTTCGACGCGATCCGGCGGACGTGACGACGCGACCTTTCTCGTCGGTGAGGACGTAGCCGAGCGCGAACTCCCCTCCCGGCTCGCCGGGCTGTCCGATGTCCGCCGCCACGCGCAGCCGATACTTCGTCGGGTCGGCGTCGCGCTGCGCGAACGTGGAGACGCGCAGGGGAAGACCAGGAATCGTGAACGGCGACGAGAGCGCCTCATTCAGCAGTTCATCGAGCGGCCGTCGCCCGGACGGGTTGATGGAGACGGCGTTCCGGTTGGAGCGCACGGTCACGCCGCGACGCCGGATCTCCACTTCGACGCGTTGCGTGTCCGGATCGCCGGGCTGCCGATCGACCGCCACGAGATACCAGGCCGACAGCTCGGATTCGAGACGCTCGAAGATGCCTTTGCCGGCAGCGACGCCGCGGAACAGCGTCCCGTTGGTGCGATCGGCGATCTGTCTCCAGCCCGGCCAGCTCGAACGAGCGATCGACGAGGCTCAACCAGCCTGCTGGGACTGGAGCGCAGTTCCGGGCAGGTTGCGCAGTTCCTGCTTGCGTTCGGGTTCGACCGCGATGACGTGGATCGTGGTCCGCGCCAGCGCCGCCAGCCGCGCCGCCTCGTTGAGCAGCGTCGGATCTTCGTTCACCAATCCGGCCGAGAACACGATCATGGTCTTCGGGCCGTCGAGCAGGGCGAGATCGCGCAGCATGTCTTTCAAGCGCGCGAAGCGAGAGGGTCGCCTCCAGGCGCGCGTTCGACGCGATGTTCATCGACTCGCTGTAGACGTCGCGCCGGCACTGACGAATGACAGCTCGACGTTATCCGTGGCCGGATCCAGGAGCTCGTCGATCGTCATACCGCGGCAGCCGCGCTCCAGGACGCGCCATACTGTCGGCGGTGTCTGCTCACGCATCGGCCTCGTGATCGGCGGGATCGACACTGCTCGCCTGGAGGCCTTCGGCGCCGGTGATGGTGAAGGCTTCCGACAAGCCGATGTTGAAGTCGCCGCTGAAAATCCTGGCGGGCTGCCCGATGATGCCTTCCAGCGCCTTGCGAACGCGCGCCTTGTCGGTGGTGAAATCCACCCGCGGACCGGGCTCGGGAAACGCGACGAACCCCGCGTAGTCGTCGGGCGTCAACCGGCCGATGAACTCCGACGCGGTTCGCTGCAGCGGAGCGAGCGCCCCCGGCGTGATGAGCGTCTGATCGATGGCGACGACGATGCGCCGGGCGTTCTGCGGCGCATCGTTGGTGGAAATCAATTCTGAGGGGCGCGCGGGGGCAGGCTTACCGCGATCGACCTTGATCAGCTCGGCGGAGGCAGTCGGACGCTGCTTGCCGTCAACCTTGACGACGAAGTCGCCGGGCTTGAGGTCCTCGACCGGGCGTCCTTTTGCGTCGACCGCGGCGACGTCGATGGTGATCAGATCGACGCCGGCGCGGAACCGTTGCGGCGGCGAATCCTGCGCGGCGTGACCGGCACGCACCAGCGCCGCAAGGAGCGACACGCAGACGAGCAGTCCGGACGCGCATCGGATCCGAAGAATCAGCTGTCTGCGAGCGCTGGCGGCAGCGCGGAGCGTCGCACCGGGATGACGGTGTCCGGACGCCGAATCGGCGGAAATTGCGTAGATCGCCACGCCGTCAGGGTTCTCCGTATGCATTTCCACCGGCACGGTCACCTGCAGACGCTCGTCGAGCTTGAACTTCGTGACCATCGATGGCAGCCCCCGGCCCGCGCCCGACCTCCAGTTCGGTCTGAAGAACGCGACCTGTACCTTCTTCAATCCAGGCCGTGCCGCGCGTCGGCACGTCGATGTCGCCAAAGGCCCCGGTCCGCAGCAGCGTCGGCCGCCCAATCTCGACGAACGTCACCGCCTTCACCTCGCGCGGCCAGTCGGGTCCGGCGTCGTTGACCGTCAGTTCGAACCGCGACTGAAAGTCCGACTGCAGGAACCCGATTACGAACATCGGATTGAACATCGACGGCACGAACTGGTCGGCGCTCAGCATGATCTGGCGCGCCTGGTCACGCAGGCCAGCAGTCGGCTTCAGGAACAGATCGAGCAGCCGCCCCTCGCGACCGGGTATCGGCTTCGCATCCACTTGCGCGACGTCGCGATAGGGAATCAGGTCACGCTGCGTTCCGGGATAGCGCACCAGCAGCAGATCCGACGTCACGCGCCGGTCGGGTTTGCTGAGCGTGAACTCTTCCTGCCCCACCACATTCGCCAGCCCGTTCACGAGGCCAATGATGTAGATCGCCGTGAGGTACCGCAGTTCGGTCGACATCGGGACCCCGCGCGGCCGCGTCGGCGCGCGAGAGACGATGCCGGGGTTGCGGACGATCGTCAGCGGCCGGATCAACGTCTTGATCGGAGCGCCGCCTTGTTGAACCGTGGCACGCGCAAGGTAGCGACCAGGGGTCATCGTCGCCGTCACAAAGCCGGTGGCGACCTGCCAGCCTGGTGCCTGGCCCGGGCGGAGCGTCAACGTTTCTTTGGCAAGCGCCGGCGACGATTCGCCTTCTGCGATCTCGAGAACCACCGACAACGCGTCGCGGCTGCTCTCGGGTACGTAGAGCTCGAGGTAGCCAGCCACCTCGCTGGTGGTCACCTAGCGGTTCGACGCGCGGGGTCAACGACTCGCCTTCCGCGGGCAGGTTGCCAACGATGAGATCGCTGGTCGCCAAGGCCCCAACGTCGAGCGTCGGGAGCTCGAGACGATGCACCACGGTGCCGCGGCGGCCCTCTTTGTCCACCACACCGAAGCGCAGCAAGTAGGTGCCGGGCGCGACACTGATGGCGGTGTCGTACTGAAGTGTCTGATTAGGACCGCTGGCGGCCGGCGCCAGCGACCGTTGCGACCCCGCGGACGTCAGCACCCGGCCGGCCTCGTTGGTGAGGACGTAGCCGAGCGCGAACTCACCAGCCGGCGTCCCCGGTTCTCCGACCTGAGCCGCGAGACGCAATTGGTATTTGTCGCCGGCGGCATCACGCTGAGTGAACGTCGAGACGCGGAGGGGTATTCCGGGCAGCGCGAACGGAGACGACAGCGCTTCACTGAGCAAATCCGCGGCGGGACGCCGCGTGTCGATTGCCCCGGTCACGACCGTCTTGTTCGACTTGACGGTAACGCCCCGGCGCTTCACGTCAACGTCGATGCGCTGACTCTCCGGATCGCCTGGTTGTCGTTCCACCGCCACGAGATACCACGCCGACAATTCGGGATTCGAGCTCGCTCGAAAATGCCGGCGCCCGGCCGCGATGCCGCGGAGACAGCTATGCCGTTGGTCACGTCGGCGATGCGCTCCAACCCCTCCAGTTCGAACGATCGATCGAAGAGCGAGTTGGACGCTCGAGTGTTCGTCTGCGCGATCAACTCTCCGCGGTCGCGATCGACGGCGATCACATTGATCGTCGTTCGCGCGGCGGCCGCGAGGCGTTTCACCGGATCGAGCGTGGTCGGATCCTCGTTCACCATGCCCGCCGAAAAGATGACCATCGATTTCGGCCCGTCGATCAGGACCAGGTCTCTCAGCATGGCTTCGAGCGCTTTCAGGGATATGGTGCCATCGGCTCGAGCCTCAGAGGCCATGGTCGTGGACGCGTTGTAGATGTCACGCTTGCACTGGTCCAGGCCAAACGTGCAGAGGCCGGCTTCATTCGAGCGTTCCAGGACTCGTGCCATGACCGGTCCAGGCGGGGTGCGCACGTCGATGGTCTTGTTCTGAATGCTCTCGCTTCCAGTAATGGTGAACGCTTCAAACAGCGAGATGTTGAAATCGTTCGTCACGACCTTCGCCGCCTGCCCGATGCTGATTGTTTGCATCGCCTTCCGAACCGCTGCCTTATCCTGCGTGAAGTCGACCCGCGGCCGGGCTCAGGAAAACCGATGAAGGCCGCGTAGTCGCTCGGAGTCAACCGATCGACGAACTGCGAGGCGGTTCGGAGGAGCGGCGTGAGCGACCCTGGAGTGATCAGCGTCTGATCGACCGCAACGACGATGCGCCGTGCGTTCTCGGGAGCCGCGTTCGTGCTGATGAGGGCATCGATCGAGCGAGGGGGAGTTGCGGGCCTGCCGCGATTGACCTTGATGAGCTCGGCGGACACGACCGAGCGCGGCTTCCCGTCGACCTTCACGACGAAGTCGCCAGTGCGGAGGTCTTCGACCGGGCGGCCCTTGCCATCAACGGCCGCGACGTCAATGGTCAGCAGGTCGATCTTCCCGCGGAAGCTTCTCGGCTGGGAGTCCTGCGCGGCGCGTCCGGACGCAACGAGCACCGAAACAAGCAACGTCAGGGCAAGCAGCTTTCGCACGGTGTGTTCAGTCTAGGATCTAGGTTCAGTGGGTTCAATGGGTTCAGGGGGTTCATGGGTCTGGTTCTTCGAGCAAAACGTCTGACCTGCACAGCGGCGGTGCTGGCCCTGGCAATTTCATGTGCACCGAAGCAGCGCCGACTGCCGTCGCCACAGCACCAACACCTGCTCCGGCGGCTACGCCCGTGGCCGCCGCCTCTGCGCAGCTACCCGATGGCGCCGGCAGGCAGATTCTGAACCGCGCGTGCGTCACCTGCCACGCGCTGACCGAGGTGACGAAGTTCCGCGGCTTCTATGCGCGTGCGCAGTGGCGCGACATCGTGCTGACGATGGTCGATTACGGCGCGCCGGTCGGCGAGAAGGACGTCGAGGTCCTCACCGATTACCTGACAGCGCAACCTCGGCAAGAAGTAGGGCGGGTCCCGCGAGCCACTGAAGTCACGCGAGCGGACCCGCCGAGCGTCAGCGAAGAACCGCCGTGATATTCCGCTTCGGTGAGGCGCCCACCTTGATCCTGGTGATCTCCTTGCGCCCGGCGACGTCGACCACGACCACCGAGTTCGTGTTCTCCGTCGAGATGTAGACCTGCTTGCTGTCGGGCGTGAACGTCACCCAGTCGGGGCGTCCGCCGAGATCGACAGCGCCAAGCAGTTTCAGATCAGGCAGCGAGTAGGCATAGACGCGTGCGTTCGGACGGCTGGTCACCCACAGCGTCCGCCCGTCCGGCGCCACGCCGAGACCGTGCGACGGCGAGGCGTTGAACGGCCCCTTGTCCACCTTCTCCGCGGGAATGTCGTTCGGCAGCTCGACCCGCGCCGTTTCCTTGCGCTGCGCGAAATCGACGACGGCGAACCCGTGAAAGTCCGACAGCTGGACGAAGATGCGCTTCGTCGAACCGTCAGGATTCGTCTCAAACGCCATCGGCCGCACGCCGACGTCGAAGAGCGTCCAGATCGGCTCCTCGGTCTTCTGATCGATCACGGTCATCAGCGCGTCCGGCGATCGAGCCGGCGACGACGTGCCTGCCGTCGGGCGTGACGTAGACGTTGTGGATGCCGCCTTTCGTCGGGATGCTCTTGACCTTCTCCATCGTCGCCGTGTCGATGACGTCAACGGCGCCAGGCGCCGACACGATGCCGACGTAGACGCGACGGCCGTCCTTGCTGATCGAAATGTTGTTCGGCCGGGCGGTCAGCGGAATCTTCTTCACCGTCTGCAGCGTCTTGCGCGTCGACCACGTGCAGCGTCTGCTCCGCCTTCGCTGCTGAAGTAGAAGCGGCTGCCGTCGGGCGCCGCCGCGGCCCCGTGGTTGATCGGCACCCCTTTGATCTCGCCGACGATCTGATTCGTGGCCGGATCGATCAGGTGAATGTTGTCGCCCTGGGAGTTCGTCTGGACGATCCGCACCTGAGCGGACACGGGCGCCGAGAGGACGAGAACGGCGAGAGCGACAACAGCACCACGCATGTCAGCGACCTTTCTTGCCCATCATCGCGTCCAGGCTCCAGATGCCTGAGCCGCGCGTCGCGATGTAGAGGAACGCGAAACAGAACAGCGCGGAGTTGACGCCGCCATTCATCTGCGGAATCAACAATCCCTGCGGTAAGCCAGGACCCGTCGGCGGCTGGCCGACCATCCACACGTGTATGTAGAAATAGGCGACGGCCATCTCGCCGCTGGCGATGAATGCGGCAAACCGTCGTGAACAACCCCAGCATGATCAGGAGGCCAGCCACGGCCTCAATCGTGCCGGCGGCACCCTGCAGGGACATGAGCGGAACTGCCTGCGTCTGCGCCAAACCAGCCGAAGATCTTCTGCAAGCCGAACAGCAAGAACACGTAGCCGAACACGATGCGGAAGAGCGCATAGGTCATCGGAGCGTAGCGTTCTGGAATCATGGCGCGAATTCTACCTACAAACAGGGTCCGCCTGAAGGCGGACACTACGGTGGCAGGTCCGCCTGAAGGCGGACACTACGAATACGGCGGCGTCGCCGTTTTCCGCGGGGGATGGAAAAAGGGCGTCGGCACGACCGTCGCCCCGACAAAGTGGCGCGTCCCCTCGATTGTCATCTCCATTTGCACGGCGCTGCCGGTCTTGAAGTGCGGCGCGTCCACGGTGGCCAGAGCGATTAATTGCTTCAATGTCGGCGACCAGGCGGTGGTCGTGGCGCGTCCAACCTGTCGTCCGCCGCTCATCACCGGAACAGCCGAGCGCGACGCCGCGGCCGGCGCCACCGGCGGGAGCTCGTAACTCTCGTACAGCGCTTCAACCGCAGTCCAGTCCACCCCGAGACCAACGATCTTCCGGCGTGGACCGCGGGCCCGCTCCGCTGCCAACGGCGCCTTGCCGATGAACGACCCTTTCTGCAGATCCACCAGTCGCCCGAGCCCCATCTCGAACGGCGTGTACTTCTGCGCTTCCGTCAACGCCTTCCGGCTGCCAACGTAGTCGACGTCGGCAAGCACGAGGCCCGCCTCGACGCGCGCGACATCGAGGGCCAGCATGCCCGCCGGCTTGATGTCGACCGCCTGGCCGGCCTCCATCAGCGCGTCCCACACCACGACCGCCGCGGACGCATCGACCCAGATCTCGTAGCCAAGGTCACCGGTATATCCCGTTCGCGAAATTTCGACGTGGATGCCGCGAATCGACCCCGACGTGACGTGGAAGTACCGCAGCCGATCGATATCCGCCGTCGCGCAGGCACGCAGCACGTCTGCCGAGCGCGGGCCCTGCAGGGCGAGCGCCGCCGTCTGCTCGGACACGTCGCCGACCGTCACGTCGAATCCGCGGGCGTTCTGCGTCAACCATCGCAGCGTCGGCTCGGCCGCGGTCAGGCGGAACCGTGTCTCCGCCAACCGCGCCACCGTGCCATCGTCGATGACATATCCCTCTTCGTCACACCACGGCGTGTAGAACACGCGGCCGACGTCCATCCGGGACACATCGCGAGTGATGACGCGATCCACGAGCCGGGCGGCATCGCGTCCGGCGATGACGTACTTGAACAGCGGCGAGATATCGATCACCGCCGCGGCATTGCGGATGGCGTTGTACTCGTGCTCGTGATGGGTTTCGTAGCTGGAGACGGTGTAATAGCCGGACCACTCGCGGTAGTTCAGCGATTCGCAGAGGGCGAACGTCCGTTCGTGAAAGGGTGTGCCGACCGGCATTCTTAGAACGTCAGGCTCGTCGGCCACGGCTGCGGAATCATCAACAGCATCCACGACGCGCCGAGGATCGCGACGTTTTTCATGAAGTTGACCTGATCGTTGATCCGCATCATCAGGTCGGTGTGCTTCCAGGTACTGGTGCATGAGCAGCGTGACCGGAAGCAGGAATAGCGAGACCAGGGCGATCCCCAGGTGCGGCCGCACGCCGAGAAGAATGCTCAGGCCGCCAAGGATGATCATCATCCCGGACACCATCACCGCCAGTTTTGGCTGCGGCACACCTTTGGATCCGGTGAATCCCGCCATCATCGGCAGGTGCTGGAAATGCCGTATGCCCGAGATGATGAAGAACCCGCCCAGCAGCACGCGCCCGGCGAGATAGAACGGCATGTGAATGTCCAAGGAGACCTCCAGGGTCCGGCTGAAGCCGGACACTACGTTTGGGAATTCGGCGGCCGATTGTATCCAGACCGTACAATGCCGCTCTTGCGTTATGACGTGATCATCATCGGCGGCGGCCACAACGGCCTGACCGCGGCCGCCTACCTGGCGCGCGCCGGCCGCAAAGTGCTGGTCCTCGAGCGGCGCCACGTGCTCGGCGGCGCCGCCGTGACGGAAGAGGTCTTTCCCGGCTTCCACTTCTCCGTCTGCTCGTACGTCGTGTCGCTGCTGCGGCCCGAAATCATCCGCGAGCTGGATCTGCCGCGGCACGGCCTGGAGATCCTGCCGCTCGACGGCACGTTCACGCCGATGCCAAACGGCGACTACCTGTGGCGCGTGAACGATCACGCCCGGACGCGCCGCGAGATCGCGCGACACTCACGGACCGACGCCGAGGCGTACGACGAGTACGGCCGCGCGATGGTCGCGATGGGCCGATTCGTCAAGCCGATCCTCGGCATGCAGCCGGCCGATCCGACGTCGCTCTCGCCGCGCGGCCTGAAGCAGCTGTTCGGCCTGCTGCGCCGCTTTCAACAGCTGCCGCCGCAGGACCAGTACAACCAGGTTCAGCTGATGACGATGAGCGCGTCCGACTTTCTCGATCAGTGGTTCGAGACCGACGTGCTCAAGGCGACGATGTCGGCGTCGGGCATCATCGGGACATTTCTCGGCGTTCGTTCACCAGGCACCGCCTATGTCCTGCTGCACCACTACATGGGCGAAATCGACGGCGCCTTCCGCTCGTGGGGACTGGCCCGCGGCGGAACCGGTGCCATCTCGAACGCGATTGCCGGCGCCGCCCTCGCCGCTGGCGTCGAGATCCGGACGAAGGCGCCGGTTGGCCGCATTCATGTCCGCGGCAATCGCGCCGAGGGGGTCGTCCTCGAAAACGGCGACGAGATCCGCGGGACCGTCGTGGCCTCGAGCGTTGACCCCCGACTCACCTTCGAGCGATTTCTCGATCCCGGCATGCTGCCCGACGACTTCGCCGCGGACATTCGTCGGTACAAGTTCCGCGGATCGTCGGCCAAGGTGAATCTTGCGCTCGATGCGCTGCCCGACTTCACGGCGCTGCCCGGACCGGGGCCCCATCTACGGGGCGCCATCTCGATCTCGCCGAGCGTCGACTACATGGAGCGCGCCTACGATGACGCGAAGTACAGGCCGCTTCTCCCGTCGTCCGTACATGGACATCGTCATCCCCTCGCTCACGGATACAAGCCTGGCGCCGCCGGGGAAACACGTCATGTCGTGCTTCGTCCAATACGCGCCGTACGCGCTGAAAGAAGGCACGTGGGACGATCACCGCGAGGCGTTCGGCGACACCGTGATCGACACGATCGCGGAGTACGCGCCGAACATCCGGCAGATCATTCGCCACAGGCAGGTGGTGACACCGCTCGACCTCGAGCGCGAGTGGGGTCTCTCCGAGGGAAACATCTTCCAGGGTGAGCTGACGCTGGAGCAGCTCTTCTTCCTGCGACCCGCGCCTGGCTGGGCGCAGTACCGCACGCCCGTCGACAACCTCTACATGTGCGGCTCCGCCACGCATCCGGGCGGAGGAATCATGGGCGCTCCCGGACGCAACGCCGCGCATCGGATCCTGTCGGATCGACGATGAATACTGGGAGTCAGGAGTCAGAAGATCAGGAGTCAGGAGGTTTGACAATGGAACGCGCGCCAGCGAAATCTTTCCGCGACCTGAGTGTGTGGCAAAAGGCGCATCAATTTGTTTTAGGCGTGTATCGGTTGACAGCACAATTTCCGCAGCAGGAAACGTATGGACTAACGACGCAGCTGCGGCGCGCAGCGGTCGCCGTTCCTGCGAATATCGCGGAGGGATTCAAGAAACGCGGACGACCCGACAAGGCTCGATATATGAACATTGCCGAAGCCTCTCTTGAAGAATGCCGCTACTACCTCCTTCTCAGCAAAGATCTCTCCTACGGTGAAGATCCAAACGTCAATGGTCTCGCCGAGGAGGCCGCGCGTCTGCTCGCGGCGTACTCACGAACGCTCCTTGCCCCTCAATCGTGATTACTGGCTCCTTCGTGTCCTCCCGCTTCCTGTCTCCTGTCTCCTATCTTCTGTCTCCTGAATGCCAGCCATCATCATCGGCGCCGGGCACAACGGGCTGGTCGCTGCTTTCTACCTCGCAAAAGCCGGCATCAAGCCGATCGTGCTCGAGGCGCGCGGCGAGGTGGGCGGCGGGGCGATCACCAGCGAGATCCATCCAGGGTTTCACTGTCCCGCGCTCTCGCACGAGCTGTTGCTGCAGCAGCAGGTCGTGCGCGAGATGGAGCTTGGACGCCACGGGCTCGAGCTCCTGACTGCGCCAGCGAGAGTCTGTTCCCTGTCGTCGGCCGGTCCGCTGGTGATGCACGAGAACCTTCAGGAGACGCAGAAGAACATCGGCGCGTTCAGCGCCAAGGACCGGGAGGCGTTTCCCGCCTTTCAGACCGCCATCGAACGGACGGCGTCGGTGCTGGCTTCCGCGTTCGAGTACGCACCGCCGCCGATCGACAAGCCGGGCGCCGCCGACCTCTGGAACCTCCTCAAGACCGCGCGGGCATTCCGGTCGCTCGGTAAACGCGACGCGCACCGGCTGCTGCGCTGGGGGCCGATGCCGGTCGCCGATCTCGTCGCCGAGTGGTTTGAAAGCGATCTGTTGCGCGCGACGGTTGCGGCGCCGGCCCTGACCGGCACGATGCTCGGGCCTCGATCGGCGGGCAGCTCGCTGATGCTGCTGATGCGCGACGCGCACCGGCAACTGGCGGGCGGATCGGCGTTGCGGGTCAAGGGCGGACCCGGCGCGGCCACGCGTGCGCTCGCTGCGGCCGCACGGGCGGCAGGCGCCGAGATTCGCACGTCGAGTCCAGTTGAACGAGTGGTCGTGAGTGACGGCGCTGTTCGCGCGGTTGTGGCAGCCGGCCAGACGATCGACGCCGACCTCGTCGTCTCCAGCGCCGACCCCAGGACCACCTTCCTGCGGCTGATTGAACCGTCCGAACTGCTGCCGGACTTTGCGGGCAAGATTCAGAACTATCGCGCCGCCGGGACCGTGGCAAAGGTCAACCTCGCGCTCGCCTCGCTGCCGGACTTCGGGTGCGCGCCGGACGCGCTGACGGGTCGTATTCAGATCGGGCCTGACCTGGATTACCTCGAGCGGGCGTTCGACCACGCCAAGTATGGGGAGTTCTCGGCTCAGCCGTGGCTCGAACTCACGATCCCATCGCTGGCGGACAGCAGCCTCGCTCCAGCCGGGGCGCACGTCGCGTCCATCTACGTCCACTACGCGCCGCGTACGCTGCGAGGGACCGACTGGAATGCTGCGCGCGACGCACTGCTGGCGACCGTCCTCGACGTCCTCGACAGCTACGCACCGGACCTCCGCGGGCGCATTCTCGCCGCGCAGGTCATCACGCCACTGGACCTCGAACGCGACTATGGCCTGGCCGGCGGACACATCTTCCACGGCGAACTCGCGCTCGACCAGCTCTTTACAATGCGTCCGCTGCTGGGACACGCGCGCTACCGGACGCCCATCCGCGGCCTGTATCTCTGCGGAGCCGGGACTCATCCCGGGGGATTCATGACCGGTGGCAGCGGTCGGCTCGCGGCCCGGACAATCGCGTCCGGTGGCTAAATTTTCACAGATTTAACCCGGCCGCCGACGCAGCCCGCATGTCTATACTGACGATTGCGCCGGGTCCGCCGATGGAATGTTTACGGGACCCGGCCTACGTTGTAGGCACCCCTTGAAAGGGTGCCCTACGTCAAAGGACATGCGCATCATCAACCGTCTCGCGCTCTTCCTCGTCGTCGCCGCGGCCGTGGCCGATGCGCCGGCCCTGCTGGGCCAGCGGCAAGGCGGTCCGAACCAGGGCGGCGCCAACACCGCAGGTCGTCAGGGCGGGCCTGACGGCGGCGGACGGGGACGCCAGAACGCACCGCCTGAAGGGCGCGGGGGCCGCGGGCGCGGCAACCAGTTGCCAACCGGCACGGCCGCGATTCGTGGACGCGTCATCAATGCGATGACTGGAACGCCAGTCCGGCGCGCCACCATTCAGGCAACCTTCGTCAACGAGCAGGGACAAGGCCAACCCGGTCGATCGGCGACCACCGACGACAACGGGGCGTTCCTGCTGCGCGATCTTCCGGCCGGTCGCTGGACGCTGCGCGCGACGAAGACCGGATACATCGAACAGCAGTTCGGTCAACGCAGCGCATTTGCGACCACCGACCCGATCGCGCTTGCCGAGGGACAGCAGTTCGCGGCCGACTTCAGGCTGTCGCGCGGCGGCGCCATCAGCGGCCGCCTCATCGACGAATTCGGCGACCCGATTTCTGGCGCGAACGTCGCTGTGCTGCGCATCCAGAACACGGCACAGGGCCCGCGCACGACTCGCGCCGGGACAAGCGTGCCGAGCGACGACACGGGCGCGTATCGGGTCTATGGTTTGCCGCCGGGTCAATATTACGTCTCGGCGAACGACCCCTCAGCCGGGCGCATGATCGTCCAGCTCGATGGAGCTGAACTCACCGTCGGCTCCGGTATCGACGTGGCTTCTCTCGCCGTTCAGCTGCGGGACACGGTCGCCACGGTCAACGGTCGTCAGACGACGACGTCGTACGCACCGACCTACTACCCGGGCACGGTCAACATCGCCGACGCCCAACGCATCACACTCGCGCTTGGCGAGGAACAATCGGGCATCAACCTCGCCATCGTTCCGGTCCGTGCCGCCAGAGTCACCGGGCGCGTCACGAACTCGCTCGGCGCGCCGATTCAGGCAACGATCAGCCTCCTCAATCAGACGGGCCAGAGCTACAACCCCACCGGTGGCCGAAACGGATCGGGAGCCGACGGGAGCTTCACGCTGACGAACGTTCCGCCCGGCAACTACCGGCTGAACGTCCTCGGCCCGAGCATTGCCGGCGGCGCCTCCTGAAGTCGCATCGATGCCCGTCGCCGTCGACGGCAGTGACGTCGTCGGACTGACGATCACGACGGGATCCGGCGGAAGTGTTCAGGGCTCGGTTGTCGCTGAGGGCGGGACGAAACTTCCGGCGGCGAAAATACGCGTCACCGCGGTGTCGGTGGCAGACTGCGGGGGCGACGGTCGATGCGAACGGCACCTTCCAGCTCCACGGACTGCTCGGCGTCTATACGCTGCGGTTCGAATCGCTCCCATCCGGCTGGATCGATCAAATCGGTCACCGCAAACGGCGTTGACGTGTCTGATAGCGCAATGGAATTCAGGCCTGCCGATCGCATCTCCATGCGCGTCGAGCTGACCGATCGCATAACGCAGGTCACCGGCACCGTTCGATCCGACCGACCGGTCAGCGGTGCCACGGTCGTGATATTTGCCGACGAGCCGTCCAAATGGACGGGCACGTCGCGATTCGTCAAAACCGCACGCCTCACCGACCAAGGCCAGTTCAGCGTGAGCGGCTTGCCGCCACACCAGCGATACCTGGCAGTCGCCGTCGACTACATCGAGCCTGGCGAACCGCAGACCGCGGAGTTCCTCCAGCGTGCGAAGGCGGTTGCGTCCGTGGGGTTCGGGTTATCCACCGGCGATCAGAGGACCATCGAGGTCCCGCTTCTCATTCGATGAGATGTGCTGTCATTGCACTCGCGGTTCTCGTCAGCGCGGTTGAAGTCGCCGCCGGGCAGCAGCCGGCTCGCCCTCCTCGCGACCTGCAGCCACGCCGTCAGACCGGTGGCGCGGCAGTCATCACCGGGAGGGTAACCGCCGCCGACACCGGTGTGCCGCTTCGACAGGCCATCGTGGCGGCGTCGAGCCCGATGGGATTCCCGCGCGAGGTCGTCACCGACGACGGCGGGCGCTTCGAAATGCGCGACCTGGAACCCGGGTTGTGGGAGCTCACGGTTTCCCGCTCGGGATACATCAGCCGGAAGGCCGGCCAGTCGCGTCCCTTTGGCCGGTCAACGCCCATCGCCCTGTCCACCGGCCAGCAGGTCAACGTCGCGATTCCTCTGACGCGCGCCAGCGCGATCGTCGGCCGGATCTACGACGAGTACGGTGAGCCGGTCACCGCCGCTCGGGTCACGGTGCTGCGGCCGACGATGGAGCGGCAGCGACGGTATCTCGAACCCGTAGGCGAATCCGACATGACGGACGACACCGGCGCATTCCGCGTGCATAGCCTGCCGGCGGGCGAATACTTCGTCACGGCAAGCGCGCGGGTCGCCCCGCCCGACTCGGTGGTGCAGTCGACGCTCCCGCCCACGTTCTATCCCGGCACCGCGGATTTCGCGACGGCGCAGAAGGTACGCGTCGGGCCCGGAGCCGAAGCCGCTGTCGACTTCACGCTGTTGACCGTTCGCACCGCCCGTCTGAGCGGCTTTGTCGTGCCGGCGCGGGGCCGACCTGTGAATGCGTTTCTCAGTCTGGCGTCCGACGCCGGCGAACTGGCGGGCGCGTTTGGCGCCGGCGGAGTGACACAGGAGGATGGCAGCTTCACCATGGCCGACGTCCCGCCAGGCAACTACACGTTGATCGCCGATATCCGATCGGGAGTCAGCACCATCGCAGAGGTCGGCGCGGTCGCCGTTTCCGTGAATGGCGTTGACATCGAAGGTCTGACGGTCCCGACGGCCAAGCCCGGCACGCTCCGCGGCACGATCGTCGCTGATTCGGGCGTCAAACGCAGGCTCCCAGACAGCGTCGAGATTCTGGCGCGGCCGCGGCGGCCAGGTGCGGAGGGAACGTTTGCGACCGCAAAAGGGACGTCGTTCGAAATCTCCACGCCGCCGGGCCCGTTCACGCTCGACGTCGAGGTTCCGGTCGGATGGTCCGTGAAATCGATGACGCTCGGCGGGCTCGACGCGAGCGACCTGGCCATCGACGTCGGCCGGCGAACAGGGTGTCCCGGTCACGGTGGTGCTCACCGACCAGGTCACCGATCTGAGCGGGACCGTCGCTGGCGCCGACTCCTCGGGCGCGTACGTCGTCGTCTTCCCCGCCGACTCGGGCAACTGGACCGAACGGCGCATACGAAGCACGCGTACCGGACGCGAGCGGACGCTTTCGGATCACCGGGCTGCCGCCGGGCCAGCGGTATCTCGCGGTTGCCGTGCGCGAGCTCGACCAGGGCCAGGAAAGCGACCCGGACTTCCTGCAGCAGGTGCAGAACGGCGCTGCCGCCTTCGATCTTGACTCTCCAGGAAAAGCGGACGCTGGAGTTGAAGGTGCTCCAGCAATGAGGGCGCGCTGCATCATCGCGCTGTTCGCGCTTGCGCTGTGGGGCGTCAGCCTGGACGCTGGCGGCCGGCCAGGCAGCCGCGGTCACGAACAGCCCAGCATGACCCGCTGACAGCGTCGATCACCGGGCGAGTGACCAGCGAGACCGGCGGTCCCCTTCGACGGGCGGAGGTCCGGGCGATCAGCGACACCGGCCTGACGCGCTTCGCGACGACGGACGCCGATGGACGCTACGTCGTGCGCGACCTTCCGGCGGGAACGTTCACGCTCCACGTATCGAAGACGGGCTTCGTTCCGCTGTACTTCGGCCAGCGTCGTCCGTTCGAGCGGCGCGGCTCAATCCGGCTGTCGGAAGGCCAGCGCGCCTCGGCGGATATGAGGCTGCCGCGGGGCGGCGCCATCACCGGACGCATCGTCGATGTCGCTGGTGAGCCGGTGATGGGAGCGACCGTGCAGGCATTGAGGCGGCGCATGGTGCAGGGGCAGCGCGGGCTGCAGGCGACTGGCGCCGCGGATACGACCGACGACACCGGTGCGTTCCGCCTCTACGGCCTTGCGCCGGGCGAGTACTACGTCACCGCATCGCCCCGTCGCGTCGAAGACACCGTGGCGCGCGCCGTCCGTTCGCCGCATCGTGGCGCGATTCCGGGACGAGGAGCGCCCATCTTTTATCCGGGCACCGCGAACAGAGACGAAGCCCAGCGAATCACGGTGGACGTCAGCGGCGAGGCGCGCGCGGACATGCAGCTCGTGGACGTCCGCACGTCGCGGGTCTCAGGAATCGTGCCTGGCGTCCGACGGAGCGCCGGCAGCGGGCGCGATGATCAGCCTCGTGGCGGGCGACCTGGACTTTGCCGGCGCCGGCGGCGACGCCCTGGCGCCACTGCGAATCCAGGATGACGCCGCGGCCGACGGCAGCTTCGAGCTCACTGGTGTACCGCCGGGCTCCTTCACGCTGCGCGCCCAGACCCGGCCGAACATGTCAGCGGTCTTCGACATTCCAAACCAGCGCATCATCGGTCCGGTCGTCCCGCCGGTCACGGAATCAGCGCTGCTTCCGATCACGGTCGACGGCGACGTCGCGGGCCTGACGGTCACCACATCGCGCAGCGGAACAGTCAACGTGACGGTCGTCGCGGATCAGGGTGTGACGGCACAGCTGCCGGACGCCCGGGTCACTTCCGAACGAGCGACGCGTCCAACGCCATCACGATGACCGCGGAACACAGATGGTGGCCGCCAGCGCCATCACGATGAATCGCAACAGTGCCGACGGAGCACAGATGGTGTTGTCGCTCGCCGCGCCGGCGCGCGTGACGGTCGAGGGACTGCCGGAGAACTGGGCGGTAAAGGCAATCATGCTCGACAACGAGGACGTCACCGACCGGCCGGTCGATGTTCGAAACGGCCGGCCTAACGCCCTGCGGGTCGTGCTCACCGACAAGGTCACCGATGTCGTCGGATCGATCGCCGTCGTCGTCGGTCGCGCGACACCGGCGCGCACGGCCAGGCGATGGTGGTGGTCTTCGCCGATGACGAAACGAAGTGGTCGTACCCGTCCCGGTTCGTCCGCAGCGTGCGGGCGAGCGAGAAGGGGACGTTCCAGGTGACTGGCCTGCCGGCGAATGCGGTGTACCGGGCGATCGCCGTCGATTACCTCGAGGACGGCGAGGAGACGGATCCGGAGTTCCTGAAGCGGATGCGCGAGCGCGCGACGCGGTTTTCGCTGAGCGAGGGCGAGCGGCGGGCGGTCGACCTGCGGTTGATTCAAAGATGATGCGCATCCCAACGTCCAGACTCCCAAGGGTGCCCGTGCGAGCGTATGGGCTGGGCTTTCAAGAGTGCCTCTAGAAATAGTCGCTCCGCCAATAAAACACATCGTCCGCAGTCTCTGGCATGGCGACGTCCGCCAGCGGCCGCACCATGAACAGATCGCGGGCGTCGCCGCGATCGGTCAGCTCGAGCTGCGGCGGCACGGGCATCGACCGCGGCCACCAGGCGCGGATCAGCGGCGTGCGATGCGACGGCTCGCGCGCGACCAGCACCTGCAGCATCGCGCCGAGCCGCGCGCCGGCAGGGTCGCGGTCGCCGGCCTCTTCCAGCGTCCAGCCGTTCGCGTTCACCGACAGGACGACGTAGGCGACGGCCGACGCGCCCTCTTCGGCGACGAAGAACTCCAGCTGGCGCAGCCCCGGCGGGCCCAGCCCGGCAAGCAGCCGCTTCTTGCTCAGCGCGTAGGCGATCAGCGATGGACTCACGGCGAAGCGCAAAGCGGACGCCGGCCGCTCGGTCGCGTGCATCGCGGAGATGTTCGCGAGATCGCGCTCCTCGCCGGCGCGCACCAGCATCGCCGGCGCACCGTCCTTCCGCTTGACCGTGACCGTCACCTCGTCGAGCGGCACAGATCGAAACCCAAGCCGCTCGTAGAAGTCGGCGCCGATCTCCGAGAACAGCGACGCCATCAACGCGCCCGTCCGTCGCGCTCGCGCTCGATCAGCATTTCGAGCAGCCGCGTCGCATGGCCGCGGCCGCGCGCGGACTCCGGCGTGAACACCGCGCCGAAGCCGGCCATCCACCCGTCGCGCCCGTCGAGACGGATGTCGTGCCTGTACCGCTTCGCGGAGGCGAGCAGATTCCCCTCGTCATCCAGCAGCGCAAACCGGTGGAGATGGTCGCGCCCCCACGGCGTCCTCATCTGCGCGGTGTTCCACTGCCCGTAGGCGTTGCGCGTCAGCCCTTCGTTCCAGATCGGATAGGTGTTGTCGAGAATGTGGTCGAGGAGCGCGCCTTCGGCGACGACGAGCGGCATGGAACTGGACGAATTGTACTGCTGCCAATTTCGGACCGCCCGTGCGGTGTACAAAGAAAGCCATGAGCAGTCGACTGCAGCCGACCTCTGCGCTATCCGATCGGTCCCTTCTCAGCGTCGGCACCGTCCGCAGACGTGCGCCGGCGGCGCCATCGCCGACATCGCCGCGCTGCCCGGCCATCTCGCCGAGGCCGTTGCCGGCTTGAACGAGCGCAACTCGACACGCCATACCGGCCCGGAGGCTGGACCGTGCGTCAGGTCGTGCATCACGTCGCCGACAGCCACATGAACGCGTTCGTGCGGCTCAAGCTGGCGCTGACCGAGGATCGTCCGACTGATCAAGCGCGTACGACGAGAAGAAATGCGCGGCGCTCGCCGACACGGCGCTGCCGATCGACGTCTCGCTGGAGCTGCTCGAGGCCTGCACGCGCGCTGGGTGGCGATCTACGAGGCGATGACCGACGCAGACTGGCAGCGGATGTTCGCCCATCCCGAATACCCGGAGCCGCTGACGCTCGACTGGCAGGTGCAGATGTACGCCTGGCACTCGCGTCATCACGTGGCGCACATCACCGCGTTGCGCCAGCGCGAGGGGTGGTAAGATGGCCGCCCGCTTCGCCTAACGGCTACGGCAGACAGGCTATGCCCACGACAAGACAGCTCCGAAAGCCGACATCGGCGACGCGCTCGGCATGATCGAGACGCGCGGCCTGGTCGGCATGATCGAAGCCGCCGACGCGATGCTGAAGACCGCGAACGTCGTGCTCGTCAGCTGGCAGAAGGTCGATGCCGGGCTGGTCACCGCGCTGATCCGCGGCGACGTCGGATCAGTGAAGGCCGCGACCGACGCGGGCGCCGCCGCCGCCCGCCGCGTCGGCGAGCTGGTCGGCGTGCACGTCATCGCGCGTCCGGCCGACGACCTCGAGAAAGTGTTTCCAATCCGCTAGACGTCTTCTTCGACGCGCTGCGCCGGACGCCGCTTGCGCTCCCGCGCCAGCGAGCGGCCGCAGCGCCAGCTCCTCTCCCACCATCAGCAGCGGCTGCGTCGGCGCATCCAGATTGAAGAGCCGTCCGTCCACGGTCCTGGCGTAGAGCTGATCGCCGGCCAGGAACAGCGTCATCGGCCCGCCATCGCCAATCGCTTCATACAGCCGGATGCCGAACACGTCGCGCAGCGCCGTCAGCAGGCGGCGCAGGCGCGGAATCGAGAAGCCGCGGCGGCGCAGGTCGGCCAGCACCTGCAGCTCGAGGACGTCGAGCGGCGTATAGCGGCGCTCGGTGAAGCCGCCGGCCTCGGTGCGCTGCGTCGCGATCGCCGCCGTGAACACACGGCGGGAGTCCCACCACTGCAGCTGCCGCGCCGTCAGCCCGGTCAGGGCGGCGACTTCGCGCGAGGTGTAGAACTTCTTGAGCCTCACAGGCCGAGCCGCCGCGGCTGCAGGAGTGCCAACTGGTCGTCGGCCCTTCCCTCGAGCACGAGGTCGGCCACGAGACGCGCGGTCAGCGGCGCCAGCAGCACGCCGTTTCGATAGTGGCCGGTGGCGTAGAACACGTGCGGCATTGTCGACGAAGCGCCGACGAGCGGGCAACTCGTCGCGCGTCATCGGCCGCAGCCCGACGCGGACCTCCTCGAACGCGGCGCCGCCGAGCGCCGGCATCAGCGCCAGCGCGCCGTGCAGGAGCTGCTGCACGCCTGACGGAGGTCGCGCGCTCGTCGAAGCCGACGTCCTCGACCGTCGCGCCGGCCAGCACGGAGCCGTCCTGCCGCGAAACGAGGTAGCAGTCGTCGCCCCAGATCACCCGCTCCGCGGGCGCGCTCGCGGCAGCCGCAGCTGCAGCAGCTGGCCGCGAATCGGCTTCACGGCCTCGGGCGAGGCGCTGACGCCGTCGAGGCTCGCTGACCAGCTGCCGGCGGCGACAATCACGGCGTCGCTCTCGATGACCGCATCGGCGGTGCGAACGCGCGCCGACGTCCCGCCACTCGACGGCGACGACCGACCCGACGTCGAACGTCGCGCCACGCCGGATGGCCGCCGACGCCAGCGCCCGTGTCAGGTCACCGGCCGCGACGTATCCGTGCTGGGGAATGTGCAGACCCGCAACTGCCTGCCGCGTCACAGCCGGCTCCAGCGACGGACGTCGCCGGCGTCGAGCAGCGCGTGCTCGACGCGGGCGTTGCCAAGCGAGCGCGCCCGCCGCTTCAGACGATTGGCTTCGTCGAGAGTCGAGGCAATCTGGAGGGTCCCCTTCCGCTCGTACTCGACGTTCGTACCGGCGTCAGTCACCACGCGGCTGACGAACTCGTCGTACAGATCGAGACTGCGCACGCCGAGCGCCAGCAGCGTCGGGTCGTGCCCTTCGATGTAGGGAGCCAGGATGCCGGCGGAGGCGCGGGTCGCGCCGCCGCCCGGTCCGCGGCTGTCGAGCACGCGAACGCGCGCGCCGCGGGACGCCAGCTCGTAGGCGATGGCACAGCCGACGACGCCAGCACCCGCGATGGTGATGTTCACATCGCGATCTTAGTTGGGAGTAGTTGGCTGGTCGGTAGATTGGCTAGGCGCAAGATGGCTGGGTGCACACTGCGCAACCACCAACTTCCAACTACCCAAGCTACCCATGCAGGCACCGTCTGGAAGCTGGCAGTTCCGGGTACCTGAGCGTTTAGAAGTTGAACCGCACGGACAGTTGATGTCGCGTGCCGCACCAAATCCGGTCGTTGTGCCGAAGAACGGCGACGACAGGTTTCCGGTATAGCCGGTCCGCGTGACGTGGTTCAGCACGTTCTGCGCCTGCACGGAGACTTCCATGCTGAATCGCGAGTTGTTGTTTCCCTGATTTCCCTGACCACCCTGACGGCCGAAGCCACCCTGCCCACCCTGCCCGCCGCCACCGCCACCGAAACCGCCGCCACCCTGCTGCGCGAAATTCACGCCGTTGCCCTGGGCGCGGGCCGGAGTCGCCGCCGTGCGCAAGGCCACCGATGTTGAAGCGCTTGTTGAGATTCAGATTGAGGCCCCACGTCCAGTCGCCGCGCAGTGAGTTGCGCGTGACGCCCTCGGGCCGATCGTTGAAGGCGCCGTCGTTGTTGTTGTCGAATCCGGTCGTCATGTTGTACGGAGTGCCCGACCGAATGTCCGCGTTGACGTTGGCGCGGACGCCGAAGCAGAAGCGGCGTCTGACCCTGAATCTGGAAGCGATGGCGGACGTCACCGGTTGACGGACCCCAGTCCACGTCGGGGTTCAGGCTGTCGGACGGCAGCGACGTCGCGCCGTTGGTGAAGTTCTTCTCCTGGCCCAGCGTGTAGCTGACGCGCCCACCCATCTGCTGCTGACGCACCACGTATCGGATCTGAGTGCTGAGCGTGAGGCGATCGCTCTGCGTACGGCCGGTCGATTCGAATTGCGTGATGTCGCCGAACGCGGGATTCGGACGCACACCATTGACCGGCGCGTTGAGGTTTCGCGAGCGCATCGTGTTCCGGCCGCGCAGCATCTGATACGACGTTTGCAAGGTCACAATCGAGTTCAACTGCCGGTCATAACTGATCGACGCCTGGTGCACGCGGGGCATCTCGAGGTCAGGGCTCGCCTGGATTCGGCCGCTCGGTGTCAGCGAGAAGCCCGGCGCCAGCGGGTCGAACGACAGACCCGCGTCGGCGCAAAAGCCGTTCTCCACGACGCAGGAGATGCGGATGTCGCGAACAGTCGACACCGTCAACGCGCAGCGTCTGGTCGTAGAGTCCCGAGTCGTACCAGTCGTAGAAGAGGCCGTAGCCGCCGCGGACCGCCGACCGCTGGCTGCCGAACGGCGCCCAGGTGAAGCCGAGGCGCGGCATCAGGTTCAGCTTGTCGTCGATGCGCGACTGGAGCTCGTTGCGCACGCCGATGCCAAGCGTGACATCGCGGTGGACGCGGAACTCATCGGACCAGTAGATCCCGCCCTGATACTGCGAGAACGAGGTATCGAGCGTCCCGATGCGCTGCGAGAACTGCTGCGGGATGCCGGCGCGGTAATCCTCGATGTTTCGGTAGGTCCACGTGCCCGCGCATGTTCCGTTCGTCGAAGTTCGAGTAGAAGGAGCCGTCGACGAGAATGCCGACGCGCATCTGGTGCTTCGTGCCGACGTTGAAGTCGAAGTTGTCGGCGATCTCGACTCGATCGGTGGACGCTGTCGCTGCTGCTGGCCGGCGCCGCCCTTGTTGAACGCATCCTGCACGTTGATCGTCGGCGCGTCGAAGAGCGAATTCGTCTGGCTGCCCGACGTGGACACCTGCACGCGGAACTCGTTCAGCTTCGATCCGCCGATGATGCCCTGCAGCCGGAATCGCGTCTGGGTCGATTTGCTTGAATTCGTTGTTCCGCGCTCGGGGAGCGTGAAGCCGCCGGGCGTTGTTCATGCTGCTCGTTCTCGGTCTGCTGATAGTTGAACAGCATCCCCAGGTTGGCGTTGAGCGAATGCTCGAGGCCCAGCTGGAACCCTTTCTGCTCGGTCGTTGACCGCGCCGCGACGTTCAGCGCGTTTCCGAACTCATCGATCGCGATGATCGGGTTCGAGTTGTAGTTGTTGTTGCCGTTGACGTTGATATTGAACGACGTCGTCCCGGCCTTGATCGGACCGCGGACGGTGAGATTCACCGTGCGCTCCTGCTGACGGCTGCTCGACCGATCTGCTGTGGCTGCCGCGCGTTGAACTTGTCGCCACCCCAGTTGGTGTTCACGTTGACCGCCGAAGTTCGTGTTCGGGCGCGTCACGATGTCGATCTGCGACCGGCCGGCGTCGTGGTTGTCCGCGGCGTAGTTGTTCTGGCGGAACCGGATCGAGCGGATCTGGTCGCGGCTCGGCAGGCGGCCGCCCTGGAAGCCGTTCATGAAGAACGTCGCCCCGCCGGGGCCGGCCATCTGCGACAGCACGTCGGCCAGTTCGTCCGGATCGTCGGGCAGCGCGTCGATCTCTGCCTGCGTCAGTGAGAAGGTCGACGTGCTTTTCGAGGCTTCCGCGGCGGTGTTTTCATTGACCGCCACTTCCGCCTTGAAGCCTTCGATCGTTCAGCGTGACGACCTGATTCTGCGCGCCGCGCTTCAGGTTCAACGGCGCTTCGAACGGAAGGAATCCAGGGAATTCGACGTGGACCACGACGTCGCCCGGCGTGAGTGCCGGAGAATTCGCGACACCCTTTTCGTCGGACTTGTAGGTGACCGGCTGCGCCGCCGGACTTCGGCGTGATCGTGACGTCGGCCATCGGAATGCCGGCGCCGGTCTGGTCGATGATCACGAGGCGCAGCAAGGCCTGGTTCTGGTTGGCGGTGGCGTTGTTCTGCGCGTAGCAGCGGCGTCGCAACGTACAGCGCGACCGTGAGGGCCGCGAGAAGGCCGAAAAGAAGTCGTTTCATTTTGTGAATGTGTCTGCTTTGAGAGTTGGATTGATCTTGTAGCTCTTGATGACCCACTCTTCGGTCACTTGATCGCCGGCGCCGCGAACCATGAGGTGCGGCAGCTTGATGCCGTTCACGGTCTTGTATTCGGAAAGAAACATGCGCAGCTTCGTCGGCTGCGAGAGCGCGTCGGCGCGCGCCGCCTCGGCGGCCGCCTGCGCTGGGGTCTGACGCCGGCAAGCCACCGCGACCTCCGCGGCCACGGCCGCGCCATCCGGACCGCGCGGCAAGCGCCGCGATCGGGTCCTGCGCGATGCCGGTCCAGACGAGCATCAACGGCATGTAGGCCTTGGAGTCAATGAGCAGCTGAATGGGATTGCCGTCGGGAGTGGCGATCTCGAGCACTTCCGCGGTCGCCTGCGGCGTCACCGCCGTTCCGGTCCATTTCACCGGCAGGTCGGTGGTCAGGAGCATCGCGAGGATGACGCGGGCCACCTCGCTCTGGCGGGCAGCAAGCGCTGCCTGCTTGGCTGCGGCGATCGCTCGCTGCCGCGGCAGTTGCTGCTGGGGTTGCCGCGGCGCCGGCACCCCGGAAACCGCCACCGCGATTCCCGCCACCGCCGCCGTCGTCGAAGCTCATCCCGCCGCTGAACTTCTGCTCGGCCCAGGCCTCGGCGCCGTTCAGCCCTTCGATGATTTCAATGCCGGCGGTGCCGAGGATGATCGATTCCTTGCGCAGGTATTTTCCCGGGCGCTCGACGGAGATCGTCATGTCGCCCTCGAGGTTCACGTCGGTGGCGCCGCGGCGCGACGTGCCTTTGATCTCGAGCGTCTTAATAGCAGCGAGCTTGTCGTCGCCGCCAATCGCCTTGCGCGCCTCAGCCAGGATCGAGGCGGCCTTGGCCGCCGGGTCCTGCGCCTGGCCCGCGTACACGGACGCCGCAACAGCCGCGGCGACGACAGACAGAGCTCCGATGCGCTTGAACTGCATGGCGACATTATTCTCGGCCTGTGGACAACCGTCGTTAAAGAAGCGCAAAGAGTTTGTAAAGAATGTAAAACCTTCAAAATCAGTGTGTTACGGCAATTTTCCGGTGTTACACTCCGCCCCGTGAAGGTGAAGTGGCCCTCGGCGCCCAAGGTGCTGACGGCGCTGCTCGTCGTTTTGCTGCCGGTGCTGGCGTTCATGCAGTACCGCTGGGTCGGCCAGGTCAGCGAGGGCGAGCGCGACGATCATGCAGCGCAACCTCGAAACCGCCGCCGACCAGTTCCGCGACGCGTTCGACGGCGAGCTCGGCAGGCGACTGCTCGAGATCTGCAGGTCGAGCACCACCGCAGCACGCGAGGGGTCGAGCCCGAATTACTCGCTGCGCTACACCGCCTGGCTGAATACCGCCGACCATCCGCAGATCGTCGCCGACATCTATCATCGTCGACGCCGACGGCGATCAGCTGCGGCTGCGCCGCTTCAACGCGACACCCACGTCTTCGATCCGAGCCTCTGGCCCGATGCGCTCGACCGGCTGCGGCCGGAGTTCGAGACGCGCCTACGAGGCCGCGCGCGCGCTGACGATGCCGGACCGCGCGCTCGATTCGGCGACGACGAATCGCTCATCGTCATCGGCCTGCAGAATTTCGAGCAGGCACGGCGCCAGCGCAGGCACCGCGGGTCGTCCAGCAGCCGCCGCCGATGTTCGGTTTCACCGTCATCCAGCTCGACATGTCGTATCTGCGGGGCCAGATGATCCCGGCCCTGGCCGAGCGGCACTTCATCGACTCCGGCGGCGACATGTACCGCGTCGCGGTGATCAGCCGGCGACGATCCGAAGCGCGTGCTCTATCGCTCGAGCCCGGATGCCACCGTCGATGTGCGGCAGCGCGGACGTCGTCGCTAGCCGCTATTCTTGCTTGGCAGGCGCGGTCCCGGCGGTCGAGGACGCGGCGGCGCGAGGCCGATGGCCAGGATGCGACGCCGCGCGCCGAAGGAGATCCCAGGCCCGCTGGCGTCTGATCGTCCAGCACCAGAGCGGATCGCTCGAAGCGGCGGTCGGCAGCGATTCGCCATCGCAACCTCGCCATCAGCTCCGGCATCCTGCTGCTCCTGACCTTTGCGGTGGTGATGCTGACGGCCACGTCGCGGCGCGCTGAACGGCTCGCGCAGCAGCAGATGGAGTTCGTCGCCGGCGTGTCGCACGAGCTGCGGACGCCGGTCGCCGTCGTGCGCTCCGCCGCCGAGAACCTCGCCTCCGGCGTCGTCAGCGGCGACCGGGTGAAGCGCTACGGCCAGATGCTCGAAGCCGAGGCGCGGCGCCTCGGCGACATGGTCGAGCGCGTGCTGCAGTACGCCGGCATCGAGTCGGGCTTCAACACGGCGGCGCGCGTACCGCTCTCACCGACGGAGCTCATCGAGTCGGCCGTTGACAGCGCCCTGCCGCTTGTCGGACCGGCGAGGTCACCGTGCACCGCGAGATCGCGCCGGATCTGCCCACCGTCATCGGCGACGCCACCGCGCTTCGCTCCGCGGTGCAGAACCTCGTCGCCAACGCCGTGAAGTACGGCGGACGCGACCGCTGGGTCGGCATCCGCGCACAGCGCGTGCGCGAGAAGCGCCGGGACGAGGTTCGCATCACGGTCAGCGACCACGGTCCCGGCATTCCCGCCGCGGATCTGCCGCACATCTTCGAGCCGTTCTACCGCGGCGCCGATGCGATCGAGCGCCAGATTCATGGCCACGGCCTCGGCCTCTCGCTCGTCAAGCGCATCGTCGTCGCGCACGGCGGACAGGTGACCGTGTCGACGAGGCCGGGAGCCGGCACCTCGTTCACGATCACGCTGCCCAGCGGCCGCCGCCGGATACGAGCGCGAGTCCGGTTGCGACTGAAATGCGCGTCGGGGCGCATTCATAAGACGAATTCCAACACCCGGGCACCCGACTACCGTCTCTCAACACGTACGTCACAACGCCGATGACGAGCGGATCGCCAGGGAATTGAGACGGGATTTGGAACCAACTCGGCCTTGACGTTGCCCGCTTTGAGGATTGTGGAATTGGTTGGGATCTTCGTCTATGAGCCGTGTGCTGCTGGTTGAGGACGAGCCGGGTCTCGTCATGACGCTGACCGATCGGCTCATGGCCGAGGGCTATGAGGTCGAGAGCGCGACCGACGCGCCGAGCGGCCTCGAGATGGCGACGTCGGGCTCGTTCGACGCCATCCTGCTCGACGTGATGCTTCCGGGCGGCAACGGCATGGACGTCTGCCGGACGCTGCGGCAGCGCGGGCTGCAGACGCCGATCCTGATGCTCACCGCCAAAGGACAGGTCGTGGACAAGGTGGTCGGCCTGAAGCTCGGCGCCGACGACTACCTCGTCAAGCCGTTCGAGATGGCGGAGCTGCTCGCACGCGTCGAAGCGCTGATCCGCCGTTCGGAACAGCCGCGCTCGAGCGGCGCCGCCCACCGAGCGAAAGCTACCGGTTCGGCGACATCGCCGTGGACTTTCGCAAGGCCGAAGTGACCAAGGGCGGCCAGACGCTCGACCTGTCCGCCCGCGAGTTCAAGCTGCTGAAGTACTTCGTCGAGCATCGCGGCGCCGCGCTGACGCGCGACGAGCTGCTCAACGAGGTGTGGGGCTACAACGCGATGCCGTCGACGAGGACCGTCGACGTCCATGTCGCGTGGCTGCGTCAGAAGCTCGAAGACAACCCGCGCCACCCGCAATACATCCTCACGGTTCACGGGCTCGGATATAAGTTCGTCGGTTAGCGTTCCACCGTCACGACCACCGGTTCGTGCACGCGGACCGTCACCGGCGTCCCTGACGGAAGCGTCGCGGCGTTTCGTCCACCCGCAGCAACGGCTCCGCTGCCGGCGCCGGCGCCGACGATGCTGCCAATGGCCGCGCCTTTCCCGCCACCGAGAATTCCGCCGATGATCGCGCCGCCAATGGCACCGCCGCCGATCTTCGCCGCGCTCTCGTTGGTCGGCGAATCGCCCTCGCGATAAATCGTTTCCGTCTGAATCGGAATCCGCGTGCCGTCCGCCAGCACGATCGACGTGAACCGAACGCCCAGGCGCGCGCGATCCTTCAGCCGGCCGCCGCGCTCGACGGCGGTGACTTCGCCGTTCGCGCGCGCCCCGGCCGGAATCACGACGCGGTTGCCGACCTTGACGTCGCGGGTCACGCGAGCCACGACCGGATCTTCAACCTTCGCCCGCTCGGTGCTGATGGCGACTTTCGATCTCGAGACCGATCACTGAGTCAGCGGCAATCACGAGCTCGTCATAGAGCGGCCCGACCGGCTCCACCGAGCGCGATGCCTGGTTGTCGACGATCCGCGGCGGTTCCACAACTTCGGCAACGGGCGCCGGCGATCTGGCGGGCTCTGCCACGCTCGGCGGATCCGCGGGCGCGGAGCGGGAACTGGCGCGCGCAACCTCATTGCGTGGCGCTCGGCCGGACGTGCCGCGGGCTTTGATCGGCGTCGACGCGCGGTGCGGTGCGGCGTGCAGCCGCTCCACATCTGACGTCAGGTCGGGTGCGTCGTTGACGATGGCCTCGGACTGCTCCACTGGACCCGCTGCTTCGGGTCGGAGACGGAGTTCGACTGCGCGGCCGTTATCGCCGCAGGCGCCGGACTTCGTCGCGATGTACGCGCCGCCCGCGCCGGCCAGCCACTCCGGCGCCCGACGAGAAAACCGATTACGGGTTTGCTGATGTTCATTGCGAGCAACTCCTCAAGCCGAGTCAGAGCAAGGCCTGTGCCTCCAAACGAACCAGATTCACGCCTATTTTCGCGCATTTCAGCCATCCGCGAGCGGCCCCTTTCGAGGACTTGTCCTCCAGGCACCACGAAAACCGCCGAAACAAAGGCTGAGCTCCGTAAGCGGCTGATTGCTAGGCATTTCGGTATGTCGATTGCTACTCTAGCGACCTGGGCCGGCCGCGTGGGAGACCGGCATTGAGGAGGGAGACTGATGTTGAAGAAATGCGTGATGCTGGCGGCGCTGGTGACGATGCTGGCACCGGGCGCGGCGAGCGCCGACTGGCTGTTTACGCCGAATATCGGAGCGGCTTCGGCGGCGATCGCCAGTGGAGCGGGAACACCTCACCTACGGCGCATCCATCGGCTGGATGGGCGCCGGCGTCCTCGGCTGGGAGGCCGACTTCGCGTACACGCCGGAGTTCTTCGAGGGGGATGACGACGACATCGACGCTGTTCGACAGCAGCAACGTGACGACGTTCATGGTCAACGCGATCATCGGCGTGCCGGCCGGCGGCACGACAGGCGGCGGGTTCCGGCCCTATTTCTCGGGCGGTCTCGGCCTCATGCAGACAGCACGTGACCGAGGCGGAATCGCTGTTCGAGGTGAACAACAGCGAATTCGGCATCAACCTCGGCGGCGGCGCGATGGGCTTCGTCAGCGACCACGTCGGCTTCCGCGGCGACGTGCGCTACTTCCGGGCCTTGTCGGACCCGGACGAGGACAACGAGTTCGACATCGCGCTCGGCGACTTCGACTACTGGCGGGCGACGGCGGGCGTCACGTTCCGCTGGTAGAACGTTCGGGTCGTTCGGGACGTTCGGGTCGTTCGTAACGAGGCCACGGAGAAGCCGGAACACGAGGGAATTTCTTCGTGATCTTCGACCTTCTTCGTGGCCTTCGTGTCCTTCTGAGATACGTAATTCCTGCGTTTCAGGGGCGCGGCGATTTCACCGACTTGATGGGCCGCCCTGCTGATGCCTTCCGCTTGCACGCTACGCGGGCTTGTCCCGCCGTAGCCGCGAAGCGGCGAAGGGAGGCGCCTGACATCTATCTAAGTCGCGAACCCGGGCCCGCGACTGATTGACCGTAGCGGGCCTTTTCTGTTCCTGAGGAGCATCATGTCGCGTTTTACGTTCACGTCCGAATCCGTGTCCGAAGGTCACCCCGACAAGGTCTGCGATTACATCTCCGACTCCATCCTCGACGCCTGCTTCGAGCAGGATACGAAGAGCCGCGTGGCGTGCGAGACGCTTGTCAAGAGCGACACGGTGGTCCTCGCCGGCGAGATCACGACGAACGCCAAGCTCGACTACGACAAGATCGTGCGCCAGGCGGTCAAGGAAATCGGCTACACGGATGCCACGCGAGCCGTTCTGCGACACGACGCTGAAGCTGATCTCGCTGATCACGCAGGCAGTCGAACGAGATCTCGCAGGGCGTCACCGAGGCGACGAGCCAGAGCGGCGACCAGGGCGCCGGCGACCAGGGCATCATGTTCGGCTACGCGACCGACGAATCGCGCCGAGATGATGCCGCTGCCGATTCTCCTCGCGCACAAGCTGATGAAGGGCATGGCCGACGATCGCAAGGCCGGCAAGGTCGACTTCCTCCGCCCCGACAGCAAGTCGCAGGTCTCGCTCACCTACGACGGCAACGACCCGAAGGAAGTCACCGCCGTCGTCATCTCCACGCAGCACACGCCCGCCGCCGACCAGAAGAAGATCACCGAGTACGTCCGCGAGGATCTCGGCCCGCGGGCGCTCGGCAGCTGGTGGAACAAGAACGCTGACGCTGTACGTGAACCCGACCGGCAGCTTCATCCACGGCGGACCGTCGGCCGACGCCGGCGTCACCGGCCGCAAGATCATCGTCGACAGCTACGGCGGCTGGGGCCGTCACGGCGGCGGCGCGTTCAGCGGCAAGGACCCGTCGAAGGTCGATCGCAGCTCGGCGTACTTCTGCCGCTACGTCGCGCAAGCAGGTCGTCGCCGCGGGCTTCGCGAAGAAGGCCGAGATTCAGGTCGGCTACGCGATCGGCATGGCGAAGCCGGTGTCGGTGAAGGTCGACACGTTCGGCACCGGCGACGAGCGCGCGGCGGCGGAGTTCGTGATGAACGCGTTCGACTTCCGTCCGCGCGCGATCATCGACAAGCTCGACCTGCTGCGTCCGATCTACCGCCAGTCGACCAACTACGGGCACTTCGGCCGCCCCGGCCTGCCGTGGGAAGCCGTCGAGAAGGCGGCGGCCGTCGCCAAGTAGCGCACGCGCTCAAGGGCTAAGGCCTAAAGGCCTAAGGAGGGCAGCCCCTTCAGGGGTGCCCTTTTTTTCAAGGCAGAACGTCGGCCGGCGCTCCGGCAGCCACGACCTTCCCCTCCTCCAGCACGATCGCATAGTCGGCGATCGGCGCGCGCTTCCTCCGGCGAATGCGTGACGTAGACCATCGGCACCTGCAGGTCGTCGCGAATCGCAACCAGCGTGTCGAGAATCAGGCGGCGCCTCGCCAGATCGACCGCCGCCAGCGGCTCGTCGAGCAGCAGCACATCGGGCCCTGAGTGCAACGCACGCGCCAGCGCCACGCGCTGCCGCTCGCCGCCCGAGAGCCCGGCCACCTTCCGATCCATCAGCGTCGTCAGCCCGAGGAGATGCGTCGAGGTCCGGCACGTCGACGCATCGGACCGCCTGCGGCGACGCGTAGGTGATGTTCTTCCTCACGTCGAGGTGCGGAAACAGCAGCACGTCCTGCGGCACGTATCCGACATGGCGGTCGCGAACGGGCACGTTGGTGTGCGCGGCCGTGTCGACAGAGCACGCGCCCGCGCACGGCGATTCGGCCGTGCTGCGGCGTGCGCAGGCCGGCAATCGCCTCGAGGATCGACGTCTTCCCGGACCCGGACGGACCAAAGAGCGCAACGGCGCGCGCGGCTGATCGTCGAGGTCGGGCGCAACGGTGAACGCGCCCTGCGTCAGCGAGAAGCGGAGTTCGAATCTGCGGCGCGCCGCTCGACCGCGCGGGTGAGGCTCCACGCCATCAGTCGACGCGCGCCAGTCGATTGGCCACGAGCGCCGCGCCGAACGCCAGCGCGACCGAAACGACGAGCAGCGCCGCGGCGCGCGCGTCCTGGCCGGTTTCCGTGTAGGTGTAGATGCCGACGGCCAGCGTCCGCGTTCGGCCGGGGATGCTCCCGGCCACGACGATGGTGGCGCCGAACTCGCCGAGCGCGCGGGTGAACCCGAGCAGCGCGCCCGCGAGGATGTTGCGCGACGCCAGCGGCAGCGTCACGGTGGTGAAGACGCGCCAGGGACGTGCGCCGAGCGTCTCCGCCATCTGCTCGTAGCGCTTCGTCACCTGCTCGAACCCGGCCCGCGCCGTGCGCACGAGCAGCGGCAGTCCCATGATCGCCATCGCCAGCACGACCGCGACCGGCGTGAAGACGATCTCGATCCCGAACGGCGCGAGCAGCCGACCGACCGGGCCCGCGGCGGCCGACGCAGCCACAACAGCAGAAGCCCGGTCGCCACGGGCGGCATGACCAGCGGCAGCGAGGCCAGCGTTTCGACGACCGCCTTGCCGCGGAAGCGATGCCGCGCCAGCACCCACGCGAGCGCGATGCCCGGCGGCAGCATCACGACCGTCGCCGACCAGGGCGGCGAGCGGTCGTGAACAGCGCGATTCTCGATTTCTGCAGGACGCGACTGCACTGAGATCTAGTCGCCGCGGCAGCGGGATGAAGCCGGCCGCGCTGAAGATCGCGGCGGCCTCGGCGCCTCGCAGCCACGTCGAGCAGCCGCGTCGCGCCGTCGCGATTGCGCCCGGCTGCGGATCACTGCCGCCGGATAGACGATGCGCGGGCCGTCGGCGACCGGAACGGTCAGCGCCAGCGACGCGCGCCGCGCCGAGGCGACGTCGGTCCGATAGACGATCGCCGCATCCGCAGCGCCGTTCTCGACAGCGGCGAGCGCGAGCCGCACGCTCGCCGAGGGGACGACCTTGGCCGACACGGCGCGCCCAGATGCCGAGCTGCTCGAGATAGGCCTTGGCGTAGACGCCGGCCGGGACCGCCGCCGGGTCGCCGATGGCGATGCGCTTGAACGCGGGATCGATCAGGTCGCGCGCCGATCGCAGCGTGCGGGGCCGGTCGGCAGGAACGGCCACCGCCAGCTGGTTGGACAGCAGGTCGATCGCGCGTGCCGGCGACGATCTCGCGGCGCACGGCGTCCATCTGCGCCTCGTCGGCGCTGATGAACAGATCCACCGCAGCGCCTGCCGCAATCTGACGCGCGAGCGTGTTCGAGGCGCCCGTGTTCACGACCACGCGGACGCCGGTGCGCTTCTCGTAGCGCGCCGCCGATCGTCTGCATCACCTCCGTCAGGCTGGCGGCGGCGGAGACCAGCACCTCCTGCGCGTTGGGCGGGAACGACCGCGACAGCCGCGAGCAGCGAGCGAGGCGACCACGGCCGCCCGACTAAACACTCGTGAATAATTTAGTATGATTCAGGTCGAAATGGCTAACGATTCAAGGCGCTTTATGACCGTCCGCGTGCGGCCGCCGAACGGCTCGGCGTCAGCTATTCCACCTTCAAACAGTGGATTTACAAGGGATCGGTGCGCACCGTCCGGACGAGCGGCGGCCACCACCGCATCGCCGAGTCCGAGGTCGAGCGCCTGCTCTCCTCGACCGGCCGTCTGCCGAAGCCGGCGCCGTCACCGCCCCGGTCGGGTGTGCTCGTGTCGCTGAGCGGCCGGAACCAGCTTCGGGGCATTGTCGAGGAGGTGCGGGTCGAAGGGCTCCTGGCGCAGGTCCGTCTTCGCATTGGCGACCAGCGCCTGACCGCGGTCATCACCCGGGACGCCATCGACGTGCTGAAGCTGAAACGCGGTCAGCCGGCTTTGGCGGTCATCAAGTCGACCGAAGTCATGATCGGCCTGGAATCGCTGATTTCGACCCTTTTGACGCGAGGGCCCGGATCCGATAACCTGATCACCTCGTGAGCTCAGTTCTCCACCGCGCACATCCCCATCACGGCCATCATGGCCGGACGGCAGGACTGCGCGCAATACAT
>CAWCBC010000022.1:0-51185 GCA_963793705.1 uncultured Acidobacteriota bacterium | reverse complement strand
AACAACAGCAGTTCGATCGCGGTGCGTGGCGCGGGCGCGATGTCAGCGGTCCGCAGCGCCTTGCCGAGGCGCGAGTATTCAGCCGCATCGAGATAGCGCTTCCGCTTCCGTTCGCGATACTTCTCAATGCCCACAATGGGGTTCGGGCCAGCCGGGCGCAGCTTCGCCGCCATGCTCCACGCGATCAGCTTCGACAGCACGGCCAGCACGCGGTTCGCGAGGTAAGGTGTCCCCTTGAGTCGATGATGTAGCGTCACGGCGGCGTCGGTGTCCACCTCGGCGATCGGAATAGCGCCGAGGCGTGGCTTGATGTGGCCGTCGATCGCGAGCGTATACAGGCGTAGGGTCGCCGGCTTGCGCTTCGCCTCGACATGCTCTTCGAGAAACCGCTCCGCCGCCGCGGCCACCGTTATCGCGTCCCTTGCCGCGTCGATCACCGTCAGCGGATCCTTGCCACTGGCGACGATGCCGATGTCCGTCTGCGCTTGCTTCCGTGCTTTCTCGAGCGCCAGCGCGCCGACACGGCCGATCGTCTTCCACCTGATCCGGCCGCCCTTCGTTCGATATTTCAGGATGAATGTCTTCGTGCCTTTCGGATTCACCCGCACCCCGAATCCCGGCAACGTTGGATCCCAGTGAACGAACTGTTCACCGGATCGTGGCGTGAGGTCTTCGATCAGCGTCGCGTCA
The DNA here is from genome assembly GCA_963793705.1 of uncultured Acidobacteriota bacterium. GTDB lineage: Bacteria > Acidobacteriota > Vicinamibacteria > Vicinamibacterales > UBA2999 > Gp6-AA40. Next base: position 50,495 of record CAWCBC010000022.1, on the reverse strand, counting down.
GTGGCTTCGGTTTTGTGCGGGTGGTAGCTATCTGGTAGCTATCCGCGCGGCGAGTTGGCATGAGTCAGCAGGCCTTCCTGCTACCACATAGCTACCACGAGACTGCGGTTCACTACGTAGTACCGCGTAATGCTAACACGACAAAGCCAATGTTTACGGGGTTGTGCGGAAATCGGAGGGGTTCGGTAGAGGGGTCTGAATTAATTCGTAATCAGCAGGTCGTCGGTTCAAGTCCGACTGCCGGCTCCAATTTCACAAATCCCTCTGTTCCAAACGCTGCACCGCGCGGGTGAGAACCTGGAACTTGGAGCTTGCCGGCGGCAGCAGGGTCGACCGGGCGGCATGGTAGCATTCCGCGAAATTGTCATTGAGCTGTGATGGGGTAAGAGGCATGAGAATCCGTTCCGCGTGCGGCGCCGGGGCGCTGCTCGTGACGACCATGTTTGCCGTGGTGCTGTTCGCGTTTCAGGCGCCGGCATCGGGACAACAGGGAGGCGCGGCTCCAGCTCCCGCTCCCGCAGGCCCGGTGGGCGCGGCGGGGCAGCTCCGGTAGGAGCGCTTGGCGGGCGTGGCGGGCCACGAATCCCGGACGGCGCTCTCAAGCCCGGCGCTCCTCATCCAGACCCGCTCCCGGTGGACCTCTTCACCACGAAGAACTTCTACAAGGACCGGGCCCTCTGGAGCAATCCGAAGTACTTCCGCTGCAACATCTCCCGCAACATCACGGAAATGTGGGCGGATCAGCGGATGGGTGACAAGCCTCCTTCGACCGCAGGATGGGGAGACTGTTCCCGCGATTACCCGGCCGCGAATATCAGGAGTCCGTATGCCTACAAGACGGCCAAGGAGCACTACGAGGCGTTGATGGCCGACGCCGCCAAACGAGGCGGCCCGACCGTTCACACGCGTGCCACGTTGCCGGAATGGGATGGGTTCTACGTGCGGGGCAACCAGGACGGCGGGACGCAGTGGCTGTGGGGCATCAGTCAACCGAGCACCATGCTGTCGCTGCTGACGCCCGAATACCAGCAGCGCATGGTGCAGGGGATCTACCACGAGTCGGTAACGAACGCACCGCAGTGGAACGCGTCGTTCTGCTATCCCGAGGGCTGGTCCGGTTCTACACGCAGTTTGCCGTTCAGCAGCCGATGGAAGTGATGATGAACCCGTATCAGGTTCAGTTCCTGAGCGGCATCGCCGACAACTTCCTCTTCAAGGTCCTGATCGGACGGAATCACGTCCAGAAGACGCCCCAGTGGTACGGCGAAACGGTCGGCTTCTGGGACGGGGACAAACTGATCTCCTGGACGGCGAACGTCCAGGGATGGACGATCACCCACGCGTTGTTCGAGTTCAGCAGCAGGTTGGAGACGGTCGAGATCATCCGCCGCGCCAGGATGCCAACGGCGCAGTTGCCGGTTTAACGATTGAGACCATCTTCTACGACCCCGAGGCCTTCGTGGCTCCGTTGCGGTCGACGATGCGGTGGAACAGGACGCAGAGGCACGACAGCCCCACCCTTCGTCACACGTTCATCGAATGCCTGAGCAATATCGAGAACGTCAACGGAAAGCCGACCCAGCTGTCGCCGAGCGATCCGCGCTACGTCGATTACTACGGCCGCCCCTGGGCCAAGAACTGGGAGAAGTACTTCGAGCAGGGCCTCGAGAGGCCGGCCACGGAGCTGCCGGCCGCGATCCTCGATATCTTCAAATAGCCTCGAGCGGGGAGACGACCACGCGGCACGCGGATCCTCGACCTCGGGACCGAAGGTGCGTGGAATTACCCGAAGCGCGTCTTCTCGGTCGCCATGGTGCATGCATCGTCGCGAGCGCATAGGCAACATGCCATCAGTTCAGATTGCCAAGGGGTATGGCAGGCGACCTGATTGCATGGAGTGGCGTGGTGTGATGCGACTCGACTGACCACCGGGGGGTTATGGCTGAGCGGAGGGATTACTGGGACGCGGTCGCAGGCATTTTCGCAGGTAGTAGCTTGGCTGAAGCAACAACAACAGCAAACGCACGTGGAAGGCTTGCCGCCCACCATTGATCCCGTTGTCGCTAGTCGTATTCTCAGGCGGCTGGCGTTGCGCGGACTCGCAAAGCAAGAAGCCGGGAAGTGGTCGGCAACGCCTGCGTTGACGCACCCGACAAGCATCAAGAAGTCGGAGAGTTGAGGGGCGGACCTGCCCCAGAGCACCTCGCCGACCCTATTCACTGCACGCGCGCACCTACGACTGTGAACGATTCAGACTCCGCTGGGCTTTCTGCTGTTATTCATCCTCCATACGATCTCGAACTGACATATCCGCTAGCATCAGGACGTCTCAACGCAGGTCCGATCGCTGTCGAGTTGGACAGCGCCCTTATCGCCCGTACAATTTGATCTCACGCCGCACACGATCGCAGCGCCCCGACCGCGAGGGTCGTCGTTCGTTACACACTCGAAAGATGAGAAGGTATCCATGGCTCTCGCACGCGTACACGTGTCGGTCGGCGCAGCTATAGTGCTGGCGCTCGTGACCTCTGCGGCGACTACCCCTCCTGGCCGAGGCGGAGACGTACGCGCTCGACCCCACGGCCAGCGCCGTGGACTTCACCATTTATGCGTCGAAGATTTTTAGATTCAAGCGTGAGGGCCAGTTCAAGGAATTTGCCGGCCAGCTATCGTTCGACCCGGAGAATCCCCTCGGGACACAGGTCGATCTGACGGTCTACACGTCCAGCCTCGACATCCACAACGACGAGCACAACCAGCTCCTGGGATCCGGGGCGTTCTTCGATGTCGAACGCTTCCCGACCATGCACTTTACGAGCTCGTCAACGGACGCGAAGCCGGACGGCACGTTCTCGGTGACCGGCGATTTGACCATCCGCGGAATCACGCAGCGGAAGACGATTCCGGTAAGCTCAAGCTGGCTCAGAGACCGGCGGTCCGTCGAGCGCCTTCCTCGAAAGCACCTTCGAGATCGACCGCACGGAGTTCGGCCTCACCGGAATCGCGAACACCCACGGTATCAACGTTTCGATCTCGAAGGCGGTGCGGATCCATATCGCGATGGCGACGCTTCTGAAGAGTTGAGCACTCAAGCGAGCGCCAGAAGCGCCGGAGATGGGAAGGAGCCGATCTACGGCGTCATGATCGCCGTGACCGTCGTGCGATAGGCGACCTGGGCATAGGCGTCGAGCATGCCGTCGAGCCCCACCACCGTAGTGGCCAGCGCCTTGGCGTTGAACAGCCCTTTGTCGAGCATCTCGATGTAACGCGGGATGTCACGCATCGGCTGTGAGCCGCCCGCCTGTCCCGCGTGATGGGTGCGGCCACCGATCGCGAACAGGACGCCCGGTAGCGTGATGTTGCCGCGCGGCAGACTGGTCGTCACGATATGGCCGCCGGGCGCAGTCATCTCGTAGGCCTGGCGCATCGGCAGGATGCCCGTGGGATCTGGACCGGCTTCGAGCTTGGGTTGGACCGCATCGGCGCCGACGGCTTCGATGACGAAGTCGGGACCGGCGCCGCCGAGGAGACCGCCACTCGTCCGGCCTCCGGACCACAAGCGGTCGTTCGGCGCGCGCGTCAGCTCGCGGACGCGCGCGATCGAGCCGGTCGCCTTCGGCATTCGGATCCAGGGCGTGGGTCGCCCCGAGCTTCAACGCCAGCTCGCGCCTGACGCGGATTGGTTCGACGACGATGATGGTGGTGGCGCCGGCGATCTTCGCGCCGATCACGGCACTCAGGCCGAGCGGTCCGCACCCGACGACCGCGACCGATGACCCCGGTTGCACGAGGGCCAGCGTGGGTGACGTGGTGGCCCCGAGGCCCGCGACGGTCACGCAACTGCACACCATGCCGAGGTCGGCCGCCGTCGCCTTCGTGAAGATTGGCACGACCCATTCCTCGTTCGTGACCATGACCTCGGCCAGGCCGCCGATGTGCGAGTTGGCGACGACCTGCGTGCCGTCCTTCATCTCGGCAATGGCCGCCAGGTTGGTGTCGGAAAGGAACTGGCACATGTCGGCGCGGCCGCGCAGACACTGGTAGCAGTTGCCGCACTGCGGCGTACCCGAGACGCAGACTCGATCGCCCACCTGCACCCGCCGTACCTGCGGGCCGACCGCTTCGACGATGCCGACGCCGCCGTGGCCCTGGATGATTGCCGCGCGGCCGGGCAAAGCCTCGCCCAGCCGGCGGCTGCTCGGGCGTCCGCCCGCTGGTCCGGCAGTCGCCGGGCGGCTGAAGCGCAAGCGACGCACGGCACGTTGGAGTAACAGAGATTCGTCGCTTCCGTGCGCACGACGATCTGCCGTCCGGCGATCGGGCGCAGTGTCAGCTCCTGGAGCGTGGTGCGATCGGCGCCGCCGCCGCGCGTGACCCACGCGCGGAAGCGCCGCGCCGTCACGACCGCGGGCGCCTGTCCGAACGCCGATGCGCTCTGCGCCGCCAGCGCAGCGGCTCCAGCCGCTGCCGCAGCGCCGTGCACCAGAAGCCGGCGTCTCGACACTGTACGTCTGCGACTCATGCGCGAAGGATACAGCAGCCCAGCCCCAGGGCCGGGCTACACGCTCGATGTCAAGGCGGCAGGCGGACCTGACAAGGTCCGCCCCACGGCCGGCACAACTCACGACGGGCCGGCGCGAGCGCGCACGGCGCCGGCGGGGCCACCGCCAGCCATCGGCGCGACGGCCAGCGCCTCGGATGCCCCATCACATTGAGCGCGGACGAACGCAGCGTACCCGCGAGGAGCGCACGGATCCGCTCGTCATTGCCGATCGCGCCTTTCCCGTTGACGGGATGGAAGTGATAGCCGAATCCGGCCAGCCGCTGTAGCAGCCATTCGGCGTCGGTGTCCGCAGCATGCAGGCCCGGCGTCCACAGCTCGAACACGAGCAGCGGCTTGTCGCGCTTCAACAGACGACGCGCGCCTTCGAGGATGCGGCCCTCCGCGCCCTGCGCATCGATCTTGATCACGTCGATGCCCGCCGGCAGCGTCGACAGCTCGGAGTCGAGTGAGCAGACAGTCACGTTGACGGCCCGGTGATTCGGGCCCGCGACTCCGCTGAACAGCGTCGCGGACGTCGACTTCGTCGGGTCCACGAAGAAAGCGGGCGGCACCGCACGTGTCAGACACCGCCGCCTGCCGAATCTCCACCTGCGGACTGTGACGGGATCGTTCGCGAAGCTCGCGCGCCGCAGCAGGTCCGGGCTCGTACGCAATCACGCGCCCGGACGCGCCAACGGCGGCCGCCGCGGCAAGGGCGACGTCGCCGACATTGGCGCCGACGTCAATGACCGTCATCCCCGGCCGCAGATGCGACCGGAAGAATTCGGCGAGGCCGCTATGCGTGGAGTCCGCCATGGAAGGCGGACATTCTGGATCGTTAATGCGTCGCCGCGGAATGGGTTTCGAGGCGATGGTTGATGGCGTCCGCCAGCACCTTGAGCTTTTCCAGGTGCAGACGCAGCGCCTGGAGATTCCCCTTCGGCAGGGTTTCGCTCTCCCGCCGCAGCGCGTCGGCCTCCGCCTCGAGCTCCTCGATCGACCATTCGTCCTGCAGCGGCGCGGGCTTGCCCGCGGTAATCATCGGCACGACATGACGATCCGTGTCGGGTCCAACGCGAAGCCGCGCGTACCAGAACGTGCCGCACGTGCCGCACGAATACCAGGCGATCGCCCAGGTGCTCCCCGCCATCGGCGCGACCTGTTCGGCGCATTCCGGGCAGTCCATGTCGTGTGGAAGATTCACGGCCGGCGATGAGGCAACCTCGATGCCGTTGCCCGAGCAGCGCAAAATGGCTGGATTTTTACGATTCGCGGCTGGTCGCCAAGTGCCTTTTTGGTCTCGACATGCGATTTTTGGTGGGTAGGATTCCGGGGCCTCAGCGGTGACCTCAGCGACGCCTCGCCACATAGACGATGCCGGTCAGGGCAAGGAGGATCGCCAGTCCAACCAGGTCCTGGACGGTCACGATCGCGGTCAGCATCCATCCAATTCCGGCAAAGGCCAGGACGTGGACCAGCGGGCCGCCGGGACACCGGAACGGCTCTCCATCCGCGCGGACGTCCCGACGCCGCAGCATCACGGCGGCCATCGCCACCATCGCGTACACGATCAGCCCCGCGATGTTCGAGATGATCAGCAGGCGCTCGAACGTTCCCGTCAACGCCAGCCCGACGACCACGAGCGCGCAGGCGACGATGGCCGGGTGCGGAGTGCGATGCGTCGGATGCACGCTCGCGATGTAGCGCGGCAGGAACCCGTCGCGCGCCAGCGCAAAGACGATGCGCGGGTTGACGAGGCCCGCACCGAACAGCAGCCCCAGCATCGAGACCGCGGCGCCAATCAGCATGACGATGCGGCCTGGCTCGCCGACGGCGGCTCCGGCGGCTGCCGCAAGCGGCGTGATCCGCGTGCTTCCCAGCCCCGGGCCCAGGATGCCCTGCGCGACCGCCTGCACGGCCAGATACAGGACGCAGACGCCGATCAGCGCGAGAAACGCGGCGCGCGGCACCGTTCGGGATGGATCGCGCACTTCTCCACTGGGACCCAGGCCGCTCTCGATCCCCATGAAGGCGAAGATCACGATGCCGGAGGTGCCCACAGGAGCGACGATGCCTGGGGCACGTCGGGCCAGGCCAGATTGGCCGGGGTGACAAACGCCGCACCGATGAGACAAAACCAATCAACGGGACGAGCTTGGCGGCGGTCATCAGCTCCACCACCCGCACGCCCGATCGCACGCCTCGCACGTTGAAGATCACGGCCATCGTCGACACCGCGATCACAATCGCGGCCTGGGCGATCGGCGTGGAGGGCACGTTGGCAAGCGCCAGAGCCGAACCCGCGAACAGTGTCATGACCACCGCAACGCCGGACAAAGCCGACACCACGAGCAGGACGCCGGAGAGCAGCCCGACGAACGGACCGAACGCCGCCTCGATGTAGGCATAGGGCCCGCCCGACGAGGAGACACGGCTTCCCGCCTCCGCGAACGACGCCACGACGAGCAGCATGATGGCGGTGCAGACGAGATACGCAAGCGGGGCGGCCGGGCCAAGCTGCGCGGCGGCCGTCGCCGGTAACGCGAAGATGCCGCTGGCAACGGTGTAGTTGAAGATGGTGGCGGCAAGCTGACGGACGCCGATGGCGCGAACCAGCAACGCGTCGGGATTGGTGGACGAGGCCCGCGTCTCGACACCCGTTGGACCATACCGACTCATTGGTGGGAGTCTACTCGCGACCCTTGGCCGCGCCGCGGTATCGCGCAGACGAGTTCAGTGCTGCGGCTAATCGGTTTCTTGCGTCGGCGCCGACCGGCACTGCCGGCTCTTCGACGACGACGAAGTCAGCCGTTTCCCAGGTGAACGGCTGGGCTCCTCGGCGTTCGGCCTTGCGCAGGTGTGCGCCGGAATCGTCGCCCTCCCGGCGGTCTCCCCGGCGACGATCCCATTCCACGCTGACCGGCAGGTCCGCGGTCTTTTTCTTCAGGAAATGGAAGCGCTTGAGGGCGCCAATCCGGACGAACATTCGGACGAAGCTGTGCTGTTTTCCGTCCATGCACTGATCCTATCGGCAGGAGCCTGCCGACACGCCACTGCCTACCGTTTCTCGGCCGCGCGCGCGCCAGACAGGATGCTGGCCAGGCCGATATTCCCCTCGTGACAGGCGGCTTCAAACATCGGTTCGTCGCTCCGCCACATCATGTTCTGCAGCGTCCACGGCTTCGCGTAGGTTCTGGGATCGGTCACCGTCAGCTGGTAATCGATGGTGTCCTTGTCCACTCGGGTAAAGCGCTCCACGAGCCGCACATCCCTCGTCGAGCCCTGAAACAAACGTTTGTCGTTGAAATTGGTGGTTTCGACGACAAGCGTCTTCCCTTCCCACCATCCGCGTGAGTCGCCAAGCCACGACCGCACGTTGGCGCCCACATGCGGGCGGCGATCGAGCGGCACCACCCGCGCGTCGTGCATGCTTTCGGTGACGATCACGACGTAGCCAGGGGCCTGCACGATCTGCTGGTAGTTGTTGTAGAACGCGTTGGGGAAGTACATGACGTCTGAGACGATGCAGCGCTCCTGGAGCGCACGATCCTCCCACGTCGCCGCGCCCAGCGTTTTGCCGGTCATACGTTCAGTGGCGAGGTTCGGCGTCGACGCCCAGCGCGCGCGCCCTTCCGGCGTGTAGGGGATCTTCCCGTCTGGCGGATCGACGACGAGTGCCGTGCTTCGGTTGCGATGCACCCTCCCCTTTTCTGATTCCAGCCATACCTCGTTGAACTCACCGCTCGTGGCGATCTCAGCGGCGACGGTCTTGAGCACCGAGGCGAGCGCGTTCTTCTCGACCTCGGCTGCTTCCTCCGCGGTGAAGAACGGCTTGTTGGCAAGCGCCGCAGGCCGCTCGAGCGGAACAGGTGTCTGCTTCGACCAGACGCCCTGCAAATCGGGATCGCCCCATGGCGTCGTCTGTGCGGCGGCGACGTCCGCTGTGACCAGAACCGCGAAGGCTATCGTCGCTGCAATCAGGCGCACGGGTTCACTTCCTCTCGGTCGCACGCGCGCCAGAAAGGATGTTCGCCAGGCCGTAGTTCCCTTCGTGGCACGCCGACTTCGAAGATCCCTTCGTCGCTCCGCCACAGATTGTTTTCAACCGTCCATGGCTTTGAGAACGTGTTCGGGTCGGTGACGGTGAGCTGGTAGCTGATCGTGTCGTTGTCGGTGCGGGTGAAGCGCTCGACGAGCTTCAGCGCACTCGTCGAACCGTAAAAACGCCGCTTGTCATTGAAATTGGTCGTCTCGACAACCAACGTCTTTCCTTCCCACCAGCCACGTGAGTCGCCGAGCCACTGCCGGATGTTCGGACCGACGTGCGGCCTGCGGTCAAGAGGGACCACGCGCTGCTCGTGCATCATCTCGGTCAGGATCACCACGTAGCCCGGTGCCTGCACGATCTGGTGATAGTTGTTGTAGAAGGGATTCGGAACGAAGATTCCGCCGGTCGTGATGCACCGTTCATCGAGGGTGCGATCGACCGGGCCGCCTGCGGCCAGGGAGCGGCCCATGATTTCGCCTTCGAGTGACGGTGTCGCGAACCACCGAGTCTTCCCGTCCTTCGTGTAGGGAATCTGGCCGTCCGGCGGATCGGCCACCTGGGACGTCCGCAGGTTGCGTCCGACCTTCCCCTTCGCCGTCTCGAGCCAGATCTCATTCAGCTCGCCACTCGTAGGAATCGCCCCGCCGACAAACTGAAGGATCGTGGCCAGCGAGTTCTTCTCGACTTCAGCGGCCTCTGCCTTCGTGAAGAACGGCTTGTTGGCCAGCACCGCCGGCCGTTCGAGCGGAACAGGGGTTTGATTCGACCAGATGCCTTGCAGATCCGGATCGCCCCATGGCGTCGTCTGGGCAAGGGCAGCAGCGGGCGCAAGAACAGCGATCAGTACGAAAGAGAGGATGGTCCTCCGCATTTCGTGTCCTCCCGAATTAACCGTAGCCATAGTATCCGCCACCACCGCCACCAGAGCGGACAGGAATCACTGCGCCGAAGCCGCCGGCATTATTGCGCCGGAGCCGGGCAGCCGTAATCGCCCGGTACCACGCGCGGCGGAACCACGAGGGAGGCGTCACCGTGAGCTCGCGCGTCGAGGTGTCCGACGGCGAAGCCGACACCATCCGGAGTCCGCCCTGCTGCCATCGCAGCAGCACGTGCGCGAGATCCTCCTGCACGCGCCCTCCCGCGTGAATCAGCAGCACGTCGGCAACTCCACGTGAACGCAGGAACGTCGCGGAGGGAAAATCCTGTGGGAAGACCACCCATCGGTTGTCGAATTTTCCGGGCGACGGCGGCACCGGCGGCTGCATGCGGTTGGCATCCAGCAGAAAGACCGGCGGCGCCTTTGGCCCGACCGCGATCGGCTGCAGCAGCCGCGCGGCGCGGCCAAGCTCCAGCACCAGCGGCGCGATCTCGATGACGGCCGACGGCCCATAGCTGGTGTTGAACAGCGGAACCGGCCGGTAGCCACGACGGGCGAACGCGACGCCGGTACGCACCGACTCCACAGCCGGGAGATCGACGACGACCGCCGTGCGGCCGCTCGACTGCGGCAGCCACAAGTAATTCGGCTCCGCCCACTCCGGCATCGTCGCCGGTGGCGTCACCGTGTCGGGCCACTGCGCGAAGAGCGCCGGCTTCGCCCAGTCGGACCATTCAGCGCCCTCGGGCGCCCAGGCGTTGAAGATCTCTTCCTTGGTCATAATTCGTACGTAGGGTCCTTCAGGCGGACCCGATCATCACCGCCGCATCGCGCGCACGCGCGTCGATCAGGGGCCGTTCGGCAATCCGCCCGTACGCGCCCGCGACCCGGCCGTTGACGGTATAGACGCCGACGCCGGGGTAGTACGTCGCGTCGCCGGCCTGCATCGGCGTCGCGGCGAACCGCCGCTGCGCGACCCAATGCGCCGGATGACGCCGGACGTTGCGAGCGATCGCTGTCATATCCTTCGCCGAGGTAACGCCAGCAATCGCGACATCTTCTCCTACGCGCCCGAGCGCCGGCTTCAGCACCCAGTCATCACTGCCCTGCCAGCGCACGTCCCTCGGGTCGCGCGTCTCGGGGAGGAGCGTCCGCCAGGTCGGCACCTGCGTGCGCAGTGCGTCCCACGTGAGCGGAAAGCGTTTGCTCTGAGTGAGCAACGCGCTCGCAGGATTGCTGACGGGAGTCGAGGTTCGCTCAAAGTACGACGGCCAGCCGCAGACGGCCGGCAGGTTGTCCATCCACTCGGCGGGATAGAAGCGCAGCACGGCGTCCACGGCGCCCGAGGCCCACGCCGTGTCGAGGGCGGCACGGCCGTCGCGCCAGCGAAGGTGCGCGGGACTCACAAGCGACACGCGGGCGCCCCGCTGCTGCAGACAGCCGGCCAGATACGTCATCACCTGGCGATCGTCGGCATACGCGGTGGCGTGCATCAGCGCGACGTGCGCGCCTGCAGGCAGCGCCGCCAGCGTCGCGCCGGCATACGCATCCGGCAACGTCACCGGCAGACTGTGTGCCCGGCAGATATGGCGCGACGAGTTGCGGCAGGCCCGACGCTTCGTTCAGGCCACCCGGAACGTCGGTGTTCGCTTCCGAGATGCGCCAGCCGGCCTCGGTGTGATGAAAGTCGAACCGGATCAACCGCGGCGCGGAACAGGCCTCCTGCCGCGGCACGCGGCTGAACAGGCGGCGAATCGACCGCGGCAGGCCGAGCGCATCGTGCAGCTCGGGCCGCTGTCGAAGCTCCTCTTCCGCCGCCGTTGTTTCCGCTGCCAGCCGCTCCGCACTCACGACCAGCTCCTGCCAGGCGCCAGCGTTCAGCACGATCGGCACATCGGAAATCGTCGAGACGTCCTCGACCTGCGGGTCCCACTTGCAGCACTCGAAGATCGCGCGGCGACGGATGGAGCGCGCGATGGCGGGAGGCAGAGGGTTGACGGCGAGAAACGGGTGCGAAGAGGTGCGAAGTCATCTCGACACCAGGCTGCCGAGCCGCATGACCTGGTAGGCGGCACCAGCCACGTACAACAGCGCCGGAGCGAGCCCAAACGTCACGAGCGCCGGCCGTGGTGTCTCCGGCGTAGGCCGCGCTGCGCGCTCGATGATTGCCGCCACGACCACGAGCACGATGACCGGCCACGCCGTTAACGCGAAGTCATGGACCGTGGCGTCAACGGAGACCCAATCGCCGGCGACACTGCGGCCCAGAATCAACCCGCACGCAACCAGGAATCCGCCAAGGCGCATTCCAGCGGACGGATCGCGATCCACGGTCACCGAGATCGGAGACGCCGCTCACCAGCTCGAGCAGCATCCACGCCGCAAACAGCGCCAGCGTCGCCAGCGCCGCGCAAAACACGACGACCCACCAGCCAGGACCGTCGCCGATGTTGCCACCGGCGTAGGCCAGCGTGATACCGATGATCGCGCCGGCCACGGCAAGCGATGCGCTCCCGTTCGCCCGCTCCACCACATCGTCTCTGGTGCTGATGCCCGTGACCGCGAGCCAGCGAATCGACACGCCAACCCATGCCGCGCCGAGGATCAGATAAAGCGCCAGATACGCGGGGTCATCGCGGACGTCGTACGACGCGGCATACCGGAGCACGGCCAGCAGCAGCGCGGCCGCGACGAGCGGCGTGAGCTGCAGCAGCAGCCTGCCCGGCGTACGTCGGCCGACGCGACGCACGAACATCGGCGTGATGTACCAGGCGCCCCACGACACCAGGGCCACGATCAGGCTGACAACCAGCACTCCTACTTCGTCGTCTGACATGGGAGCGGAGATTCTATCCTTGCGCCGATGGCGCGGCTTCCGACTTTCGCGCAGAGCGCTACGGCGGACGAGGAAGCGACCCAGTTATCCAGAGCGGCGATGTGACGTTTCGTCGCTACCGTGCGGTATCTGCGGTCGACGAACTGCTCGATCTGCGTTCGGTCAACCGCGCCGTCCACCCATACGCTGACCCACAGCCCGCGCCCATATGGCGACGCGAAACAGCGAACGTTTTTCAGCGCCGCAGTGACGTCGGCTGCTGGCAGTCGGAAGGCCACCGACGGCCGCCCGCCGATGATTTCGAACGCGCAGAACATCTTCCGGCCGGCCTTGAAAGTGGGATGTCCCCAGGCGAGGGCTTCGCTCGACTCGGGAAGGCTCAGGCACAGACGCCGAACACGAGCGAATACCGGCCGTTCGAAGGCGTTTCCCGCGGCCATTGCCCATGTGCCGTGAGCTGGTTTCTTCAATTCCCGCACCTTCTCAAGTGGCTTCCGCCTGAAGACGGAATCTGCGAGCTCACCAACTGTCATGGGAGTCACGATGAAATACGGCGGCACGGCCTTGGGTTGCCAACGGTATCATCGGCGACCGTGGCGCGTCGTCCGACTGACGCTCGGTTGTGCTCTGGCCGCGGCGTGCCTGGCGCCGATGCCGGCGCATGCCGCCGATCTGGAGCCTCGCACCGCGCAGGCGTACGAGAAATATGCAGACGAGGCGATGCGAGGTTTCGTCTCGCGCGCACAGAAGGCGGCGGCGATGCGAAGCGCTGCGACGGCGTGATCGCCGCGCGCGCTGGAAGCGGTGACGGAATCCTGAGCATTCCCGATGGCCTGATCCACCATTGGGTCGGACTGGCGTTCGTTCAGGGCGCAACGCTCAAGGACGTGGAGCGGGTCGCCCGCGATTATTCCTCCTACCCCAAGGTCTACAAGTCCGTCGTCTCGTCGAAGGTGATCTAGCAGAAGGGCAACGCCTACCGGGTATTGATCCGGTTGAAGGAGGACGCCGGCCTCACCGCGGTGCTCGACGTCCGCTCGGCAGTCGACTACCGCACGGAAAAAGGCGGCAGCATCACAGCCATCTCGAAGTCAGAAGAGATTCGTCAAGTGGAAAACTTCGGCCGCTCCAACGAGTCGCGGCTTCCGGTGGGCCGCGACAGCGGTTATCTGTGGCGCGCCCACACGCTCACGCACTTCATCCCCGAGGAAGGCGGCGTGCTTGTCGTCATGGAAACGCTCGGCCTGAGCCGCCGATTTCCGCCCTTCACCGGCTGGATCCTCGAGCCGATCGCCCGACGGCTGGGCCGCAAGAGCGTGGAGGGCTCGCTGGATGAATTCCTGACGGCCATCCGCCGCACCGCCGGCCTGACAGCAAAGCCGGGCTGCACTTAGAACTTGAACATTCGAAGGTCCGAACGACTCGTCCGACCGACACGAACGATCCGAACGGGCTATACTCGTGGCTTCTTCGACTTTAAGGAGGATCGTTCATGCGCGCATTATTGACGATGGGCTTGGTAGCCACGCTGGCGGCTGGAGCCGTGCTGGCACAAGGGCCCCCGGGCGCGGCACCGGCGGTGCCGACCGTGGTGAAAGTCGGCGATATGGCGCCCGACTTCTCACTGCAGGGCAGCGACGGCAAGACGCACAAGCTGTCCGACTACCGCGGCAAGCAGGCGGTCGTCATCGCCTGGTTCCCCAAGGCGTTCACGCAGGGCTGCACGATCGAGTGCAAGTCGCTCGCGGAGAACGGCGACAAGATCAAGCAGTACGACGTCGCCTACTTCATGGCGAGCACCGACACCATCGAGGAGAACACCAAGTTCGCCAAGGCGACCAGCGTCACGCTGCAGGGCCGCGGCGGCGGAGCGGCGACGGTCGTGGAGAAGAAGGAAGCCGACTTCCCGATGCTCGCCGATCCGACGAAGGAAGTCGCCGGGAAGTATGGCGTGCTGATGGCGAATGGACAGCTGGCGAACCGCTGGACGTTCTATATCGACAAGTCCGGCAAGGTCGCCGCCATCGACACGGCCGTCCGTCCGGCCGACGTCGGCTGAGGACATGATCGCGAAGCTCGCCGAGCTCAAAGTAGCAAAGAAGGGCTAGGCACCCCTGAAAGGGGCGCCCTACGGAGCTACTCCGGAGGGCGCTCGACGCCAGTCTAGAGAGCGGCCCTCTCGATACCACGGCAGGTGACCTGTCGTGGCATTCGAGAGGGTCCTCGATGGATTGAACGTCATCCGCAGCGCGGCGCGAAAGAATCGATTGCGCGTGTGACCTTCCACCCACTTCACGAAGAACCGATCGAGCGCATCCTCACCCACCATCAAGGCAAACGCACCCGCGGGCGTCGTCACGTGATCGACCCAGCCCGTGGTTTCCTCGCGCATTCCCACGTTCCCGATTGACGCCTCGCTGAGCGGGCCAAACTCGAACTGCACGCTGTAGACCGCTGCCCACGCCGCGGCCTGCGCCCGCGACGCCCAGTAGCTGCGAGCCAACGAAATATCGGGACGACGCTCCCCAGCGTGCTCGAGCCAGATGTAGCCCGCCGCGGCACCTTGCATCGGATGCCCGATGTAGTTCACCCACCACGCGTCGCCGTCTTCCCAGTGTTCGGGCACGCGCAGCGAGCGCTGATAGTCCTGCCAGAAGCGACCGCCAAGCTCGTCGCGGGTCTTTTCCTGGAATGCGATCCGCAAGCCGTGCTCGATGGCGAGCAGCTTGAAGGAATCGACGAAGGTGTCGAGGAGTTGATGCCCTGCCCTGCGCTCCGTCGAGGGGCCTGTCCCGCGCGAGCGAACGTCTGGCGGGCGAGTCGGGGACCTGGGCAGTGGCTGGACGTGCGGTCGTCGCGAGAAACACAACGATCGCGACGCCAATCGCGCGTGATATCACGCGATATTATTGTGTGAGTTACTCGCGGCGTGGACCGAGCCACACGTGATCGCAGCCCAGGCACGCGTACCAGGAACGGCGGTGGCTCGAATACTCGAAGCAGACCGCGCCGGCCTCGCTGCAGTGCGGGCAGCGCATGTCAGGCCATGTGCGGTTCGTTCCCCACGTCTGCATGACAACACCAAGGCGGCTTGACGCCGCGGCGACGGGCATCTCGCGACACAGCCGGCCAAGCCGCGCGGCAACCAGATTCATCGTGAACGGTTTCAGCAGAATGGCATGGCACCCCGCCTTCAGCGCTGACGGCGCGCTCGCTGGGCCTCCATCACCGCAAGAAAGCTGACGGGCGCGGCCTGTTTCGCGGCGCTGCAGATCGCGTCGTGATCGAGCTCGCGGCAGATCCCAATCTACGGCCATCACCCGCGGCCGCCACTGCCCGATCAGTGCGAATCGCCTCAGAGGTGGTTCGCGCGCAAACCGGGCAAATGGAGCCGCCGGGAACCGCTCGATATCCTGCGCGCGACTGCCACGATGAGCGGCGGCCGCGACTCGGCCAGCGCGGGCTGGGCTCGGAAACCCGAGGAAACCTGCGGCAGCGGTTCGGCGTAAGTGTGCGGTGGCAGCATGCCGCATTAATGCCACCCTTTTTGCGCCAGCGCATCAGGGAGAACCCTTATGTTGCCGGCAGAAAATCCCTTATGGGTCCCGGAGCCAGCCCTGCAACAGGGCGTATCGGACCACATCCGTGCGCCCGGCGAGCGCGAGTTTCCTCATCGCATTAGCCTTATGGACTTCTACGGTCTTGACGCTCAGCTCGAGCGTATTCGCGATGTCCTTATTGCTGTGTCCCAAGCGCCATCAGCCGCAGCACCTGTGTCTCTCGGTCGGTAATCGGGGCCGGTGCTCCGCGACCGCCTCGATGGCTCAGCATCGCTCCCGCGACCCTCGCCGCCAGGCTGCGGTCGAGGTACTGATGGCCCGCGCGCCGCGGCGCGCACCGCGTCCACGAGCTCGCCGGACGGGCTCTGTTTCAGTACATACCCCAGCGCGCCCGCGTTTAGCAGTTCCTGCACGTAGGCGTCGTCGCCGTATCGCGTCAGCGCCACGACCGCCGTCGCGGGTGCGGCCGCGCGAATGGCGCGTGTCGCCGCCAGCCCGTTCATCTCCGGCATTGAGATGTCCACGACCACCACATTCGGGCGGAGCGCTTCGGCACGCTCGACCGCCATGCGACCATCTCCGGCCTCACCAACCACTTCCATGTCCGGCTGATGATCGATGAGGAGCTTGAGCCCCTGACGCACGGTCTCGTGATCCTCGGCGAGCAGGACGCGGATTTTTGCCACGTCTTAATCCCTGCGGTGAGGCTCGGTAATCGGATACCGCAGATAGATCGTCGTCCCTTTTCCGGCGGCGGATTCGACCTGCAGCGTGCCGCCGATCAGTGCGGCCCGTTCACGCATGCCGATCAAGCCGATGCCTGTCGGCTTGCCGTCGGCCGTCGAGTTCGAAGCCGACGCCATCGTCCTCAATGATCAGCATCACGGCGTCGTCGCGCGCCTTCGATCACCACATCGACCCGCGTGGCATCCGCGTGTTTGATGACGTTGTTCAGCGCTTCCTGCGCCACTCGATAGAAGGTGATTTCGGCTTCCGGCGAGAGACGCCCGGTGATCGCGCCCGTGGTCTGAAACTTGGCGGGAACCCCGTGATAGCTGGACCACTCGGCGAGAAACCGCGGCATCGCGGCGACCAGTCCGAGGTCGTCGAGCGACGCCGGACGCAGCTCCCAGGCAAGGAAATCCACGCATCGTCGGCCTGACGGGCAAGATTCAGGGCGCGATCGAGGTGGACGTCGGCGCTCGTGCGCTCGGAGAGCGTTTCACGATGACGCTCGAGCGCCAGGCGCAGCGCAGTCAACTGCTGGCCGAACTGATCGTGCAGGTCGCGGGCGATGCGCGCCCGCTCGTCTTCCTGCGCCGTCACCAGCCTACGTAGCAGCGTCATGACGTGCTCCTGCGCGCCGGCGCGCTGCGTCACTTCGGCCTGGAGGGCGGCCGTGCGTTCAGTGACCCGATCTTCGAGCGCGTCGTGGGCGTGCTGAAGGTCGATTTCTGCCTGCTGCTGCATCGTCAGGTCGCGCGCGATTTTCGTAAAGCCGAGCACAGCCCCCTCGCCGATGCGCGTGGTGACGCCGCTGCAATAGAGACGGGATCACCGTCGCGGCGCAGGTGCCACCGCTCGTCGAGGGCTCGCCCTTTCTCGCGCGCCGTGGCCAGCTCCTGCTCTGGAATCTTCTGTGCCCGATCCTCCGGGGTGAAGAGCACCGCCCGCGTCGCGCGCCGATGATCTCGTCCGGGCGGTAGCCAAACATCCGCTCGGCCCCGGGATTCCACGAGTCGATGCGGCCCTCGTTGTCGACGGTAAAGATTGCGTAATCGAGCGCGCTGTCGAACACGGCGCGGAGGCGCTCCTCGCTGGAGCGCACGCGTGCTTCTGCCTGCCGGCGCGTGGTGGTGTCCTGGAAGGTGAGCGCGATGCCTTCGATGCGATCGTCGGAGGTCCGGTACGGGACGATGCGCACCAGGAACCAGCGGCCGTCCGTGCTCGGCACTTCCCGCTCGATCGTCTGCAGGTCGAGCATGACGTGCCGGACATCCTCATGCAGCGCGGGATAGGCGAGCCGGTGAGTGATGTCGGACAGCAGGCGGCCGGCGTCGCTGCCCAGCAGGTTGAACACCTCGCGCGCGCGTGGCGTCGACAACTTCACGTGCAGCGATCGGTCGAGAAAGACGGCGCCGATGTCGGTCGAGTTGATCAGATTGCGGAAGTCGTTGTTGCTGAGGGCCAGTTCCTCGATCTTGATCTTCAGCTCCTGATTGACGGTCGCCAGCTCCTCGTTGGTGGACTGCAGCTCCTCCTTGCTCGTCTCGAGCTCCTCCGCCGACGAGCGGAGCTCCTCGTTCATCGCCTGCAACTCTTCGTTGGCGGCCTTGGCCTCTTCAACCTGCGTTTCCGCATCCTCGAGCGCACTGCGAAGGTCTGATTTGATGCGCGTCAGTTCCTCCTGGAGTTGTTCGCTCTCGCTCTCCCTGCGGGTGGCGAGCGGCGCTCCCGGAGCGTCCTGCGGCGCGTGCTCTTCCGCGAACAGCACCAGAAAATAGCCTCGCGTGGTGCCATCACGCAGGACGGGTTTGACGATGATGGTGATCACCGCGTCCCGCGTCGGCGCGCGCCACTCTCGCCCCGCGTACGTCCACGCGCGTGCGCGTCTGGGCCGCATTGTGCAGCGCGATGCGCAGGTCGGCGCGCAGTTCAGGCCGTATCAGCCTGAACACATCGCGCGTCGGTTCACCGCCCGCGAGCTGCAGGAACTCCGAGGCGCGCTCCGACGCGTGCAGCAGGACGTTGTCATCGCTGATGACCAGCGACGGTGGAGCGAACTGTTCCAGCAGCCGCAAGTGAAGGTCGCCAGGCGCGATGCGCTCCTGCGGTCTCTGATCGCGAGTGAAGGCGCTCGGCACGGCCACCGGAGCCACCTGGCCGATCGGCGTCTTGATCCGCGATCGTCCCTGCCGGACCTGGTAGACATGCGCGCTCTTGTCGGTGACGGCGAAGAGCGAGGACCCCTCCTCAACCGATTCAGAAGTGCCCAGGAACAGGTAGCCGTCCGGCTCAAGGGCAAAATGGAACGTCTCGAGCAGTCGCTCCTGGCTGACGCGATTCAAGTAGATCAGGAGGTTGCGGCACGTAATCAGGTCCAGCCGCGAAAACGGCGGATCCCGGGTGACGTTGTGATGCGCGAAGAGGACCATCTCGCGCAGTTCGCGGCGGATGCGGTAGCCAGCAATATCGCGCTGGAAAAATCGACGCCGTCGTTCGGGCGAGATGTCCGTGACGTCCGTTTCCGAGTACAGCCCTTGACGCGCCACGGCAATCGCCGCCTCGTCGAGATCCGTCGCGAAGATCTGAAACGTCGGCTGCGTGGTCAGCCCACCGCTGTGTTCCGCCAGGAGCATCGCCAGCGAATAGGCTTCCTCGCCCGTGGCGCATCCCGCGCTCCAGACGCGCACCGGATCCATCGACGTCTTTTCGTCGAACAGCCGTGGGATGACACGCTGCTCGAGGAAAGCGAAGGCCTCCGGATCGCGAAAGAAGTTCGTGACGCTAATCAGCAGCTCCCGCATCAGCGCGGAGGCTTCGTCAGGCTCCCGCCGCACGAACTCTGCGTACTCGGCCAGGCCATTAAGGGCGTGCAGGCTCATGCGCCGGTCGACGCGACGCCGCACGGTCGCCAACTTGTAGTCCGAGAAATCGTGGCCCGTCCGCGCGCGGACCGACGCCATGATCGTTCGCAGGGCGTCCTCGTCCTGGCGCACCGGCGGGCGAGGTGATGCCGGCAGCCGGCTGACGCGATCGAGGTAGCCGACGATGCGCCCGGGCATCTCGGCGACGGGCAGCACATAGTCCACCAGTCCGGTGGCGATGGCGGCCTGCGGCATATCCGCGTGCTCCGACTCCTCGGGGCTCTGCGCAATCGTCAGGCCGCCGTACTCCTTGACGCGCTTGAGCCCATTCGAGCCGTCCAGCCCGGTTCCCGACAGCACGACGGCCGCCGCCTGATCGCCGTACGCCTCGGCGAGCGTCCGAAAGAAGATGTCAATCGGCGCGCGCCGTTCGTCGACTCGCGAGAGCTCCGACAGCAGCAGCATCCCATCGGCCGCCCGGAGGCTTCTGTTCGGCGGAATCACATAAACGTGGTTGCGTTCGACCGGCGTGGTATCGCTGACCTGCGCGACGCGCAGGCGCGTTGACTGCTGCAGCACCTCGGCGAGCCGGCTTTCGTGATCGGGCGAGAGATGCAGGATGACGACATAGGCAATCGGCGCGTCCGGCGGCGCGTGGGCAAAGAACTGCCCCAACGCCTTGATGCCGCCCGCCGACGCGCCCAGGCCGACGACGAGCGCGAGCGGCGCCTGGAGGCTGTCGTGCGGTTCAGGAATCGCTGCCTCGTCGGGGATGGTCATTTCGTGCCCGGTGCCCACGCGTAGTATGGATCGCCGGGACGCGATTCGGCCGCGGCCGGACCCTGACGGATAATCGATTCTTCATGGAAACCACGACGGATCGCTCCGGGCGGAATGCCGGGTCGGTCGGATTGCCCGACATCACCGTTTCCGCTCGCGACCTCTTTCGGATCGACACTGACCTTCAGGTGCCCGCGTTCTCGCAGACCGACGAGCACGTTCCGCCGCTCGACGCTGACTACGTCTTCGATCGCGACACGACGCTCGCGCTGCTCGCCGGCTTCATGCACAACCGGCGCGTCATGGTGCAGGGCCGGCACGGCACCGGCAAGTCGAGCCACGTCGAGCAGGTCGCGGCGCGCCTCAACTGGCCGTGCGTCCGCGTGAATCTGGACGGCCACGTCACGCGCATGGATCTGATCGGCAAGGACACCATCGCCATCCGCGACGGCAAACAGGTGACGGAGTTTCAGCCCGGCATCCTCACCTGGTCGCTGCAGCGGCCGTGCGCGCTGGTGTTCGACGAATACGACGCCGGGCGGGCGGACGTCATGTTCGTCATTCAGCGCGTCCTCGAAGTCGAGGGACGCCTGACGCTGCTCGATCAGAGCCGGGTCATCGAGCCGCATCCGGCGTTCCGGCTGTTCGCCACCGCCAACACCGTTGGCCTCGGCGACGCGACGGGCCTGTATCACGGCACGCAGCCGCTCAATCAGGGCCAGATGGACCGCTGGAACGTCGTCGTCACGCTCAACTACCTGGCGCACGATCGCGAGATCGACGTGGTGCTCGCCCGCTGCCCGGAGTACCGCACCCCGGCGGCCGCGAGCAGGTCAGCGCGATGGTGGCGCTGGCAAATCTGACGCGGCGCGGCTTCGCCGACGGCGACCTCTCCACCGTCATGTCGCCGCGAACGGTCGTGACCTGGGCCGAGAACGCCACGCTCTTCCACGACGTGGCGCTCGCCTTCAAGCTGACGTTCCTCAACCGCTGCGACGAAGACGAACGGGCCGTCGTCGCGGAATACTTCCAGCGCTGCATCGGTGCCGACCTCCCCTCGTAGACCTCCCTCGTAGGGCGCCCCTTCCAGAGGTGCCTCAGTGACGTCTCGTAGGGCGCCCCTTCCAGGGGCGCCTGATTCCCGCCACACGCGCGCCGTGGCGGCGTGCGCACGCGCCCTGGCCGATGTCGAGCATGCAGACACGCTGCTCGCCGAGTCGAATGCGCCGACGCACAGCGGCCTGCGGGCAGTCGCCGATCGCCTCGTGCTGCAGCGACGCTTCCATGACGCCAGGATCCACGCCGACCATCAGCCTGGCGACGCCGGCGCCGCCGAGCTGTTCGACGCCGTCGAGCAGGCGCGTCTCGATGCCCTTGGTGCCGGCTGGCTTCCTGGCATCGCGAAGAATCTGCTGGCGCACCCGGGCGCGGAAGACGACGGCATCCGCTGGCTGGTGTTCGAGGCGATTAGCGGACAGCCGGCGCCGCGCGAAAAGCAGGCACTCACAGCGCGCGTCAAAGCGGAACTGCCCGAGAGTGTTCTCGGCGGCTTGCGCGCCCTGAGGGATGCCTCGCGCGACCAGACCACCTTCGCCGTTGCCGCCGCGGCGTGGGTCCAATCGGCACGAGGCTACGTCCGGCGCGATCACTCGAGCACCGCGCCTGGCCAGAGCTTCACACTGCCGCTGCGCTACATCGACAAGTACCAGCGCCGTGGCCGTTACGAGAGCCCGGTCGGAACCAAGGGCCGCGGCACGCGGAAAGAGACGGGCGTCCAGGCCGGTGGCGATGAGGGCAGCGTCACCGGCTGGAGCCGTCGTCGAGCCAACGGGCGACGCGCTCGCCTATCGGGTCTTCACCACCGCGCACGACCGTGTCGTCAGCGCGGCGGCGCTCGCCAGCCGGGACGAGCTCGAACAGCTGCGCCGCACGCTCGACGCCGAGTTGAGCGCCACACGCACGACGGTGGCCCGCCTGGCCAAGAAGCTCCTCCGCGTGCTCATGGCGCGCCAGGTCCGCGAATGGCGCTTCGACCGCGACGAAGGACTGCTCGACGCCTCGCGCCTGGCGCCGATGATTGCCAGCCGCGGCGTCGTGCGTCCCTTCAAAGAGGAGATCGACTCGCCGTTCCCAAGCACGGTGGTGACGCTGCTCATCGACCACTCGGGCTCGATGCGCGGCCGGCCGATGCAGATCGCGGCGCTGACAGTGGAAATCTTTGTGCGCGTGCTCGAGCGCTGCAACGTCAAGTGCGAGGTGCTCGGATTCACCACGCGCGAGTGGGACGGCGGCGAGCCGGGCCGCGAATGGGCGGCGGCAGGCTATCCGGAACACCCCGGCCGGCTTGAACGCCCTCGAGCACATCATCATCAAGGGCGCGGACGTGCCCTGGCGTCGCGCGCGCGCCGGTCTCGGTCTGTTCATGCGCGACGAAGAGCTGAAGGAGAACATCGATGGCGAGGCGCTGACGTGGGCACACCGCCGGCTGCTCGCGCGCAGCGAACAGCGCCGCATCCTGGTCGTCGTCTCCGACGGCATGCCCACGGACGAAGCCACACTGGCCGCCAACGGCTACGACTATCTCGATGCCCACCTCCGCCAGGTAATCGACGACGTCGAGGCGCGCTCCCCGGTACAGCTCGCGGCGATCGGCATCGGTCACGACGTCTCGCGCTTCTACCGCAACGCCACCCGCATCGCGCGGATCGACGACCTTGGGCCAGCGCTCACGGCAAAGCTCCTGTCCTTGCTTGGCAACTTAGTCGCTCGATCTTAAACCACGAAGAGCACGAGGCGATCGAAGACCACGAAGAACAGACTTCAAATGTCTTCGACTTCGTGACTTCGAACGTTCGTCGGTTACGAACAGTCGTACAATCCCGGCGCCGATGACCTCCGACCGACGGCTGTTCCTTCAATTCCTCGCCGCGAGTCCGCTGCTTGCTGCGAGCGCCTGGGCGCAGCAGCCGCAGCACCCCGGCGCCAGCGACATCCTGACCGTCATGGACTTCGAGGAAGCGGCGCGCCGCGCGCTGTCGCCGGCTCACTGGGGCTACATGGCCTCCGGCGTGGACGACGACGCGACGCTGAAGAGAAACCGTGAAGGCTTCACGCGATTTCAGCTGCGTCCACGGCGCCTCGTCGATGTCAGCAAGGTCGACCTGAGCGTCGAGGTCTTTGGCAGCACCTGGGCGACGCCGATTTTTCTCTGTCCCGTCGGCGGGCACCGCATGTTTCATCCCGAGGGCGAACTGGCGGTCGCGCGCGCCGCGCGGGCGAAGAGCACGGTGCAGGTCCTGTCGACGGCGACATCGACGCCGGTCGAAGACGTCGGACGCGCGCTGGGCACGCCGCCCTGGTATCAGCTCTACATGCCGAACGCCTGGGACAGCACGGAACGTCTGGTGCGCCGCGCTGAAACGGCCGGCTGCCCGGTGCTGGTGTGGACGATCGATCTGCTTGGCGGGCGCAACCTGGAAACGGCCGAGCGCTCCCGGAGAACGGATAAAGGCGACTGCACAGCCTGCCATTCGACCGCGCGGGGAGGCCGGTCGATCGCCGAACTGCCGATGTTCAAGGGGCTCGAGGCGGCGATGAATCCGTCCGCGGCAACGTGGGATTACGTGGACCGTCTGAAGAAGCTGACCCGGATGAAGCTGGTGCTCAAGGGGATCGAGACGCGCGAGGACGCGCGGCTGGCGCGCGAACATGGCGTGGACGGAATCGTGGTCTCCAACCATGGCGGCCGCGCGCTCGACACCAACCGCAGCACGATCGAAGCGCTGTCGGAAGTGGTCGACGGCGCCGGCGCCGCACTACCGGTGTTCGTCGACGGTGGCTTCCGGCGCGGCACCGACATTTTCAAGGCGCTCGCCATGGGCGCACGCGCCGTTGGCGTTGGTCGTCCCTACGTGTGGGGGCTCAGCGCCTTCGGCCAACAGGGCGTCGAGCGCGTGCTCGACATCCTGCGCGCCGAGTTGCAGTTGACGATGCGCCAGTGCGGAGCGCCGTCGGTGAAGCAGATCACAAGGGCGATGGTGGCTACCGTCTAGTCGTTAGCGCGAACCGGGAAGCGCGCGAAAGGCCAACTATCTGCGTGCGATTACCTCAGCTCGCCGCCGTCGCGACCAGGCATTTCGGCTCCGAGTCGGCCGCGCGGATTGCCCGCAGAGGTCGTAACGATCGTGGCTGCGTTACCGCAGCATCACCCAGGCAACCGCGACGGCCGCTCTGCGCGAAACACCTGGCCGCGCCGGCGGCGAGCGGACGATACGCTGGGCAGTCAGGCGTTTCGCGCAGACGGCCGGACCGCGCAAGCAGGGTTCGGGCGCTTCGACGACACCCCGAGATCACGCCTCTCCGTGCGCGTCGCGGCCGGCCGTCGGAGCCGAAATGCCTGGCTGACCAGCGAGCCCGCGCGAGACAGCGAACTGTCTCGGCGGGTGCAAGCCTTCGCGGTTAAGCGAGCCTGACAAGGCTCGCCCCACGATCCACTACCTACTTCCGCGCGGCGCTGATCTTCCAGATCCGATTCGCCGCGTCGTCTGACACCAGCAACGAGCCGTCGCGGCCCACGGTCACGCCCACGGGTGATCCGAATTTTTCGATCGGCGTACCGTTCGCGCCCGTGCTGCTGAGGAACCCGCCTAGGAAGTCCTCGAGCGGCCCGGGCTTGCCGTTGGTCATCGGGAAAAACACCACCTTGTACCCTGCGGCGACCGAACGGTTCCACGATCCATGCAACGCGACAAACCCGCCGTTGCGATAGCGCTGCGGGAACTGGTTCCCGGTGTAGAAGGTGATGCCGAGCGCGGCGGAATGCGCCGGGATCAGCACGTCAGGCACGAGCGCCTTGTTCACCAGATCCGGAAACGCGCCGACGTAGCGCGGATCGTAGTTCTTGCCGATGTAGGAGTACGGCCAGCCGTAGAAGCCGCCGTCCTTCACCGACGTCGCGTAGTCGGGCACGAGGTCATCGCCCAGGTTGTCGCGCTCGTTCATCGCGGTCCAGATGATGTCGGTCCCCGGCTGCAGCGCCAGGCCCACCGGATTGCGGATGCCAGTCGCGTAGACGCGGAATCCGCTGCCGTCGGGATTGAACTCGAGGATCGCGGCGCGTCGGCAGTCCTCGCCGGCATCGTTGTTCGACTGCGACCCGACGGCGATGTACATCTTCGTGCCCGCGCGATTGAAGATCACGTTGCGCGTGGAGTGACCTCCCGCCGGCAGGTTCATCAGCTTCTCCGGCTCGCCCTGCGCCTTCAGATCGCCGTTCGAGTACTTGTAGCGGACGAGCGACGCGGTGTTGCCGACATAGCAGATAGCCGTCATGAAAGGCGAGTCCGAACGGCGCTCGAAGTTCGCCGGGCCCTTTCTGAACGAACTCCGGCGGTGGCGCGCACGCGGGCGCGTTCGCACCGAGCACAGCCGGGCCACCGCGTCCCCCGCCAAAGCCGCCAGCTCCCTGCGGCGGAGGACCGCCAGCCCGCGGTGCGCCGCCACCGGGCGCGGCACCACCGGGCGCCTGACCGCCAGCACGCGGTGCGCCGCCACCTGGCGCGGCACCACCAGGCGCCTGACCGCCAGCCGCTGGTGGTGGACCTGCCGGCGCCGCGGGCGGCGCAGGCGGCACATTGGGATTCGTCAACGGTCCGGTGCACCCTGGCGGAACAGCCAGCGGCGGCGGCGGTGGCAGGCCGCGTCCACCTCTGCCCGCTCCCAAAATTTCGCCGGCGGCAAACACGCTGCACGCTTCGAACCTGCCGTCGTTGTTCGCGTCGCGCAACACGACGATGGTGTTGGCCGCGGGAGAGCTGACGAACAGATCTCCGTTGGGCGCATAGACCATCATGCGCGGCGTCATCAGCTCCGCATACGTCGTGACCGTAAAGCCTGCAGGCACGGTCGGCATGACGCCATCTGGTTTCGGGATGGTGCGGCTCTGTTTCGGGCTCCCGGTACCGGGCGCCGGCAGCGCATCGGCGCGCGGTTGCGGCACCACCGAGGTCTGTTGCGCCAATACCAGCGCGCCCGCCGATGCGATGGTCACCAGTGACGTAAAAAAGACTGCTCGC
Source organism: uncultured Acidobacteriota bacterium (assembly GCA_963793705.1). Taxonomy (GTDB): domain Bacteria; phylum Acidobacteriota; class Vicinamibacteria; order Vicinamibacterales; family UBA2999; genus Gp6-AA40. The sequence continues at coordinate 24,190 of CAWCBC010000022.1, read as the reverse complement.
TTCATTGCCACTCCTTCGACAGATGACGCCCGGCCCGCCCGAAGCGCGAAGCGCGAAGGCGGCCAGGCACAAATCCTACCCTTCCCTCCCCCCGCCGTCATCTCTGCATCCATTTGCCGGGTCGGCGGCAACTAACGACGAGGGAGATCGGAAATGACGAACAAAGTCGACGAGACGTCCGTCAACATGGATCGGCCCCACCACCCTCGATCGCGGACCGGCCCTCTGTTTTTACCGCGCTACAAGAGCAGCTTGGGCTCAAGCTTCGAGAAGACGGAGTCTGAGGTATGCCCGTTGATCTCTCTAGCGGTTGTTTGGCGTCTCGCGCCGGTAGATGTAGGTGTGACGGGAGTTGTTGGCCGGCACCTGCATGACCCGGATGTGGCCGGCGGGTGTCACGCTGCTCAGTTGCCGGTGAACCGTCAGCACATCGCCGGTCACGGAGTAGGCGTCCGTGGTGAGCGTGAAGCCTCCGTCGCTCGACATGAGCTTCTCTGTGAGGGCCAAGGCATCCGCGACCAGTCTGAAGCTGTAGTGGTGCCGCCCGACTGTTGTCTCTGTCCCATCGAAGGGGTACGCCTCGGGATCGGGAGTGTCCGAAATCTTGTCGCGTGGGTCGAGCCGAAGCCGTTTTGCGATCGTAATGGCCGAGGGCGTTGCCGTGATCGTCATGCGGGACGGGATGCGTGGCGTGATCACTAACGGCCCCGTGCTCGCCGATTATCTAGTACCCAGTTGCCGACGAACTCGGGGAACGTGCGAGCCGGACGTTCGTTCTGTGCCTGGGCCGGCACCGCAACCGTGGAGATGGCGAAAGTGAGGATCAGGAAAGCCTGTCTGCGCATTTCAGTTCCCTCTGAGGCGCAGCGTAGCGCACATTTGTTACCAGGAGGTTACGCGCTACGACTTGGCGCTAGCAGGGTGCTGAAAAACTCGAATGCGTTAGGGGATCGACATGACTGATCCCCTCGTACTACGATGCTCCCGGCCGATTCAGGAAAGGAGCATCCCCATGCGAGGCGACGATCCGCGACATGAGTCGATGTTCAGCTACGTCACTCCGGAGAAGCGTGTGCGCGCGGAGCATCCGTTGCGAGCGATTCGGCGCATGACGGATGCGGCATTGGCGCGGCTCTCGCCCCTGTTTGAGCGCTTGTATTCGACGACGGGGCGCCCGTCGATCCCGCCCGAGCAGCTGCTCCGCGCGCTCCTGCTGCAGATGCTGTACAGCATTCGCAGCGAGCGGCTGTTGGTGGAGGAGTTGGAATACAGCGTGCTCTATCGCTGGTTCGTCGGCCTCAGCATGGACGATCCGATCTTCGACGAGACCACGTTCACCACGAATCGTGATCGCCTGCTCGCCGGCGATATCGCCGACGCGTTCTTCGCCGAAGTGTTCGCCGCGATCGAGGCGGAGGGCTTGCTGTCCGAAGAGCACTTCATCGTCGATGGCACGTTGTTGGAAGCCTGGGCCAGCCATAAGAGTTTCAAGCCGAAAGATGCGTCGCGTGCGCGCCGCCCGACGACCCGAAGCAATCCGACCGTGAATTTTCACGGCCAGACGCGACGGAACGACACGCATCAATCGCCGACCTATCCAGACACGCGGCTGTAGCGCAAGGGGGGTGGGGCCCGAGGCGAAGCTCGGATACCTCGCGCATTTGCTGACCGAGAATCGCCACGGATTCATCATCGACACCGCGGTCACCGACGCGAGCGGGACGGCCGAACGCGACGCCGCGGTCGCCCTGTTGGGCGAGTTGCCGCTGATGACGCGGCGGCTCACCGTCGCCGGGGACAAGGCCTATGACACGCGCGCGTGCGTCGGGGCCGTCCGCCGCATGCGCATCACTCCGCACGTCGCGCAGAAGGAATTCGTCTATGGCGGCAGTGCGATCGATGGGCGCACCACGCGGCACCCCGGATACCGGACGCAGTCATCGCAAGCGTAAGCTCGGGATCGAGCAAGCCTTTGGCTGGCTGAAGACGGTGGCGCTCTTCCGCAAATTGCGACACCGCGGCGGGCGCCTCGTCGATTGGCAGTTTACCTTCGGCGCTGCGGCCTACAACCTAGTGCGCTGGCGGAATCTCACCGCCCAGCGTGCCTGACGCTCAACGACGACCGATGGATCCATCTCATCTCAGCCATCGCATCACCATCACGGACGAGGAAACCGCGGTGCTGAATCGCGGTTTTTCAGCAGCCTGCTAGAGCAAGACGCTCGCGGCAGCAAAATCATTCCGCAGACGTCCGGGTACGTTTTGATCTGTACCCGTTTCACCCGGAATCCAAATCCCTTGCGCCGGACGGCTTCCGGTGTGCCGCCCGCACGCTAGGCCTCTTGCAACGAACCTCGATCACGCCTCTTGCATTTGCTCCTACGTCTGTAGTAGATATCACCACACATATAGGAGCAGCGATGGCCCTCCCGAAATTGACGAAGCTGGAGCTCCAGCTGATGGACGCACTGTGGACGCGCGGTGCATCGTCCGTGCGCGAGATTCAAGAAGCGCTTCCGCGAAAAAGACCGGCCGGCCTACACCACGGTGCAGACGATGGTGTACCGGCTGGAGGGGAAGAAGGCGATCCGGCGGCTGAAGAAGATCGGCAATGCCCACATCTTCGAGGCCACCATCTCGCGCAACGCCGCGCAGCGCCGCTTGATCGATGACCTTCTGAGCTTCTTCGGCGGCCGATCCCAACCTGTCGTCGCCCACCTCGTCGAGACGGGCAAGTTGACGCTGGACGATGTGCAGGAGGCCGAGCAACTGATTCGCAAACTATCGAAAAAGGAGAAGCCGCGATGATCACGTTGACGATCTCGATACAGGAGTTTCTTGCCTTGCCGGGCGACCACCTGTGCCAGTCAACGCTCTTCGCGGCGGCGGCGGCGATTGCGGCGGCTCTGCTGAAACGCCACGGCGCGTCGCTGCGGTTCTGGGTGTGGTTCGCCGCGTCGGCCAAGTTCCTGGTGCCGTTTGCGGCGCTCGTCGCGCTGGGCGGCTACAGCTCGTGGCGCAGCGTCGAGATCGTCCCCTATCGCGAGGGGCCGGTCCTGATCGAAACCGTCGGTCAACCGTTCTCGCAGGACACCGTCACGCTCGGTCCGCCCAGGCAGCGCGGGAACGACTCGGCGATCGCGAGTTGGTTGCCGGCCGGACTGCTCTCACTGTGGGCCGCAGGAGCCGCGCTCTTCCTTCTTCGGTCAATGTCGCAAGGATGGTCCTCCGCCCATGCTCCCGACGGTCCAGCCCGGACAGCCGATGCCGCCGTCCCCTCCGCCGCCGTGTGGCGCAATCCAGTTCGGGCCGGGACAACTGACCGCGCGCGGCACTCAGATGGAGCTGTTTACGCAAACGTTGACGAACGTCCCGGTCATCACGGCATCGACCGTCCGGTCGTGGACCGGACCGGCCTGAAGGGCAATTTCGGGTTCCAGTTGAAGTTCGCACCGGCGACGAACCCGAATCCTGATCCCGACCGTCCGCATTTCTTTACCGCCGTTCAGGAGCAGCTCGGCCTGACACTCGAGGCAACCCGGGCGCCGATCGTCGTGCTGGTCATTGATAGCGTCGAGAGGCCGGCCGCGAACTGAGTCGTTCGAATCGTTCGAATCGTTCGAATCGTTCGAAATGTTCGCGTCAGCGGCGGCTCGACTCGATCGCGCGCAGGATGGCGCGTGTCATGCGCGACGCGTGCAGCATGAGGACCGCCGTCGCGCATGCCACGAAAAACAGCTGGATCGCCGACGAGACCCAGAGGATCTTCAGCGGCATCAGTCTGTTGATGGCGATGCTCGGGCCGCCGGTCGGCGCATCAACTGTCGCCCCTTGACTGGCGGCGCTCCCCGTTGTCTCCGGCCCCGGTGGCTGCAAAGACGGAATGACCATCATGAACAACATGAACAGCAGGAGAGCGACGGAGAAGAACATTGCCCCGATCCCCAGCAGGGTCCATTTTCGACTGGCATTCACGGCGTCGAGCGCGTTCCGAAGCGTCGGTTCGTTGTTGTCCGCCACGTTAACTCCTCCTCTGATTCAGGTAATGCCGTAAGGTTTTGAGCCCGTACGCGAGCCGCGATTTGACGGTGCCGAGCGGAATCTCGAGCACCGCGGCCACTTCGTCCAGTTGCATCTCTTCCTGAAAGTGCAGCACCAGCACGGCGCGGCTCGCCGGCGAGAGCACGTCGCCGTCGAGTAACTCGGCAAGCAGTTCGTTGTCGGGAGGCGCGTCCGGCCCCGGCAGCGCGGCCAGCACCGTGCCGTCCGTCTCCTCAACACCACGACGTCGCACGCGGCGCAGGTGACTGAACGACGCGCGACTGGCGATGCGATATGCCCACGGGCGAAACAACCGCGGCTCGACGAGCCAGACGACGTTACGCGCGATGGACACGAGTACGTCCTGCACCACGTCGTCGGCGTCGGCGGCGCCAACCAGCCGCCGCACGTAGCGGTGGAGGGTCGGCTGGACGCTGCGAAGCAGATGCTCGAGCGCTTCGCGGTCACCGCACTGGGCCCGAAGCGCCCACAGCGTCTCCTCGTCAGACGTCATCTGCGCGCGGATCCCAGGTACATGGGCTGCTTTCCTTTAAGAGACACGGACCCGGCAGAAAGTTCGAAGGCCTGCCGAATGGAACTGAAACAAAACCCGCCCTTCCGGGTTCTTGCAGCATGCGGATGCTACATCTCGGAATCGCCATCGCCATCCTGCCTGGTCTTCTGGCCGCCCAGGCTCAGACTCCTCCTCAGTCCGCTGATGCCGGCCGACTTGCGTTCGAAGTTGCGTCCATCAAGCAAAACAAGTCCGGCAGCGCCAGTGGTGGAGCGAACGCCCAGCCGGGCGGCCGGGTGACGATCCGCAACACCTCGCTTTATGACCTCGTTCGAAACGGGCAGGGGTTGCAGCCGTTCCAGATCGCGGCCGGCGAACGACTCCCTTCGTGGATCACGACGGACCGGTGGGACATCGAAGGGAAGGGACCGGAGCAGGCGAGCCAGCCCCAGCTGCGCACGATGCTGACTGGGCCTTCGACTCGAAGCACGCCAGGCGCCAGTTCAAGTACTTGTCATTGAGTCGGCGGAACGGCCGACGGAGGACTGACCGATGCGAACCACGGCTCTCTCAGCCGCCATGATGCTCACGACCCTCGCGAGCGTCGTGGCGCAATCCCCTACCGGTCCAGCCGGAGCCGGACGCCTGACGTTCGAGGTGGCCTCGATCAAGCGCAACGTCTCTGGTGATCCAAATGCATCGATTCGCGTACAGCCCGGAGGTCAGATCGTCGTGACCAACAACTCGCTGTTCAACCTGATTCGGAATGCGCACGGGACGCAGCGCTATCAGATGGTGCCTGGTGCGAACCTGCCGGCGTGGATCGACTCGGACAGGTGGGACATTCTTGCCAAGCCACCAGCGGACGCGCCCCAGGTGGAGGAGCAGATGCAGCTGAGGCTCCGCAGCCTGCTGGAAGATCGGTTCAAGCTGGTGGCGCGACGCGAAATGCGCGAGATGCCGATCTACGAGCTGGTGATCGCGAGGAGCGACGGACAGCTTGGCCCTCAGCTGAAACGGTCTGGCGACGAGTGTGGGGCGCAGGGTCGCGCGCGGGCGGCTGGTGAAACACCACCGCCAATGCCGCCGGGCGGGTTCTGTGGCACTCGTACCGGTAACGGGACTGTATCGATGAAGGGCGTTCCTCTCGCCAACTTCGTCCGGAACCTTGGCGGGACGACCGGGCGTTTCGTCGTCGACAAGACCGGTCTGACCGGACCGTTCGACCTCGAGTTGCAATGGACGCCCGATCAGCCGGGTGCCGGCGCCCCCGGACCTGAACGCGGCGCCCAGGTGGACGGGGTATCGCTGTTCGCCGCCATGCAGGAGCAGCTGGGGCTGAAGCTCGAGGCGAAACGGGCGCCCGTGGAGGTCCTGGTCATCGATTCGGCCGAACGCCCGACAGAGGACTAGCGGTGGCCAAGAAGGAACCAATGGCGCGTTCGCACGGAACCAGTCAGAGCGCCATTGCGTATCACCTACGAGCTGTAGTAGGTAAGCGCCGGGATCAGCGCAAAAGCCAACTAATCGGTTGGGCCACGCGTCCAATGGGCACTTTTCAAAGAAACAGGTTTTCAATGAAAATGCGGCTCTCGCGGCCGCCCAGGCGGGCGCATTGACCTTTATGCCAGACTCTGGTGGGCGCGGCATGCCGCCCGGACTTCCCCCGCCAGGCGCGATCGTCGATCGGCAGCATCGACCAACCAACGGAGGACTGATTGGGCAGGGATTTCGTTCGTTTTCTCCGCGCCTCGGTAACTCCATGGCTCGTCGCGGCCGTCGCGTGCGTGTCCATTTCCGTGTTCGCGGACTCCGATCACACCGGGAAAGTCACGCTCACGGGCGTGTCGATTCCCGGCGCGACGGTGACCGCAAAGCAGGGGGAGAAGACCATCGGCACGATCACCGACCAGGGCGGCGTCTACCGGTTCACGGGACTCGCCGACGGGACATGGACCGTGACCGTGAAGATGGTCGGCTTCGAAACGATCACACGGGACGTAACCCTGCCCTCGGCCGCCGAAGGCGTCTGGGAGCTGGCCCTCATGCCGATCGAGAAGATCGTCGGCAAGCTGCCAGCCCCGCGAACTGAACCAGTCGAACCCGCGGCGGCATCATCGTCCGCGCAACCGCGCAGCGGCCAGAAGCCGCCGGCGAACGCGGCGCGGCGACTCCGCAGACCGGCTTTCAGCGTGCCGGCGTCAATCAGGTCGCGACTCCCCCGCCACCGGCCGCAGGCGGCGACGACGCCCCCGCCGATCCGACGGGCATCGGCTCCGCTGCCGGCCTGCTGATCAACGGCAGCGTGAACAACGGCGCCGCGTCTCCGTTCGCGCAGGCGCGGGCGTTCGGCTCCAACCGGCCGAACCAGCGTTCCCTGTACACCTACGCGGCAGGGCTGCAGATGGGGAACTCGGAGTGGGATGCACGCCCCTATTCGTTCGGCGGCGCCGACACCCCACGCCCCTCCTACACCGATGCGCAGTTCCAGGGGAGCTTTCAAGGGCCGGTGAAGGTCCCCGGGCTCCGTAACCGGGTGAACTTCTTCGTCAGCTATCAAGGCACGTCGGATCACAACGCCAATACGCAGTCGTCGAACGTCCCCACGGAGCTCGAGCGCCTGGGCGACTTCTCGAACTCCGTGAACGCCCAGGGCCAGCCGATTCAGGTCCACGATCCGACGACCGGGCTGCCGTTCGCCGGCAATGCGCTCGGACCAGGTCGCATCAGTCCGCAGGCCGCCGCGCTGCTCGCGTACTATCCGCTGCCCAATACCGATGGCCGGTTCAACTACCAGACGCCCATCCTCAATTCCTCGCGGAGCGACAGCGCCAGCACCCGCCTGGCCTACTCCATCAACAACCGCAATCAGCTGCAGGGAACGGTCGGCTATCAGAAGACGCGCGGCGACTCGACGACGCTCTTCGGATTCGAGGATACGAGAGACGGATCGGGCATCGATGCGCAGGCGAACTGGTCGTTCCGCATCTCGCAGTTCCTCAACATGCGGACCCGCTATCAGTTCACGGGGTCGAAGAGCGAATCACTCCCCTACTTCGCCGAGCGCACCAATGTATCGGCGGAGGCCGGCATCGTCGGCAACGACCAGGACCCGCTCAACTGGGGCCCACCGCAGCTGCAGTTCGCCAGCGATATTGCCGGGTTGAGCGATGGCCGCTATTCGCGGGCGCGCACCGCCTCGCACGTCGTGGGCACCGAGATTCAGAGTTTCCGCGGGCGCCACACGGTGACGACAGGCGGAGAATACCGCCGCATCGCCAACGACGTCTTCAGCCAGCAGGATCCGCGCGGCACGTTCAAGTTCACGGGGGCGAGAAGCGGATCCGATTTCGCCGACTTCCTGCTCGGCCTGCCGCAGACCACGGCGATTGCCTATGGCAACGCCGACAAGTTCTTCCGCAGCAATACCTATGCGGCGTATGTCACCGACGACTGGCGCCTGAGCCCGTCGTTCACGCTGATGCTGGGCGTGCGCTGGGAGTATGAGTCGCCGGTCTCGGAGGGCCTCGGGCGGCTCGTGAATCTCGACGTCGACTCCGATTTCACCGCGATCGCGCCCGTCCTCGCGTCCGACGCAACCGGTACGGTCACCGGAGCCACCTATCCGCAGTCGCTCGTCCGCCCCGACAAGGGCGGCTTCCAGCCGCGCCTCGGCCTGGCGTGGCGGCCGGTGCCGGGATCGTCGCTCGTCGTCCGCGCGGGCTATGGCGTCTACCGCAACACCAACGTCTATCAGTCCATCGCCACGCAGCTGGCGCAGCAGCCGCCGTTGTCCACGGCGTTCGAGATCGGCCACACGCCCCAGCACCCGCTGACGCTTGCCGACGGACTGCTGGTCGGCCAGATGCTCGGTGTCGCCAACACGCTCAATACGTTTGCCGTCGATCCGGAGCTGCGCGTCGGCTATGCGCAGAACTGGCAGGCATCGCTCCAACGCGATCTGCCGATGTCGCTGACGGTGAACGCCACGTATCTCGGGTCGAAGGGCAGCAACCTGATGCAGGCGTTCGTGCCGAACACCTATCCGATCGGCGCGGTGAATCCGTGCCCCACCTGCCCCACCGGCTTCCGCTATTTGATCTCGGACGGGCGCTCGATTCGCAACGCCGCGCAGGTGCAGCTCCGCCGGCGCCTGCGCAACGGGTTCACCTCGTCGGTGCAGTACACGATCGCCAGCGCGAAGGACAACGCCGGATCATTCAGCGGCGCAACCATCGACGGGCAGGCGCTGGCGCAGAACTGGCTCGACCTCGAAGCGGAATACGCGCGCTCCAGCTTCGACCAGCGCCACCAGGTGGTCGCCACGTTCGAATACACCACGGGCGCCGGCGTCCTTGGCGGCACGCTCCTCGACGGCATGAAGGGCCGCCTGTTCAAGGACTGGACGTTCGTCAGCCAGGTGACGACCGGCAGTGGACTGCCGCTGACGCCGACCTATTTTGCGCCAGTCGGGGCGACTGGCATCATCGGCGGGTCGCGGCCGAGCCTGACCGGCACGTCGCCCGAGCCGACGGCCGACGGCACCTACGCGAACCCTGAGGCGTTCGCGCGCGCCGGCCGCGGGCGAATGGGGCACCGCATCGCGTAACTCGATTACCGGACCCTCGCAGTTTTCGATGAACGCCTCGGTGGCGCGGACGTTCCGCATCGGCGAGCGCATCAACATGGATTGGCGGATCGATGCGACCAACGTCCTCAATCGCGTGACGTTCGCGAGCGTCAACACGCAGATCATCAGCCAGCAGTTCGGGTTACCGAACCGGACCAACGACATGCGCCGGCTGCGCACCAGCTTCCGGTTCAGGTTCTGAGACCATTGGAGCCCAGATGAAACGTCGAGCCCTGATCGCCCTCTCGATCGTCGGCAGTCTCGCCATCGGCGCGAGCGCCCAGCAGGGGCAGCCGCAGCAGCCGCCGGTCTTCCGCGCCAGCACGAAACTGGTCGTGGTTACAGCCACGGTCAAGGACAAGAGCGGCAAAGTCGTCGAAGGGCTGACCGCCAAGGACTTCATCATCACTGAGGACAACCAGCCTCAGGACATCGCCTTCGTCGAGTTCCAGCGGCTGTTGGGAGAGCCGGCGCCGGGCGACGCGCTGGCGATCGCGCCTGCCACAGCGCCTGCCACACGCTGCCTGCCGCAGTGCCCGCCCAAGTGCCTGCCACGCGGCGGCACCGCCCCCGACCCGGGCCCAGGCAGCGTCGGCCGTGCCCAGCGTCTTTCAAAACGGGGTTGCGCCTCCCTCATCCGACATCAAGTATCGCAACCGGCGGCTCATCATCCTCTACTTCGATAACTCGGCGACGTCGCCGCCGGATCAGATGCGCGTCTACGACGCGGCGCTGAAGTACATCGCGGAGAAGATGCAGCCGGCGGACCTGATCATGCTGATGACCTATGGCGGCAGCGCCGTGCGCGTGAAGCAGGATTTCACCGACGACAAAGCCAAGCTGCGCGAGGTCATCCAGCTCCTCATGTACGGCGAGGACAAGGACGGCGACGGCGTGCGTGATCCGGACATCGAAGGCACCGAGTTCGGGCAGAACGACGCCGAATTCAACGTCTTCAGCACCGATCGCCAGTTGTCGGCGCTGCAGACGGCCGTCACGCAGCTGCGACCGTTTCCCGAGCAGAAAACGCTGGTCTACTTCGCCAGCAACCTGCGCCTGAATGGCACCGACAACAACGCGCAGCTGCGGGCGACGGAGAACGCGGCGATCCGGGCGAACGTGACGATCAACCCCGTGGACGCGCGCGGGCTGGTAGCCATGGCACCGCTCGGCGACGCGACGCAGCGCTCCCCGGGCGGCGTCGGCATGTTCTCGGGCCAGCTGGCGCACGGCCCAGATCTCGCGCTTCCAGCGGTCGCAGGACACGCTGTATTCGCTCGCCAAGGACACCGGCGGCAAGGCGATGTTCGACTACAACGACCTGTCGCTCGGCATCCAGCAGGCGGCGGACGCGCAGACCAGCTACTACATCATCGGCTACTACAGCACGCACATCGCGAACGACGGCAAGTTCCGCCGGGTGAAGGTCTCGCTGGCCAACAACCTCGAGGGCGAGCTGGCGTTCCGGCAGGGCTACTACGGCGACAAGGAGTTCGCGAAGCTCACCGGCGCCGAGCGTGAACGTCAGCTCGAAGAAGCGTTCATGCTCGATAATCCGATCACCGACATCACCATCGCGCTCGAGTTGAACTACTTCCAGTTGAACAGCGCGGAGTACTTCATCCCGGTCGCCGTCAAGATTCCCGGCAGCGAGCTGGCCCTCGCCCGCAAGCGCGGCGCGCAGCGCGTGACGCTCGACTTCATCATCGAAATCAAGGACGACCCCTACGGCATCACGCAGTCGAACCTGAAGGACAAGGTCGAAAAGAACCTGGCGGACTCCACGGCCGCGCAGCTGGCAACGCAGCCGATCCACTACGAGACCGGGTTCACGCTGCTGCCTGGCGATTACGTCATCAAGTTCCTGGCGCGCGACGCCGAGGGCGGACGCATCGGAACCTACCAGACGAAGTTCAAGATCCCGAACCTCAATAACGAGAAGCTGCGCCTGCCCACCAGCACCGTCGTGCTCGGCAGCCAGCGCATCCCGCTCGGCGCGGAGCTGGCCAGCGTGAGCAAGGCGGCCGCCGCGCAAGTCGCGAACCCGCTGGTGTTCGAAGGAGACCGCCTGCTGCCAAGCGTCACCCGCGTGTTCAGCACCTCACAGGATCTGCACGTCTACCTGCAGGCCTACGAGCGCGGCGCCACGACCACGCAGCCGCTCGTGGCCTACGTAAGCTTCTTCCAGGGCGATGTGAAGGTGTTCGAGACCGAGCCACTGCCGATCGTCGACGGCCTCAATCCACGGTCGAAGGCCGTACCGATACGCCTCAGCATCCCCCTCAACAAGCTGCCGCCTGGCCGCTACGACTGCCAGGTCACGGTCCTCGAGCCGACCGGAGGGAAGGTCGCCTTCTGGCAGGCGCCCATTGCGATAGTCCCGTAGGGCCAAGGGCGAAGGCCCATGGCCTACGGGGTTTTACAGCTGAAATTGCCCGCGTCGTTCGTCGTGCCCTTGCCGTTGTAGACCGCCACCTGCGGATACGCGCACAGGGGACGCGACATTTCGATGCGGTTGTTGCCGAGCCGCGCGGCGTCGATCCGATCGGGCGCGGTGCCGGCCTCGCGCCAGCGCTCGAGCGCAGCCATCCAGTTCACCTGTTCGGTCCCGGCCCGCCGCCGCAGTGATTCATACCCGGCGCCATGAACAGGCGGATGAAATCATCCTGCTTGCCGCCCATCTTCTTCTGCACGCTGGTGTAGTAGTCGATGGCGTTGCCCGGCGAAATCGCCGTGTCGTTCCAGCCGTGATACATCAGCAGCTTGCCGCCGCGTGCCTTGAACTTGCTGCAGGTCGGGGTTCACGGCGTTGACGATGGCGCCGACCTTCTGCTCGACAAGCGGCAGGTCACGCTCGATGTCGAACGTTCGCCAATCCCAGTTCGCGTTGTTGTAGGCGACCTGAAACGACCCGACCGAAATCCCCGGTGCGTTCTGTCCGCCGAGATAGGCATCCAATCCACTCTCGGCCGCCCAGCACCTTGCCCGGGAATACCACCTGCCCTGATTTCGTCTTCGCCGGCTCGTAGACGCGCTTCACCGGCGCGACTTGCGGCGCCGTCAGGCAGTTGTCGGCATCGCCCGCCTTGCACTGCAGCGACGCGACGTCGAACTTGCACTCACGCGGATCGTTCAGCACGCCGTCCTTGACGCCGTCGCGCGCGTCGCACGCGTTCAGCACGGCCTTGTTCACCAGGTCGAGCTTCGCCGCCGTCATCGCGCCTGCGGGGTCCTTCAACACCGGCGTCGAGGCGACGAGATCCCACGTGTGAAGATGCGTCTGGTAGTTCGCCGGCGCGCCGGCAACGATCGCGTCGAAGTCCTCGGGATACCGCTGCGCGGACATCAGCCCCTGGCGCCCGCCGGTCGAGCAGCCGTTCCAGTACCGACAGGCGCGGACCGCGGTCGTAGTACTGCGTCATGATCGCCTTCGCCTGCACCGCCATCTCGTGCACGGCGCGATAGGCGAAATCGATGAGCTTCTCCGGATGGTCGATCGCGAAGAGCGCGTTGCCGCCCTTGTGACCGGTATCGGTGGACGCCGTCGCGTAGCCTTCGCCGACCGCGGTCGCCATCGCGGCGTAGCTGATCATCCCGGCCCAGCCGCCGTTGCCGACCGCCTGGAACTTGCCGTTCCAGCTCGCCGACTCCGGCATCCACACCTCCATGTCGATGACCGAGTCCGCCGACGGCTTGAGCGTCGCCGCGATACGGCAATGCGCGGGCAGCACCGGACCCGCAGCTGCGGGTGCACCGCCGCCCCGTCCGCCAGCAGCGCCGCGTCCCGCAGTCCCGGCTCCGTCGCCGCGACCCGCCGGTGCCGCACCTTCTCCGCGGCCGCCACCGCGACCGCCGGCATCACCACGTCCCGCGGCGCCCGGAGTCACCGGACCTCCAGGAGGTCCGCCCGGCGCAGGTGCGACGTACGGTCCCGCAGCCACAAGCTGCGCGGACGTGATTGTCGTGTTGGGAAGGGACAGCGTTCGAAGGGATTCGCAGGGCGCAGCTTGCGCCAGTGCAGCCAGCAGTCCCAGAGCGGTGACAGTAATCATGGCCGGCTATTGTAGCGCCTGACGCCAGCCTTAACCGCGAAGACCTATCTAAAGAATTCTTCGCGCTCCTACCGCATAAACCAGCAACTTCGGTCTTGTGGTTTCAGTCGGTCTTCGTGGTTTTAGTTGTCTGACACCCTCTCCACGCTGTCGATGACGACGACCTCGGCCGGCGCATTGGTCGATTCCAGCTTCAGCCCAAGCTGTTCCTGGATGGCGGTAAACAGTCCCGGGATTTCGCGTCCGCGGGTGGCGGCGGTACCTGGACGCCCATCCCACGGAACTGGGACTCGTCAGGGGTCCAGACGAGCGTGAAGTCGAAGCGGCCCTGCAGCCCGGTGCGATCAAGGACGGGCCGATCGAGCACGTTGCTCTGCATCACCGTGGCGAAGTCCGCCATCGTCGCATTGACAACCCCAAGATTCCCGAGCGCTCGGAAACCGGCCCTGGCAGACCATTCGGATTCGAGTCGTTTTTCGTCATCTTCGGAGCGCTCCCGACGACGAGCGCGTACACCGGCAGTTCCCGCTTCTCGCGATGAATCGTCAGCTTGAATCGATCCTCCAGGAGCACCCTGATCATGCCGCGCAGCTGGCGCTCATTCGGCACGCCCTCTGCCAGAGGCCGTCCGACGATGTCGAAGTTCTCGGACTGCATCCACGGCGGCCCGCCGATAATCTGGCGAGAGTTGAGGCCGTAAGCGAACTCGATCAGGTAACCGAGGGGCGTGTTGATCGTCAGCACCTCGCGGCCTCGCATCGCGATCCCCCGACCCTGTTGACCGGGCTTGCTTGGCTTGATCGTGGCGACCTCGAACGCCAGCGACGCATCGGCGGCCATCGTCTTCGGCGGCGCGGGCAGCGCAAACGCCGTCTCTTTCGTCGCGCGTGCCAGCGTCAGCGGAAGGGAGCCGCCGCCTTGCCTGAACGTCCCGGCGATGGAATTGCCGTCGGCGCTCAGTTTTCCGTCGAACTCGATTCCGGCCGCCGTAACCGACAACCGGACGTTGCCACCCTGGGCAACGACCGTGGTGGCGATGGCCGTCGGGGCCTGTCGATGCTATACAGCGACGCGGTGAGCCCGCCGCCCGCCGCGTTGTCGCTGACGACGAACACCAGGCGCAATTCCTTGCCAACTTTATTCGTGCCCTGCCACTGGCCAACGAGGTTGGGGGCTTGCGCGGCCACAACTGTGGACAGCATCACGACCGCGAGCACACTCCAACGCGCCAGCATTCTCATCTGCATCTCCCGGAAGAGTAGACGTGGCGGCCACGCATGGGGTTCAGAACGCGCCGAACGAGAGTAGCACCGCTCAGTGGTCCCACCACCGCCGCTGGTGCCGCGGCGGATGCCCGAGTTGAAAGTCCGCGCGCAGGAGGGAGAAGTTGAGATTGAAGTAGGGGTCTTCCTTCAGCTGGTCGCCCCACCGGTCTTTCATCAGCTGCGTTTCGGCCAGAAACCCGGGCCGGACCGCGACCGCCGTATCGTCTCTCCCGCGGCTGACGCCCTCGAAGTGATACAGCTCCGCGAACGGGGTCCACACGGTGCGCCAGCCGCGTGCACGAAGACGGAGGCAGAGATCGACGTCGTTGTAGGCCACGGCCAGGGCCTCATCGAAGCCCCCGACCTCGTCGAACACCTGCTTGCGCACGACCAGGCACGCCGCCGTCACCGCTGACAGGGCTTGCGCAAGCACCGCACGTCCGTGGTCGGCGGCCGCCCCCCTCTTCAGCCCGAGGTGCGCATGCACAGCGACGCCGCCAGGGACCCAGAATCACACCCGCATGCTGCACGGTGTCGTTGGGGTAATAGAGCATCGCGCCAACCGCCCCGACGCCGTCGCGGCTGGCAAGGCTCACCATCTCCTCGAGCCACTCCGGGGTGATGACGTCGACGTCGTTATTCAGGAAACAGAGCACCGACCCGCGTGCCCGGGCGGCGGCCAGATTGTTGAGCCTGGAGAAATTGAACGGCTCGTCAACCCGCAGGATCAGAAACGCGCGGCTCCTGCCGCAGCCGGTCGAAATAGGCGTGCGTCGCCGCCTCGGTGCTGCCATTGTCCACGATGACGATGTCGTAGTCCCCGTAGGTCGTGCGAGACGTCACGCCGCTCACGCACCGCGACAGCACGTCCGCGTGATCCCGCGTGGGAATGATGATCGTGACGTGCGGCCGCGGGTCGGGCAGCGCATAGCGGATCCGCTGGTGATAGACCAGGTCAGGGGCCGGCTCGCAGGTGGCTCCCGGGCTGGTGCGATCGAGATGCTCCTGCACGGCACGGCGTGCCGCGCCGTGCGTGTACACCTTCTCTCCCGTGCTCCGCGCCGCCGACCCCTTGATCGCACGCCAGTGATACAGGACGTACGGGATGTGACGGATCCGCCGCGGCTCGGTCTGCTCGACGATGCGAAGGGCGAGGTCGTAGTCCTGGCTGCCCTCGAGGCCCTCCCGAAACCCGCCGACCTGCCGCACGGTTGCGGTCCGATAGACCCCGAGGTGGCTGATCAGATTCTGCGCAGCAGAACAGCTCGGGGCTCCAGTCCGGTTTGAAGTAGGGGTCGTATCGTCTACCCCGTTCGTCGATCCGATCCTCGTCGCTGTAGATGATGTCGGCATCAGGATGCCGGTTCAGCTCGTGCGCCACTGCCGCCAGCGCGTGACTCGGCAGCACATCATCGTGATCGAGCAGGACGATGAATTCGCCCGAGGCCAGTGCGAGAGCGGTGTTCGAGGCAGCGGAGATATGGCCGTTGACAGTTCGGAAGTGGACCTTGATCCGGGAGTCGAGCGACTGGAACTCGCGAAGAACCTTGCCGACCCTGGCGTCGGTGGAATGGTCGTCGGCGATACACAGCTCCCAATTGTCGTAGAGCTGACCCCGCACCGATTCGATCGCCGCCCGCAGCCAACGCTCGTCGGTGTTGTAGACCGGCATCAGCACGGAGAAGAGTGGACGGTACGCCAGGCGCGCCGTCGCCTCGCGAATGGCGTGCAGATCCTCTGGACTCAGTTGATCGAACTGGCGGACCCACCGGCGATAGAGTGCCCCTTCGAAGAGCCTGTGAATCCGTCGAGTAGGTTGCCGGTGAGGCTGCCGCCTTCGACGGCCAGCGCATGCGTGCCGGCATTGAACGCCCGAACGAGCCCACGCGGCCCCGAGTCACGCAGCAGACGCCAGGCGTTCCCGATCGTCCGCGCCACATCGCGCGGCCGCGGCGGACGGCGCCACCACCGACCGACGAGCACCCGCACAGCGATCAGTCGAACCAGGACGATGCGGCTGGCGCGGATGGCCAGCGCTTTCGCGGGACTCTCTGTAGGCGCGTCCGTCACGCTGCGCGGCGCCCGGCGAGGCTGCGCCCGTCGCGCCATTGCTCGATCAGCATCGCGATCGGGCCGACGATGAACAGGGCGTAAAACGGCGCGTAGACGACTTCGTTCAGCCGCAGCACCATCTCGACGACGGCCACGAGAAACACCACCACGCACTGCCCCTTCACCGACCGCACGGTCGTCTTCGGGTCGGTGACCATGAAGAACGTGAACAGCTGATACATCGGCCCGGTGATCGGCGCGACGTTCGCCAGCCACGGCGTGCCGGTCAACCAGGCGCGCACAAACGAGAACAGCAGGAACGACGCACGTAGGTCGACCGAAATGTGCAGCCGGCCGACGCGCCAGACGATCACGGTGCCGAGCACCCAGATGACCGCCATCGGCGCGACGACGTTGCCCCACTGGATGCTGAGCACCGCCACCGTCGCCGGCGCGAGGAAGACGACGGCGCTGACGCCGAAGTTGGTCGGATTCCAGAGGTGCCGGCCGCGGAATCGCAGCACGTACTTCGAGGTGATCGAGATGAGGCTGGTCAGGAAGTACGGCCACAGAACGGCGAGCGCACGAGAATGCCGGCGCTGATGCCGCTGATGTACGCGCTGGCCGGATGCGGCCAGACGCCGTAGGTCAGGCGGCCCATGATCGGTTCCGCGACGATGGCCGTCACGATGGCGATCGCCGTTCGCTCCCAGCCCTCGAGGATCCCGAAGGAGAGATGCGCGGTCAGCAGGATCGACGTGATCAGCAGCGGCGGCAGGAAGCGGTTGTCGATCGCCAGGAACCGCTTCCGCGGGGCGACGGCATTGGTGCGCGGCAGCGCCGGGCTCTCAACGGCCATCGACGCGCGCTCCCGACGTAGTGTCCGCCATCAGGCGGACCTCTTCCTTGACTCTGTGCAACCGGTCGACTGCCGGATGCTCGATCGTCTGCGTCTGCCCGGACGGCCAGCGGATGACGACGCGGTCGACCGACGTGGCCGCACCGAGCCCGTAGTGGACGCGCCGCTGGTTCTGGGCGCTGAAGCCCGTGGCCGCGGCGACCATCTGCGCCTGCACGTGGCCGGCCCAGTGCAGCTCGACCCGGGCGCCGATCGCGCTGCGGTTGCCCGTCCCTTCGAGCTCGAACTGGATCCAGTGGCGCCCGGCTCCACGGTGTTGCGGTAGATGAGCAGCGGGCCGCGCTGATTGGCGACGAGGACGTCGAGCACGCCGCGGTTGCCGAGATCGGCGAGCGCGACCGCGCGGCCATCGAAGGTGTCCCTCGCGCCAACCACCTGCGCGACGTCGGTGAGGCGGCCGGCGCCGTCGTTCACCCACAGCCGTTTCCGCTGGTAGCCGGAGAAGCTGCGCCCTTTCATCGCCGGCCAGTTCGCCGCGTCGCCGATGATCGTGCTGTGGCCGCCGGCAATCACGCCGAAGTCGTACCAGTAGCTGCTGCGCTCCCCGGCCGATATGTAGCCGTTGGTCAGGTAAATATCCTGCGTGCCGTCGTTGTTCAGATCGCCGAACTGAGCGCCCCAGCTCCAGCCGCCCAGATCGATCCCCAGGGTCGACGCCAGGTTCTCGAACGTTGACGCATTGCGCGACGGATTGCGGCACCCACAGGTCGTTGCCCTGCAGGAGCTGGCCGGGCTCGGTGATATTGGTCTTGTAAATCGCGAGGCGGCCGTCGTTGAAGACGTCGCCGACGGAGGCGTTCATGCCGCTCTTCGGCGCCACGCCGACGCCGGTGGCTTCGGCGACGTCCTCGAAGCGCTTGCCGCCTCGATTGGCAAACAATTCGGACACGCCGTAGTCGTTGGCCAGGAAGAGATCGGGATAGCCCGTGCCGAGCAGGTCGGCAGCCGTCACGGCCAGCGTCCAGCGATGGCTGCGAATGCCCATCGCCTCGGTGCGATCCTCGAACGTGCCGTCGCCGCGGTTGCGCAGCAGATACTTGCGGCCGCCGTTGGTCGCGTACTCGAAGCTCTCCGGCATGATCTTCGTCGTCTCGAGCTTCCAGAGATTGACGTCGTCGGGCCAGTAGCCGGCAATGAACAGGTCGAGGTGGCCGTCGCGGTCGTAGTCGAGCCAGGTGGCGCTGTTGGCGTTGACCCACGACGGAAGGCCCGCGCGCTCACCGACCGGGACAAAGGAGCGCCCGTCGACGTTGCGGAACAGCTCCGGCCGGCCGTACTTGTAGACCAGCACGTCTTCCCAGCCGTCGTTGTCGAAGTCGCCCCAGACCGAGCCCATCGACACGCCGGTCTCGCGCCGGTTCACGTCGGCGAGGCCCAACGTTCCGCGCCACGTCGGTGAACGTGCCGTTGCCGTTGTTGCGGTACAGGCGGTTCTGGCTGCCCTCGCCGCTGTTGGTGACGTAGAAATCCTGCCAGCCGTCGCGATCGAAGTCGGTCACCGCCACCGCCGCGCCCATCGCGGCGACCTGCGGCATGATGTGGTCGAGCCGGGCGTCGAACGTCGGCGCCTGATGCGTGAAGTCCATGCCCATCGCCTTCGCCGATTCCTGCAGCCGGAACCCGAACCGCGTATCCGCGCCCTCGTCGTCGGCAACGACGTGACGCCCTTCCGCCTGCCGATTCAGCGCGTACACCGCGGACAGCGACGACGATCAGGACGACCGTCCACGCAATCCAGGCGATGCGCTGTCTAAGCGGTAAGGTCATTCACTGGCCCTTCACAGGAGGAACGGAGACACGGAGACGAACGGAGTTGTCGAACCACGAAGAACACGAAGATCGCGAAGATGCGGCGGCCGTTCGATTGGCCGCCGAAGGCGGCCTGCCGCGGAGTGAGAGGCCGCAAATACAAGCCGCACCACTTTCCATCAGCGGCTTGTATTTGCGGTCTCTCACTTCGCGGCGAGTCGGCGTGCTTCGCACGCCGACCAATCGAACGGCCTCTCCTCCGTTCGTCCTCCGTTGTCTCCGTTCCTCCTGTGAATCTTTTCTTCGTGTCTCTTCGTGGTTAATTCGTTTTAGCAGGCTTCAGCCCGTTCACAAAACCCCGCGGCGTCACGTACCGCGTGTGATAGCGCTGCCAGTCGTCGCGATGGCGCTGATACACGGGATCATCCTCCAGCTCGAGGCTCCTGGTCCCGGCCCCGTACGCCGGCTGATCGTGCGACGGGAGCGGCAGCACGGTCTGCGAGAAGCCGGTGTTGTAGTCGCCGTCCTTCTCCCAGCCGTCGCCGATCAGCACGAAGTCGCGCCGCCAGCCCGCGGCGGGCGGGGCGGCTTCGGCAAACTGCAGCCGCATCTCGTCGCCCGCGTTCATGATCACGTACCGGTCGTCAACCCGATCGATCAGTTCGCGCACGTCGCCGAAGCGCGTGTGATACCCGGTCAAATCGCGCCAGCGCTGAGATGTCGAGACCACCCGATCGTACTCCGGCGTCTCCGGCGCATCGCCGCGCGGCGAGACGGTGTGTGAGAAGCCGCGGTACCGGAGCTGCGCGGTCGCCGCCGGGATTCGGGTAGTCTTCATCGGCGACGTCACCCGCGCAGCCCAGCTGTAAGGCGTCCCAGTAGATCTCGAGATTCGTCCGGAGGCGGATTCGCTGCGCGCCAATCGCCCCGCTCAAGTCGATCAGCACGGTCTTGTTCTTCCCAGCCGGGAACCCGAGGTCGCCGTTGACGACCCGCCACGAGCCGTCCGCGTTCTGGGCCTCGAGCGACAACCCGCGCGGCGCGATCCCCGCCTGGGCGATCGCGACATTGATGCTGCTGTCCGTCGGATAGATCCAGCCGTGTGCCACCAGCATCGAGTCAGCGCCGATCGAACCGGGCTCGATCTCGACGAAGTGATCCGCGGCGATCCCCTGGTACCGACCGCGCGCGAAGGTGGACAGGTAGCGTCCGTCGCGCGCCGCGACCGTGGCCGTCACGTCGACGCCCCGTTCGTCCCAGGCGCGCGGCACCGGCCGAAGGTCCTTCATCGCCTGGACGGCCAGCGCCGGCGGCGAGGCGGGAGAGAAGCGCTCGTCGACCAGGACCTCCGTGTCGCCGGGATGGTCAACGACCAACAGCGAGACGTGATCGAAGAAGTGCGTTTCCCACAGCTCCGCGGTGATGCGCACGTCGTAGCAGTCCGTCTCGCGGCACCAGCTGATCGCCGCGCAGGCGCACCCAGTCCTCGGTCTGCGTGACGCCGGCGGTGTCCTGCGCGTTGATGCGCAATCCGAGCGGTGACCGCCACAGGAAGTCGGTCACGAACGTCATGCGCGTCCCGTCCCACGCGAACACCCACGGGCACGACCCTTTCAACCGCTGCTCCGCCACCAGCGTGTCGTCCACCGAGGTGCCGAACTCCGCCTGCGGAATGCCGTTCGGCCAGACGATGCGGACCACGTCGATGGTGGTCTGCAGGCCGAGCCCGATGTGAACCGGGCCGCCGGTCAGCAGCTGTTTCTGAAACAGCAGCCCGGCGCGCGCTTCGACATAGCCACCGATGCCGAACGAATTGATTCGCTGATCGCCGGCGGTCGGCTGGGCACGCGGACTGATCTGTTTCCAGTGATAGTTGCGGGTACCGCGATTCAGAAGTCGAACGACCCTGTAGGGGTCGGTGAACGTCCGCACTGGGGCAATCGCGACGAAGTCGAGACGCCCGTCGGAATCGAGATCTCCCGCCGGGAACACCTTCCCAGGCATCGGTTCATCGAGCGGAAGCAGCTGATGCGAAGAATTGCCCAGCCAGACGCGCGAGGTTTCATCGCCCGTCGCGATGAGATCGAGCGCGCCGTTATTGTCGATGTCTTCCGCGATGAGTCGCGCCGACGTGATCATCTGGGCAGACGCCGGCCACGACGCGATGCCCTCGCCGACCCACTGGCCAGCGCGGAAGGAAAAGGAGCGAAGAACGCCAGACCGTTCGAGCTCGATGATGTCGAATGACCCGTCGCTGTCGATATCGGCAACGGTAAATGCGAACGGGCTTGCCGGCAGCGAGGGCAGCGACACAAAGTCTCCCGCCTGGCGATTGGCGAAGACATCCACGCCCATCGGCCCGTCGTCGGCCGCGGAGCCGAGAAACGCGGCATCGGGATCGCCGTCGTCGTCAAGGTCTGCCCACGCAAATTGCGTGACGTTCACCGGCGCCCCGGCGAACATGGTGACGGCAGTCCAGCTGCCATCGCCGTTGTTGCGGAGCACGAATGGCGGCGCGTCACCCTGCGGAGCAGCGATGATGTCGATGTCCCCGTCCATCTCGACATCGGCCGGCCACACCGCGCGACAGACGCACTCGGACGCCGTCTTCTCGGTTGGCGTCTGATCGACAAACTGCTCGTCAGCCTGCTGGACAAACAGCCGAACGCCTCCAGCGCCGGCCATGACGATGTCCCGGCGGAAATCGTTGTTCCAATCGACAATGGCGACGCTGTGAGCGCCCGGAACGGACTCATTGCCTTTCCGCGACGGGAAAGCCAGGCGCATCGCTGGTCCAGCCACTGCGCTCACCGCGTCGAATTCGACCGCCAGAATCTGCGGCACCTCCTTGCCGTCCGCCGGAATCGTGGCCACGGAATAGGCCAGCGACGGCAGCGACAGGCGGATCGGCTCGATGGCGAAGCGGAGCGTCACAGTCCGGAGCCGCCGGGGTGGCGGGTGGGGGCGTGAGCGCGATGAAGCGTTCAATCGGCTCCGAGATCAGCTCGGTCGGCGTGCGCACCGCGGCGAGGTTCTCGCGGAATGCCGGCAGGCTCAAGAGGACATTCTTCAGGAACTGCGTCGGTTGTGCTGGGCGGTCGGCGAAGTCATTCGCCGCCACCGCCGCTGCAGCATCCCGATACTGCTCCATCGCCGGCGCGGGCCAGCGGCCCGCCAGCGGTTTGAGCGTCGCGATCGAATCGTTCAACCGCTGAAGGTCGCGCGCCTTGGCGGCGATCCTGGCGCGCTCGACCAGCACCGCCATGTTCGTCGGCGCCCGCTTCAGCAGCTCGTCCAACAGCGCCAGCGCCTGCGCATCGGCATCCGCTGCCGTGGCGCGCTCGACTTCCTCAACGAGGGCGAAACGCGGCTGGAGGGCGTCCGGCGCCAATTCCACCGCCGGCGCAGATGCGCGAGACCCTGTTCGAGACGGCCGCCCGCGATCTCCATCCGCCCTGCCAGCAGCACAAGATCCGCGTTGTCCGGCGCCAGCATCACCGCCCGATCGATCGGCGCCGCGGCCGCGTCCAGCTCACCGAGCCGCAGGTGCGTCAACCCGAGATTCGCCCATGCTGCAGGCTCCGTCCGCGACCTGCATGGTCACCGTTGTGAACTCGCGCTTCGCATCCTCGAGCAGGCCGACCTCGAGCGACGCCAGGCCGCGATAGAACGCGCGCGTCACCAGTTCGTAGGTCTCGGAGCCAGGAGCTGGAAGCGCGTTGCGTCCGCGGAGAACGAACACGCCCGCCGAGACGACGGCGATGACGGCGGCCGCGATCAGGACACCGCGATAGCTCCGGCGACTGCGTTTCCGCCTGCGGCGCGTCGGCTGCCCAGGAACGATGATGCGGGTAAGCGGAGGCCTACTCGACTCCAAGATGCACTTGCCGTTCGAGTTCCGTGAATCGCCTGCGCGTCGGCGGGCTCCGGACGCAGCAGCGACACCACGATGGCCGTCGCAAACGCCAGCGGAATCGTCACGATCCCGGGATTCCGCAACGGAAACCAGGCGTCCGTGTGCTTCAGCACGTCGATCTGAATCGTCGGCGACAGCCAGATCAGCGCCAGCGTCGAAGCGGTGCCGACGAACATGCTCGTGCAGGCCCCAGCCGTCGTCAGCCGGCGCCAGAAAATCGACAGGACGAGCGCGGGAAAATTGGCGCTGGCGGCAATCGCGAACGCCAGGCCCACCATATAGGCGACGTTCTGTCCCTTGAACGTGATGCCAAGCAGGATCGACAAGCCGGCGAGGACGACGGTCGCCACGCGCGCCACGATCAGTTGCTCACGCTCCTCAGCGTGTGCGCTCGCGAACGACGTTGACCCACAAATCGTGCGACAACGTCGCGGCGCCCGACAGCGTCAGGCCGGCAACGACGGCGAGAATCGTCGCGAACGCGACTGCAGCGATGAATCCGAGAAACGGCGTTCCGCCGAGGCCTTCGGCCAGCAGGGGCGCCGCCATGTTGCCACCCGCATCGACCGCGGTGATCGCATCACGGCCGATGATCACCATCGCGCCGAACCCAGGATGAACGTCAGCAGATAGAAGAAGCCGATGAACGCCGTCGCATAGCCGACCGAGGTCCGCGCGGTCTTCGCGTCCGCGCACGGTATAGAAGCGCATCAGAATGTGCGGCAGTCCCGCCGTGCCGAGCATCAGCGCCAGGCCAAGCGACATGGCGTCGACGGGATCACTGACCAGCCGCCCCGGGCTCAGCACGCTGTCGCCGTAGAGCCCCTGCGCCTCCGCGAAGAGCGCCAGCGGATTCATCCCGAATCGCGACAGCACCAGCACCGCCAGCAACGTCGCGCCGCCGAGCAGCATGACCGCCTTGACGATCTGCACCCACGTCGTCGCGATCATCCCTCCAAACAGGACGTAGACCAGCATCACGACGCCGACAATCACGACCGCGAATTCGTAGGGAAGGCCGAACAGCAGACGAATCAGGTTGCCCGCGCCGA
>CAWCBC010000021.1:0-166016 GCA_963793705.1 uncultured Acidobacteriota bacterium | reverse complement strand
CGATTGCTCGACGCCGTAGCGAAGCGCGGCCGGCTCGTGTCCGGACCATTCGTACTGCTGATCGAACTCACGCGCCGCGATGAGCGCCGACATCTCGAAATAGCGGGGGCCGACGACCGTATTGCGAAAGTACCGGTTGAGGAGCTGGATTGGTTCGGCTGCGCCGGGCTGTAGATTGACACCGGCGCCGGTCCCGTGGCCGGCATCCCGCGGCCGCCGGCGAGCACATCCCACACCCGCTTGCCTTCGGCGTCCAGGCTGTCGCGCTGCACCGGCGGCAGACGCGAGAGCGACACGGGATGAATGTCTGATGGCGGCTTGGATTGTCCGGCCAGCACCGCGACCGAGGCGACGACGACGATGATTCCGAGCAGTCTGCTGCGCATGTCACGCTCCTCCGAAGCGCGCCTAGCATAGCCAATTATCGACGTAGTGTCCGCCTTCTTGACCGCCGTAGCTTCAGCGAAGGCGGTCAGGCGGAACCGTGGGCGAGGCGTTAGGGCAGGGTCAATTCTGCGCCGGCGACTCCCTGCTCTCCGCAGATTGCGTAGAACAAATACGCTTCCCGCCATCCTCCAGGACGTGCGGGTCGCGGATTTGGCGGGCCGGTTCGAAGATGTCGCCGACCGCCGATGGCGCCACGGGCAGGCGTCCGCATTCGTAGTCGGTTTCCGGCTGCATCACGTCAACCGGAGGGCTCACGCGCCACTCCGACCACTCTTTCGTCATGTCGATGGTCGAGACGAACAGCCGCTCGGGAGCGTCGCCGATTGCGGTGAAGAGGTACATAGAGTAGATCGCCGCGCGGTACGAGCGCGAGATGGCGCACTCGGGTGCTTCCGTACGCGGTGTCACGAAATGCATTCGGACCGACGGTAAAGCTCGCCAGCGGATCGTTCGCTCGTATCAGGACGCCCAGACGCGACATTCCGTACATCGCTCCGCCGCGCTGAAAGACGCGGAGATAACTCTCCTTCGTGATCGCCGGCTGCGCCGAGAATTGGAGGCCGTCAGACGAGACCGCGGATTGCGAGAACTGACCGTACCCTTTTTCGTTCGCCCACCGCTGCGCCGCCTGCGGCTCGGCCGGCCACTGCTCGCCGTTGGTCCACCATCCGTGCGCCCAGAGCACGAGACGCCGGTTGGCCGCGTCGATGAAGATCTCCGGCGACGCGAAGTGGGTGTTGAAGCCGCCAAAGCGTGCGGAGTCGGGCTGCGGCCGGAACAACGCCGAGTCGCGAACGTGCCACACACCCGGTTCATGGACCGTCCACGGTCCGGTGACGGTGTCGGGTACGCGAGCCGGATGAAGTCTCCGCGATGATTGCCAAGGACATTAGTACTTCCGAGCGGCCGCTCGACCCAGGCCGGCACGCGGATCACCGTTGGACCGTTGACGTTGGCGCCGAGCGTCGTCGCCGACTTCACGGTCACCAGCGGATTCGTGGCAAAGCGGGACACACGCACGGCACCCGCCGCCGGCGGCTGCGCCAACCGGGGCAGCGCCGGGAAGGCGGCGACGAGCAAGGCCAGCACGATCAGCAAGCGTATCGTCATGAGTCCTTCGAAGTTAGATCAGCTCTTTGCGGATCCGCTGCAGCTCCCTGACCTGCGCCGCGTCGGGTGACGGATACCGCATCTTCAGGCGATTCATCGTGTTGACGATGACCTGCGACACGATCAGCCGCGCATTCTGCTTGTCGTCCGCCGGGACGACGAACCAGGGAGCGTGAGCGGTGCTCGTCGCTTCGAGGCAGGCCTCGTACGCGCCCATGTAGTCCTTCCAGCGCGCCCGTACCGCGATATCGCCGGCACTGAACTTCCAGTTCTTCGCCGGGTCGTCGATGCGCGCCAGGAAGCGCCGCGCCTGCTCCTCCTTCGACAGGTGGAGGAAGAACTTCACGATGCGGGTGCCGTTGCGATGCAGATGACGCTCGTGATCGACGATGGACTGATAGCGCCGCTTCCAGACGCCGCTTCCCTCGAGCGCTTCGTCGGGAAGCCGCTGCGCCTGCAGAATCTCGGGATGGACGCGGACGACCAGGACTTCCTCGTAGTAGGAACGGTTGAAGATGCCGATTCGTCCCCGCTCCGGCAGGCACTCCGTTGTTCTCCACAGAAAGTCGTGATCGAGCTCGGTCGCGCTTGGATGCTTGAAGCTGAAGACCTGACAGCCCTGCGGGTTGATGCCGGACATGACGTGCTTGATCACGCCGTCCTTGCCCGCGGCGTCCATCGCTTGAAAAATCAGCAGCAGCGCGTAGCGGTCGTGCGCGTAGAGCAGGTTCTGGCGGTCGGCCAGCTGCTCAATGTGATCCGACAGCAGCGATCGGTAGTGCTCCTTGGAGCTGTAGAACGGTTTGGCGAGCGTCGGCCACTTCTTCAGATCGACGCGGCGACCTTCGGGTACGCGGAAGCTGTCGACGTCCAATGACTTGGGCATTGGCAGAGTATAAAGAACGAATGGTGTGGCTTGCGATCGCCGTCGGTGGTGCTCTTGGATCGGTGGCTCGTCACGGCGTGAACGGGCGGGGGGGTTGTCGGGGTGGGGGGAGGGTGGAGGGGTTTTTGGGGGGGGTTTTTTTTTGGTGGGCTTCAGAATTAGTTCGTCTACACATCACCTTGGATAATAGCACCGGCCATGTGGAACGTCGTTGCGCAGGTCGGCCTTGGCCTGATGGCTCGGGATGCTACGGAGGAGATCACCATCGCCACCTGATCGCGACGTGGGCGACGTTGCGCCAGACGACAGGAGCAAACAGCAGGCGCCGCGGCGGCGCACTGGTCCCGCGCGGTGACGAACGGCTGAACAGCGCATCGACGCCAAGGCCGATGCCGGCGCCGATCGCGCCGTACACAGCCGCGCCGTACGCGTACTGACCGACAGTCAGGTCGGAATCGCGCAGGGCGTGGCTGAACCCGATACCAATTCCGGCGCCGATGGCGCCGCCGATGATCGCGCCGTTCAGAACGCTATCCCGACCCTGCGCCGAGGCTGGAGCCGCCCACAACGCCAGCGCAACAACGACCGAAGCAATCATTCGCATGGGTCGGCGGGGGAATGTGCCGAGGAAATGGTGACGGAAGGGGTTCAGTCCCTTGCACTTTGAACCCCGTGAACCGACGGATCCTCGCGGAGACTACGATTCTCGAGGCGCGCTGATCAGCGGCCCAGGTGGCTGGCTGTCAGACGGCGGATCGCTAATCGGACTCGGCGGCGGCTCGGTTGGCGGCGTGTCGGGAATATGGTCCGGCTCGTGCGGGTCCTTCGGTTTGTCAGGATCGATGGGATGCGGGGGACGGTCGCGGTTGGCTGAGATCGACATGCCGGATTGCTACGCAAGTCGGATTCCAGCCGGCTATGATTGGTCCGGCTTAAGCCGTATGAAAATCAACCCCCATAAGTGCGTCGCCTGCGGCAACTGCACCTACGTCTGCCCGATGGGCGCGATCTACATCGACCCGGTGTTGAAGCGCGCCACCATCGACCGCGACGAGTGCGTCGAGTGCTACACCTGCTTCAACGGCCTCAGCCAGGAGCATCTCAACCCGACGCTCGTGCGGACGGTGCGGAAAGTGTTCGCGACGATGCGCATCCGCTTCGAGCCAGAGCCGGACGTCTGTCCGACCGCCGCCTTCGAGCCCGACGAGCTGACCTGGCCGCGGGTCGTCCGCCGCGCTTTCTCGGATCCGCGTGTGCCGCACGAGTCCACGGGCGTTGAAGGACGGGGGACCGAGGAAGTCAAGACCAACGATGTGACGGGGCGCGTGGGTCCCGGCGACGTCGGCTTCACGATTGAGCTCGGGCGTCCCGGCGTGGGCGTGCGCTTCCACGACATCCAGGAGATGTGCCGCGCGCTGGCAGCTGCCGGCGTTGCGTTCGAGAAGAAGAATCCGATCACGTCGCTCATGAGCGACGCCGCAACGGGCAGCATCCGTGAGGACATCCTCAACGAGAAAGTGCTATCGGCCATCGTCGAGATCAAAGTGCCGGTCGCGCGCGCCGAAGAGATCATCCGTCTGGTGTGGGACGTGGAGAAGCGGATCGACACAGTGGTGACGATCGGCGCTGGCGTGCGCTGTGATGCCCAGGGCGACGACACAGTGGTGGCGCCGATTCTCGCGCGACTTGGCTACAACCTCGAGCGCGCCAAGACGAACATCGGCCTCGGCCGCCGCGGCACGCCTGCCGAGGCCCCCGCGCGCGAGATGGTGACGTCATGACAGAGGCACCATGACTAATACGCTGCATCGATTCGGCAGCGCCGAGAGCTTTGCCGACGACTTCATCGTGTTTGCGATGGCCTGCAAGGGACCGTTCAAGCAGGAGAACGCGCTCGACGGGCTGCGACGCTTTCTGCAGATCGCGATCGAATACGGTCCCGTGAACCTCGGCGACGCGAGGCACGGCGGCGCGATTCGACCGTCGAGCCACATGAACCCGCTGGCGCATTGGTCGCGCGACAGCACCCCGGACTTTCAGGCGGTCGTGGACGGCCTGACCGACGTCACGACGTGCGCCGCGGTGTTCGACGATCGCCTCAAGGCCGAGAAATTCGTCAGGCGCATCAGAGAAGAAAACCTCGGGCTCAGCGTCAACGTCTCCACGTCCATCACTGGTGCCGAGGAGTGTTGCGAATACGCGGGCATTCCGCGCCACAGCGTCGGCTATTCGCTGGGCTTCGAGGGCAAGACCGAGAAGATGCCGAACGCGCAGGTCATGATGCTGTCCACGATGTGCGGACATGGCATGATCAGCCACTCGCTGGCGAAGAAGATGATCGACTTCGTCAAGGAGAACCGGCGCACGCCCGATCAGGCGGCTGCCACCCTGACGCGATTCTGTTCCTGCGGTGTATTCAATCCCTCGCGTGCCAAACGGATTCTCGAAGATGCCCGCACCAAGACGTCGTAACTCGCTCAAGCTCTTCGGCCTGGTGCTCGGCCTGTTCGCGCTGAGTTGCAGCGGTTCGGGCGGTATCGGCGCCGTGAGCTGCGGAATAGGCACGGCGCCGGGCTCGAGTGACGCGCTCGTCTTTCGCAACTTCACGCTGATCGACGGCGGTGACCACGCGCCAGTGTCGCAGGCAGCGATGCTCGTCGAGCAGGGCCGCATTTCGTGGGTTGGACCGGCGGCCGACCTCAAGGCGCCGTCCGGGGCAACCGCCACGGACCTCAACGGCGCGTACGTCATTCCCGGATTGATCGATCTGCACACCCACATCGGCAACACGGTCGATCTGGTTCAGGACAGCAAGTTCCACACGCGGGAGAGCATCGAGAAGGACCTGAAGACCTATGCCTCGTACGGCGTGACCACGGTCCTGAGCATGGGCACGGACCAGGACACGATGTTCCCAGTGCGCAACGATCAACGCGCCGCCTTCGCCAAGGCTTCGGCGCCCAAGGCGGTGGCGGATGCATCGGCAGGGGCCCTGTCGATGGCGCGCGTCTATACGGCAGGTCAGGGCCTGATGCTGAAGGGCGGCTACGGTGGATTGGCCGGCGTGAACACTCCAGTGTCGACCCCCGCAGAGGCGGAAGCGGCGGTCAACGCGCAGTTGGACAAGGGCGCGGACGTCATCAAGCTCTGGCTCGACTCCGAGCTGGGGACAATGCCGAAGATGCCGAAGGAGATCGCGACGGCGATCATCAACGCCGCGCACAAGCGCAGTGCGCGCGTGCTGGCGCATGTGTTCTACCTGGAGGACGCGAAGTACCTCGCCGACCAGGGCGTGGACGGCTTCGTCCACATGGTGCGGGACCAGCCGATCGATCAGGCGCTCATCGACAGCATGGAGAAGCACGGCACCTGGCAGGTGGCGCCCACGCTGTCGCGCGAGGCATCGATGTTCGCCTACGGCTCGACGCCTGGGTTCGCGTCCGATCCGTTCTTCACGCGCGGCGTGTCAGCCAAGACGCTCGAGTTGATCAAGAGCCCCGAGCGGCAGAAGACCATTGCCAGCGGACCCAATTTCAAGAAATACCCCCCGTTCCTGGAGACGGCGAAGGCGAACTTCAAGCGCCTCGTTGATGCGGGGATCCCGTACGCCGCCGGCACCGATTCGGGACCGCCCGGAAGATTCCCCGGTTACTTCGAGCACTGGGAGCTGCAGTTGATGGTGGAAGCCGGACTCACGCCGGCGCAGGCCATCGACGCCGCCACGCGCCGCGCCGCGATGTTCCTTGGCGCCGAGGATCTGGGAACGCTGGAGCCGACCAAATGGGCCGACTTCGTCGTGCTCGATGGGAACCCGCTCGCGGATATCAGCAATAGCCGGAAGATACGCGCCGTCTATATAGCCGGCGCCAAAGTACCGTAGAAGGCGGACCCGCCGAAATGGAAAGTGGAAAGTGAATAAGTGGAAGAGTGCTGCGTTTGCGATCGCAGCGCTCGCGGTGGTCGGATGCTCGACGCGCGAGACGGATGGCGCATGGCAGCCCACGCGTCCGATTGAGTTCATCGTCGCCGCGGGGCCCGGCGGCGGCAGCGATCAGCTCGCGCGCACGGTGCAGGCGATCATTCAGAAGCATCAGCTGCTCGACTCGTCCGTCATCGTCACCAACAAAGGCGGCGGTTCCGGGTCCGAAGCGTTCGTCTACGCGAAGGGCGCGGCCGGTGACCCGCACAAGGTGGTCTTCGCCACCAACAACGTGTGGTTGATCCCGCTCGGCTCGGCGGTCGGCTACGCGTGGTCCGACCTGCAGCCCGTCGCGGCCGTGGCATTCGACGAGTTCATGCTCTGGGTGAACTCCACCGCGCCATATCAGAATGTGGCCGGCTTCCTGGACGCGGCGCGCAGCGCGGGAAAGAAGCTGGCGATTGCGGGGACGGCATCGAAGGACACCGACCAGGTGCTCGTGCGGCAGATCGAGAAAATCGGCCACGTGGCGTTCGCGTACGTGCCGTTCAGGTCCGGCAACGAAGCCGCGGTGCAGCTTGCAGGCGGACATGTGGCCGCCAACGTCAACAACCCGCAGGAGAACATCGGTCAGTGGCGCGCCGGCACGATCCGGCCGCTCTGTGTCTTCTCGCCCACGCGCCTGAATTACGCCGACGTCGTCACCGCCAAGCAATCGTGGTCGGACATCCCGACGTGCATGGAAGCCGGGCTGCCAATCGAGCGTTATCAGATGCCGCGAACCGTGTGGCTGCCGAAGGGCGTCACCGACGAGCAGGTCGCCTTCTACCGCGCGATCCTCGGCAAAGTGCGCGACACGGACGAGTGGAAGGCCTGGCTGAAACGTGGTTCGCAGACCGATACATTCCTCAGCGGTCCCGAGTTGACCGATTACATTGCCTCAGACGAGCGCTGGCTTCGCGGACAGTTTGCCGAGGATGGCTGGCTCGTCAAGTGAGGGCACCCCTAAAGGGGCGCCCTACGTGAGTGGCGCGCCTGAGGGGGCGCCCTACGTAACCGCGCCCTACGTGGCCCGCCGCACACTCGAGATCTGGACGGCGGCTGCCGCTGGCGTCGTTGGTGCCATCGTCATCGGCGAAAGCCTCACCCACGACATCGGCTGGAACGAGGCCGGTCCCGGCTCCGGCTACTTTCCCTTCCGCGTTGGGCTACTGCTGATTAGCGCGGCGATGATCCGCGTGCTTCAAGAGGTACGTGGGGCGGGTCCCGCGAGCCGTGAGTCGCATGCGAGCGGACCCGCCGGAGCGGGAGATGGTGGGGCGGGTCCCGCGAGCACCAGCGACAGCCACGCGAGCGGACCCGCCGAACCATTTGTGACTCGCGAGGAACTGCGCCGAAGCCTCAGCGTGTTCTGGCCGACGGCTGCCCTCGTTGTCGCGATGTTTCCACTTGGCTGCTACGTGCCGTCGGGCGTTTATCTCGCGTGGATGATGCGGCGGCACGGCGGTCATGGCTGGTGGTGGTCGGCGGCGTACGGTGCCGCGGTGATGGTGGCGTTCTTCCTCGTATTCGACCTGTGGTTCGGTGTGCCTCTGGCCAAGGGACCGGTCGAAACGGCGCTCGGGATCTTCTAGCCTGCCGGTATACTCCGCCATTCGGGCACCCTTGAAAGGGCGCCCTACATATCCTTAATGGGATTTTTTTGGTTCTTCTATCCGTGGGGCGTCATCCTGCAGCTGCTCGCGGTGGTGCACTTCATCCGCCGTCGTCCCGACAACAGCTGGCTGTTTGTCATTTTCTTCTGCGGGCCGCCCGGCGCCCTCGTCTACATCGTCGTGGAGGTGCTGCCGGACTTCTCGCTCCTGCGGCAGTCGTTCGATTCCTACGGCCGTAAGAAGAAGATCCGCCTCCTCGAGGCGCTGGTGCGGGAAAACCCATCGCCGGGCAACTACGAAGAACTCGCCGAG
Source organism: uncultured Acidobacteriota bacterium (assembly GCA_963793705.1). Lineage (GTDB taxonomy): Bacteria > Acidobacteriota > Vicinamibacteria > Vicinamibacterales > UBA2999 > Gp6-AA40. The sequence continues at coordinate 157,687 of CAWCBC010000021.1, read as the reverse complement.
TGCTATCTCGACGAAAAGAAGTTCGAGAAGGCGCGCGATGCCTACGACAAGGTGCTGTCGCGCCCCGGCGACCACCTGGACGCGCACTATCGGCGTGCCATAGCGGCGCTTCAGCTCGATGACGCGGCGGCCGCGAGACCGGATCTCGAGCTCGTGATCGCACGCGAGCCGCGATACGACTCGCATCGCGCCATGGCTTTCCTGGCACACGCGTGCGCCCAGACGGGCGACGCGGCGCAGGCGTCTGTGCTCTTTGAGCGGGCGACGGAGGCGTCCACGCTGCCGGAGACCTACTACAACTACGCGAGCTTTCTCGCGTCGCAGGGAAGAACCGACGAAGCACGCACCTGGGCGCAGCGCATCATCGCGCACCGCGACGCCATGCCTCTTTACGTCCGACGACGGGAGCGGCCCTGGTTTCGGAAAGCGAAGGCACTGCTGAAGCGATTGCCAAAGGAAGGCCCCAGGCCTCAGGCCCAAGGCCCCAGCGGCGTCAGATGATCGATCTCGCGCCGCTTCTGGACGGCTTCGCCGTCGCGCTCACTCCGTATCACCTGGCCCTGATGGTCGGCGGCGTGCTGCTCGGGATCCTCGTCGGCGTGCTGCCGGGCCTCGGCGCGCCCAACGGCGTGACGCTGCTGATGCCGCTCACCTTCAGCATGGAGCCGATCAGCGGCATCATCGTGCTGTCGTCGATGTACTGGGGTGCCTTGTTCGGCGGCTCGACGACGTCCATCCTCTTCAACATCCCTGGGGAGCCGTCGTCGGTGGCGACGACGTTCGACGGGTATCCGCTGGCGAAGCAGGGACGCGCCGCCGAGGCGCTGGCGACCGCGTTCATGGCGGCTGGCTTCGGCGCGCTTGCCGGCGTGGTCGTCGTGACGCTCATCGCCAATTCGATCGCGGGCATCGCGTTGCGCTTCTCGGCGCCCGAGTATTTCGCCGTTTATCTCCTGGCGTTCTGCAGCTTCGTCGGCATGGGCGGAGGCCATCCCGTCAAGACCGGCATCTCGTTGCTGCTCGGCCTGGCGCTGGCAGCCGTCGGATTCGACTCTGTGTCGGGCGAAGTGCGGCTGACGTTTGGCAGCAACGAGCTGGTGCGCGGCATCCCGTTCCTGGTGGCGGTGATCGGCCTGTTCGGCATTGGCGAGATTCTGGTGACCGTGGAGCAGGGGCTGCGGTTCGAGGGCGTGCATGCGCGGGTGAGCCTGCGCGACGTGCTGACGTCCGTGCGGCAGATGCCGCGCTATGCGTGGCCGCTCGTGCGCTCGACGGTGATCGGCTGCTGGATGGGGATCACGCCGGGAGGGCCGACCGCGGCGTCGTTCATGTCCTACGGGATCGCGCGGCGGTTCTCGAAACGTCAGGCGAACTTCGGAAAAGGCGAGATCGAAGGAGTTGTGTCGCCGGAAGCCGCGGATCACTCCGCGGGGGTGTCGGCGCTGCTGCCGATGCTGGCGCTCGGCGTGCCGGGCTCGGCGACCGCGGCGGTGATGATGGGCGGGCTGATGATCTGGGGACTGCAGCCCGGCCCGCTGCTGTTCGTCGAGCAGAAGGAGTTCGTCTGGGGGCTGATCGCCTCGATGTACGTGGCCAACGTCGTCGCCGTGGTCCTCGTGCTGGCCACCGTGCCGTTCTTCGCGTCGGTGCTGCGGATTCCGTTCTCGATCATCGGCCCGCTGATCATCGTCACGTGCCTGACCGGTGCCTACACCATCGCGAACAGCCTGTTCGACGTAGTCCTCGCGCTGGCGTTCGGCGTCGTCGGCTACGTGTTCAAGAAGCTCGATTACCCAGTTGCGCCGCTGGTCCTCGCACTCGTCCTCGGCGACCGCGCCGAAGTGGCGTTCAGGCAGTCAATGATTCTGAGCGGTGGCTCGCTGGGTGTGTTTTGGAGCAACGGGATCGCGGGGACGCTCTCGACGCTGGCGCTCGTGATTGCGTTGTTTCCGTTCATCGCCCGCCGGCGACGCACTGTGCCCGTAGCGTAGGCAAAAGCCTAACCACGAAGGCACGAAGAAAATCGAAGATCACGAAGAAGAGGTTAGATCTTTCGTTTTTGATTAGCGGGGCGGTATGCAGAGCTCCTTCCACCCAATCCTACCGCCGCCGCGACCAGGTATTCGCTCCGAGGCGGCCGCGCGGCTTGCCCGCAGTGGTCGTGGCGATCGTGGCTGCGTTGCCGCACCTGGCCTCGGCAACCGCGACGGCCGCTCTCCGCGAAATACCTGGCCGCGCCGGCGGCAGTGATGTCGCTGACAACTCACCGGGCGAGCCTGGGCGCGCGCGACCTTGTGAGCGACGTGATCACCGAAGACTGAAAATCGGGCCCGCAGGCGCTGCTGCGACGGCGCCGCCGCTATCGCCACTGCCGTCCGATGGGCCCGGTTATCGACACGATTCGAAGGCTGTCGGACGGATCATTCAAGGCGACGGCGTCATCGTCAGTCCACGCCGGAGGGTCCGATTTTGCACGGCGCGAACCGGGAGCCGCGAGCAGGCTCGCCCGGTGAGTTGTCGCCGCACTGACCCGCTAAACAGAGACGCGGTATGCTCCGACCATGCGACCAGCTCTCGCCCTGCTCGTGGCCTTTCTCGCCATACCATCAGTTTCGGCCGGCCAGACGTCTGACAGCGGTTTCGGTGCGGCGCTGACGCCGTCGACGGCGGCAAGCGTCAACAACATGCACCAGGCCATTCGGCGGAACCTCATCGAGGCCGCCGAAGCGATGCCGGCCGCGGACTTCGCCTTCAAGCCGACGCCGCAGATCCGGAGCTTCGCCGAACTGCTTGGCCACGTGGCGTTGGCGAATTACTTCATGTGCTCGACGGCGAAGGGCGAGCCGATGCCCACGATGGTCAATTTCGAGCGGACGGTGACCGACAAGCCAGGCGTCGTGAAGGCGCTCGGCGACGCGCTGAATTATTGCGACGGCGTCTTTAAGGAGACGACGGACGCGAACGCGAATCAGTTGGTGAAGATCGCGGGACCAGGCGGCAGCGGCCAGAGCACTCGCGCGCTGGTGCTCGTGTTCAACACCACGCACAACAACGAGCACTACGGGAACGTCATTTTGTACCTGCGTCTGAAGGGCATCGTTCCGCCTTCGACGGCACGTGTGCAGGGACAGAAATAGGTGGGATCGCACATGAGAACAACTGCACGTCTACTTCTCGCGTTCTTCATCTGCGCCCTTACCGCGACCACGGCCGCGGCGGCCGATCTGCTGCTCGCCATCAACAAGGGCGACCAGACGCTGGCAATCATCGATGCGGCGACGCACAAGGTTCTGGGCACGGCTCCCACCGGTCCCGATCCGCACGAAGTGGTCGCCTCTGCCGACGGGAAGCTGGCGTACATCACCAACTACAACGCCGGTAACGGCTTCGCCAACAGCCTGTCCGTGGTCGACCTCGTGGCCATGAAGGCGCTGCCTCCGATCGATCTCGGCGCGCTTGGCCGGCCTCACGGCATTGCGCTCGCCGACGGGAAGGTCTACTTCACAGCCGAGGGCGCGAAGGTCGTCGGTCGCTACGATCCCGACACGCGACGAGTTGACCTGGTGATCGGGACGGGTCAGGACCGCACGCACATGGTCATCGTGTCGAGCGATCAGAAGACCCTCTTCACGACGAATGTCTCGTCCGGAACCGTCAGCATCCTCGAACAGTTCACGGTGGCGAGACGCGGGGGTCCTCCTCCGGGCGCTCCGCCGCCGGGGGCGGTTGCTCGAGGGGCGGTCGGTCGTGGCGCGGCCCCGCCGGCCGCAACCGATTGGCGCGCCACTGTTGTGCCCGTTGGCATGGGCGCTGAAGGATTCGATCTGTCTCCGGACGGCAGGGAGCTGTGGGTGGCGAACGCTCAGGGTGGCAGTGTCTCGATCGTCAATGTCGCGAAGAAGGCGGCCGAGACGGTGAGCGTCAGGTTCCGGAGTGCCAACCGGCTGAAGTTCACTCCGGACGGCAAGTACGCCTTGATCTCCGATCTCGGCGGTACCGAGGTGATCGTGATGGACGCCGCGACACGTCAGGAAATCAAGCGGATCGACGTTGGCGGTGGTGCGGCCGGCATCCAGATGTCGGCGGACGGCTCGCGAGCGTTTGCCGCGGTAGGCTCTCAGAACGGCGTCGCGATCATTGATCTCAAGACACTTTCAATGACCGGCCGTATCGCGACCGGTCCGGGCCCAGACGGCCTGGCCTGGGTCACCGCCGGATCCCTAACAATACGGTAACGATACCGCGCTACGTTTTACCCATGAAAGCGAAGGTAACGGGATCGCTCGTGGTTCTTGTGGCGCTCGTGTCGGCCGGATCGGTGCTGGCCCATCATTCGCTCGCCAACTTCGACCAAACGAAAGCGATCCGCGTGAAGGGAACCGTCGTCAGGTTTCACAAGATAAATCCTCACAGCATCATCTACGTCGAGGAGAAATCCGCTGACGGACAGACTCGGCGCTGGGCCGCCGAAGGCCCTGGGGTTCTCCAGCTCGATCGAAGAGGCGTGGCAGACGACTTCCTGAAGCCGGGCGACGTCGTCGAAGTGTGCGGCTACGCTCACAAGGAGAACGTCATCTGGCAGATCGCGACGCCGACTCCGAACGGGGACCGGCGGGCGACCAGCCTGTCGGGACGGCTGCTAGCCGTGGAGCTGCTCGTGATGCCTGACGGACGGGAGCTGGAGTGGGAGGATTACGGATCGCACCACTGCTTTGCGCCCGGATACCGCGACAGGCACTCGAAGTAGGCGAGGACGCGCCGATCGATCTGCGAGTCGCGCGACGTCGCAGAGAGGCCTGAGTTTCGTCTGAAGTGACGTGGCGGCATGAGGGCCGAATTCACCAACCGATCTGCTAGTCGCGCCTCTGGCAGAGAGAAGCCTGCGTCTCGTCAGAGATCGGGCGCGAGTCGAAGGTTCAGCGTGGCGGCCTCGCCTTCGCGCATGCTGAACTCCTGGCCAAGGCGGCGGACCTGCTGCTGGAACTCCGGCGCAAACTGCCGGCCGTCTTCGAGAGCTGCGACCGCCACGGCCATGTAGCGGCCGGGCATCATCCCGCGTGTGGTGAACGTCGTGTCCGCGCCAGGCCGGAGGGCCCGCACGCGCTGATTCATGATCGGGGGCTCGTACGTCTCCGCGGGCACGACGACGACCACGTAGTCCCCGACCGGCTGCGCGCGTCCGTCGATGACCTGTCCGCGAAGCGTTGTCATCCTGTTCGTCAGGGTGATCACGACATTCGACACCGTGGCGCGATCACGAACGTCGAGTGGCGAGTGGGTGAAGTCCTGGCCGTCGACGACCACGGATTTCGTCATCCAGCCGTCAGGCGATGACGCGCTCACGATGACCCTGCCGGTGATCCCCGTGAATCCGAAACGGTTCTCCTCGTCGGGAACGGTTGTTCGAGATCCGAGAATTCCGGGCGCCACGGACCGGATGGGGGTCAATGCGATACGGAACGGCGGCGGAGCGCCTTTGGGCGGTACGCCACCTTCGAAGACGAGGCGACCGGAAACCCTCGTGCCTTGTCCTACGGCGATCCGGAGGTCGGACACATCACTGCCGGTAATCGTCAGCGTCGGGCCGATTTGCTCGTACGTATCGAACGTGACGACCAAGGTGTACTCACCAGGAGGAAGTTCGCCGATGCCGAACGTGCCGTCGACCCCGATGGTCGCACTCGCCGGGAAAGTTGGCGTCTGCGTCGAAAGCGATACCCGTGCGCCATTCGCCGGCCGTCCCTGAGGGTCAACGACGATGCCGCTCACACGTGCAAGCCGCGATCGGGCGAGGGAGAACTGGATGGGCGTTTCTTCACCGACGCGCACGGAAACCGGAGTCGCTTGACCCGGAGTGATGACGCCCGGGTAATAGGTCGGCGCGTAACCCTCACTGGTGGCATTCACGGTTCCGGAAGATGCCCCCGTGAAGCGGGAAACGGCGGACACGACGTACTCACCCGGCATGAGGCCGAAGAGCCGAAGCTCGCCACGGTCGTCAGTCGTCGTGGGGCCCGGAGGGTTGCCGTAGATGGTCGCCAGCGATCGTTCCCCGTTGGCGCGGTACTGGTATCGATGTGCACTGACCTCGACACCGGCTACCGGAAATCCGAGATCGTCCGTCAGGCGAACGGCGATGACCGCGCCGCGGGGCAGGGTGACGTCGACGCGTTCGACGACGGACGCACCGGAGACGGTCACCTGCCTGCCGGGCTCGAAAGGTCGCCGCTGCCCGTACTGCAGGGTGGTGTAACCAGTTTTGCTGGCGATGAGGGTGAACGAGCCTAACGGCACGTCAGTGAATTCGTACCGGCCTTCGCCATCGGTCAACGTGCGGCGCGGTGGGGACAAGGCTGCGCCGCTGAGCGTGACAAGAGCGCGACCGAGCGGCTGGCCCGTCTCGAGCGCGAAAATTCGCCCTCGGACCCGCGCGGTGCTCGCCTGAGCGGGCCGCGGCGCATCGCGCGGCGGCGTCTGAGGCAGGGTTTCAACGGCGACGACTCCGCACACGATCGACAGCGCCACCAGCAGCGCTGGCTGCTTGACGATACCGACAATGGTGGGACGTCGCATCGTGACGTTCATACTATCGCGCGTGATGGCATGGCACTCCTCGTCGGAGACGCGCACGCCGGCCCGACGCCTACTTGCCCGAGATCCGGAACAGGTGTGTCCGGCTTCTGAGATACATGTCCCCGTCCACGACCGCAGGCGACGCGATGAACGACTGGTCGGTCAGCGTGTTGGTTGCGACGATGTTCAGGGCGGGACCCACCTTCGCCACCACGACGTCGCCTTCCTCGGTCGGGAAGTAGAGATGGCCGCCGGCCAGTACCGGTGACGCCTTGATGTTGTACGGCTTGGGCAGCCGCGCCTGCTGATAGGCCGGTACCCCAGTCGCCGCGTCGAGCGATGAGACCATCCCGGTGTCGGTGATGAAGTGCAGCCGGCCTTCGTGCAGCACCGGCGACGCGCTGTACGACAATCCACGATTCGCCGTCCAGGCGATGGCGTCGGTGCCGGCGAGGTCGCCTTCGCGTCCCAGCCGGATCGCCACCAGAGCCGGGTTGATGAAGCCGCTCATCACGAGCACCTGGTCCCGGTGCTGTACCGCTCGCGGGATGGTGTTCAGTCCAAGACCGGCAGTTTCCCATACCGGCTTCCCGGTCTCGTAGTCGTAGCCCCGCACCTTTCGTGGGCTGTTGACGACGATCTGCTTGCGGCCGTTGTGGGTGACCACGAGCGGGGCAGCCCAGTTGGTACCGTCGGTGCGCGGCGTGCGCCAGCGCTCCCGTCCCGTGGCCGCATCGAGCATCGTCAGGATGCCGTCGCCTTCGTGATCGAACAGGAGGATCAGGCGCCCAGCGTCCAGGACCGGCCCGACGCCCTCGCCGAACGCCATGAACATCCGCATCTGAAGGCCGAAGTCCTTCTGCCAGACGGGCCGCCCCTCCATGTCGTAGGCGTACACGCCGCGCGAGCCGAAGGATGCGTACACGCGCGCTCCGTCGGTGGTCGGCGAGTTCGAGGCGAAGCTGCCGTACTGCCGGTGATAGCCCTCGTGCGGCAACGCGGTCAGCGGCGACTGCCGCCACGCCACCTTCCCGGTCGCGCGGTCGAGGGCAATGACCTCGAAGCGGTGCTCCTGCTGTGCGCCGCTGCCGCCATCGCTCCCACGACCCCCGCCTCTGCCGCCGCGGCCACCGAACCCGGCTTGTGTCTCTGGTGCCGGCGCTGCCTGAGCTTCCCGCCCCGTCGGGATCGCCGTGGTCAGGAAGACGCGATCGCCCCAGACGACCGGGCTCGAATGGCCCCGCCCAGGGATTTCCACCTTCCACGCGACATTCTTCGTGTCGCTCCACTCGATGGGCGCACTGCCCGCGGCCACGCCGGTCTGAGCCGGCCCCCGCCAGTGCGGCCACGATGCGTCCGCTCGCGCGCTATTCGATGGAGCGCTATCCGAGGGAACACTATCCGAGGGGGCACTGCCGCGCTGGGCGAACGGCGTCGCCGATGCGAGCGCCAGCGCGAGGCACACTCCGATGTACGTCGTGGCCCGCGTCAACCCGCCCTGGCAAAATCGCATCGGATCCTCATTTGCCGCGCGAAGCGCGGCAGAAAATACTGACAACCAGCCGAGGGGCTCTGCGGGAATATCAAGGGACAGAGCCCCTTGGCTGGTTAGACGTCTGGTCCACACCAGATACGCCGCTGATGGGCATCGGCCTTTACCGGGCCGAGACGTGAGACCATTGGCGCATGAAAAAATCATGGCTCACGATCATCGCACTGACGTGGGCGGTCGCGGCCGCCGGCGCGCAGGGGGGCCGAGGGCTCGGCGGCCCTCCCGCTAACCCGGTGGGCAAGTGGACCGGCACGTGGAGCGCATTCAGTCCTGCCGAAGCCTTGACGCCGCCGAAGGAGCTGTGCAAGTCGCTCAGCGCAGTGGTCGCGCGCGAAGGAGATACCTGGAAGGCGGTCTTCGAGGGGGACTGCGGCCGTCCCTACACCTACAGCATTTCCATGGAAGGCCGGCAGGTCGGTCCCGTGGTGATGTTCAAGGGCACCGTGGATCTCGGACCAAAGGATGGCGGCGTCTACGACTGGGTGGGACGCGCGAACGACAAGCAGTTCATCGGCTTCTACACGAGCGCATACGCCACCGGCACGTTCAGCCTGACCCGAGTGCCATAGGACGCAGTCTGGCTGACTCGTCGTGACGGCTAGAGCGACGAAGGGCCTCTCCATCGTCCTCGCGGCGCTCCTCGTTGCAGACGCGCACGCCGACATCCGTGTTTTCGCGCCCGCCTCGTTGTCCGGCCATGCCGCGCGAGTCCGCACCACAAATATCGCCAGCCTCGCCGATGCCCTCTCACGTGCCGGGCTCGAGCTTCCGCCAGAGATTCGCATCACGCTCATTCCCGAAGACGACGAGGGCGCGGCGGCGATTCCCAAGTGGATTGTCGGATTGGCGTCCGGAGAACGAGATGTCGTGATCTTTCCCGAGCGCGTCCTCTCGTATCCGTACGACTCGCTCGAGTCGGTCGTGCGGCACGAGGTCGCGCATCTCGCGCTGAACACGCGCGCGGGAGGCGCGCCGTTGCCACGCTGGTTCCATGAGGGCGTGGCGACATCGGTGGACAGCGGCTGGAAGACGACCGCGCGGCTCAACCTGCTGCTCGCGATGCTGGCGCGTCCCGACATCGCGGAGCTGACGCGGCTCTTCGCGTCTCCGTCCGAGTCGGACACCGCGCAGGCGTACCTGCTCTCGGCGCTGCTCGTTCACGACCTGCGGGAGCGGCACGGACCGGCGATCCCCGGCGCGATTGCTGGTCGTGTGGCAGCCGGCGTGCCGTTCGTCGAGGCGTTTCAGCTCGAGACCGGCGTCACGCCCGGTGCAGCCGCCGACGAGGCGTGGGCCGGCTACCGGCGCTGGACTGCGTGGGTGCCCGCCGTGACGAGTCCCTCTGCGGCCTGGACGATGATCGTCGTGCTGGCGCTCGTCGCGTTTCTCGCGCAGCGGCGGCGTCGTGCGCGGTCGCGGAGGCGATGGGACGACGAGGACTTGCCGCGCGAGAGTGCATGATCGTTGTGGAGAGCAAAAAGTGGCTATTGCGCTCGTCGTCGTGGCTCTCGTGGGCGGATGGATCTGGTGGACGTGGTCGCGGTCTGCTGACGCCGAGGCGCACCTGCGTCGGGTCTGCTTCGGCGATCAGGGCCAGGTCGAGCGATTGATCGAAGGCGAGATGCGCCGTGCCGCCGGGAAGCTCTCGCGCGCTGAGGCTGCGCGACGGGCTGTCGAGCGGCACCGTCGCGACAACCGCTGAGCCAGTGGCTAACCGCCTCTCGACGAGAACAGGACGACTGGGATTTGCGCGATCATTGAACTACGGATGCTGAAACTCAACAGCAAGCGACGCAGCGACGACCTCCGGACTCGGCTTCTGCGTGCCTTCGTCATCGTTGCCGTGGCGCTCGCGTCCGCCGCGTGCGATGACGATTCGCCGACGGGACCGATCGCTCAGACGCGTGTCGATGCGCGCGTTCAGGACTCGACCGGTTCGTCGACGGTGACGGGGACCTTCGCCGGGAATTTCCAGGCGTCGATGTGGGATGGCGATCGGTGGGTAGATCTCGGAAGCCCGAACGGCATCACCGTGGGACTTCAGTCCGGAGCTTCAGTGACCGTCCACGGCGAACAGAGCGTCCCGTCCGGCTCCTACAGCCGTGTCAGGTTGATTCTGCAAGGTGTGAGCGTGCTCGTGGCTGCGGGCTCCAGGGTTGGCGGGACGACCTTGACGAACAGCGCGACGGTCGCCCTCGGTGGTAGCGATCAGCGTGTCGAGCTGGTGGTGTCCGTGAGCTCGTTCTCGGTGGGGGATGACCCGACAGCGGAGCGGATCATCGTTTTTGATCTGCACTCATCGCAGTGGCTCACCAGCAGCGTCGTCCAGTCAGGTCAAGTCGATGACGCCGCACTACGAGCGTCGATCACGGCAAGTACGCACGAAGGAGTCAGCTAGTCGTGATTTCTAATCAGGTTGTTCACTCGGAGTCCCTTGGAAAGCGCGGGAGAAGCAAACCCTCAGAGCGTCACGCGCAAGGCATTGACGACGAGGGCGACGAGGCCTGCCTGCCAGACTAAGCCGCCGGCGAAGGCAAGAACCGCGCTTGCCGCGACGAAGTCCAGCCACTCGGGCAGTCGCGACACGCGGGCGATCGGTTCTGCTCCCGTCACATTGCCTCACGTCCGCAACTGCGCTGCGGATCCAGATGGACGCCGCGGACTTCGGCGCCGAGCGTGGCGTCGATCTCGCGAAGCAGCGCCAGATAGTCGCGACACGACGCGCACCCGATCACGTGGTCGTCGACCTTGGTGCGCTCTACCGGTGAGAGAGTCGGCGTAGTCGATCAGCCGATCCTCGAACGTCACGCAGGGCGTCATCGTGCCCGCCCCTCCGCGTACAAGCTCGCCAGCATCTTCCTGCCTCGATGAATGTGCGTCTTCACCGTCCCGAGCGGCAGGTCCAAGGCTCGCGCGATTTCTTCATACGACTTCTCTTCCGCGTAGAACAGCGTCAGCACCTGGCGGTACTGGAGCGGCAGCGCCTGGAGGAGCGACCAGACATCCGCGCTCGGCGGCGGTTTGGCGGCCACTTGTTCGGCGGCCTCTCGCGACTCGGGAGCGTCGAGGGACACCGGCTCACCGCGTCGTTGCTTGAGTACGGTCAGGCATCGGTTGCGCGTGATCGCGTAGACCCACGTCGAAAGCGACGCGTCGCCGCGGAACTGCGGGAGCGCCCGCCAGATGCGAATCATCACGTCCTGAATGGCGTCCTCCGCCGCGGCCCTATCTCCGAGGATGGAGATGGCCAGTCCCAGCATCCGGTCTCCGTACGTCGACATCGCCAGTTCGAACGCCTCGGCAAATCGTCGCCCAAGCAGGAGTGCCCGAATCTCGTCCTCGTTCGTCGTTGGCACACTGCTCTAGCCTTTAGACCTGCCTCGCCCCCTCAAATGTTTCACAGGGGCCCATGAAACATTCGTCCGACCGGGCGAGTCTCAAGGTCAGGATGACAGACGACGCACTCTTTGCCCTCACCTTCGGATCTGTGCTTCTCGCCGTCACCGGCCTGGTGGCGTACTTCATGACGCTGCGGTTCCGCAGGCGGGAAATGCAGCACCGGGAATGGATGGCTGCGCTCGAAAAGGGCGTGCCGCTGCCGGCATTGAACGGTCTCGAGACGAGCATGGGCAGCTCCAGGGCCTATCTCCTCAAAGGACTGGTCTGGCTCGCGTGCGGCGTGACGCTGATGCTGTTTCTCAGCGTCTGGACGTCCACCGGTCAGCCGCCGTCGATTGAGACGCAGGTTCGCGAGACGCAGCGGCTCCGTGAGCTTGGCTATACGGACGAGCAGATTCGCGGACTGGTGGCGCCGACCCAGCGTGCGCGCCCGATTTTTCCGATTGGTCTCAGTCTGATCGGCCTCGTGCCGACAGGCATCGGCGTGGCATATCTCGTGTTCTATCGCATCGAACAAAAGCGGCCCCGCTGAGGAGTTGGTGATGAAGGTTAAAGGTGTGGTACTGGCGCTCGCACTGGCAGCGTTTCCTCTGATCGCCCCCATTCGACTCGGTGCGCTCGCTCAGGGCAGGCCCGTTCGACTCGCTTTGCTCGCTCAGGGCGGGCAGGCGGAGCGTCCAGCGTTCGAGGTTGCCTCGATCAAACGGAACACGTCCGGCGACGAGAACTTCGGATTCAACGTGCGGCCCGGTGGACTGATGGCGGCCCTCAACGTGACGGGCCGCCAGATCGTCCGATTTGCCTACAGCATGCAGAACTCCAGTGTGGAGGGCGGACCCGACTGGTTGGACACGGAGCACTACGACATCACGGCCAAGGCGGCGGAAGCCGCAACGCCGGAGCAAATGCTGCTGATGCTCCGCACGCTGCTGGCCGATCGCTTCAAGCTCGTCATGCACATGGACGCGCGTGATACGCCGATCTTCAATCTCGTGCGCGCGAGAAACGATGGCCGATTGGGGCCGCAGCTGCGGCCGACGTCCGTTGACTGCGGCGCGATCCGTGCCGCACAGGCTCGCGGTGCGGCGACGCTTACTGCGAACGACGGTCGTCCCGTCTGTGGTGGTCGCGCACGGGCGGGCATCATCACCGCCGGCGCTGTCACGATGGAGCAACTGGCGAGAAACCTGTCGGGACTGGCCGGGCGCGCGATCGTCGATCGCACTGGCCTGGAAGGCCATTACGACTTTGACTTGAAGTACGTGCCGGACGCTCAGCTGACGGCTCCGGCCGGCGGCGCGCCGGCTGAATTGCCGTCGCTGTTTGTGGCGCTCGAGGAGCAGCTCGGCTTGAAGCTCGAGGCTGGCCGCGCGCCCGTGGACGTCGTCGTCATCGATTCGATCGCGCGTCCCGTCGAGGATTAACGCGCGCACGCGTGGTATACGATCGTCGCGGGAGACACGCGACATGCCGGATCGGGACATCATCTCGGAACGTGGACGTTCACTCGAAGACGACTACTTCAGGAAGAAGGATCGCGAGCTGATCGAGAAGATCCAGCAGGCGGCCGCTGCCGAGCAGGCTCGCACGGATCTGGGCCGTGCGATCGGGCTGCAGGACCCAGCGCTGATCCAGGAACTTCTCGATCTCGGCTTCACTCCAGAGACGGTAAGTCTGCTGCCACTGATGCCGATCCTGCAGATGGCGTGGGCCGAAGACGGGATCACGCCTGCGGAGCGCGACCTGATCGTGCGCTTCGCGCGCAGCCGCGGCATCGATGCCGGGAGCGCCGCCGATCATCAGCTGACGTCATGGATGACGCACCGGCCCAGCGAAGACGTCTTCGCCCGCGCCAGCCGTCTCATTCGCGCGACGCTCGACTCGGGTGGCGGTGCAGGCTTGAACCCGGACGACCTGGTGGCGTACTGCGAGAGCATCGCGTCTGCCTCGGGAGGCGTGTTCGGCATCGGCCGCATCTCGGCCGAGGAGCGGAAGCTGCTCTCGAACATTGCCGCAGTTCTGAAGGGCCGCACGGAATAACCACGAAGAGCACGAAGAAGATCGTGGCGACAATCATTGGAATCGCAGGAAGCCTGAGGCGTGGCTCCTATAACCTCATGCTCCTGCGCGCGGCCGCCGAGGCGATGCCCGCCGGCGTCTCCGTCGAGATCGCGTCGATCATCGACATTCCGCTCTACAACGCCGACGCGGAAGCCGAGCACGGTATTCCCCCGCCCGTTCAGCAGTTAAAGGATCGGATCGCCGCCGCGGACGGACTGCTGATCGCCACCCCCGAATACAACAACGCGATGCCTGGTGTGCTCAAGAACGCCATCGACTGGCTGTCGCGTCCGAACGCGGATATCCCACGCGTCTTTCGCGGACTGCCCGTCGGCGTGATCGGGGCCACGCCCGGCATGGGCGGCACCATCCTGTCTCAGGCGTCGTGGCTGCCCGTGCTGCGCGTCCTTGGCGTGCTTCCGTTCTTCGAAGGACGGGTGATTGTCTCTGGCGCTGGCAAAGTGTTCGACGAAACCGGGCGCATCGTCGACGAAGGGACGGCAGGACGCCTGCGGGAATATGTCGAGAGATTCGCGGGGTTCGTCCAGCAGAGACGACGATCGGGGTGATGACATCCGTGACGACGCTCGACGAGCATCGGCGCACATACGCCGCGGAGATTGCGTCCAAGGCTGGATTGAAGACGCCGGGATTGGAGGAGGCGTTTGCGAACGTCCCCCGCGAGGCGTTTCTTCCGCCCGGGCCGTGGCTGGTTGTTGGTGAGCGAGAACAGCCGCGTCTGACCGCTGGTGACGATCCGCGGTTCGTCTACGAGCAGGTCTCGGTGGCGATCGATCCCGAGCGGCAATTGTTCAACGGCGCCCCGGCGTTCGTGGCACGCCTGATCGATGCACTCGGTCTGCGTTCAGGCGCCCGCGTGCTGCACGTCGGTGCCGGCCTTGGCTACTACTCGGCGATCATCGGTCATGTCGTTGGCGCGACGGGCTCGGTCGTGGCGGTCGAGATCGACGAGGCGTTGGCGGCACGCGCCCAGTCGAATGTGGCAGCGATGCCGTGGGTGACGGTCCAGTGCGCGGATGGGACTGGCGCTGAAGGCACCCCTGAAAGGGGCGCCCTACGAACAGCAGGCTTGCCCACCGTAGCCCGAGGGGCGGAGGTGGGGCCGTTCGACGCGATTCTGGTGCACGCCGGCGTCACGCATCCGCTGGACGCGTGGCTCGACGCGCTCGCCCCTGGAGGTCGTCTGCTCCTCCCGCTGACGGTGGAGATGCCCGCGATGGGGGCGACGCTGGGCAAGGGTGTCGTCGTGATCGTCAGTCGGACCACGGACGGAGCCGACTTTCGCGCAGAAATCCTGTCGTTCGTTGCCATTTACTCGGCGATCGGCCTGCGCGACGCCGAGATCGGAGCACGCCTCGAGCAGGCGCTGCGCCGGACATCGTTCCCGAATCTCGCCCAGCTGCGGCGCGACCCGCACGACAGCACACCAGCGTGTTGGCTCCACGGCCCTGGCTTCTGCCTGTCGATGGAACCCGTCAGCTAGCGCCCAACGGGACTACAATCTCGCCCTGTTTAAAAGGCACCCCTGAAGGGGCGCCCTACGAACCAGGCACCTCTGAAGGAGGCGGTATGCGTCGGCATGCGTATGTAGTGGCCCTGATCGCGCTCGTGGGCTGCGCCCGTTCAGTCGATGTTGAGGCGGAAAAGACGGCGTTGATGACGGCCGACCGCGAATGGTCACAGACAACCAAGGACCTCGACAAGTTCATGTCCTACTTCGCGTCGGACGCGACCATCTATGCGCCCGGTGCGCCCGCTGTGACGGGCACCGACGGGATCCGCAAGGCCTATGGGGAGATGCTGGCCGCACCTGGGTTCTCGCTCTCCTGGACGGCGTCGAAAGCCGTCGTCGGCGCGGGCGGCGATTCGGCTACACCGTCGGGACCTACGAGGAGTCGTCGGCGGGCGGGACGGCAAAGGGCAAGTACGTCACGAACTGGAAGAAGGTAGATGGCGCATGGAAGGTTGTCGAGGACATCTTCAACGCCGATGCGTCGCCAGCGGCCCCGGTGGGATCACACGTCATGTTGCCGCCCGGTGAGTTGAAGTGGGGCGACGGGCCGCCGAGCCTGCCTCCCGGCGCGAAGATGGCGGTCGTCCAGGGAGACCCGACGCAGGCGCAGCCGTTCGTTGTGCGCGCGCAGGTGCCCGGCCGGCTATAAGGTGCCGCCGCACTGGCACCCTGGCGTTGAGAACCTCACGATCCTCTCCGGGACCGTCGCGCTCGGCATGGGCGAACAGGTCGACGAGAGCAAGATGACGACGATCCCGGTTGGCGGCTACGCGTCGCTGCCCGCGGAGATGCGCCACTACTTCCTGGCAAAGACGGCGGCGACGTTCCAGGTGCATGGCATGGGCCCGTTCGTCGTCAATTACGTGAACCCGGCGGACGATCCGAGCAAGCAGCAGAAATGAGCCGCGTTCTTCGCCTGCTGATTGTCGTGGCGGTGCTGGGCACCCCTCGAGGGGCGCCCTACTGCACAAAGCTCCCTCGAGTCAGGTCAATCAGGACGCGCGCCAGTGGATTCAGCTGTTCAATGGGCGCGATCTCGCCGACTGGACGGTCAAGTTCGCGAAGCACGATGTGGGCGAGAACTTCCGCAACACGTTCCGCGTCGAGGACGGACTGCTGAAGGTCCGCTACGACCAGTGGCCCACGTTCAATGGCGAGTTCGGCCACATCTTCTACAAGGACCCGTTTTCGTACTACCTGCTTGCCGCCGAATACCGGTTCGTTGGCGAGCAGGTCGCCGGTGCGCCGAGCTGGGCGATCCGCAACAACGGCTTGATGCTGCACAGCCCGAGCCCGCGCACGATGCTGCGGGATCAGGATTTCCCGATCTCGCTCGAGATCCAGTTGCTCGGTGGCCTGGGCACGGCCCCGCGAACCACCGCGAACCTCTGTACGCCGGGGACCAACGTGGTGATGAACGGCAAGCTCCACACGCCGCACTGCACGAACTCGACTTCGGCGACCTACGACGGCGATCAATGGGTGCGCGTCGAAGTGCTCGTCCACGGCGACGAGCTGGTCCGGCACACGATCGACGGCAAGACCGTGCTCGAGTACTCGAAGCCGCAGATCGGCGGCGGGGGAGTCGCGCCCGTTGATCCCGCGGTCAAGATCGACGGCACGCTGCTGACCGGCGGCTATATCTCGCTGCAGGCCGAAACAGCGCCGACCGATTTCCGGAAGATCGAGCTGCTGAATCTCGAAGGCTGCATGGATCCCGCGCTCGTCGGCGTTACAAGTCCTATTTCGTCAAGTCCAACCCGGCCAGCTGCCGCTGAGGGGGGGAACATAGAAAACCGCATCGGTCTCCGTCTAACAGTTCGATGAAGCGCCATATCTGCGTCTTCGCCCTGTTTCTGTCCACAGCGACAGTTGTCCGCGCCCAGCCAGTTCCGCAGAGCCCGCGCAGCCCGTCCAGATTCGAAGTCACCTCGGTGCGTCCGAACAAGTCCGGGCCCGGCTCGACGTCGATGCAGCGGCTTCCCGGCAGCTTCACCGCAACGAACGCCACGCTCCGCGATCTGATCCTGATTGCCTACGGGATTCAGCGGTATCGATTGCAGAGCGTGCCCGGCTGGGTAGAAGACGAACGGTTCGACATCGTCGCGAAAGCAGGCGCGGAGCCGATTACTCAACCACCCACCGGCCCGTTTGTCGAACTGCTGATGCTGCGTACGCTGCTCGAGGATCGGTTCGGTCTTGCGGTTCATTTCGAGACGCGCGAGATGCCGATCTACGCCCTGATGCTTGCTCGCGCCGATGGCCGGCTGGGTCCCCAGCTCAAACGATCAGAGGCGAACTGTTACGCCGTAACGCAGGTGGCGCCCGCACCGGGCGCGCAACCGGCGTGCAGCGTCCGCACCGGCAACGGATTCACGACAGCCGTCGGGTTTCCGATATCGTCGTTTCCTGACTATCTGGCCGGGCACGTCCAGCGCAGTGTGGTTGACCGGACTGGGCTGACGGGGACATGGGATCTCAGCCTGACGTTCATGCCGGACGGATTCGCAGGGCAGACGCCGCCTTCCCCTCAAGAGACAACCGGGCCGTCACTGTTCACGGCACTTCAGGAGCAGCTTGGCCTGAAGCTCGAAGCGTCAGTAGGACCCGTCGAGGTTCTGGTGATCGACCGCGCGCAGCGGCCGATCGCCAACTGACCTTACAACGCCCAACTTCCAAATCCCAACTCCCAAAGGAGATCATTGACATGTATTTTAGTTTGATCTAAATTACGCGTCGCCATGGACGCCGCTCTGATCTCCGCCATCGGGTCACCGCGCCGCCGCGAGATCCTGCGGCTGCTCTGGGATCAGGAGCTGACCGCCGGCGCCATTCACCAGGCGATGCCGGACGTTACCTTCGGCGCCGTCTCCTTGCAGCTCAAGGTGCTGGCGGAAGCCGGGCTGGTGGAATCTCGCACCGACGCCCAGTACCGCGTCTACCGCGCCCGCCGCGAGGCGCTCGGGCCGGTGGCCGCGATGCTGGAGTCGATGTGGACCGATGCCCTCTGGCATCTGAAGCTCAAAGTGGAACTGAAGGAGAGCCGCCGAGGTCCTCAGCCGCGCCGGCGGCGCCGCCAACCTTCGAAAGGAAACAAATGATCACCACGACTTCGCGACTCGACCGGACCATCGTGATTCACGCCCGGCCCGCTGCGGTGTTCGAGTTCTTCACCAACGACCGCGACTGGGCCTCGTGGTGGGGCGCTGGTTCCGTCATCGACGCACGCCGCGGCGGGCAGTTGCTGATTCGCCATCCCAACGGTGTCGAGATGGCCGGGGAGGTGCTCGAAGTCCAGCCGCCCGACCGCATAGTCTTCACATACGGGTACGCGAGCGGAAAGCCGATTCCGGTCGGCGGCTCGCAGGTCACGATACGGCTCGAGGGCCACCCCGCCGGCACGCTGCTGCAACTGACGCACGAGTTCTCGGACGTCGAGGCGCGCGATCACCATGTGCAGGGCTGGCGGTATCAGTTGTCTCTGTTCGCGAACGCAGTGGCCAACAAGGTCAACGCCGCAGCGGCGGAGACGGTCGATCGCTGGTTCGCGGCGTGGAGCGATCCGCAGTCAACATCGCGAGAGGCCACGCTGAACACGGTCGGGAGAGCCGACATCCGTTTCCGCGACCGATTCAGCTGCACCGACGGCGCGGAGGACCTGAAGGCGCATCTCGCCGCCGTCCATCAGTTCATGCCGGGGATGCGCCTCGAGCGACGCGGCGACGTACGGCACTGCCAGTCGCGCGTGCTCGCCGACTGGGTGGCGCTCGGCGCCGACGGGCAGGAGCGGGGGCGTGGCACCAACCTGTTCGTGCTGGATGCCGACGGCCGGATCGCCGAGGTCACCGGATTCTGGTCGTGAGGTAAATCGACCAAAATCGTACTAAGGAGCCGTTCCGAGTTGCTCCGAGACGTTCCATGAGGTTAATTAGCCCGACGTGCTTCGGGCTCAGAACGCGATCGGATTCCTTCTCGCACTGGCGCTGCTGACGCCGCAGGCGTCAGATGCTCAAGTTGGCGCAGGGCAAATCACCGGGATCGTCACAGACGGCCGAGATGCTGCAGTTCCCGGCGCCACGGTGACGGCGACGCTCGGCAGGAGCGGCGCTGGGCGCACCGTGGTCTCGTCTTCGTCCGGCGTCTACACTCTCGCCGGGCTCGCCCCTGGAGAGTACCGGATTGATATCGAGCTTGCGGGGTTCCGTCCGATTCGGCGGCAGGGCATTCGCGTGGAGACCGGCGAAACGATTCGGCTCGACTTCACGGTCGAGATCGGCGCGCTCAGCGACGCGTTGACGGTCGTGGCCGATGCGCCGGCGCTGCGCGCCACCGCCAGCCTCGGTCAGATCATCTCGCAGGAAAAGATCGAAGGGCTCCCGCTCAACGGGCGCAGCTTCATCACCCTCGCGTCGCTGGTTCCGGGCGTCGCCGTGCCGCCGGCATCACCGCTGCCGCGCATCAACGGCGGACGTCCGCGGACCAACGAGTACCTTTTCGACGGCATCTCCGTGCTGCAGCCGGAGCCGGGACAGGTCGCCTACTTTCCGGTGGTGGACGCCATCCAGGAATTCAAGATCGAAACGAACAGTCCGCCGGCCGAATTCGGTCGTTTCAACGGCGGCGTCGTCAACCTGACGACCCGCAGCGGTGGCAATGAGTTTCACGGAACGGCCTTCGAATTCCTTCGCAACGAAGAGTTGAACGCCCGAAACGTTTTCTCGCCGCCGCCGGCGGCAAAACCGGTATTCCGGCGCAACCAGTTCGGCGGCGTGGCCGGCGGCCCGCTGCGGCGCGATCGGACGTTCTTCTTCGTCGACTATCAGGGCCAGCGCCAGCGGATCGGAAGGACGGTGACCTCCACCGTGCCGACGCTGCTGCAGCGGGACGGGATCTTCACTGAGGTCATCGGTACGCGGGTGCCGTCGATTTTCGATCCGGCAACAACGGTTCCGGACGGCAGCGGCGGGTTCGTTCGCACGCCGTTCAGCGGCGGCAGGATTCCTCTGGACCGAATCGACCCCGTGGCGCTGGCGCTGCTCCAGCGCTATCCGGAGCCGACGTCTTCGGGGACGGCGAACAACTATCGACGCACGGCGCCGGAGGTCAACGATCAAAACCAATGGTCGGTCCGCATCGATCAGCGTTTTGGCACCGGAGGCGATTCGCTGTTCGGCCGGCTGACGAATTCCCGCGATACCTTCCTCCCGGTGACGCCCCTGCCTGAAGGAAGCGGCATCACCACCGGCACGCTTGGCCCGCAGGACACGGTCGCCTGGGCGTTCGCGTCGAACTATCAGCACACCTTCTCGAGCACGCTGCTCAACGAAGTACGGGTCGGCGATACGCGGCGACACGTCACGCGCGCGGCATCGCAGCTGGCAACCACCGCCGGGTCGGCCCTCAGCATCCCCGGAATCCCGACAACGGCACGGTTCCCGAACACGCTGCCGACGTTTCTCATCAGCGGATATCAGCAGCTCGGGTCCCCGGCAAACACGGCGAGTGAGTTCCGGACCAGCGTCACGGAAATCGCCGACACCCTCACCTGGGTCAAGGGCCGCCACACGATCAAGGCGGGCTTCGACTGGCGATGGGAGCGGCTGAACGTGATCCAGCCGCCCTCGCCGACCGGCTCGTTCACGTTCAATCAACTCGGCAGCGATCAGCCTGGCGTAACCACCACGGGCACGCCGCTGGCCAGTTTTCTGCTCGGCCAGGTCCAGAACTTTTCGATCGACCTGCAGACTGAGGAGATTCAGGAGCGCGCACGCTTCCAGGAGTATTTCGTTCAGGACGACTGGAAAGTCGGGGATCGGCTGACGGTGACGCCGGGAGTGCGTTACACGCTGAACTTCCCGTCCACCGAGATCAACGGCCAGACCGCGGTGTTCGACCTGGAAAACCGCGTGCTGACCTATCCGGGCGATGAGCCTGTGCGGCCGTTGAAGAAAAACAACTGGGGTCCGAGGCTCGGTCTCGCCTATCGCGCTACGGATCGCACGCTGGTCAGCGCGGGTTATGGCCTGGTGTGGATCGAGATGGCGGGCATCACCACGCCGTTTACGACGCCGACGTTTCCGTTTCTGCAGACGGTGACGCAGCGCGCGCTCGACACGATCAATCCGGCCTTTCTTCTGAAGAATGGGCCATCGGTGGCGCCGATTGATGCCACGCCGCTGGCCGGTCTGGGGCAGGGCGTGTTTTCGGTGGACGGCACGCTCGGCTCCGGCTACGTCCAGCAGTGGAACCTGTCGGTGCAGCGTGAACTGACGTCGAGCATTGCCGTCGAAATCGCCTATGTCGGTTCGAAGATCACGCACGTGGGGATCCCCGACACGAACCTGAATCAGCTGACGGTCGAGCAGCTCGCGCTCGGCAATGCGCTGCTGGCCACGGTCCCGAATCCCTTCTTCGGCATCATTCCCCGGTCATCGTCTCTCGGTGATCCGAAAATCACGGTCGCGCAACTGCTCAAGCCGTATCCGGAGTACACGACCGTCAGCCTCTATCGCAACAACGTCGGCAACACCCAGTACCGCGGCCTGACGGCCAAGGTGGAGCAGCGACTCGCGCATGGCTTCAGCTATCTCGTGAGCTACACGCGATCGCGTCTCATGGACGATGCCTCGTCGGTGTTCGACGCGTCGATCCTGACTGGACCCGTGGCGAACTATCCAGTCGCCGACAGCTTCAATCGGCGTCGCGAGCGAGACTATTCCACCGGCGACATCCCGCACGTCTTCGTGGCGTCGGGTGTCTGGAACCTGCCGTCATTGGGCCGGGGCCTGCTCCGCGGACTCGCCAGCGATTGGATGCTGTCCACCGTCGTGACGCTGCAGTCGGGGATGCCGTTCGCGATCACGCAGCAAACCAATTTCAACGCGTTTGCCGGCTTCGGAACGCAACGGCCGAATCTCGTCGGTGATCCGGAGCTGCCGGAGGACGAGCGCACGACCACGCGCTGGTTCAATACCGCCGCCTTTGCGGCGGCTCCTCAGTTCACGCTCGGCAACGCCTCACGCAACCCTGTGCGCGGCCCCGGATACCGCAACGTTGATGTCGCTCTCAGCCGCCGGGTGCCGCTGCGCGGGCGGACGACCTTGGAGCTGCGCGCGGAGGTGTTCAATCTGCTCAACACCCCTGCATTCGGTAACCCTAACGGCGTCGTGGGGTCGGCCAGCTTTGGATCGATCACGACGGCAGGCGATCCGCGCGTCGTGCAGCTGGCTGTGAAATACGCGTTTTAGAACCACGAAGGCGCGAAGGGACCGCCTTCGCCGATGGCTACGGCGGACAAGTCGAAGACCACGAAGACGAACGTTTAGTTGAGGAAACGGAGGGTCCGGCTGAAGCCGGACATTACGATAACACAGCGACACCTGAACCACGAAGTCCACGAAGGATCGAAGACCACGAAGAAGCGGAGCGCCATCATCGTCGGAGCCGGCATCGGCGGCCTCTCGGCCGGCATCGCCCTGCGTCGAGCGGGGTGGGACGTCCGTATTTTCGAACGGTCGGCGTCGCTGCGGGAGCTGGGTTTCGGCGTCGGCCTTGCGCCGAATGCCATGGCGGCATTGGCCGATCTGGGCGTCGCCAGCGAAGTGCAGGCGCGATCGTTTGAACCGGCATGTGCCGAAGCAAGGCGGCCGAGCGGTAAGGCTCTGAAACGGGCCACGATACCGCGCGGCGTCCTCGGTGGTCCGTTCGTGGTGGCGATGCGGCCGGCGCTGTACGGCGCGCTGCTCGAGGCCGCCGGAATGGAGACGGTGACTGCCGGCAGCGAAGCTGCGGGCTTCTCGATGAATCGAGACCGCGTCACGCTGCATCTGGCCACCGGTTCCACCGTCGAAGGGGATCTCCTCGTCGGTGCCGACGGCGTGCACTCGGTGATCCGCAGGCAGCTTCACCCGTCCGAGCCGCCGCCGCGTCCCAGCTGCATCCTCAGCGTTCGCGGCTCCGTCGATGGGGCGGTCGAGCATTTGGGCGGGATGGACGGGGTCTATTACCTGGGACCGGGAATCGAGTCTGCATTCATCCGCGCCAGCGCCACCGGCATTTACTGGTTCCTGGCGGTGGCAGAGGAGCTAGTGAGTGCGGAGGTACGCCGGGCGGCAGACGCCGCGTCGCTATCAGACGCGGCGGCCGAAATCCTGGCATACATGGCGCCGCGATTCGACGCATCCTTCCGCGCAATCACGGCCGCAACCTCGGAGCTGCGCTACGACGGCGTGCTGGTCGATCGCGACCCGCTGCCATCCTGGGGGGCTGGCAGGGTGACGCTGATTGGAGACGCCGCTCACCCCATGCTGCCGCACACCGGTCAGGGTGCCGCGCAGGCGATCGTCGATGCGGTGACGTTGGGAAAGATGCTCACCGGCGACACCGACGTTGAGCGTACGCTGCGGGCCTTTGAAGCCGAGCGCCAGCCAAAGACAGCGGCGCTCGTGCGTCAGGGACGACGAACGGCTCGTTTCATGCGGATTCGGAATCCGATCGTCTGCTACGCGCGCGAGATCGCGCTGCGAGCCTTTCCCGTGAAGCCGATCATGAAGCTGTACATTCGCGTCAATCGCCGCGCCGGGACGGACGTCAGGTCCGGCTAAAGCGTTGGTAGTTGGGAGTTTCTTTAGAGAATAGCGTCGAGGAAACTGGAGCCCACATTCACGCAGTCGAAGACGTGCAGGCCGAGCCGTGAGGCCAGGTCGATGCAGACGTCAGTGCCGCGAACGCTGTTGCCGTATCGATCGAGGCGTGGAGAATAGGTGCCGATCCCGAGCTGACGATTGACGACGGCCATCACGCCGCCGGCGACGCCGCTCTTCGCCGGGACGCCGACCCGATAGGCCCACTGACCGGAATAGTCGTACATCCCGCACGTGAACATGATCGACAGGATGTCCTTGACGTAGCTGATCGAGAACGCGCTGCGGCCGGTGATCGGATGACACCCCATGTTGGCCAGCGTCGCCCCCATCATGGCCAGATCGCGGGAGCTCACCTGAATCGCGCACTGCTTGAAATAGACATCGAGCGCCGCCTCCGCTTCGTCGTGGACGACGCCGAAGTTGAGCAGCAGGTGGGCGATGGCGCGATTGCGATGGCCCGTACGGCGCTCGGATTCGTAGACCTCCTCGTCAATCGAGAGCTGGCGGCCGGCGATGGTGCTGAAGCAGTCGAGCAGGTGATCGAACGTCCGATCGCCGTGGCGCGAATGGAGCAGCGCAGTCACCGTGATCGCGCCGGTGTTGATCATCGGATTGAACGGCCGGTTGGTGAGGCCGTGCAGCTCGATCGCGTTGAAGGCGTCTCCGCTCGGCTCGACGCCGACGTGCTGATGGACCCTCTCGGCGCCGAATTCGTCCATCGCCAGACCGTAGGTGAATGGCTTGGAGATCGATTGAATCGTGAAGAGGCGGTCGCAGTCGCCCGCCTCGAAGACCTGCCCTCCGGCCGTCACGACGCACAGCCCGAAGTTCTCCGGGCAGACCTTGCTCAACTCGGGGATATAGGTGGCGACGTTCCCGTCGGTGTTGCAGCGGTGTTTTTCGAAGAGCTCGTCGAGCAGGGTCTGGAGTTCGTGCTTCAGTGCGGCTTCGGGCATCTGTCGCGCAGGAGCAAGGTCCGTTCCTGTCGAGCTTAGAACGTGTTTTGAGGCTATCTGGCTTTCCGGCAGTGGGTTACGTCGCGAGACGATGACGTCGACAGAGTCGATCAAAAAAACAAGTAAGTAGTGGCCTCAAAGATCTGAGACCTTTTCGTAGTAATCAGTCGCGCGACCTCGGATGGTCCGGTTGAAGCCGGACACTACGCGTTAGCGCTTTGCGCTCACCAGAAGTCCCGTGTACTGCATCTCCTCCCACGTCTGATCGCCCCAGCGCACGGCCTTTGTCGGATCAGGATTCGAGCGGTTGGCTGCCGAGTTGTCGTACCACGCAGAGGAGAGGATTCGCGCGCCCTTTGGAATCTCGAGCGGCTCTTTGAACATGTAGGTACGTCTGCCAGTTGAAGTCGGTACTTCGGCACGGACAGCAGCGGCTTCATCGTCCCGTCCGGCAGCGCGAGCACGTAGTTCCAGCGCTTCCCGCGCACGTGGGTGTGCGGGAATACGCCCCACAACGTGGCGTCCTGCTGGAAGGTGGTCTCCGCATTCACGCGATAGTCGGCCTCGCCGCGCGGAATCGTGAACAGCGTGTTGATGAACTGCACCGCGCGAATCTCGGTCGATGGCGGCTCTTTCGCGAAGATCAGTCCGACCTTCGACCTGTCCATTCCGGCGGTCCCGTTCGCCGTGTAGTGGATCTGAAAGACGAGGACCGCGCCTGCCGGCAACCGCATTGCCGTGCCCGCACGGAACGACTGCGGTGGGGTGCCCGGCGCGTAGGTGGCAAGCAGCTGCCGCTGACCGAGCGCCCGTGGACGCGCGGCCGCTCCCGCAGGCGCCGCGCGATTGAGCAGTCCGACCTGGCCGATTATCGGTGAGGTGTCCGAGCCATCCGGCGGTGCCTGGTAGTACATCAGCACGTGATGGACGAGCGCTCGATTACCCGGACGCACCTCGATCGCCTGCAGCCACTTCGTGTCCGTGAAGTTGGTCGGAATGGTGAAGTACTGATACTCAATCGTGCCGCTGGCAGGGACGACGTAGTCTGCCGCCATCTGGAACACCGCATCCGGCGCGCCGATGCTCCACCCTTCTGCAAACGTCGGCGTCGCCGGCAGATCCTTCGGGTCGCCTTCAGGCGCGCCCGCGTCCGCCCATGCGGTAATCACCGCCCTCTCTTCCGTGTTTAGCCGCCGCTCGTTCTCGAACGTTCCAGTCGCCGCATCCGCATGCCACGGCGGCATGGTGCCGTCGGTCACGCGACGGCTCATCGCGCGCGCCCACGGCCGCGCGGCGGCGTAGGTGAGGAGCGACATC
This sequence comes from uncultured Acidobacteriota bacterium, assembly GCA_963793705.1. Lineage (GTDB taxonomy): Bacteria > Acidobacteriota > Vicinamibacteria > Vicinamibacterales > UBA2999 > Gp6-AA40. The sequence goes on along the minus strand of CAWCBC010000021.1, from coordinate 131,650 downwards.
GGCGCCGATTCGCCAGGACGATGGCAGCTGACACAGTTCTTGAACACGATCGGCGCCACGTCCTTCGAGAACGTCGGCGACTCTGTTGCGGCTGTGCCTTGATCGAGCGTAGCGGCCGGTCGCGCCTGACTCGCCGTCAGGGCGACCGCACCGCCGATCAGGAGCACTCCGAGACTCAGGCCCGTTGCGTGAATTGTCCGCATGCGGGCGATTTTAGCGCGGAACGGCGGGACCTCTAGTAAGTCACTCGCACCCGGTAATTGAGCTTTGCCACGCCGTCGGCCGCGGCCGCGACGTTGAACTGCGCCGCCCAGGCGTCGGACTTGGTCCATTCGTGGGTCGAACGCACAATCCGCCACGTCCCGCCAATGGGCTCGTTGATTTCAACGGTGATCGGCGTCGTCTTGTGGTTGCGGACCACCACTTCGTATTCCACCTCGTAGACGTTCGTGGCGATCTTCTGGAAATCGACCTGCTTCCGTTCGGCGATGACGTCGAAGGCGTTGCCGATCTTGAGCTTCAGCGTTTCGTCCTTCGGCGTGTGATCGATGCGGTCCTCGCCGACGAACTGCACGCCGCCCTTCGAGTCGGCCTGATAGACGCGGATCGTCCCGGACGGCATCGGCATGCCGAGCCCCACGCGCGCCTCGTTCTTGAACTGATAGAACACCTGGACGACGTCCTTGATCGGCGCGCCGGGAGTCTGGACGTTCCGATAGTAGAAGGACTGGCCGTTGACGACATAGCGCTTGGCCACGGAGAAGCCGCTGGCGCCCAGCATGCTCACCTGCTTCGTCTGGTTGTTGTTGACCGTCGTCTTTCGACCCAGCGTGTAGAGGTGGTAATCGGAGAACGATTCCTGGTTCATGGGGGCGGCAGACTCCGCGGCGACACGCTGGCGGGCCATGTCGGCCTCCATCCGGCCGAACGCCTGACGCACACGATTGAGCTCGCCGGCGACGAGCTGGAGCGACGCGTTCTTGAACGAGGTGCCGCTGCCGTTGTTGAGCGTGACCCAGCCGTCGAGGTCAGCTGACTTGTCGTCGCGAGCGACGGTCAGGACGTAGTCTGCGGCCCACGACAGCTTCGTGGCCAGGTACGACGCTTCGACGCGATGCTGCGTGCCGCCTTCGTTGTTCAACGACCAGATCAGCGTCGGGCGCGCGAACAGATTCCCGGGCAACTCAGGGAAACGGATGTGGTCCGCCTGGTAGCCCGTGACGATTTCGCCGCCAATCTGCCAGACCGGCGCGTTGTTGTAGCTGAGAAGACGCGCGGTGACGGCTTCCTCGCGCACGGAGCCGCCCTCCTGGCGCCTGCGCACCAGCGTGACGTCGCGGCCGACGTACTTGCGCAGCAGCTTTTCCGGCTCGAGCAGGTCGTATTCGTAGTTCTGCTCGAGGACGCCGAGGCGCGACGGCTCTGTCAGCGACCGGAAATGCACCGTCGCCGGGTTCACCGTGGCGGCGACGTCCATGAACTGCAGATCGGAGACGCCGCGCGGCAGCCGCAGCGTGCGGACGTCGCGGACGAGCGCGAGGTCGGAGTTGTAGACGGTCAGGGCCAGCTCGGTCTGGTCGTCGAGCGTCGACGCATCCTGCCGCGGCGCTGGCGCGGCGACAAGCGGACTCGAATCAATCGTGTGGGCGGCCAGTGCGCCGGCGAGCGCAAGCGCGGGAACCGCGACCCAGAAACGGACAGCCATGGAACGCTCCTTCAAGGGCAGCGCGGATGCGCCGGGACGGCGACCTCTAGCTGCTGCTGTCCTTAGAACGGAGCTCGATGGTTTTCTTGCAGGTGCGAGGGGTGCGAGGGGTGCGAAGGGTGCGAAGAGTGCGAAGGGTGCGTTATGGCTGAACGGGATTCCAGGTCTTTCCGCCGTCCTCGGTGCGGAACTGGCGTCCGTCGGCGGCGGTCACGATGGCGCTGTTCGCGCTGGGCGCGCGAACTGCAGTCAGGCCGATTGGCTGCGGGAACGGCACCGGCTCCCACGACTTGCCACCGTTTGTAGAACGCTCGAGCCGACGTGTGGGCAGGATTCGCCAGCGAATGAGCGGATCCGGAGAGACGGCTTCTCTCGCAGGTGCCTGAGGTGCCTGGGGTGCCTGACGTGCGAGGCCGCTCAGTGCTTCGGCACGCTGCCTGGTCTCTTCCTGTGCCTGGGCAGGCGCCGCGGCTGTGGCAGGCGCGGCGGCGGCGGGTGCGTCTGCGGCAGCCTGACGAGGCGCCTCCGCCTTTCTGTCCTGGTCGCGCTCCCGCGTCTCGCCTGCCCGTGCATTCCCAACCGCGTCGTTGGCGACTCTCTCTTTTGCCGCTTCTTGTGGCGGGGCGGCTGGCGCATCGCGGCGCAGTGTTCCTTCCGAGGTTGCTTCCGAGGCTGCTGCTTCCGAGGTCGCTTTGGACGCTGCGGCCCCTTCCTGGCGTGCTGGTGGTGGGGCGGCGTCGGCCGCGGGCGCGTTTGGCACCTGCGACGCCGATTCCGAAAGCGCCGGGCCGACCGTGCGTTCGAACTCGTCTACGCCTCGATCCTTGGGAATCGCCACCCAAATTGCCGCAGCGGTAGCAGCGGCTGCGATCGGAACGGCCCACTGCGGGTGCCATCGCATCCCGCTGCCACCTTCGCGCGAAGCGCCACGGCGCCCAAGGAGGCTGGACACCACGCGCGCCCACGTCGAACTCGGACCAGCCGGAGAGGGCTCAGTCCGCGCAAAAACGGCCAGGACTTCCTGACACGACGCACAACTCGCCAGATGCGTCTCGACCCTCGCCGCGTCAGTAGGAGGCAGGTGACCTTCGGTCCAGGCTGCCAATACCTCAGGGTCCAGGCAGGTCCTCTGGCCTTTCGTCGGATGCCGGATGTCCCAGGCCGCTCCTCAGCAGCGTGTCTATCGACTCGTCGCGCTCGTTATTTCTTGTCACACGACGCCCCTACGTAGAACGATCCTGGTTCGCACTCTTGCGCGCCGGCAGGATCTCCGCCAGATCCAGCGATCCGGCGTCGTCAACCACCGAGGCGAAGCATTCCGCGACCTCGGCCTCGCCCATCCCGCCCTGCCTCAACTGGCGCTCGACGTCCTTTCTGATGGCCCGCCGTGTCCGCGCGAGGTGGCGCGAGGTGGTGGCCTCGTGCTCACGAAGCGTACGGCCGATCTGGGCGAGCGTCAGGCTTTGCGCATAGTAGCAAGCGAGCCGCAGCCGATCGCGTGGCTCGAGCCGGGTGACGGCCGTAGTCAACGCCTCGCGCATCAGCTCGAGGAACCGCGTGCGCTCTGGCGGCGACGAGTCGGTCCTCGGCGATCGAACTCGGGCGGCAGCGGATCGAGCCGGCGTGTGCGGCGCAGCCCGTCAACGTATCGCTGGGAAAGCACCGACCGCAGCCAGGTTGCCAGGCTGCTCCGGCCGTGGAAATAGCGGAAGAGCGAGCGACGCTCGCCCTCGCTCTCGGTGAGGCCGAACAGCTCCGCGTACAGCGCGTCCGCGGCCTCGCGGGCGGCGCCGGTCTTGTCGATGGCGTCGGCGGCTCGATAGAGGATCGGCCGATGCTCGCGGATGAAGTGATCCCAGGCCGCTTCGTTCCCGTCCGCGCAAGCCACGGCGAGGGCCAGGTCGTCGAGATGGAGCGACGCGAGATGGCGTTCGACCGCTTCCCCCTTCGCCAAGGCTACGGGGGACAAGGGCGCGGCCGGCGCGTCAGGAAGCGCATGAGCGACGCTCGATTCGAGCGCCTCGGCAAAGCGTTCGGGAGTCACGCCCCATCGGCTGGCGTTTGCCTTCCGATGCAGTCGGCCCAGGAGGTCCGGGTCGAGCGGTCGTTTAACCATTGCGCCGCATCAAGAGGTTAGTATTGTCGCCACTTTGTCTACCGGAACGCCTTAACGGCGTTCCTTCGCTGGAGGTCATGACGTGAAGTTGCTGGCGTGCTGTTTGGTGATGGCGGGGTCGGTGACCGTTGCCGCCCAATGGGGGCAGGTCCCGGAAAAGAATGTGCCGCGCGATGAAAAGGGCGCTATCAGGTACGACGCGCCGACGCCCCGCACGGTCGACGGCAGAAACAGGCCGGACTTCTCTGGCATGTGGATGCGGGCCGAGAGCGGCCCGCCGCGCGGTCAAGGCCCTGGCGGTCGGCAGGGTCAAGGTGGGCGTCAGGGTCAGGGAGGCCGGCTCGCGCGGGGGGCAGGCGGGCGCGTCTGCCGCGGAGCTCCCGGTCCGGCGACCGGCGGCGGCCCGCCAGTTGGTGGCGCAGGGCGTGGCGGCGTCTCGCTCGAGCCAGCGACAACTCGTTTTCCGTTCGACCCGAGCGGGCCTCCCGTGGCGACCTTCTTTGAGGCCGGCGCCAACATGGAGGGTGGCCTGCCCTATACGCCGTGGGCGGCGGACGTGAGAAAGCAGCGTCTGGCCCTTGGCGCTCGCGACAACCCGGACGCGATGTGCCTGCCAATGGGGTTCCTGCAGTTCCATCAGCAGCCGCAGCCGCGACGGATCTATCAACTGCCCAATGTGATTCTGATCGAGTACCAGGCGAATTACGGCCTCCGCCACATCTATATGGATGGCCGCAAACTGCCACCGCAGGGTGAGCCGCAGCCGTTCTGGTACGGCTACTCCGTCGGACGATGGGAGGGCGACACGCTGATCGTGGAGACGAATAACCTGCGTGGCGCCGAAGACGGACCGAGCGACGGCTGGATGGACGTCAACGGCAGCCCCTACAGCCGGGAGGCGAAGTTCACCGAACGATTCCGTCGTCCCAGCTACGGTCAGCTGCAGGTTGACCTGACGATCGACGATCCGAAGTCGTACACGAAGCCATGGACCGTACGCGTCGACTTCCGCATCCGTCCCGAGGAAGAGATGATCGAGTTCGTCTGCAACGAGAACCAGCAGTTCAGGAGAAGATCAAGATCGATTGACGAAGCTCGCACTTCGAGCCCGAAGACGAGCCACAGAGCTCGAAGATCGGAACGAGGGCGCGAAGGACGAGCTTCGCGCCTCTTTTTTTGTTCGCGCAGTCGTTTTTGCGTTGCTGCGTCACGTGTCTGCTGTTACTCTTCGAAGCATTCGTGACCCCCACCGCACGGGGCGCCTCCTCCCACGAGGCGTGCGGTGCTAACTCCCTCGCGGGCCCACGATAAGTCGCTCAACAACAACGAACTCCCAATCTCCAACCCCCAATTCCCACAGGCATCGCTTTCTGGCCTGGGAATCGGGAGTTGGCAGTTGGGAATCTCCTGAAAACCGACGTGACCGCTGGTGGTGTATTACCCGGCGAGGTGTGTGATGGATCTGACGTTCGGTGCCCGGCTTCGCTCGCAGCGCGAACAACAACAGGTGGCGCTGGCGACGATCGCCGAAGAAACCAAAATCAACATGGCCCTGCTCGAGGGGCTCGAGCGCGACGACCTGTCGCGCTGGCCGGGCGGACTGTTCCGCCGCGCCTACGTGCGCACGTACGCACAGAAGATCGGGCTCGACCCGGAACAGGTCGTGCGCGAGTTCATTGAGGTGCATCCTGATCCGGTCGCCGGATCGTCGCCCGTGGAGGCATTCGCGCAAACCTCCGACTCCTCCAAGCGTCCGAAAACTCGGATTGGCTTCCTGATTGCGGGCCTGGCCGGGCTGCGGCCGCAGCGCTCAGAAAGCAGCCGGCGCATCGTCACCCCTGAGGTGTATTCCGCCGGAGAGGACACAGCGGAGCAGCCGGCGATTGTGCACACGCCGGTCAGGGTTGAGACCCAACCCGAACCGCCTGCGGAAGCGGCCGTCGTTGCGGCGCTGCCGGAACCCACGCCGCGGGCGAAGCTGCGGAAGGTGCCGTCGCCGGACGCGACGTCAGAATCGCGCCGCGACGGCCGGGCGTTCGAACGAAGCGTCGTGGCTGCCGCACGACTCTGCACGCGAATCGCGTGCGCGCGCGACGATCGCGATCTGAACAGCGCCCTGGAGGAAGCCGTCGGGATGCTCGACGCTCAGGGCGCCATTCTCTGGGCCTGGGATCCAGACCGCGATGCGCTCTTCCCCGTGCTCGCGCACGGGTATCCCGACGAGCTCCTGTCGAAGCTGCCTGAAGTAGGCCGCCGAGACGACAATGCGATTGCCGCCGCGTTCAGCTTGGGTCAGAAGCAGATGGTGCGGGGTGAGGGCGACGCAACCGGTGCGTTCGTTGCGCCGCTGTTGAGTCCTGACGGCTGCGTCGGCGTGCTCGCGCTCGAGTTCGCCAATGGAGGCGAGCAGCACGAGCTCGTGCAGGCGCTGGCCACGCTGGTCACCGCGCAGTTCTCGACGCTCTTCGCCGCAGCGCCGCAGGCGGCAATTGAAGAGGAGTGGATCAGGCCGGACCGTACCCTCGTCGCGTCGTAGGGAACGTTCCATGCACATCCTTCCTCAGACGAACTGAGGAGGGTCATCGTGGAACCAACACTCATGTGGGTGCTGATCGCTATCGTGCTGATCGGCGCCATTGTTTGGATCACCATGAGCCGGCTGCGCAGCCGCCGGCTGCGTCAGCGGTTCGGCTCCGAGTACGACCGCACCATCCGCTCCGAAGGCAACATCCGAAAAGCCGAGGCAACGCTCGAGGCCCGTGCCAAACGCGTCGCCAAGCTGCACATCCAGCCACTCAATCCGGCAGACACCGAACGATTCGACGCGGCGTGGCGCGCGGTTCAGGCGCGCTTTGTTGACGATCCGCGCGGCGCGGTGACCGAAGCGGATCGGGTGGTCGGCGAAGTGATGGCCGCACGCGGCTATCCGGTCGGCGACTTCGAGCAGCGCGTTGCAGATATCTCGGTCGATCACCCTGACGTCGTCGTGAACTATCGCGCCGCCAGGGAGATTGCGCAGCACCACGCGGAGGGCAAGGCGACTACGGAAGACCTGCGCCAGGCGATGGTTCACTATCGCGCGCTGTTCCGCGATCTGCTGGAGACGGTTGACGAGCCGGTGCACGACGACACGCACCGCCACATCCCGGCAGGGAGGCACTGATGGACAAGGACCGAAGAAAAAACCTTCTTCGTGAACTTCGATCCTTCGTGGCTTCGTGGTTTGTCTTGCTGGCTAACTGACGCGGTAAGCGGTCCGCGCGGGTTCCGCGTACGGCACTGGCGCGACGGTCGCCCGGATCTCGAGCTGCTTGTGGCGCTCGACGGTCGGCTTCGACGAACCGCCGCCCTCCTCGCCCCACACGAACGTCACCTCGGTGCCCGGCTCGGCGTGCTCGGTGTTGATCATCGCCAGCGTCAGCATCCTGCCCTCGTTCGAGCTGTAGCCGCACCACGTTGACACGCCGATGACCTTGCCGTCCTTCACCACCTTGTCGTACGGCAGCGTCGAGTAGACCGCGGAGGGAACTCGAAGTACTTCGTCCGGGGGTGCGGTCCAAACTGCGTTCCCATCCCCTTCAGGACATCGTCGCTGTTGAGCGCCAGGGTGACCTTCTTGCGCCGCGGGTTCGCCGCGATCTTCTCGAGCGCTTCGCGGCCGATGAAGTCGTGGTCGAACTTCACGACCGACCCGTAGCCCAGGTCGTACGGCGTCAGGTAGTAGTCTTCGATGTTGTTCGAGTAGAAGCTGCCGCCGAGCGACGCCATCCCTTCGAACGAATTCGCCGGCAGCCACTGCCGGAACGCCTTCATCTTCTCGCCGCTGTAGACGGCTGGCATCGGCGACGGAATCCAGCCGGATTCGAGCGTGTTGCTCGAATACGTGCGGGATCCGGAGAGCTTCAGGCCGAACTCCTGGCCGGCTTCGACGATCGCGGCCTTCACCGCCTCGCCGTCATCCCACGGTCCGAAGAGCTCGAATCCCGGCTGGCCCACCATGCCGTGGCGCAGCGCGCGCACGCGCTTGCCGGCAATCGTGAACTCGCTCATGTTGAAGAACTTCACCTCGGGCACGGGCTTGCCCGTGACCTTTTCCATGGTTTTCAGCGCGTTTGGTCCCTGCACCTGGTAGCGATAGACCTTGCGAATCCCCGCGTTCGGTCCCGTGCGCGCGGCGGTCCGCTCGTCGCGCTCGAGCGTGACGTCGTACTTGCCGGTCTCGCGCGTGGTACTGCACCCAGTTGTGCACCGGAGGACGCCCCACCAGGTTGAAGCGGTTCTGTTCCAGGTGAAAGAGGATGACGTCGCCGATGACGAAGCCGTCGTGATTGCAGGGCACGTACTGCTTGGCCTTGTTGGGGCCGAAATTCTTGAAGGTGTTGACGCCGAGATGCTCGAGGAGTCTTGGGTGCGTCCGGCCCCTCCACGTACATGTCAGTCATGTGGTACGACTGATTGAACAGGATGCAGGTCTCTCTCCACGCACGCTGTTCATCTCTCCAGTTCGAATATTCCAACGGAACGACGGGGTATACATGGGGCCCGCTCGTCGACTCGCGCAGGAGCTTCACCGGACTTCCGACCGCCTGCAGCAGGTCTTCGAGGCTCTTCTGACTCATTCGCTTCTCCTGAGGTCACGCAAAACCTTAATCATATATCCAGCGTTCACGCTTCCCGGTGCTCCGGTTCGTGGTAGCCTGCCCTCGGCGGAGGAGCCAATGGCACGACAACGGATCGCCGGGCTGACGGCGATCGTGCTAGCCGCGCTGACAATCGGCACCGCGCCGGTTCTGGCGCATCATTCGTTCTCGATGTTCGACCAAGGCGCCCCGATCACGATCTCAGGCGTGGTGTCTGGCGTCGAGTGGACCAATCCCCACGTCTACATCGAGCTGGACCTCACCGAACCGGTCAAAGGCGCGAAGCACTGGAGCATCGAGCTTGGCAGTCCGAGCATCCTCCAGCGCGGCGGCTGGAAGTTCAACAGCGTCAAGAAGGGCGATAAGGTCTCGGCGGTTGTGAGCCCGCTGAAGAACGGCGAGCCTGGCAGCCTGCTCACCCGGATCACATTGCCCGATGGCCGGGTGCTCGGCAATGGCGGGCCGGCCGGTGTCGGCCCGGGCACGACCGCACGCTCCCGCGCCTGGTCGATAGGACGATGATGGGTGCTCGCTTTGCTGTTGTCGTCTCGCTGCTCGTGGCGCTTGTCGCGAGTGCGCACGCGCAGTCGAATGCCGCGCGCAACATCAGCGGCGCCTGGGTGCCGATGGGCGGTGGCCGCGGCGCCGATCCCAAGCTCGCTCCGCCGCCCGCGACGCCGATCGTGTTGAAGCCTGAGTACGCGAAGCCCTACGACGCGCGACGGGCGGCCGATGCCGAGGCCACCAAGCGGGGACAGCCGACCGCGACGCCTGCGGTGTTGTGTCTGCCGTACGGCATGCCGCGCATGATGACCGTCGCGTCGTACCCGATCGAGATTCTGCAGACGCCAGGGCAGATCACGATCGTGACCGAGGCATTCAGCGAGGTCAGGCGCGTCTATCTCGATCAGCCGCAGCTGCCGATCGACGAGGTCCCGCCGGGCTATTACGGACACTCCGTCGGACGCTGGGACGGTGACGCGCTCGTTATCGACACCGTCGGCATCAAGGAATCGGTGCCGAGCTATAACATGCTTCCGCACAGCGACCAGATGCGGATCACCGAACGGATACGGCTCGTCACGCCGGACGTGCTGCACGATCAGATTACGATCGAGGACCCGGTCGTCCTCGAAAAGCCGTTCACCTATACGCTCGCCTACCGCCGGCTGCCCAACTACAAGATGGTGGAGTTCGTGTGCGAGAACAACCGCGAGTACATTGACGAGCAGGGTCGCGTTCGGATGAAAATCGGAGGACAGAAATGATTCGACGGTTGACGGCGGCCTGCACCGCGGCGTTCGTGCTCGCGGGCATCGGCGCAATCGAGCGCGCAGGCGCCAGCTCAAGCGCCCGCCGGCACCCACGGCAGCGCTCTCGCGCGCCAACCTCGCGAAGCCGCGGCCCAAAGCGCCGTTCGACCTGACCGGCGTCTGGCTGCATGGAGGAGGGGCGGACAATTCCTTCCGCTTCTCGCCGCCAGCCGGGTTCAAGCTGACGCCGGCGGCGCAGGTGCACTACGACGCCGCGCGCAAGGCGCAGGCTGAAAACAAGGTGTACCGCGACGACATCGGCCAGTGCTGGCCGGCCGGGCTCCCGCTGATCATGACGCGCGTCTGGCCGATCACGATGATGCAGTACCCGACCGTGATCTACATGGTCAGCGAGTTCATGAACAGCCTGCGGGTCATCTACACGGATGGGCGGCCGCATTCTGACCCTGACGTCGTCGTGCCGAGCTGGAACGGCGAATCCATCGGCCGCTGGGAGGGCGACACGCTGGTGGTGGACACCAAGTACTTCACCGGCCACCACCATTGGGTGGATTCCGGCGTTCCCGTCAGCGACGCGATGCACGTCGTCGAGCGCATCAAGCTGTTGACCGACGGCAATCTGCAGATTGACTACGAGCTGACGGATCCAAAGAGCTGGGAAGGCACGTGGAAATACACCAAGCGTTGGCGCCGGGTCGAAGACCGCGACATCGCCGAGGTGTCGTGCCTGCCGGACCTGAACGAGCACATGCCGACGACGAAATCGGGCGGGAACGTCCGCTGAGCAAGGAACGCCGTTAAAGGCGTTCCGGGAGACAAGGGTGAGGCGATGAGAACACGAGCATTCCGGCTCGGCGTGCGCGATGCTGGTGGTCGCGACCACGGCGTGGGCGCACCACTCGGGCGCGGGCGTTGACCGCACGAAAACGGTCACGATAACTGGCGTCGTGAAGGAGTTCCGCTGGACGAATCCGCACTCCTGGATCGATCTCGAAGTGACCGATGCGAAGGGGGCGCCGACCGTCTGGTCGGTCGAGATGAATCCGCCGCCGTATCTCGTGCGCTCCGGCTGGAAGGCGAGCACGCTCAAAGCGGGCGACAAGGTGAGCGTGACGCTGAACCCGATCCGCACCGGTGAACCCGGCGGAATCTTCGTCTCGGTCACGCTGGCTGACGGGCGAGTGCTCGATGGCCGCGGAGCGGGACCAGCGGCCGCGCCGCTCCGGCGAAGTAGCGCGCTGGAGTTCACACCGCGGACGTGTGGATGCCTCACGACCCAAGAATGTCTTACGTACTCGTAATGAGTACGCAGGTGCAGCCGGTTTCGCTCCACACGCGCTTGTCGCCGGAGCCCGCCTCGGCTCGGTTGTAATCTCCCGGATAGAGCTTGCGGTCGTCGATCCAGAGTTCGCCGTCGAGCAGGAACAATTCCTCCAGACCCGCATGGGTGTGCGGCGGATACTCGACGCCGGGCAGCAGTCGCACCAGCATGCTCACGCGGTGCTGAATCGTATCGGTCGCCATCAGCTTGCAAAAGATACCGGACGCGACTTCCTCCCATGGCGGTTCGGCCCATTGCTGATCCGGACGGTAGTCACGGCGGCGTCTTCACCTGCCTCGGCGGCGATTCTGCGCGCAAGGCGGTGCTGCAGCGACGCACGGCGGCCGCACGCTCGTCACTCGGCCAGAAAGCGAAGCTGTCGATGACAGGCCACAGCGCCTCCAATTCCTGCCGGCATTGCGAGCACGATGCGATGTGCGCCTCCATCTCAGCTGCTTCGTCGGGAGGAAGCGCCTGCATCGCATAGGCAGATACCTGCACCGGATTTCCTTGCACATATTGCGGTCGAGGGGCGAACTCACGTTCTCTGTCCTCGCATCGGCCAGCGCCTGCCTGAGCTTTTGCAATCCCGAGCGGATTCGCGTCTTTATCGTGCCGAGAGGTTGATTCAACTGGTCGGCCACTTCGGCGTACGTTAGTTCTAAGAAAAACGCCGCCTCGATCGCTTGCCGCTCGTCGGGGCTCAGAGCGTCCAGCGCGCTCCGAAGAGCACGACTCTGCTCCTTAAACGCGATGAGCTCGTCGGGACTCGACGATACCCGTGGGCGACCCGTCGATCTCCGGAATCGGGACGCTCGCGCTTCTTCCGCTGCTCGAACCGGAGACCGGTCGATGGCACGTGAGCGTGCCTGGTTCATGAGCCAGCCGAGCACGGTGCCGTCCGCCTCCTGGTATCGCGCTGCGCGACGCCATACGTCGTGAAAGACGTCAACCGTCACTTCCTCAGCGGTCTCCCGATTGGCGGTGATTCGCATAACCAACGTGAACACGACGCGATTCGCCCGTTCGTACAGCGCAAGTAGCGCACCCTGATCGCCTGCGGCGACCGCACGAACGAGGGTGACCCACTCGGCTTCTGATACCAGAGTCTTCACCGACTTGGCATACAGGACTTCGCCGAGCGTACCAGGGGCCCGTTCGCGGATCCGGAACGGAGTGACGCGCCGCTTCCATGGGTTGGAGGACTTTTTACAGTACCTCCAGGCGGCTGTTACAACCGATGATCACGCCAATCGGCCTATAAACGTCAAAACCCGACTCAGCCGTTCGTCGGTGAGTGGTGCAGGCTATCCGGCAGTCCCTCAGTTCCAAACTCGAACGTTCGACTCCTCTGGTCCGATCGTTCAGAACGCATTCCACAGCTGCGACCAGCGCATCCGGAAGACAGGGTTTTGCAATCACTGCATCAAAACCAGCGCTCAGCGCAAGACGTCGCTCTCCGTCGAGCGCGTGGCGGTTCAGGCGATGATCGGCGTGTTGCCGAAGGGCGAATCGGCTCGAGGATGTGCATCGCTTCCGTGCCTGTCATCCCCGGCATTCGGATGTCGAGCAAGATGACGTCCGGTCGATGTGCTCGTGCCTGAGCAAGGCCGCTTCCCGTTTCGAGCGACGATGACTTGGAAGCCGCGATACTTGAGGTCCTCGTAGATCTCGAGACCGTCCTCGAAATCGTCGACGAAGAAGGATCGAGCACGTAGTCCTTGGTGGTCGGCTCATGTGTTGCGCACGTACGTCACTTCATGAAACGACAACGGCGCCCCCACGGATTGCGTCGGATTACGTCAATTGCGGTTTTGTGCTCCATCGCTGATGAGCGTCGACGGTGGAGGCTGCAGTATTTAGCGCTCTTCATTGTGGGGGAACCGGTTCATGGTCCGGTACATGCGTCGAACCGTGTGCGATTCGCTAGGTGGCGCAACAAGAGCGACCAGCCCGCAAAGATCGCCTTTGTTCAGATTGCGCCTGGCGAAAGACATGAGCGCCGCCCGTTTCAACTGGCGCGACCCGAGAAGCGAGAACTCGGAAGCGTGAACGGCCTGTTTCCTAGATCAGCGTCGGCTGCGATTCGTCTTCGGCAGCCGCGGGCTGCGGCGACCGGCGCCGCGCGGCGGCCGCGCGGGAACTCGATGCCGAGCGTCTTGATCTTGTAGTTCATCACGCGCGGGCTGATCGACAGCAGCTCCGCGGCGTCCTTCTGCACCCAGTTCGACATCTTCAGCGCTTCGATCAGCGCCAGCCGCTCGACCTCTTCGAGCGCGATGCCGGTCGGCGGGATCTTGACGATCGACGCGCCGTCGCGCGGCGAGCCGCTCGTCGTCGGTGTCGCCGAGCCGCAGGTCGTCGACGGCGATGTGCGTGCCGTCGGCCAGCAGCATCGCGCGCTCGATGGCGTTCTCGAGCTCGCGGATGTTGCCGGGCCAGTGGTAGCGCATCAGCAGCTTCAGCGCGTCGGGCTCCGGGCCCTGGATCTTCTTCTTCAGCTCGCCGGCGAACCGGCGGATGAAGAAGCTCGCCAGCGCCGCGATGTCTTCCTTGCGCTCGCGCAGCGGCGGCATCTCGATGGTGACGACGTTGAGGCGGTAGTAGAGGTCTTCGCGGAACTGGCCGGTGGCCGACCATCGGCGGACAGGTCGCGGTTGGTGGCGGCGATCAGCCGGACGTCGACCTTGAGCGTGCGCGTGCCGCCCAGCCGCTCGAACTCGTGCTCCTGCAGGACGCGCAGGATCTTGGCCTGCGTGTTCGGGCTCATGTCGCCGATTTCGTCGAGGAACAGCGTGCCGCCGTCCGCCTGCTCGAAGCGGCCGATGCGCTGCTTGTCGGCGCCGGTGAACGCGCCCTTCTCGTGGCCGAACAGCTCCGACTCGAGCAGGTTCTCCTGCAGCGCCGCGCAGTTCACCTTGATGAAGTTGCGCGCCGCGCGGTGCGAGTTGTGGTGGATGGCGCCGGCGATCAGCTCCTTGCCGGTGCCCGTCTCGCCGCGCACCAGCACGGTGGTGTTGCTCTTGGCCACCTTGCGGACGACGCTGAGCACCTTTTCGAGCGCGCCGCTCGAGCCGATGATGCGGTCGAAGTCGTAGATGTCGCCCTGCGCGTGGCGGAGGTAGTCGATCTGATGCTGCATCTGGCGCATCTCGAGCGCCTTCTGCGATCTTGACCTCCATCTCCTCGATTTCGAACGGCTTCTGCACGTAGTCGAACGCGCCGGCCTTCATCGCCTCGACCGCCGTCGAGACCGATGCCGAACGCGGTCATCAGGATGACGGCGCACGTCGGGTGCAGCGTCTTGGCGGTCTTCAGCACTTCGAGGCCGGTGCTGCCGCCCATCTTCAGGTCGCTCACGATGACGTCGAAGAAGCCCTCGTGCAGCTTCTCGATGGCGGCGTTGCCGTTGGGCGCCTCCTCGACGTCGTGGCCGGCTTCGGCAATGCGCCTGCGCCAGGCCGCGGCGCAGCGAGTCGTGGTCGTCGGCAATCAGAATGCGGCCCATAACGTCCCTCAGTTGCGTCAGTCCCTCGTCCGTGCTCACCGGCAGCGTCACGCGAATCGTCGTGCCCTGGCCCTGGCGCGGTCCGCAGATCGATCCGGCCGTCGTGCGCGTCGACGATCTTGCGGACGATGGCGAGCCCGAGCCCGGAGCCCTGCGCCTTGGTGGTGAAGAACGGATCGAACACCTTGTCGGACACCTCCGGCGGCATCCCGGGGCCGTCGTCGGTCACTTCGACGAGCACGGCGTCGCGCCCGTCGCCGCCGTCGGCGAGGCGCGTGCGTCTCGCCGGTGATGGTGATGCGTCCCGTGCCGCCCATCGCCTCGTAGGCGTTGATCAGCAGGTTGGTGAAGAGCTGCATCAGCTGGTGCTGATCGCCCTGGATCAGCGGCAGGCCGCCGGCGAGCCGCACGTCGACGTTGACGGCGCCGCGGCGCGCCTTCGTGTCGGCCAGCTGATCGCCGCCCTGCACCGCGTCGGCGATGCCGTGCGCTCGACCTGCAGCCGGATCGGCCGGACGAAGTCGAGCACTTCCTGCACGATGGCGTTGGCCATCTTGGCTTCGTTGATGATGTCGGTCGAGCAGCGCCTGCGCGTCGGGCGACGCGGGAATCTTGCGGCGCAGCAGGCCGGCCATCACCTCGATGCCGGCGAGCGGATTCTTCACCTCGTGCGCGATCACGGCCGCCATCTCGCCGACGGCGGCCAGCCGGTCGCGCAGCCGCTCGCGTTCCTCGAGCTGCTCGACGCGCGTCAGGTCCTTGAAGAACATCGCCGCGCCGATCGCCTCGCCGCGGTCGTCGCGCACCAGCGCCAGCGTGTAGCCGATCACCTGGTTCTGCGGCTTCAGCCGCATCTCGGCGCGGTTCGGCAGGTGATGCAGCTCGAACGCGGCGGTCAGCACGCGGACCACCTCCGGGTGCGCCTTGAGCACGGTCGGCGACCGGCTGGCCGAGATCCGCCGGCCGCGGCGCTGATCGCCGAACACGCGGTACGCCTCGTCGTTGATGAGCGCCAGCCGTCCGTCCCGGGTGATCGCCAGCACGCCGTTGCGCATGCCGGTGACGATCTGCCGGAAGAAGGCGTCGTCGACGTGACCGCGCGGCGTGGCGCGGACTGCAGCGCAGCGCGGCCGGCCGGACGTCCGTCGGACGGGCCGCTCGTCGGACCCCGAGAAGAGGGGAGTGCGGGACTTGGTCAAGAGCGGCAACGCGGTGCCAGCAGGGCAAGCGATATGCCCGAGCTCAACACTCAGAATTGCAGCTAAATCAGCTGTTTTCGCAGCGGCCCGTGATCAACGTCCGGGCCACTCGATTACGGTTCTGTAATCTTATCTCGATTTCGGTGGCTGCCGACGGGTCGGGCTTACGATTCGGGTCTCGCTCGTCGAGCGGCGTGACTTACGCTGGGCAAGCGCTCGGAGCGCGTGCTCCTGGAGCGCTTCCCACTGGCCCATCAGGTCGCCGACCTCCCACATCAGCGCCTGGTGCTGGTCGATCAGCGTGCTTCGAGGCGTCCCGGTCGTCGTAGAAGCCCGGCGCGGACATCGCCGCCTCGAGCTCCTTGACCTGCGCTTCGCGCTCGGCGATGCGGGCCTCGAGCTCGGCGATCCGCTTCTGCAGTGTTTCGAGCGCTCGCTGCTTCTTCTTCCGCTCCGCTTCGAGCCGCTTCCGCTCGTCGCGGCTCGGTCCTTGGTCCTTGGGCCTTGGTCCCTGGTCCGTCGGCTTGGTGCCTTGGTCCGTCCTTGGTCCTTGGTCCTTCGCGGTCTTCGGCCTTCGTGGCTGCGCCTTCGTGGTCTTCGGGTTTCGCGTTTGGGAGTTGGGAGTTGGGACTTGGGAGTTGGCGCGGGCCGTTCCTTCTGGCTCTTGCTCCAGAGGAACTCCGCGTACGTCCCCGGATAGACCACCGCCTCGCCGTGGCCGATCTCGATGATCTTCGTCGCCAGCTTCTCGACGAAGTAGCGATCGTGCGACACGATGATCAGCGTCCCGCCGTAGTCCTCGAGCGCATCGAGCAGGACGTCCTTCGAGTCGAGGTCGAGGTGGTTGGTCGGCTCGTCGAGCAGCAGCGTGTTCGACGGCCGCAGCAGCATCCGCGCGACCGCCAGCCGCGTGCGCTCGCCGCCCGACAGCACGCCCGCCTTCTTGTAGACGTCGTCGCCGGAGAACAGGAACCCGCCGAGGATGTTGCGGATCGCCGGCACCATGTCGTTCGGCGACCCGGCGGCGAGCGTCTCGTAGACGGTCAGCGCCGGATCGAGGCGCATCGCTTCGTCCTGCGCGAAGTACTCCATCACGACCTGGTGGCCGACCGTGCGCGCTGCCCGCAGTCCGGCGGCTCCTCGCCCGAGAGCATCCGCATCAGCGTCGACTTGCCGGCGCCGTTCGGGCCCGACCAGCGCGATGCGGTCGCCGCGCTCGATGTGCAGGGTCAGGTCCTTGAACACGGTCACGCGTGCCCGCCGACGCCGGGCGGAGGCGGGTAGGCCTTGCGCGCGTGCTTCAGCTCGAACACCGTGCGGCCGCTCTTCGCGCACGCGGGAAACGTGAAGTGGATCCGCTTGCGCTCGGGCGGCACCTCGATCGGCACGACCTTCTCGAGCAGCTTGATGCGGCTCTGCACCTGCGCCGCCTTGGTCGCCTGGTAGCGGAAGCGGTCGATGAACATCTTCACGCGCGCGACTTCCTCGTCCTGCTCGCGCTTGGCCTGTCGCAGCCGCTCGAGCATCGCGTCGCGCTGCTCGACGTACTTGCTGTAGTTGCCGACGTAGTCGGTCAGCTTGCGCAGGTTCAGGTCGGTGATGCGCGTCACCACGGCGTCGAGGAAGTAGCGGTCGTGCGACACGAGGATGACCGCGTACGGGATAGGCGCCGAGATACTCCTCGAGCCAGTTGCGCGCGTCGAGATCGAGGTGGTTGGTCGGCTCGTCGAGCAGCAGCAGGTTGGGACGGCCGAGCAGCAGCTTGGCGAGCGCGATGCGCATCTGCCAGCCGCCCGAGAACGTCTCGCACGGCCGCTCCGCGTCGTCCGGGCTGAAGCCGAGGCCGCGCAGCACCGTCGCGATGCGCAGGTCCATGTTGTAGCCGTCCGCCAGCCGGAAGCGGTCCTGCAGCTCGGCTGTAGCGCGACAGCATCGCGTCGTGCTCGGCCTCGGGCACGCTGGCGTCGCCGAGGCGATGCTCGATGTCGTGCATCTCGGCCTTCATGTCGAGCAGCGGCTGGAACGCGCTGCTCGCTTCCTCGAACACCGTGCGGCCCGAATGGGTCAGGCCGTCCTGCGGCAGGTAGCCGATGGTGAGGTCGGCCGGCCGGACGATCGCCGCCGGAGTCCGGCTCGTCGAGGCCGGCGAGCATCTTGAGCAGCGTGGTCTTGCCGGCGCCGTTCGGCCCGCACAGGCCGACACGGTCGCCGTCGCCGATCTGCCAGGTGACGTGATCGAGCAGGGTGCGGTCGCCGAAGGACTTGGTGAGGTCTGAGAGCTGGATCACGGTAGTAAGTATCAACTGCCAACTTCAAATGCCAACTCCCAAGGAAACCGAAGCACGAAGATCAGAGACGACTTCGAACTTCGTGATTCGTGACTTCGTGGTTGAATTTGCGGCTTGGATCAGGCGGCCGGCAGCGCCGAGCGCTTTGGCGGCGGCGGCGAGCACCTGCGGAACGCGGAACGGCTTCGTGAGGTAGCCGGCGACGCCGAGATTCACCGCCTCGATGGCGCTCGACTCGGTCGAGAAGCCGGTGATGATGATGATCGGCAGCTGCGGGTTGATCTGCTTGACCTGGCGGATCAGCGTCAGGCCGTCCATGCCCGGCATCTCGAGTCGGCGATCAGCAGGTTGTACGGCCATCGTGTCGCGCATGCGCTCGAGCGCCGTCGGCGCCATCGGCGCGCGGTGTCGACGTCGTATTCCGCCAGCGCCAGCGTCTTCGACAGCAGGTCGCGGATGCTCGCTTCGTCGTCCACGACGAGCACGCGCTGACGACCGTCGCGCGAGCTGGCGATCGCCGGCGTCGCGACGCCGGCAGCCGTGGCGCTGGCTGTCGAGCCAGGCGTCGATGTCGCGCTTGCGGAACCGCCACTGCCGGCCGACCCGGACGGCGGGAATCTTTCCGGCCTTGATCAGGCGGTAGACCGTGCGGAGGTTGACCTGGAGGTACTCGAGCACCTCTTCGGTCGTCAGGAAGACATCGTCCGGGTAGATTGGCAGTCACGGTGGCGAATTCGCGGCTGATTGTACCACAACTAGCTCGGGCTTCTGCGCAACCGTAAAGTCGCATCGTGCCGAACGACTTAAGGCGGTATGATCGGAGCAGACGGCCACCAGCGGCCCGGACAGCCGTCTTATCTACCCAGCGGACCGCTATTGGTTTCTGACGTGTCGCGCACCGACGAGGAGCTCGTCGCCCGCTCGCGCGGCGGGGACGTCGACAGCTTCAATCAGCTCATCCTGCGATGGGAGCGGCCGATCTATGCCCTGGCGTACCGCGTCATCGGCCGGGAGGAGGACGCGCGCGACGTCTGCCAGGAGACGTTCCTCCGCGCCTTCCGCGCGCTCGCCGGCTTCAAGGGCGAGGCGAAGTTCTCGTCGTGGCTCTACCGGATCGCGCTGAACCTGTGCCGCGACTGGATCCGGCGGCAGCGGCGTGCACCGGTGTCGCAGATTCCGGAGGACATGGACATTCTGGAAGCCGCGGCCGCCAGCGGAGCCGACCGAGTCGATCGAGGATCTGGTCGCGCGGCGCGAGCTGAGCGCGGTGGTCGAGGAGGCGATGGCGCTGCTGCCCGAGGAGCAGCGGACGGCGATCATCCTGAAGGAGTACCACGGCATGACGTTCCAGGAGATTGCCGATCTTGCAGGGCTGCCCGCTCAGCACCGGTGAAGACCCGCCTGTATCAGGGATTGTCGGTGCTCCGGCGTCAGTTGGAACGCCAGGGACAGACCGTGCCGCAGATGGTGAAACGAACATGAACGATATGAACCCCTGCGGAAACCACGAAGCGCTCGTCGCCTATCTCTACGACGAATGCGAGCCGGCCGAGCGCGAGTCCATTGCCGCGCACGTGGCGCTCTGCGCGTCGTGCGCCGAGGAGATCCAGTCGCTGCGCGATACGCGCGCACACCTGGGCGCGTGGTCGCCGCCGTCGGTGGCGCTCGGGTTTCAGATAACCCGGACCGAGGCCGACGCAGCCGCGGCTGCGTGCAGCCGGCCGCTCGAGAGCGAGGCTGGTGGCGTCAGCCGCTGCCCGCGTGGGCGCAGGTGGCCGCGGCCGCCGTTATCTTTGCCGCCGGCATGGGCGTCGGCGCCGTGCGATCGACGACAGCGCGACTTCACTGGCGACGGCGACTCAGGTGCCGGCAGTCCGTCGGACGGTTCGGTGCCGGCGACGCACGGTCTCGCGCGATGACCTTGCGCGCCTCGACGCGCGGCTTCGTTCCGTGGAGAGCGCGCAGGCGCGAGCGAGCGTCGGTGCAGCTCGCGCGCACGCCGCGCCGGCGGTCGAACGAGCAGGAGCGTTGTTCGAGCGAGTTCAGCGCGCTCGTCGACGCCCAGGTCGCCGATGAGCGACAGGACGTCAGCGTGAGCTGGTGATGCTCGGCTCGAGTGACCTGGCCGACGACACGAGCGCGTTGACGCTGCAGGACAGAGCGTCTTGACAGTGATCGGCAGGACGACTTCGGCAGGGCGCTGCAGCAGGGGCTCGCACGCTCGCACAGTTGGCGTGCGCACGCTGACCGAACGGCGGTCGGCTGAGCGATGTCGATCGCAACGAGTAGTCGAGACAAGTAGCATGGAAGTGAGACAGACGATGGCTACGTTGAACAATCGTTCATGGCCGCTGGCGTGCTGGTGCTGGCGGCGTACGGGACCGCGATCGGCGCAAAGTCGTCCGCCGGCAGGCAGACCAGATTCGCACCCGTCAGCAGATATCGACGATGGAGGCCGTCCTCGAGCGCGCCGATTAAACACGGCGCCGAACGGTGATGACGCAGTTCAGCAGCCGTGATGCCCGATCGTCCGCGGTTGTCGGGCCCGCCGCAGATCAGCGGCTTCAGGCTCGACGGTTACGGCGTGGTCTTCCACGTCCAGGTGCCCGGCGCTCAAGCTGCCGATCATGTGGGACGTGTTCGCCGCAGGACTCCAGGCTCGGAGACACCCGCACGCGCGCTGATGCATGCTGCAGCAGTTTCGAACGATGGTCTCGGGAATGCCGCCAGGACCGGAGCGCGCAGCTCGAACGCAGCATCATTCGACTTCAGCTGGAGTGGACCTCGGTAACAGCGCGCGAATCGTTCGCTCGCGGAGCCGTGCAGTGCGGCCTCGCTGCCGGTTCCGCGGCGACATTCGCCAGCCCTCAGGAGCGACGCGTCGGACGCGCAGTCGAGCCAAGCGTGCGTTGACGACCCGCGGAGCGCCTATACGCGGGAAGTGAAGGCAGCGCTCATCGAAGCGATGCTCGAGAACAGCCAGGCGCTCGAGCTCAAACCGGACGAGTGGCTGACCATCATTGCGCGCGACGGCGCGCCGAGCAACCCGCTGTTCCCCGGGCGACTCGATTGATACGAGCACCTGGGTGCATGCGCGTGAAGGGCAGTGTTCTGGCCGCGTTCCGCTCCGGCACGATGACGCTCGACGAGGCCCGCAAACAGGTCGAGGTCAAAGCAGTAGCCTCGCGTAGCGCGGAGCGGAGGGCCTGCCCGCCGAAGCGCGGAGCGCGAAGGCGGGCGGAACCCTAAGCCCTGCGGCGGTGTCTGACGGGGTGACTATGTACAATCACCCCGTGAGCGCCCGCCGCCTGGCTCTGCCGCTCGTTGTCCTGGTTGCCGCCGTCCTCGCCGGCTGCCAGCAACGCGAAGTCGAGAAGGTCCTCAAGGTGACCGACGTCAATACCGGCTGGTATGACGTCGGCATCGTCGCCGGCCAGAACAAGATCGTTCCCAGCGTCAGCTTCCACCTGCAGAACGTCTCCCCGGAGCCCATCGAGAACGTTCAGATCAACGCGGTGTTCCGCCGCCTGAACGAAGCAGGAGTCGTGGGGCGATCGCCTGATCCGCGGCGTCGGCGTCGGACGGCCTGGCCGCGGGCGCCACGGGCAAGACGCTCGTCGTGCGGAACGAACGTGGCTACACGGGCAGCGAGCCGCGCGCGCAGATGTTGAAGAACTCGATCTTTGTGGACGCGAAGGTCGACCTGTTCGCGCGCCACGGCTCGCGCACGTGGGTCAAGATCGGCGAGTTCCCGATCGAGCGAAAGCTGTTGACGGAATAAACCACGAAGCCCGCGAAGATTTCTTCGTGCACTTCGTGGTTAAATCCGCGCGCGTGACGACAACCACGACCGATAACTCCCAGATACTCGAACGCCGACTCGGCCCCTTCGACGCGGCCGCCATCATCGTCGCCAATGTCATCGGCGGCGGCATCCTGTTCCGTTCCCCCGCGGTTGCCGCGGCCATCCCCGACGCGCCATGGTTCCTCCTGGCGTGGGTCGGCGGGGGAGTCCTCGCGTTCATGGGCGCGATGGCCTACGCCGAGCTGGCGGCGCTGCGGCCGAAGGCCGGCGGCGAGTACGTGTATCTGCGCGAGGCCTTCGGTCCGCTCGCCGGCTTTCTGACGGGATGGACCTCGTTCGTGGCCGGCTTCACCGGCGCGATGGCCGCCAGCGCGGTCTTCCTGATCGTCACGCTCGATCGCTTCATCCCCGGCGTCGCCAACGGCACGCCGCTCCTCGCCATTCCGATTCCGTTCACCTCGAACGCGGTGACCTTCTCGATTCACACGCTGGCGGCGAGCGCCGTCATCATCGTCGCCGCGCTCATTCACATCCGCGGCGTTGCCCACGGCCGCATGGCCAGCAACGTGCTGACGACGTTCAAGATTGTGTCGCTGGTGGTGTTCATCGGGTTCGGGTTGACCGCCGGAGCCGGCACGCCGGCGAACGTCATGCAGTCGGTCGGCCCGGTCACGACGACCGGATTCCTGTTCGCGTTGATCCCGGTGATGTTCACGTATTCGGGATGGAACGCGGCGTCGTACATGGCCGAGGAGATCCGCGACCCGGGACGCAACGTGCCGCGCGCGCTGTTGATGGGGACGGTGATCGTGATCGCGATCTACCTGCTCATCAACATCCTCTATCTCTACGTCATTCCGATCGGCGAGCTGGCCACGCTGGGCGGGAAGAGCGTGCTGGACGTGGTCGGCGATCGCCTGCTCGGTGCGCGTGCCGGCGACATCATGGCGATCGTCGCCATCGTCAGCCTCGCCGCCGGCATCAACGCCTGGACGTTTGCCGGGCCTCGAGTCTATTTCGCGATGGCGAGGGATAACGCGTTCTTCAAGAGCGCGGCGGCGCGTGCACCCGACGTACAAGACGCCGGCCGCCTCGATCATCGCCCAGGCGGCGTTCGCAATCCTGCTGGTGCTGACCGGCAGCCTCGACTCGATCGCCAACTACGTCGGCTTTGCGATCACGCTGTTCGCCGGGACGGCCGTCGCGGCCGTGTTCGTCTTGCGGACGCGCGAACCAAACGCGCCACGCCCATTCAAGGCGTTCGGCTATCCCTGGACGCCGGCGATCTTCGTGCTGGCGAGTCTGGCGATTGTGGTGAATGCGTTCTATTCAGATCCGAAGGTGACCGGCCTGGGAACGGTCGTCATCCTTGCGGGGATTCCGTTCTACTACTACTTCCGCAGCCGGAAGTAGCCACAAAGAACACGAGAGGTCGAAGCCACGAAGTGCACAAAGAGCACTAACGTTTGCCTCTTCGTGGCCTTCGACTCTTCGTGGCTAACTCTCGTGGCTAAGGCCTGTACGGAATCATGTCGCCGCGGTAGTCGATCTTCCGGCCTGCGGTAATCCGCACGTTGAACACGAGGTCTCGTAGCCGGGGGCGACGATCTCGATCGTGTGCGGCCCTTCCTCGATCTGCAGCGACTGGATGTAGCCGTCGAAGTCATCCACGCGGCCCGCGTAGTAGCCGTCCACATACACCTCGGCATCCCGCGGTCGCACCTGCAGCCGGATCTGGCCAGTGGGATATCCGTAGCGGTACTGATAAACCCCGCCCGGCGCGTAGGCCGGATACGAGTAGCTCGGATACGAGTAGTCGGGTAGTACGGGTCGTACCAGGCTGTACGGGTCGTAGAAGAAGTAGCCGAGCCCGTACGAACCGTAGCCGTACGGATAGTGGTCGCGCGGGTAGTAGTAATAGTTGTTGTAGACCCGCGTCGCTCGGACGGCCGTAGATGACCGCCCCGTTGGATGACCCACGGGCGCGGTGCTGACGCGACTGTGCCGCGCGGTACGGCGACGCCAGACGCCTGCTGCTGATCCTGCAGGACGCGGCACGCGCTGCCGCGGCTGCGCAACCCGCTGCTCGCCTGTCCGTAGCCGAACGCCGGGTGCCGCTTGAGAGAGTTAACGGCGTCGGAGACGGCTGTGCGGGCACCAGGTCGGGGAGCGCCGGAGACGGGGTCACCGAACCTTGACGCGGCGAGCCAAACCGCTGGATCTGGCTTCCGCCACGCGATGCATCCTGCTGCGGTGCGGCCGCTGTGGCCGGCTCGGCGCGTTGCGTTGCCCACCGTTGTATCTGGCTGCCACCGCTCGATCCTTCCGGACGCTCGCTTCCGGCCGAGGCGCTTCCTGCCGAGGCGGCGGAGCCTCCTGGTTCCGGGATCCCCATCGCTGAAGCTGGCTGCCACCCGATCGCGGGGCTGGCGGCGGGGCCGATTCAGCACGCGCCGGCGGCGGCGCCGATTCGGCACGCGACGGCGGGGGCGGTGCCGAGCGGGGCTGTGCTTGTCCGCCGGAAGCCTGTCCGCCGGAACTCTGACCACCCGAACTCGGCGGGGGGGAGCTCTGTCCCGAGCTCTGTCCGCTGCCGCCCTGAGGCGCACGGTCCGGAAAACGCTGCCCCCTCTGGCCCGCGTAAGCCAGCGAAGCCGAAAGCGTCAGCGCAGTTGTGATGGTCAGAAGTCTGCCAGTCATACAGTTCACCTGAGCAACAGTGTTGCCACTGAACTCCTTAGAGTTTCCTCGAAAAATCACAGGTCGATCGCGATTCCGACGCCCGAGCTGTCCCCAGCGCGCGATCCCGCGACGCGCGGACAGCGCGCGAAGCGCGCCAGTAGGCAGCACGCGTAAGCTGCGCCATGGGCGAAGCCGCATGGCTGGTTATACTGGCCTGCTGATTCGCGCCACGACCATCCTCGCCGTTCGCCACCAGGACCACACGGTCCTCGCTGGTGACGGCCAGGTCACCCTGGGCAATACGGTCGTGAAACACGGCGCCCGCAAGATCCGTCGCCTCTACAACGAGAGCATCCTCGCCGGATTCGCCGGGTCGGCTGCCGATTCCTTCGCGCTCTTCTCCCGATTTGAGGCCAAGCTCGAACAGTACCGGGGAAACCTCGAGCGCTCCGCCGTGGAGCTCGCCCGCGACTGGCGAACCGACCGGCTGCTGCGGCGCCTGGAAGCGATGATGATCGTGGCCGACCGCAAATCGACCTTCCTCCTTTCCGGCACCGGCGATCTCATCGAACCGGACGATGGGATTGTGGCGGTGGGATCGGGAGGACCATTTGCCATGGCGGCGGCGAGAGCGCTGGCGAAGCACAGCACGTTGTCGGCGCGCCAGATCGCCGAGGAGGCGATGAACATCGCCGCGGATATCTGCATCTACACCAACACGCACCTCACGATCGAAGAACTATGATTCACTAGCCACGGAGGCACGAAGACACGGAGTATTGAATGTTTTGTTTCTCCGTGCCTCAGTGTCTCGTGGCTGTGACCCTCCACGATGGCCATCTTTCTCCCCGAACGCACCGTCACCGCCGCAACCTCGCTGACGCCGCGCGAGGTTGTCGCCGAGCTCGATAAACACGTCATCGGCCAGGCGAAGGCCAAGCGCGCCGTCGCCATTGCGCTTCGCAATCGCATTCGACGGCAACGGCTGGCGCCTGAGATCGCCGAGGAAGTCACGCCGAAGAACATCCTGATGATCGGCCCGACCGGCGTCGGCAAGACCGAAATCGCCCGCCGCCTGGCGAAGCTCGCGCAGTCGCCGTTCATCAAGGTGGAAGCGTCGAAGTTCACCGAGGTGGGCTACGTCGGCCGCGATGTCGAGTCGATGGTTCGCGACCTCGTCGAACTGGCCGTGGATATGGTCCGCGCTGAGCGCAGCGACGATGTGAAGGACAAGGCGCGCGAGGCCGCGGAGGAGCGGCTGCTCGACCTGCTGCTGCCGCCGACGCGGCCGTCGCCTGGAACGACGGAGCCGTTCGATTCACCGAACGTCGTTCGCATCCCGACCGCGTCGTCGACCGACCAGACCGCGCGGGAGCAGGCCAACCGCACGCGCGAGCGGATGCGCGAACAGCTTCGGACCGGACGGCTGGACGATCGCATCGTCGAGCTCGACGTTCAGAATGTCGCGATGCCGTCCTTCGAGATCATTGCCGGCACGTCCGTCGAGGAGATCGGCGTCAACCTCAAGGACATGATGGGCAACATGTTCGGGGGGCGTTCGAAGACACGGCGGTTGAAAGTGCCTGACGCGCTGCAGCACCTCATTGCCGAGGAGTCGGCCAAGCTCGTGGACATGGAGTCGGTGGCGCGCACGGCGGTGCAGCGGGTCGAGCAGGCGGGCATCATCTTCATCGACGAGATCGACAAAATCGCCAGCCGCGACGGCATGGCCGGCGGCGGTCACGGCGGGCCCGATGTCAGTCGCGAAGGCGTGCAGCGCGACATCCTGCCGATCGTCGAGGGCACGACCGTCAACACCAAGCATGGGATGGTCAAGACCGACCACATCCTGTTCATTGCGGCCGGGGCCTTTCACGTGTCGAAGCCGTCGGACCTGATTCCCGAGCTGCAGGGACGCTTCCCGATCCGCGTCGAGCTCGAGCCGCTGACGCGCGACGACTTCGTGCGCATCCTGACCGAGCCGCGCAGCGCGCTGGTGAAGCAGTATGTCGCCCTGCTCGGCGCAGACGGCATCGAGCTGTCGTTTTCACCGAAGGCGGTCGAACGCATCGCCGACTTCGCGGCGCGCGTCAACGACGCCACCGAGAACATCGGCGCCCGGCGGCTGCATACCGTGATGGAACGGCTGCTCGACCAGATTTCGTTCGAAGGCCCCGACCTGCAGCCCAAGGTCGTCACCATCGACGAGGCCTACGTCGACCGCATGCTCGACGGACATCGCCAAGAACGAAGACCTGTCGCGGTACATTCTCTGACCTGAAGTTCGCCCTAGCCTGATCCGGCTTCAGCCGACACCTTGGGCCTGGCTGAGGCCTGGGCCTTCAGGCGGACACCTGCATTAACATTTCCCACGCGAAATGCCGGAATTCATCGCCCACTACCGCATCGGCTCCAAGCTCGGGCAGGGCGCCATGGGCGAGGTCTACCGCGCCACCGACACCAAGCTTGGTCGCGACGTTGCCATCAAGCTGATTTCCCCGACCTTGACCGAGGATCAGCTGCGCCTGGCGAACTTCACCCGCGAAGCGCAGGTCCTCGCCTCTCTCAATCACCCCAACATCGCGGCGATCTACGGCGTCGAGGACCAGGCGCTCGTGATGGAGCTCGTCGAGGGGCCAACCCTCGCCGATCGCATCAAGCAGGGGCCGATGCCGCTCGACGAGGCGCTCCGGATTGCGCGACAGATCGCCGAAGGGCTCGCGGCCGCGCACGACCGCGGGATCGTGCATCGTGACTTGAAGCCCGCGAACATCAAGATCACGCCGGACGGCGTCGTGAAGCTGCTCGACTTCGGCCTGGCGAAGGCGGCCGCGGTCGCCGCGATGTCGGCGGACGAGGCGGCCACTGTGGCGTTCAGCATGGTCGGCGCGGAGGCGATCGTCGGCACGCCGGCGTACATGGCGCCGGAGCAGGCGCGCGGCCTGCCGCTCGACAAGCGCGCCGACATCTGGGCGTTTGGCGTCGTGCTCTACGAGATGCTCACGGGTATCACGCTGTTCAAGGGCGACACCATGACGGACGTCATGGCGGCGGTCGTTCGCGAGCAGCCCGATCTCTCGCGCGTGCCCGCCGCCGTCCGCCCGGTGCTGCGCCGGTGTCTCGAGAAGGATCCGAAGCGGCGGTTGCGCGATGTCGGCGACGCGATCCTGCTGCTCGAAACGGCGGGCGAATCGCGCCGGTCGAGGAGACGCGCGCATCGGCGGATCGCGGACATGGCTGCCGTGGGCAGCTGCGGCTGTCGGCGCTCGTCGCCTTCCTGGCGCTGCTGGCCGTTCATCTGCGCGAGACGCCGCCGGTTGCGAACACCGTTCGCTTCAAGGTCACGATTCCGCCGGAGCGTGACGTTCACGCAGACGACGCCGTTCGCAATCTCGCCGGATGGTCGCAGCTCTGCGTTTCCCGGCGGTCGGCGCGGATGGAGTCTCCCGCATCTGGCTGCAGGAGTTCGACGCGCTCGAACCGCAGAGTGCTGGCGGGCGACCGAGATTGCCGCGCCGGACATCCTGAGCTGGGTGCACGACAATCGATCGATCCTCTATTCGCACGGGCCGAAGCTGAAGCGCGTGGACATCACCGGCGGACCGCCAACCGAGCTGTGATCGACGTCTCCGCAGCCGGGTGCTCGGTTCACGTGGCACGCGAACGGCGATCGATTCTGTTTGGCACGCTCGCAGGGGTTGATGCGCGTCGACGACTCCTGGAGCCACGCCGACGCTGGTGACGAAGGCCGACCCCGAAAGGCGTCTGCACGCCGCCGTTCGAGCTGCTGCCCGATGGCAAGCATTCTTGTATGCCGTCGGCGGCGCGCCTGGCGTCACGCGCTGTCTATGTTGCGTCGCTCGACGCGGCTCCAGACGCGCAGCCGACACGACCCGCTTCTGAAGACCGACTTCTGGCGCCGTGTTCGTGCCGACGCGCGCATCGGATTCGAGCGACGGGTCAGCTGCTCACGGTGCGCGAGAAGCACGCTGC
The DNA here is from genome assembly GCA_963793705.1 of uncultured Acidobacteriota bacterium. Classification (GTDB taxonomy): domain Bacteria; phylum Acidobacteriota; class Vicinamibacteria; order Vicinamibacterales; family UBA2999; genus Gp6-AA40. The sequence goes on along the minus strand of CAWCBC010000021.1, from coordinate 103,119 downwards.
ATCGCGCAACGCGTTCGACAGCGGCGGCGCTGAAGATGACCGGCGAGCCGCGGCCGATTGGCGAGAACGTGTTCGTCTCAACATGCAACCGGACTTTGGCCTCGCGTTCTATCTCGGTCTCCGAGGCAGGGGACGCTGGTCTATCGCACCGGCACGCTGGCCGATCGTCTGTCGCGCCAGCTGGCCTGGCATCGGCCGCGACGGCAAGACGCAGAAGACGCTCGCGGAGCTGGGCCGATTCAACCAGGTCAAGCTGTCGCCGGATGGCAACGAAGGTGGTCACGAGCCGGACCGAACTCGAGACGGGCAACAACGCCGACCTCTGGATCACCGATCTCGCCGCCGAAACCAGCACGAAGTTCACGTTCGGCGGCGGTGCGAACGTTCAGCCGGTGTGGTCGCCTGACGGGCGGTACATCGCCTGGGTCGGCCGGCGCGGCGAAGACGCGGTGCTGTACCGGAAGCCGGCGGATGGCAGCGGCGGCGAGGAAGTTCTGTATCGCTACGCGAAGAACACGGTGAACGTCCAGATGTCCGATTGGTCGCCTCACCACGGGCAGATGCTCGTCTATGCGCGAGGCGGCGATGTCTTTGCGCTGCCGGTCGGGCCTGGCTCGGACGCAGTCGCGCCAGCCGATTCCGATCGTGGCAGACTCCGGCCCAGGAGTTCGGCGCGTCTGTTTCGCCGGATGGCCGATGGATCGCCTACATCTCCAACGAGACCGGACGCCAGGAGATCTACGTGCAGCCGTTCGTCGTCGACTCGCGCAGCCCGCGGGCGAGGCCGCGTCGTCGGCCCAAATGGCTGGTCTCGCGCGGCAGCGTCGGCATGGTCCGGTGGCGCGCGGACAGCCGCGAGCTGGTGTTCGCGAGTCCGGATGGCGCGTTGATGTCCGTCGACGTGACGGCGACTGCCGGTCTTCAAGGCGAGCGCGCCGCGCGCGCTCTTCCAGTTCCCGCGCAGCTTTCATCGTCCAGGCGCGGCAACCCTGGCGCGCTGGCCGACGCGACCCGCGATCTGCAGCGCCTGATGCGTCGCCCTGCCGTCAGAAGCGAGCCGGCGCCAGGAGTTGTCGGTCGTGCTCAACTGGCCGAGCGAGCGCACGCCCTAGTAGGCGCGCCTGAACCGGGGTGCCGTAGCGCTGCACCACGCTAGGGCGACTCGTCGCACATCAATCCGCCGCGTCGTCTTCGTCGCCGCCAACTCTTCCACCACGCGACGACCAGTCTCGACCGCCGCCTGGGTTTCGAACGCCAGGCCGCCGTTCGCCGACCGGCTCCTGTAGCCGATGCGCTCGTACTCCCGGGCCAGCGACGCCTCGTCCACGATCGACGGCGCGGCGGCGATTTCCGCCGCGTGCTGCAGCTCGTGCGCCAGCATCGCGATCGCGGCGGCGCGGCGCTTTGGTTTCAGCCGGATGACGACGTAGCGGAAGCCGCCGGCGGAGGCCATGAAGTTCAACCGGCCGGATGCGCGCACGCTCAGGTCGGGCTCGCACGCGACGAAGACGACGACATCAGAGGCCGTGATGCGCTCGACGAGCGCGCGCACGGTCGCGGATGTCTCGGTGGCGTCATCGATCAACGCCCGCAGCTGCGGGTCGGTGGCGCGGATGTGCGGGAAGGGAAGGTCGGTGTCGCTGGCGCGCGCGTCGATCGCCGCAGCGATCGCCATCATCACCACCAGCACCAGCAGAAGCGAACGCGGTCGGTGCCCCATGGAGTGACTTGCGGATGGCAAGCGGCGCGCCAGCGGCGTGATCGCCGCGCCCTGGGAAACGCTCGCATTTGCGCGGTGATCCGGTACAATGACCGTGCTCACGCCGCGCGCAAAACCACAAACGCGTGGCGTAACATTGCCGTTACTACAGAATCGTATGAGTAGGAGGGTTCACCGCCCTCCGGCCGCAGGCTCCAAGACGCGCAGGCGGGTATGAGGCGTCGCTCCCGGGTCCGAGCGACGACAGTTTTCGTAAGAACCCGGTCTTACCGCCCGGAAATGTAGGAGACCTGACTATGCCTGCCGCCCGCTCCGGTCCCGATTCCACCACCGCCGCCCGCGACGCACGCCGGCTCTCGACGCTGCTCGAAGTCAGCCAGGCGCTCTCGGGCACCCTCAATCTCAAAGCGGCGATGCAGCGCGTGCTGCAGACCCTCATCCGTCACCACAGCGTCGTCCGCGGCATGGTCACGCTGCTGCGTGAGGGCGAGCTGCTCGTCGAGGCGGTCGAAGGGTTCGAGGACCGCGCCCGATCGATCCGGATCAAGCTCGGAGAGGGCATCACCGGCAAGGTGGTCGAGAGCGGCAAGCCGATCGTCGTGCCGCGCGTGAGCAAGGAGCCGACGTTCCTCAATATCGCGCCGCGGCGGCTTGACCACCAGAAGCAGGAGCTCAGCTTCATCTGCGTCCCGATCATGCTGAACCGGCAGGCGGTCGGCGCGCTGGCCGTCGATCTCCGCTTCAAGCCGGAACGCGACTACGACAGCTCGGTCAAGTTCTTCGGCATCGCCAGCTCGATGATCGGCCAGGCGCTCAACGTGCAGCGGATGGTGGAGGAGGAGCGCCGCCGCCTGCTCGACGAGAACACGCACCTGCGCCAGGAGCTGCGCGAGCGCTACGACTTCTCCAACATCATCGGCACCAGCGGACCGACACGGCAGATGTACGAGCAGGTCGCGCAGGTGGCGCAGACCAACACCACCGTGCTCATCCGCGGCGAGTCGGGCACGGGCAAGGAGCTGATCGCGCACGCCATCCACTACAACTCGCTGCGCGCGAAGAAGCCGTTTGTGAAGGTCAGCTGCGCGGCGCTGCCCGACACGCTGATCGAATCGGAGCTGTTCGGCTACGAGAAGGGCGCCTTCACCGGGGCCAACACCCGGAAGAAGGGCCGCTTCGAGATGGCTGAAGGCGGCACGCTCTTCCTCGACGAAATTGGCGACATCAACCTGAGCACGCAGGTGAAACTGCTGCGCGTGCTGCAGGAGCGCGAGTTCGAGCGGCTGGGCGGCACCGAGACGGTCAAGATCAACGTGCGCATGATCGCCGCGACGAACAAGGACATGGAGAAGGCGATCCTGGAGGGGACCTTCCGCGAGGATCTCTACTATCGCCTGAACGTGTTCACCATCTTCGTGCCGCCGCTGCGCGAGCGGAAGGCCGACCTGCTGCTGCTGGCCGACCACTTCCTCGAGAAGTTCTCGCGCGAGCACGGCAAGGTGATCAAGCGCATCTCGACGCCCGCCATCGACATGCTGACGGCGTATCACTGGCCGGGCAACGTGCGCGAGCTGGAGAATGCGCTGGAACGTGCCGTGCTCGTCTGCGATAGCGCCGTCATCCACGGCCACCATCTGCCGCCCACACTCCAGACCGCTGATTCCTCCGGCACCGTCACCCGCGTCTCATTGAAGGACGCCGTCGCCGCCTACGAGCGCGATCTGATCCTCGACGCGCTGAAGACGACGAGAGGGAACCGGGCCAAGGCGGCGCGGCTGCTCGACACGACCGAACGGATCTTGAACTACAAGGTGCGCGGCTACGCCATCGACGCCCGCCGCTTCAAGGCGACCGAATTCGGACGACGGGGCGCGGGGCCTCCGCGGCTGGCGATGTGCACGACCAGACGAGCGCCCTATAGCTGGCGATGCGATTCCGACTCCAATTCCAACTTCCAAGAAGCAGAGGTCGGAGACGACGTCGTTGCGTCGCTCCTCTTTCGTGTGCCATCGCGCGACCGCGTGCGGAAAGAAAGGCCCACCTCTTCTTCCATACGTCCGCATTCCTGTCGCCGCGGAGGTGACGGCCGCGCGCCGCGTCGGCAACGACGTGTACATCACCGTCACCGTCCCAGCCATGAACCTGGACGAGTCGAAGCCGGCGTCGATCCAGCAGATCGAAGTCTGGGGCGTGACGGCAGCGACTCCGCCAGCCCGAGTCGCTGTTCCTGAAGATGGCCACGCATGTCGCCGACGATCCCCGTCGCACGAGACGCCGATCCCTCCGACAGGAGCGGCACGGTCGTCCCGGATCCGAAAACCGGCGCACTGCAGGGCGCCTCGGTCACGATCAAGGAGTCGCTGACGCCCGAGGCGATGACCCCGCGCGCAATACCGCTGCCGCCGGTCAAGGGGAGCACGCCCCGCCACGCCGCCCCGCGCTGAGCCGCCAGCTCCGGAGGCCGCTGCAGCGCTACTACGTGACCTTCCCCGTCAGCCCTCGCAAGCAAGCCGGTCCGCCGAGCAAGATCGTCAACGTCCCGATGACGTCCGTGCCCGACAAGGTCGCAGCGGTTCGCGCCGTCGATGAAGGGACGCAGTGTCAGCCTGGAGTGGGAGCCTGCGGGAGGGCTGCTCGGCTTCCTGCTGGATCGCACGCTGCCCGGTCGAACCACCGCCGTTCGACGATCGGCCGGCCCCGTCGTCTGGCGCGACTGCGCCGGTCGCCACAGGGCCAACGCTCTACAACGTGTATCGCGACATCGCGCCCGATCCGCTCGCGCTGCCGGGCCGCGTGGCACCGGCAGTCACCATGGGCGGCAGTTGCCCGCGCTCAGCCTGTCAACGCGCAGCCGTTGGCGGCGCTCACCTTTCCGGACGAGGTTCCGTTCGACGAGCGGCGGCGCTGCTATCGCGTGAGCGCGGTACGCGGTTCGGGTGCACAGCGCGTCGAGAGCGAACCGTCGGAACCCGAGTGCATCGTTCCCGTTGACATTGAGCCGCCGACCGCGCCGACGGATCTGACCGCCACGCCTTCGGAAGGCTCGATCGATCTGGCATGGGAGCCCAACGGCGAGGAAGATTTTCGCGGCTACATCGTCTTGCGCCGCGAGGCCGGTGATGACACACTGCGGCAGCTTCCAAAGGCGAACGCGCCGATTACCGACACTCGCTATACGGACTCCGATGTCATGCCAGGGCGGACGTATACATACGTGGTACGGGCGGTCGACAACCGCATCCCAGTGCCGAACGTGAGCGACCCGACGGAGACAACCGCAATAACAGCACGGTGAATACCCCATGAAACTCTTTGTCGACACCGGAAACCTGAAAGAGATCGAAGCGCTCGCCGCCATCGGCATTCTCGACGGCGTCACCACCAATCCATCGTTGATGGCCAAGGAGACGGGCGATTACCGCCAGATCCTGAAGCAGATCTGCCAGACGGTGAAGGGTCCCGTCAGCGCCGAGGTGGTGGCCACCGACACCGCCGGCATGATTCGCGAGGGGCGCGACCTGGCCGCGCATCGACGAGCACATCGTCGTCAAAGTGCCGTTCACGAAGGACGGCGTCAAAGCGTGCCGGAGCCTCTCGTCCGAAGGCATGCGCGTGAACGTCACGCTGATCTTCTCGCCGACGCAGGCCTGGCTCGCCGCCAAGGCCGGCGCCAGCTACGTCAGCCCGTTCGTCGGACGGCTCGACGACATCGGGACGAACGGGATGAACCTGGTTCGGGAGATCGTCGACATCTTCGACAACTCCGAGTACACGACCGAAGTGCTCGTCGCCAGCGTCCGCCACCCCATTCACATCGTCGAAGCGGCGCGGATGGGCGCCGACGTGGTCACCGTGCCCGCGGCGGTGATCGAGCAGTGCTTCAAGCATCCGCTCACCGACATCGGCCTCGAGAAGTTCCTCAAGGACTGGGAGAAGTCGCAGGCCACCACAGCTCGCTGAGCACGCAGCACGCTGAATGGATCCGAGCAACGCCGATCTGCACGCCGGGCGAGGAACCGGCTGCGGCGCCAGCGTGACGCCGGCAAGCTCACCGCCGCGCGAGCGCATCGATCTGCTGTTCGACGCCGGGACCTTCGAAGAGCTCGACGCGTTCGTCACCCACCGGTGCCGCGATTTCGGCATGGCGGAGCAGGTCATTCCCGGCGACGGCGTCGTCTCCGGCTTCGGGCGCGTCAACGGCCGGCTGACGTTTGCGTTCGCCCAGGACTTCACGGTCTTCGGCGGATCGCTCTCGGAAACCAACGCGGCCAAGATCGTCAAGGTCATGGATCTGGCCGTCAAGATGGGCGCGCCGATCATTGGCCTCAACGATTCCGGCGGCGCCCGCATCCAGGAAGGCGTGGTCTCGCTCGGCGGCTACGCCGACATCTTTCTCCGCAACACACTCGCCTCGGGCGTCGTCCCGCAGATCTCCGCAATCATGGGTCCGTGCGCCGGCGGCGCGGTGTACTCGCCGGCGATTACCGACTTCACCGTGATGGTGCGAAACACCAGCTACATGTTCGTGACCGGGCCCGACGTCCTTCGCACCGTGACCCACGAGGAGGTGACGAAGGAGGAGCTCGGCGGCGCGATGACGCACAACGAACGCAGCGGCGTGGCGCACTTCGCGTCGGAGAACGATCGCGAGTGCATCCTGCTGATCCGCGAGCTGCTGTCGTTTGTGCCGAACAACAATCTCGACGAGGCGCCGCGGGTCGTGACCGCCGATCCCGTCGATCGGGCCGACGAGGCGCTCGAGACGGTCGTTCCTGCGGCAGCGAACCAGCCGTACGACATGCGCGACGTCATCGACGCGATCGTGGACGACCGCTACTTTTTCGAGGTCCACGAGCACTTCGCGCGCAACATCCTGGTTGGCTTCGCGCGTCTCGGTGGCCGCTCCGTTGGCATCGTCGCCAATCAGCCCGCGCATCTGGCCGGCACGCTCGACATCGACGCGTCGATCAAGGGCGCGCGCTTCGTCCGGTTCTGCGATGCCTTCAACATCCCGCTGGTCACGTTCGAGGACGTGCCGGGCTTTTTGCCGGGGACCGCGCAGGAGTACGGCGGCATCATCCGCAACGGGGCGAAGCTGCTCTACGCGTTTGCCGAAGCGACCGTCCCCAAGCTGACCGTCATCACGCGCAAGGCCTACGGCGGTGCCTATTGCGTGATGTCGAGCAAGCACTTACGCACCGACGTGAACTACGCCTGGCCGACCGCGGAGATTGCGGTGATGGGCGCCGAAGGGGCGGTCAACATCCTGTACAAGCGCGAGCTGGACGCCGCAGCTGATGTGGCTGGCGCGCGCGCGCGGCGAAGATCGCCGAGTATCGTGAGAAGTTTGCCAACCCCTACATCGCGGCCCAGCGCGGGTTCGTCGACGAGGTCATCCAGCCGCGCCAGACGCGGGCGAAGCTGATCACCGCGCTCGGGGCGCTCGAGTCGAAGCGCGAGAAGAACCCGCCGAAGAAGCACGGCAACATCCCGCTCTAGAGAGCTGTCAACTCCCAAGTCCCAACTTCCAATGATAACTCCCAGACCTTCCCTCGGGCGCGCCTTTGGGAGTTGGAGTTGGCAGTTGGGACTTGCCGCCCCGCGCTCCACCGCCGACCCAACTATCGCGACAGCGCGGGGGTCTATCGGGCGTGTGACGGACGAGGAGCTGGTCCTGCTGGCTCGGCAGGGCGACCCTGACGCCTTCGACCAGCTTGTCGTCCGCCATCAGTCGGCCGTATTCCGCGCGGCATTGGCGGCCTTGCGGGTGCGGGAAGATGCGGAGGAGGTGGCGCAGGACGCGTTCATCCGCGCCTGGCGCGCCCTCGGACGGTTCCGGGGCGACAGCTCCTTCCGGACGTGGGTTCTGAGAATCGCCTGGAACCGCGCGATCTCGCGGCGCCGTGGGCTTGCCGGCTGGCTGCGGCGGGCGACGCCGATCGACGACGTGGCCGAGCCGGCCGCTGTCGGCGACGGCCAGTACGCCTCGGTGCAGAACGCGGAGCTGCAGGTGCACGTGGTCAGCGCGATTCAGGCGCTCAGTCCGAAGCTGCGCGACGCGCTGCTGCTGGCGCAGAGCGGGGAATATCAGTACGACGAGATCGCGCGCATGCTCGGCGTTCCGCTCGGCACGGTGAAGTGGCGGGTGTCCGAGGCGCGCAGGAAGGTGCGGGAGAAGCTGGCGGCCCTGGGGTATGTCGATGCGAAATGAAGGACCCGTCCTGAGCGAGCGTAGCGAGGGGTATAGTCTGAACGGGATCGACGCGCTGATAGACGAAGCCGCGCGCGGGCTGGTCGCAGGGGAGCCTTCGTCATCGCTGCGGAGCAGCGTGCGTGGTCGCATCGGCAGCGCGTCGTCCAGTCTGGTCGTTGCTCCGGCGCTCGCTGGCGCAGCGGCGTTGCTGGTCGTGGCAGTGCTCGTGGGGCGTGGTCCTGTGGGCCGGACCTTGTTAGGTCCGGCAGTCCGCCCGGCGAACCCGACAGGGTCCGCCCCACAGATGAACGCCCCACGATCGAACGTGCCGCGGCTGCACCCGCGTCGCAATCAGACGAACCAGCGGCGATCCAACCCGCACGCATTCCAGCGCGTCAGTTCACACGCAGGCTGGCGACGGCGATTCCGCCGCCGCCCGAGGAAGAAGAATCGCTGATTCCGCCGATCGCGATCGAACCGCTGGCAACAGTGCCTCTTAGAACAGTGGCTCTTGAAGCGGTGCAGATCGCGGTTGATCAGAGTTCAGGGGTAATGCCCATCGAAATCGCGCCGCTGCGGATTGAGCCTCTGCAGGGCCAGTGAGAATCCCAATGTCCGCCGCCTTCGACGCTACTGGAAGCGCTTCGGAGTCGAGGCTGGACCCGAGCGAGGAGCTGACATGAAAAAGGTGCTGTTGATCGCGCTGCTTGCCATGGCCTCGGCCGCGGAAGCCCAGAACGTAGTGCCCGCGGCCGTCGCGCCCATTGAGCCCCTGCAGGAACCGGCTCCAGCCCCCGCCCGCGCAGCCGCCGGCTCCGGCTCGGCCCCAGTCGGCGCCGCGGCCGCCGGCAACGGCTCGGCCAGCGACACCTGCGCCGGCTGCTGCCCCGGCAGCGCCCGCGCCGCCGCCTGCCCAGACGCCGCGCCCCGCCGCCAACATTCGGTTCGACGTGACCATCACCGACACAGGCGGTCCGAAACCGGTCACCAAGACGTTGTCGCTGACCGTCGGCAACAACAACAACAGCGGATCCATTCGCAGTGTTGCGCAGGTGTCATCGCCAAGCGCGACTCCGAATGTCAACCCCTTCGTCGGCCCCCCAACGTCGATCCCGCTCAATGTCGACATACGGAGCGTGACGTGGGTGGACAACAACGCGGTTCGAGCGAACGTGCTCATTGAATACCAGCCGTACGTGCCCGAGGCGAAGAGCCAGCCGGGCGGAATCACGGCCAGCGCGCAGACCGTCTTCTTCGACGGCCGCAAGACACAGATTCTGGTGACGTCCGATCCGGTCAGCGATCGAAAGACGACTATCGAAGTGACCGCGACGATCCTAAAATAGGGCGGACCTTAAATAGGGAGCGGAGCTCCGATGCTTCGATTTCTTATTTGTCTTGCCGCAATCGCCGTGACGGTGCCCGGGCAGGCTCAGCAGCCGGCCACGGGCCCCTCGCCGCTGCCCAGCTTCGACGCCGCGTCGATCAAGCCTCCGGATCCTAAGGGCATTGGCGCAATCGATTTCCGGTTCTATCCGAATCGCTTTGTTGCGACCACCGTAACCCTGGGCCTGCTCATCGAACAGGCGTACGGGCTCCAGGCTCGGGAGATCATTGGCGGGCCCGACTGGGTACGCGTCGAGCGATTTGACCTGACGGCGACGGCCGGTACCGACGTCAGCCAGGATCAGATGAAGCTGATGCTGCAGTCGCTGCTCGCCGATCGCTTCCAGCTGCAGATCGTGCGAGAGTTGCGGACCGGGACGATCTACCGGTTGACCGCGCGCAACGTACGAAACCTGAATCCGCCGGCCAAGGCGGACGATCGCCCGATCGTGTCGACCTTCCGCAACGACACGAACGGATTTCTCAGTTACGAGTACCGCGGGCGCAACGCGACGATGGAGCAGTTGGCGACCGCACTGGGCGGACAGCTGCGCGCGCCGGTCATCGACGAGACAAACGTGAGCGGCAACTACGATTTCCGAATCAGCTGGACCTACGACGAGGCGGTCGGCGGCTTACAGCCCGATCCCAATATCCCGACCATCTTCACCGCACTCGAGCGCGACCTCGGTCTCAAACTCGTCGCCGACAAGGGTCCTGTTCCCGTCCACGTCATCCGCCGCGCCGCAAAGCCATCTGCGAACTAATATCGTCTCACCGGCATGGCGTCCGAACCGCACTCGCTCTTGGCCTCGTGGGGACAAGTACGAACTGCTCTCTGATCTCATGACCAGCTTGCGCTTGATGAGCCGACAGTGATGAGTGAACCGACCAACGCGACTTTGGGGGTCGGCCGCTCTTGTGAAGAGGCGTGGGTGTTCAGTGTCGGCGGGCCCTCGAGGCGGCGCGATCAGCGAACGCTCTAAAAACGCGCTGCAGGCTCACCACTGGCGACAGCGCCGCAATCAGCAAGGCATAGCAAGGCAGATAAACGAGTGCCTTCTTCGACGGCCGGAGGCGCGTTTTTTCCGCGCCGAGGAGCGGGCACGTCCGACGCTGAATACCCGCGCCTCCATCGAAGGCCGACCTGCCGCCTCCGCTAAAGCTACGGCGGCCAAGGAAGGTCGGCCTCTACCTTCGGTAGGAAGAAAACTCCATCGAAGGCTCCGAACGTGAACTGCGAACCGAACCCAGAACACGAACCGAGAACTGAGAACTCGGAAGCGTGAACTGCTAAGCTTTTCAAGCTTTGCGTAAGATTCTCATCGCCAACCGCGGCGAGATCGCCGTGCGCGTCATCCGTGCGTGCCGCGACCTGCAGATCAGGTCGGTCGCCGTCTACTCCGACTGCGATCGCGCGGCGCGCCACGTGCGCATGGCCGACGAAGCGGTCGCGATCGGCGGCAATCCACCTGTCGACAGCTACCTCCGCATCGATCGCATCGTCGCGGCGGCGAGCGCATGCGGCGCGGACGCCGTTCATCCCGGCTACGGTTTCCTCGCTGAGAACGCCTCGTTCGCGGCGGCGTGCCGCGACGCGGGATTGATCTTCATCGGCCCGACCCCCGAGGCGATCGCGCTGATGGGCAGCAAGACGGCGGCGCGGCAGTCGGCGATTGCCGCCGGCGTGACCGTCGTTCCCGGCACCGAGATGCCTCTTGGCAGCGACGTGGGTGAAGATGAGATCGCGCGGATCGCGGAGCGCATCGGCTATCCGGTGATGGTGAAGGCGGTCGCCGGCGGTGGCGGCAAGGGCTTGCGCGTTGCCGACGATCGCGACGGCCTGGCGAGCGCGGTTCGCGCGGCACGCTCCGAGGCAGGCGCGGCGTTCGGCGATTCAGCGCTCTACCTTGAACGACGCCTCGCGCATCCGCGGCACATTGAAGTGCAGGTGCTGGGCGATCAGCACGGCACCGTGCTGCCGTTCGTCGAGCGCGAATGCTCAATCCAGCGGCGCCATCAGAAGGTCGTCGAGGAATCGCCGTCGCCGATGGTGCCGGCAGATCTGCGCAGCCGGCTGGCCTCGGCGGCCGCTGCCGTCGCGGCCTCGGTTGGCTACACCAACGCTGGCACCGTGGAATTCCTGCTCGATGACGGAGGCAAGTTTTACTTCCTCGAGATGAACACGCGTCTCCAGGTCGAGCATCCTGTCACCGAGATGGTCACGGGCGTTGACCTGGTCGAGTGGCAGATCCGCATCGCGCGCGGCGAGCGGCTGACCATCGACCCGGCGCAGGCGCTGACGCCGACCGGCCACGCCATCGAGTGCCGCGTCTACGCCGAGGACCCGGATTCCGGCTTCATGCCGTCTCCCGGCCGGATCCAAGAGCTGCGCTCGCCAGACGGTCCGGGCATTCGCGACGACAGTGGCGTCGAGGCCGGAGATGAGGTGCCGGTCTATTACGACGCCCTGATCTCCAAGCTCATAGCCTGGGGAGCGAACCGGCCCCAGGCCGTCTCGCGGATGCGGCGCGCGCTGGCCGAATACGACGTCCGCGGCATTCGAACGACCGTCCCGTTTTTCCGCTGGCTGCTGGACCAGCCGCTGTTCAGCGACGCGGCGTTCCACACCGAGTTTCTGGACACGCTCTTGCAGCAGCGCCGCGGCAAGTCGTTTTCAGAGCCGGAATCGTCGCTGCGGGAGGTCGCGCTGATTGCGGCGGCGATTTACGCCTCGCAGGAATCGCGGGTGACGCCCGCGGCCGCGCCGGCCGGTGGGCGCGCGGCGTGGACGCATCAGGCCAAGGTCGAAAGCCTGCGCGGGTGACGATCGAGATCGAGCTGGACGGAGCCAGGCGCCAGGTCACGCTGCGGCGTGAGGGCGACCGGTGGATCGCTGGAATCGATGGCCGCGAGGTGGCAGTCAGCGTCGCCGAGGCCGGCGGTCAGTGGTCGATGTTGATAGGTCCGGCCAGCTACAACATCGCCTTCGAGCCTGTCGCCACCGGCGAGCTGATCGTTCACGTCAACGGCGTGGCCGTGCCGCTGACGGTCGTGAACGAGCCTGGCCCGCCGAAGCCTTGGGCCAAGGCGGCCCGCGCGCGTCACGGCATTCGGGACGGCGGCGCGGCCGAAGAGCCGCTGGCGATTGTTGCGCCGATGCCCGGCCGGATCGTCAGAGTGCTGGTCAAACTGAATGAGACCGTGGCTGGCGCGGCAGCCTTTGGTGGTCGTCGAGGCCATGAAGATGGAGAACGAGCTGCGCGCGCCGCGCGGCGGCACGGTCACCGAGGTTCGCGTCCGCGAAGGGGCGTCAGTCGAGGCGAATACGGTTTTGGTGGTGTTGAGGTAATGCAAAAGGCAGAATTCAAGATGCAAACTCCGCGTGGTGTCTGCATCCGTGTTTGCATTTTGCATTTTGCATTTTGAATTTCGTCCGTAAGCTCTTCTCTCATCCCCGCACCCAGACGACGCGGAAGATTGTGCGGCGGACGTTGGCCGTGTCCTCGGTGATCCTGGCGGTGGCGTTCGTCTTCACGCTCACCTACGACATCGGTCGCTTCGATCGGCTCCGCGAGTATGCGCAGAACGAGGGAACGGAGTTCCTGAGTCGCGACGGCACGCGGCGCAACATGTCCATCGGCGAACTGAGCATCCGGTTGTGGGATGGAGCGTATGTCATCAGGAATCTGCGGATCGATGGGCTGACACCGCAGTCGCGGCCGTGGCTCACCGCGAAAGAGATCACGGTCAAACTGCCGTGGCGGTCGATCTCCTTCAAGATGCCGTGGCAGGCGCTCGCCAAGAACCAGATCGTCATCGAGTCGATCGAGATGACCGACTGGAAGATGTTCGTCGAGCAGACGCCTGACGGCCGTCACAGCTTCCCGAATATCAAACGTGACTCGAAAGGCCCCGGCACATGGACCACCACGCTCAGATACGTCCGGGCCTCGCGTGGTGAGTTCACCTACGAAGACCGGGCAACGCCCTGGGGCGTGATCGCGCGGAACATCGATGTGACCGTCGCCAAGCCCGCCGACCAGTATCGCGGGTCGGCGCGCTTCTCGAACGGCCTCGTCAGCATTCAGGAATACGTGCCGTTCCGCGCCGACATGGACACGAACTTCAAGGTCGACGGCGGTCGAGTGATCTTCGACGCGATTAACCTGGCGACCGACGGCACCAAGTCGGTGCTGAAGGGCGACCTGGACCTGTCGCACTGGCCCGAGCAGATGTACGCGATCAAGTCGACCATCGACATGCCGCGGATGCGCCAGATCTTTTTCGCGAAGGACAAGTTCGAGCTCGCCGGCACGGCGGAATTCAACGGCTACTTCCACCTGTTCAAGGGGGAGCCTGGTCCAGACGGCAAGTCGTCGAGCGGCCGCGAGCTGAAGGGCACGTTCCGGGCGCCGACGTTGTTGGTCAACGACTATCGGTTTGAGGATGTCGCCGGGTCGGTCCGCTGGCTTCCACGCTCGCTGCAGGTGCACAACGCGTCAGGTCGGCTCTACGGAGGGCGTGCGGACTTCGGGTACTCGATGATGCCGCTCGGGGTACGCGGCGTCCGGCCGACGAACCGATTCGAGGTGACCTACACGGACGTCGACCTCGCCGTGCTGTCGGACTTCTTCGAGCTGCAGGGGCTGCGGCTTGCGGGCCGCGCCTCCGGGCACGACGCGATCGAATGGCCGTCGGGGCGTTTCGGGGAGCGGGCGTGGACGGGTGAGGCTCACTTCGATCCGCCCGCCGGCACCACGCTGATGACGCGGACGATGCCGCTGGATGAGCTGCGGACCCGATCGCCGCGCAACCAGAAGCCCGGCGAGTTCAGTCCGCATCTGCCGAAAGCGCCGGTACCGATCGGCGGCACGATCACCTACTCCCTTGGACCCGAATGGATCGATATCGGGCCAAGCCGGATCGCGACGCCGACGACGTATGTCGAGGTCGAAGGGCGCACAGCGTACGGCGAGCGGTCGCGCATGCCCTTCCACGTAAGCAGTGCCGACTGGCAGGACAGCGATCGCGTCTTTGCGGGAATGCTGACCGTGTTCGGCTCGAAGACCAAAGCGATCCCCGTTGACGGCTACGGCACGTTCGACGGCGTGATGCTCGACGCGTTCCGCCGTCCGCGGATCGAGGGGAAGTTCGCGGGCGAGGACATTCGTGCCTTCGACGTCACCTGGGGCTCCGTCACCGGCGATGCGGTGATCGAAAACGCCTATGCCGATGTGAAGAACGTCGTCGTGTCGTCTCCCGACGGGTCGGCCATCCACGTGGACGGCAAGTTCGCGCTCGGGTATCCGCGCCGCGACGGCGGCGAGCAGATCAACGCCAACATCCGTGTGATTCGGCGGCCCGTCGCCGATCTGAAGCACGCCTTCGACATCGAGGACTACGACGTCGATGGCACGTTGTCCGGAGAGTTCCGCATCACCGGCGAATACGAGCGGCCGTTCGGCACCGGGACGATGGCGATTACGGAGGGCATCGCCTACGGCGAAAAATTCGACACCGCGCTGGCGGATGTGCGGCTCGAAGGCGATGGCGTCCGGCTCGAGAACATCCGTGTGGTCAAAGGCGCAGGCCAGGGCACCGGCTTCGCGTCCATCACCTGGGACGGCACCTACTCGTTCAATTTCACGGGCGGCAACATCGCGGTCGAGAACCTGACGCTGATGGAAGGGGTCGACGGTCCCGCTGTCCGGTGTCCTCGAGTTCACCGCCGGCGGCAGCGGCACCTTCGACCATCCGCAGTACGACGTGCGCGGCACGATCAACGACCTGTTCGTCGCCGACGAGGGCATCGGCCGTGTCTACGGCGACATGTCCGATCGATGGCGACCTCCTGACCATCAAGCGCCTGGAAGGGCGTTCGGCCCGCTTCGTCGGTGTCGGGCGGCGGCACCATCACGTTGAACGACACGCGGGACGCCGAGCTGACCTTCAACGTGTCGAACACCTCGCTCGACCCGTACATCCGCGCCTTTCAGCCGCGGCTGTCGCCGTACACCACGGCCGTCGCCAGCGGCACGCTGCGCGTGTTTGGCGAGTTGTCCAACATCGACAATGTGCTGGTCGAAGCGAACGTCCAGAGTCTCGACATCAGGCTGTTCGATTTTCCGATCCGCAACCCGGACGATCCGAAGCAGCCGGGGCAGCGGCTGCCGATTCGTCTGGCGCTCGACCGCCACTCGGTGCGGATCCTCGACGCGCAGCTCGAAGGACAGGACACGAACCTGACGATTTCGGGCAATGTCGATCTGCACAACGAGACGATCGCCATGCGCTTCGACGGCGGCGCCAACCTGCGCATTCTCGAAGGGTTCACGCGCAACGTCCGCAGCACCGGCCGAGCCGACGTGAAGGCGGCGCTGTCGGGGCCGATGCGAACCCCGCTGCTGTCCGGCACCATGGAGGTGAACGACGGCCGCATCCGCCATTTCAGCCTTCCACACGCGCTGGATCGCATCAACGGTGTCGTCACGTTTGATTCACGCGGCGTGAACCTCGACGAGCTGACCGCATACCTCGGCAATGGGCCGGTGACCTTCGGCGGCAGCATCGGGATCGAGGGCTATCGGCCCGGTCGCGTGGACGTGACGCTGGTTGGGGAGAACATGTCGCTGCGGTATCCGCAGATCTCGTCCCCATGGTTGAAGGCCACCGTCGACGCTGACCTCGGGCTGGAGGGGACGGTCGAGGCGCTGACGCTGCGAGGCGATGTCACCGTGCACGACGCGGAATACACGAAGGACTTCGCCACCGGCGTCAACATCTTCGACTTCGGCCAGAGCGAGGTCGTGGCGACGTCCTCGTCTGACGCGCCAACGCTCCCGTTGGAGTACGACGTGCGGATTTTCGCGCCGTCGACGGTGCGGGCGAAAAACAATCTGCTTCAAGACGTCCTCGCCCGGGCCGACCTGCAGCTGGTTGGCACGTTCGAGCGGCCGGGGCTGACCGGCAACATCGACGTCGATCGAGGAGACGTGCTCTTCGGCGGCAAGCGGTATCAGATCCGGCGGACCACGATTCAGTTCAACAACGCGTCCGCGATTGAGCCGTTCTTCGACATCGAGGCCGGAACGCGGGTCCGCGTGCCCGGCGAAACCTACACCGTCACGGTCACGGCCAGCGGTCCGGATCCGATCAGCTCGATGCGTTTCTCCTCGGACCCGGACCTGCCGGAATACCAGCTGTTGGCCCTGCTGTTCAGCGATATCGCGCCCGGCCGCGACGTCGAGCTCCGGCAGTATGCCGGCATCACGCCGCAGGAACAGCTGCTTCGCGAGATGGCCACGCGCGCGTTGACCAGCAGCCTGTCATCGGAACTCAGCCGCGCGCTGCAGGACGCGCTGGCCGTCGAGTCGTTGCAGGTGACCACGTCGCTGCTCGATCCCAACCAGCAGTCCGCACGCCTGGATCCCTCCGCGCGGGTGACGATCCTCAAGCGGGTCGGCAACCGCGTCTACCTGACGTTCTCGCGCTCGCTGTCGTCATCGACGCGGGACCAGGTCATCGTGCTCGAGATCGATCAGACCGATCAGCTCTCCTGGATCCTGTCGCGGAACGAAGACGGCACCTACGCGCTCGATCTGAGAGTCAGGCGGACGTTTTGATGGCTGCCCGGTAATGCAGAATTCAAAATTCAAAATGCAAACCCGGCCCGGTTGCCGTGGCGCTCCGTCTTTGTGAACTCCGTCATTTTGCATTTTGCATTTTGCATTTTGCATTTCCTGGCGCCACCCCTAGCCATGGCGCAGGACTCTCGTCGGTCAGCCCGTCGTCGAAGTCATCGTCGAGCAGGAAGGGCAGCGCGTCACCGATCCGGTGATTCTCGGCCTGGTGCAGACGCGCGTCGGCCAGCCGCTGTCGATGACCGACGTCCGCGCAACGTTCGACCGTCTGTTCGCCCTGCGCCGGTTCGACGACATCCGGCCGACCGCCGAACCGGTGGCCGGCGGCGTCCGCGTCCGGTATGTGCTGATGCCGTCGCATCCGATCGATCGCGTCGAGTTCCGCGGCACCGTCAGTGTGTCCGAGAGCGACCTGCGTCGAGTCGTCACCGATCGCTTCGGCCGTTCACCGAATCCGGCCCGCGCCGCGGAGGCCGCCGTCGATGCTGCAGACCGAGTACCGGCGCCGTGGGTATCCGGCGGCCAGCGTTGCCGCGCGAGTCGAGCCGACGCATAACCCCGACCGGGCGACGCTGGCGTTCGACATCAACTCCGGCCGCCGTGCGCGCATCGCCGACGTGCAGTTCCGCTATCTCGATCCGGATGAGGCCGCCGGCAGATTTGCCTTGCCGGACATTCGCGTCGGCGAGCCCTACGATCCGCAGAAGGTTGAGGAGACGCTCGCCAATTGGGAAGAGCGGATGCGGGCGCAGGGGTTCTATCAGGCGCGCGCCAGCGCCGCCCCGAACATGCCGGACGATGCGTATTTGATCGTCAGCGTGGCGCGCGGGCCTCTCGTGGTCGTGGAATTCACCGGCGATCCGCTGCCGGAGAAGGAACGTGAGCGACTGGTGCCGATCCGCGCCGAAGGCTCGACCGACGAGGATCTGCTCGAGGACGCGAAGGTGGCCATCGAGCAGTATCTCCGGGACCGCGGCTTCCGCGACGCAACAGCGGACTACGCTCGGGACGCGAAGACCCCGGGCCAGTTGAAGATTACGTTTCACGTGACGCGCGGTCCGCACTACACCATCGAGACCGTCCGCATCACGGGCAACGACGCGATCTCGACGGCCGAGCTGGAGAAGATCATCACGGCCACGCGCGACAGCGAATTCGTTGGCGCCGCGCTCGAGGCACAGCGCGCGGCAGTCCAGGCCGAGTATCGGACGCGCGGGTTCACCGGCGCGAAAATCGAGGTCAACGGCGCAGTGCTTCCCTCCGATGCGCCGAGCTCGCCTGAACGCCGCATCGAGGTGACCGTCGCCATCGCAGAAGGGCCACGCACCACCGTGCGCGCGATCGCATTCACGGGCAACACGGTCTTTACCGAGTCCCAGCTGCGCGATGTGATTCCCGTCTCGATCGGTGCGCGCTTTCTCGCCACCGAGGTCTCCGACGGGCGAGACCTGCTGGCGATCAGGTACCGGAATCGCGGCTACGCCGAGGTCGTCGTGCGGGACCAGACGGTCTTTGCCGACAATGGCACCCAGGCCGACGTCACCTACGCGATTACCGAGGGTCCGGAGATCATCGTCGAGCGGATCATCGTCACCGGCAACGACAAGACGAAGCTGGAGACGATCCTCAACGAGCTGGAGATTGAAGAGGGCCAGCCGCTCGGGCAGGCGGCAGTGGCCAACAGCCAGACGAAACTGGCGCGGCTGGGCCTCTTTCGCCGGATTCGGATTGAGACCGTCGATCACCCGGGCGAGGCCAGGCGCGACGTGCTCATTCAGATCGAGGAGGCCGACCGCACCACGCTCGGCTGGGGCGGAGGCGTCGAAGGCACGCTGCGCGCGCGGCCGACGGGGCCCGGAGGCTCCGCCGAAGATCACCTCGAGCTGGCGCCGCGCGGGTTCTTCGAGATCGGCCGGCGAAATCTCTTCGGCACGAATCGATCAGTGAACCTGTTCACGCGGGTCAGTCTCCGCTCCACCGACGTCCTCCAGCCCGACGCGCCGGCGGATGGCGAGCAGACGCAGAGCAATCCCGGCCTCAACGAGTTCCGCGTCATCGGCACCTTCCGCGAACCGAGGCTGTGGTCCGGCCGGTCCGAGCTGCTCATCACCGGCATTGTCGAGCAGGCGCTCCGGACGACGTTCAACTTCAGCCGGCGCATCGCGCGGGCGGAAGTGCTCACGCAGCTGCGACCCGGGTTCACGCTCACCGGCACGGTACTCGTTCGAGAAGACGAAGCTGTTCGACGAGTTCTTCCAGCCGGATGAGGCGCCGCTCATCGACAAGCTGTTTCCGGAAGTGCGTCTGTCGAAGGTGGCCGGCTCGTTCATCGTCGACAATCGCGACGACCTGCTCGACCCGGCACGCGGGACGTTCGTCATCGTCGACGGAGACGTTGCGGCGCGCGTGATCGGGTCCGAGGTCGGATTCGTCAGGACCTTCGCGCAGGGATTCATCTACCGTCAGCTGCCGATGAAACGGCGCACGGTCGTCGCGCTCGGCGCGCGGCTCGGCGCGGCCCACGGGTTCGAGCGGGTCAAGGACGGTCAGGTGGTCAGCGACCTGCCCGCGAGCGAGCGGTTCTTCGCGGGAGGCGACACGACCGTGCGCGGCTTCTCGCTCGATCGCCTTGCCAACGAGGACACGCTCAGCGCATCCGGCTTTCCCCTCGGCGGCAATGGCGTGGTGATTCTCAACGGTGAGCTGCGCATGAAGGTCGTGGGAGACCTGCAGGGAGTCGGCTTCCTTGACGCCGGCAACGTGTTCCCGCTGGCGAGCCGGTTGAGCCTGACGGACTCTGCGGCCGGCTGCCGGCTTCGGCATCCGCTACAAGACCCCGTTCGGGCCGATCCGGCTGGACCTCGGCTTCAATCTCGATCCGCAAGCAGTTCGAGGGGCTTCCACGCGAGCGCCGCACGGTGTTTCATATTTCGATCGGACAGGCGTTCTGATGATCGCAACTGCCAACTCCCAACGGCCAACGAGCCACGGAGGCATCGAAACCACGAAGGACACGAAGTTCTCGAATCTCCGTGTCTCGGTCTTCGTGGTTCGTCAGTGCCTCGTGCTCGTTGCGTGTCTTCGTGGTGTGGCTGTCCGTCGTAGCGCAGCAACTGCTCGACCGCGTCGTCGCACGCGTGGGCACGACGGCCGTCACGCAGACGGACGTGGACGCGGCGCTGGCCTTTGGCATCGTCAACAAGCAGGCGGGTGAGCCGGTGAAGCAGATGATTGACCGCAAGCTGATGCTCGCGGAAGTCGAGAAGTTCCGGCCGCCTGAACCCGCGGAGACGGCGATTGCCGAGCTCGTCGCGAAGATGAAGGCGACGGCTGGTGCGCAGACGGCGCCGTCATGAAGAGCACCGGCGTCGATGAAAAGCGCCTTACGGAGCTGGCGCGTGAGACGCTGCGCATTCAGAGCTACATCCAGCAGCGCTTTGGGAACAGCACGCGCTCCGAACAGCAGATGGAGCGGTGGCTCAACGACCTGCGCGCCCGCGGCGACGTGGCGGAGGTCAGCCCCCGGTGAGAGCGATACGCAGCACTTCGAGCGAGTTGAACCCGGCATGGCTGACGAGCGGAGCCAGGCTGCTGCGTCTGCGCAGATAGAGGACGGCCCACACCGCGCCGAGCACGCCGGTGGTAATCGCCGCATCCCACCCCTGCACGAAGTGACCGAGGCCGAAGGCCACGCTCAGGACGAGCACGCCGACACCTGCGCCGCCGAGATGCTGCTCGAACCGCCGCAGCATGAACGCTCGCTGCAGCTCTTCGCGGACACCGCCAGCAAGGATTCCCACGACGCCGAACGCCAGCACGTTCACCAGCCCGCCGCTCGCCATCTCTTCCAGCGGGTTGGTCTCGATGTTGTGCAGCGCTCGGCGCGAACAACCGCATGGCGGTCAGCAGCAGGACGACGAGCATGAAGATCGACGGCACAAGAGCGAGGCCGAGCAGCGCCTCCTTCACCACCGGGCGGCGTCCCAGCCACAGCTCCGACACGCTGTCCCCGTGCGCCCGGGTCAGCACCACCATCAGCAGGATGAGCAGCACCGTGTCGGCCAGGGTCATCGTGACGACGAAGGGGAGGGACAGGCCCCCGGCAGCGGTTCGCGGGGGCATCCAGCCGCGCCGACGAGCACCGCCTGCAGCAGCAGCTGCGTCGGAACGCTCGAGCAGAGGACCAGCTCGGCGACCGCGATCGCGCGGCGTTGACCCGGCGTGCCGCTGTCGAGCGGCGAAATTGGGCCCGAAAAGGGCGCCGGGACCGGAGTGAGGTGGTTCGGCTGGAAGGGTT
This sequence comes from uncultured Acidobacteriota bacterium, assembly GCA_963793705.1. Classification (GTDB taxonomy): domain Bacteria; phylum Acidobacteriota; class Vicinamibacteria; order Vicinamibacterales; family UBA2999; genus Gp6-AA40. The sequence goes on along the minus strand of CAWCBC010000021.1, from coordinate 81,880 downwards.
GGGTCCATCGACTGCTGTGCTGGATCGTGTAAAACCTACAAAGTACATCGCTTGTCCGCCGAAGCCATGAAATGGCGCAGGCGAAAGGTCTGAATGTCGAATCCAGCCGCAGAACGCGTCCTCATCGTCGAGGACGAGCCCAGCACACGCCTCGGCCTCACCGAGCTCGTGCGCACATGGGGGTTCACCGCCGAATCCGCAGCCGACGGCGAGGAGGCGCTGCAGACGCCTGACGTCTTTCCGGCCGTCCATCATCATCACCGACCTCGTCATGCCGCGGATGGGCGGCCTCGAGCTGCTCAAAGCGCTCAAGGACGACGGCGCCGAATGCACCGTCGTGCTCCTGACCGCGCAGGGCAGCGTGGAAACCGCCGTCGAGGCGATCAAGGAAGGCGCCTACGACTACCTCACCAAGCCGATCGAGCCGCAGCGCCTGAAGATTCTGCTCGACAAGATCGTCGAGCGGCAGGACACGCTGCGCGAGGTCAAGGTGCTGCGCCGCCAGCTGCGCGAGCAGGGCAGCTTCGGCAGCATGATCGGCAGCAGCGCGACGCATGCGGAAGGTCTATCAGATCGTCGAGCAGGCGGCGCCGACGTCGGCGTCGGTGCTGATCTGCGGCGAGTCCGGCACCGGCAAGGAGCTGGTGGCGCAAGACCATTCATCAGCTGAGCCCGCGCGCGCAGCAGCCGTTCGTGCCGATCAACTGCGCGGCCATTCCCGAGACGCTGCTCGAGAGCGAGATCTTCGGCCACGAGAAGGGCGCGTTCACCGGCGCGACCGATCGCCGCGAGGGCTGCTTCGAGCTGGCCGACCGTGGCACGCTCTTCCTCGACGAGATCGCCGAGATGACGCCGGCGACGCAGGTGAAGCTGCTGCGCGTGCTGCAGGAGCGGACGTTCCGCCGCCTCGGCGGGCGTCAGGAGCAGACGGTGGATGTTCGCGTCATCGCCGCGACGAACGTCGTTCCCGGCCGACGCCGTGAAGAGCGGCAAGCTGCGCGAGGACCTGTATTACCGGCTCCACGTCTTCTCCATCGAGCTGCCGCCGCTGCGGCAGCGCAAGGACGACCTGCCGCTGCTGATTCAGTCGTTCATTGCCGAATTCAACGCGCGGAACAACAAGCGTCTGTCGGCGGTCGAGCCGGCGGCGATGAAGGTGCTGGAGCAGTACCACTGGCCCGGCAACGTCCGCGAGCTGCGGAACGTGGTCGAGCGCGCGGTGATCCTGAGCTCGGGCGAATTCCTCGAGCTGAAGCACCTGCCGCCGTACGTGATGGAGACACCCGCGCCGCCGGCGCCCACTGGGTCGATGGCGCTGACGGCAGGGATGACCGTCGAGGACGCCGAGAACCGGCTCATTCTCCTGACGCTCGACCACGCGCGCGGCAACAAGACGCGCGCCGCGGAGATTCTCGGGATCAGCCTGAAGACGCTGCACAACAAGCTGAACAAGATGCGCGGTCGGTGTCCGGGAAGTCTCGTGACAGACAACCGATCTTCGACGTAGAGGTACAGGTGACGCGTGCCTCGACCTGTGTTGTATCATGCGACGCTTCGATCATGCGTCTGAGCATCCGCGCGAAGCAGATTGCCGGCGTCACCGCCATCGTCGGCGTGACGGTGCTGGGGTTGAGCGTGCTGTACCTGGCCCGCCTCACCGACATCATCGTCAACGACAGCTACTCGCGCGCCCAGGTGCTTGCCCAAACGATCCTGCACCGCGTCACGCAGATCACCATCGATCCGGCGGCCCCCTACGACTCGCTGCGCAAGGACGATGGGCTGCGCTCGATTCTCGAAGCCAGCGTCTACGACCAGGCGGTGACCAGCGCCGCCATCGTCGATTCATCGGGGGTCATCGTCATGCACCGCGAGCCGGAGCTGATTGGCTCGGCCGCACACCGTCCCGGCCCGACCTGGTGCAGCTGTTCGAGGCCGGATGCGATCAAGCGTCTCGCAGGTGATCTACTCCGGCGACGGTCTGACGCTCGAGGCCCGCCAGCTGATGGTCGTCGGCGACCAGAACTTCGGCTCGATCCGGGTGGCCGTGTCGACGCTGCTGATGCGGCGCGCGCTGAACGATTCGCTCAACCCGGCGCTGCAGGCCGCGGCGCTGGCGCTGCTCGATCGCCGTCTTCGTCGCCGGATTGCTCTCACGGGTCATGCTGCGGCCGATCCACATGATCCGCAGCAGCCTGACGCGGCTCGGTCAGGGCGAGTTCGGCGTCACCCTCGATCTGCCGCCGGGCGACGAGTTCGGCGAGCTGGGCACGTTCTTCAATACGGTCAGCCCGCCAGCTCTCTGCCGATCGGTCGCAGCTCGCCGGTCAGAAAGCCAACCTGGAATCGCTGGTCGAGCACCTCGAGGACGCAGTCGCGCTGTTCAATCCTGCGGGGGAGCTGCTGTTCACGAATCCGGCGATGCAGTCGACGTTGACGCCCGAGAGCGTCGGGAAGCCGGTCAGCGCGCTGCTCGCGGCGGGACACGCGTATCGAACGCTGATCGAGGAAACGCTGGCGTCGCGCCGATCGCGCGGACCCGTGCAGATCGACGAGGACCAGCTCGCCATCGCGCACGCGATCCCTGGTCCCAACGGGGAGCTGGTCGGCATCCTGCTGGTCGTCCGCAACCTCGCCTACGTGTCTCGCATGCAGTCGACGATTGCCTACTCACGCAAGCTCGTGGCGCTGGGCCGGTTGACTGCCGGCATTGCCCACGAGGTGAAGAACCCGCTCAACGCGATGATGATTCACCTCGAGCTGCTGCGGACGAAGATCCGCAAGAGCTCCCTGGTGCCCGCTGGGTGGCGGCGGGCTGCTCGCCGATACCGCAAAGGCGGACGAGGGCATGCTCCAGCACGTGAGCGTGATCGAAACCGAGATCCGCCGGCTCGACGAAGTGGTCCAGGGGTTCATGAAATTCACCCGGCCCGAAGACCTGCGGCTGCAGGCCGTGCGGGTGTCGGCGCTCTTCGACGAGCTGCGGCCGCTCATCCAGCCCGAGGCGCGCAAGCACGGCGTCCGCGTGCTCGTCGAGACGTCCGACGAGCAGCTGGCCGTCAACGGCGACGGCGCGATGCTGCGCCAGGCCATCATGAACCTGGCCATGAACGCCTGCCAGGCGATGCCCAACGGCGGAACGCTTCGGCTGGCTGGCGCTCCTGCCTCAGGAAAACGGGTCGAGCTGCGGATCGAGGATACCGGGGAGGGCATTGCCCCCGAAAACCTCGGCCGCATCTTTGACCTGTACTTCACGACGAAGGATCATGGAACCGGCATCGGGCTGTCGATGGTCTACCGGATAATCCAGATGCACGATGGCGAGGTCGAAGTGCAGTCCACGCCTGGCCGTGGCACCACGTTCACGCTGCTGCTACCGAGAGCTGAGTAGTGAAATGCAAAATGCACAATTCAAAATGCAAACAGTGACGACGGTGCGACCACGTGCGGTGTTTGCATTTTGCATTTTGCATTTTGCATTACTCGTTTCTCTCACCGGCTGTAGCGCGAGAGCGAAGGCCCAGACACTCCCCGACGGCCCGCCGCTGGCCGTCCCGAGCGCTCCGGCCCACGCGGTCGCGATCGAGCAGGTCGCCGTCGCAGAGCCGCCGCCAGAACTGCCGCCCGCTCCGGAGCCGATAGCGCCACCAGCGCCCCGTCCGGCGGCGACCCGCCGCGGCCAGAGCCGCGCGCGGAAACGCCGCCAGCCACGCAGCCCGCGGCTGCGTCTCAGCCACCGACTGAGGCGCCGGCGGTTCGCGCGGCGCCCGCTGGCTCTGCAAACGAGACTAAGGTGCGCGCTGCTGATAAAAAAGGCCGGCGAAGACCTCCTGCTCGTCGACTACAAGAAACTCAGCAAGGAAGGGCAGGGTCAGTACGATCAGTCGAAGAAGTTCTCCGACGAGGCGCAGCAGGCCATCAAGGAACGCAATTTCCCGTACGCCATGACCCTCGCCGAGAAGGCCGCGACACTAGCGGCGGAACTCGTCCGATAGATTGGCGTCACTTCTTCTGCTGCTTCAACTCCTGCTCGCGCAGCTTCTGCAGTTCCTCGAGTTCCAGGTTGTTGGTGCAGTAGAACTCGTAGATCTCGCCATTGCCGAGCGTCCAGCGCCGCGGCGCCGACTTCCACGGCTTGTCGAGCACCTTCGGATCGTCCACCGTGACCTCCACGATCAGGTAGTTCATCGACGGGCGCGTGTAGCGTTCGGTCACGCGGAGCGCATCGCTGTGGAACCAGCCGTTGGGCTGGATATAGGTGCGCTCGTCGAAGCCGGTGGATTCAACGACCAGCGTGTCGCCGTCCCAGCGCGTCGTGCTGTTGCCGTGGAAGAACGGCTCCGGGTCCTTCGGCAGCGGGCGGCCGTCGAGGTGAATGAGCCGCCAGTTGTTGAGCACCTCGTACAGCTGCACGAGAAGACCCGGCTTGTGGACCATGTAGGTCGTGTACGGATTCTGCAGCCAGATCGCCGGGACGCCGCGCGGCATGCAGTTCACCGACGACTTCGACAGCTCGAGCTCCGTCGGCGTCATCGATTTGATCCTGGCCTGCGCCCAGGCCTGGAACGCTGGCGGCGTTTCCGGCGTGACCTTCGGATCGAACTGCCGTGTGGCGGCCGGATCGACGCCGTAGCGGCCGGAGACTCCCTGGCCCGCGCTGTTCGGAAACCAATGGCCCGTGAGGTCGACGTGGCCGTCGGCGAGTCGCGGCGGCGGCCCGCCCGGCGGCATCACCGTGATCGTGTACGGCTGTTGTTGCTGCTGCGCGAGGACCGGGACGACGGCGGCGCACAACGCGAGCGTTGCGGCGCAGAGGACCCTTCTGGCGTGGAGGCCGCTCACGGCTAGTCCTGGATCTGGCCGACTTGCCGCAGCACGCCGTCCACGAAGCGGAGCGTGCCCGCGGCCGCGGCGTTCGGCTTGCCGTTCTTTGCCAGACATCCGCGCACGCGCACTTCCTTGCCGACGTTGTCGAGAAACACCTGACGGTCCGTGCCGTTTCTCCGCAGCGTCACCGGCGAGTAGGCCTGGAACGACCAGTTCCCGACCTTGCCGTTCGCGTCCTTGACGTCGACGAAGAAATACGGGTGCGGATTCTGCCAGTCGATCTTCGTGAGCGTGCCCACGAAGTCGCGACAGTTGTTCGCGTCCCATTCCGCCGCGAAGGAATGATGGGCGCTGGCGACGAATGGCACCGTAAGCACGACCGCCGCGATCGCCGTGATGAATCGTGGCCTCATACACGCGAATTATAGGACGTTGCTGGTGGGAGGCCAGGGAGGTTGCGGAGGGAACGGATTCACAGGAGGAACGGAGTAACGGAGACGAGCGGAGCTTCTAACCACGAAGGTCACGAAGACCACGAAGATCACGAAGAAGTGGCGGCCGTTCGATTGGCCGCCGAAGGCGGCCTGCCGCGATGTAAGAGAACGCAAATACAAGCCGCACTGCCTGTCGATAGGCAGTCGGCTTGTATTTGCGTTCTCTTACATCACGGCTGTCGGCGCGCTTCGCGCGCCGACCAATCGAACGGCCCTCCTCCGTTCGCCTTCGTTGACTCCGTTGCTCCTGTGAAACCGTTCCCTCCGTCCCCTCCGTTAACTCAGAACGTCACGCCCATCCCGAAATGCGCCCGCACGTTTCCCGTTGCGCGGCTTGGCGATGTCGAGATCGATGATGAACGGCCCGGCGCCCATGTAGACGCCGCCGCCGATGCCGCGATCGAACGGCTCATCGTCGTAGCGCGCTCCCGTGTTCCACGCCGTCCCGGCGTCGACGAACGCCTTCAGCCCGATGCGGCCGAACGTCAGCGGCGAGTTCAGCGGGATCCGCAGCTCGGCCGACGTGGCAAACAGGTTGTCGCCGGCGCGGTGGCCGGTTCGGTACCCGCGCACGCTGTCGCTGCCGCCGAGCAGGCTCTGCTCCGCGAACGGCAGGCTGCTGTCCGCCTTGACCAGCTGCGCCCGCAGCGCCAGCACCAGCGACCCGCCCACGCCGATGTATCCGCGCGCATCCGTGTTCCATCGGCCGGCGGACCCGCCAAAGTGCAGCCGCTCCCATCCGACCCGCGTGTGGATCGCGTTGCGCGGAAACGACGGATCGATCCGCGTGTCGAGCACTGTGTGGACGCCCGCGGCGCTGTGGCGCGCCTCGTAGTCGGGCCCGAACTCGACGTTGGCCACGCGCGCGTCAACGCCGGCGCGGAACCACGACGCGAAGATGCGATCGGCCTCGACGCGCGCCTCGGTGCGCCGGTCCGGCACCTCGAAAAACGGGTTGACGCGCCGATAGAGCGACGACGCCGCCGCGGACGATCGAGATCGGGCCGTCGAAGGAGCGCTCGGCCTCGAGGCCGATTCGCCGCTCCCCGCCCCATGTCATCGGCACCGACACCCGGCTGCGGTCCCCGAGCGAATCCTTGAAGGCCAGCCGCGCGCCGTAGGTGAACCCGTAGCCGTCCTCGTGCTTCAGGATCGGCATCCACATCTGCATCGCCCGGAGCTTCTTGAACGGGCCGGGCGTCAGGTCCGACGCACTGACCGCCGGATGCTCGTCGACGACGATCATGACGAGGACCTGCGACGGATCGGTGATCGAGAGATACCGCTTGCGCAGCTCCACGCCTTCGAAGCGGTGCGTCGCCTTGAGCTTCCGCTCGGCTTCCTTCAACTGCGCCTCGCTGGCGTCGGCGCCAGGGGTCAGGCCGCTGAGCCGCAGGATGTCGGCGTCCGGCGTGGTGTGATTGCCGTGGACGCGGACCTCGGTGATCTTCTCCGGCGCCTGCGCGCCGACGTTGGAACCACGAAGAGCACGAAGAGCGCGAAGAACGCGAAAGAAGTTCTTACCAAAGAAGCTTTCTTCGTGCCTTCGACTCTTCGTGTCGCTTCGTGGTTTCCTTTGGGCGTTGGGAGTTGGCGGTTGGGCGTTCATCGGACCCTCCCACTCGTCTCGGGCAGCCGGTAGTCGCGGTACTTCACGTCGTACCTCGCTTCGAGCGGCCCTGCCGCCGATCCGAGCCGGAACCGCATCCCGATGGACGACGGCAGCCACACGTTCGCAAACGGCTCACCCATCTCCATCGTCGAGCGCGCGCTCTCGATGCGGATGATCGAGTGGCCCGGCAGGAAGTCCAGGTCCTGGAAGCGGAACTCGAACTTGAGGATCTGCTTCTCGGCGGGATCGACCCACAACGTGACCAGCGAGACCTTGTTCATCTTCGCGTCGATGTTCTGCTCGAATTCCTCTTCCTTCGTGCACGTGCTGGCGGCGCCGCGCTGCTCACAGGGCGGCTTCTTCGGGTTGTCGTCGCGGAACAGCCGCTTCGGGTAGTACTCGATCTTCAGCACGTCGCGATCGAGCATCCGCTCGCGGCCCGCCAGCGCGTAGCTCCCGGCGTCGAACTTGAATTCCATGAAGTTCGCGGAGCGGATGAAGTCCGGCTCGAACGTCTGGCTGATGATGTCTTCCACCGCGCCGGTCAGGGCGAGGTCCCCGACCCCTCCCAACGCCACGGGCACGTTGCCCTCAGCCGCGGCGCCGCTCTTCGCGGCCTTCTCCGCGCGCTCCTTGCGCCGCTTCTCGCGGTTCTGCGCGTCGCGCAGCCACTTCTCCTCTTCCTTGCGCCGCTTGTCTTCGTCGATGGTGACGCCGTCGACCTTGAGTGGGCTGCGGACGAAGAAGCCTTCCCGCGGGAACCACAGGTACTCGCGTTCGAAGCCGAAGATGCGGAATACCGCCAGGGCGGTGACCTGCAGCGTCTCGCGCTCCGTGAGCGTGTACTGCTGCAGCTTTTTCCAGTTCTCGTCCCGGTGGTCGAGGACCTCGGACATCAGCGTGTCGAGATCCGATCTGCGGCAGAGGGGGCGACAACTAGCCGCCGCGGCGAGGCACACGGCGGCGAGGAGAGTGCGCGTGACCATTAACGCTCCGAGAGGCACCCTTGAAAGGGTGCCCTACGTGGATATTCGTAGGGCGCCCCTTTAGGGGTGCCAACGTTCAGGCTGGCGCTGGCTGAACTGTATTACGCATCCGGCCGTCCGGGAGGGTGCAAGAGAAACCTTGGAAATTCCTTGGAATTGTCGCGCATCTTTCCGGGCCCCCGGTCCGTAAGTGTGTCCAGGAGGTTGGATTATGCGGACGATTGTGGTTCCGGCGTCGGCGGCGCTGGCGATGCTTCTGGCTGGAACTGTTGCCGAGGCAAAGGTTACGGAGCGCGCGTTCATGGCGGGCGGCACTGTTCGCCTCGACCTCGCCGCCGGCGAGTACGAGATTGTGGCGTCGAAGGACAACCACATCCGGGTCAGCTGGGACGACCGCGGGAAGGACGCCGATGTGACGCTGCGGATCGACGTGAACGCGTCGCGGGCAACCGTCCGCACCGAGACGCCGTGGAAGGATGGCCCGACGATCCGCATCGAGCTGCCGCGGCGGACCAATATGGTCGTCCGGCTGACGGCAGGTGACCTGAGGATTAAAGGCATCGAAGGGAGCAAGGACGTCTCCGCCCGAGCCGGCGACGTCATCATCAGCGTCGGTCCACGCGAGCAGTATCGCTACGTCAAAGCGTCTGTGAGCGTCGGCGACTTGACCTCGGACGCGTTCAACGTCAACAAGGACGGCCTCTTCAGATCGTTCGAGTGGACGGGCACCGGGCAGTACGAGCTGCGCGCGCAACTGATGGCCGGTGATCTGAAACTCGATCGCTGAGTAGGAGGCCGACCTGAAGGTCGGCCTCTACCGGATGCCTGGCTGATCTTGATCCGTTGTCGTCGACGCTCCGCCAGCTTGTAGTCGTAATACTCGCTCGAATACCGGCCTTTCACGTTCCCCACGGCGAACGCCATCTCGAAGCCGATCCGGATGGTCTTCGGCAGCCAGACGCCTGCGAACGGCTGGCTCATCTCCATCGAGGCGTTGATGTCCTCGAGGCGCATCAGCCAGCCGGCGGGGAAGAAGTCCGCGTCCACGTTGCGGAAGTCGTACTTCACGATCTGCCGGTCCGCCTGATCCACCCACAGCATGACGATCGACACCTTGTTCATCTGCCGACCGATTTCCTTGTTGCGCTCGCGCAGCTCCCGGTTCGGCCGCCCGCGTCCGCCGGTGAACATGCGCTTCGGGTAGTACTCGACCTTCAGCACGTCGCGGCCCTCGTACTGCTCGCGCCCGACGAGCGCGTACTGGCCCTCCTCGAACTTGAAGTCGAGGAAGTAGGCGGCCGACACGAAGCCCGGTTCGATCGAGTCGCGCAGCGCCGCCTCGAAATCGGTCGTGACGCCTGCCGCTCCAATCGTGATCTCGCCCCGCGCGCCGTTGTCGACGGCCTTGCCCGCCCGGATTTCCGCGCGGCGCTTCTCGCGAAACTGCTCGCGCGCCAGCCATCGCGCTTCCTGACGACGACGCTCGTCCTCGCCGATGCGGACGCCATCGGCGGTCAGCGGACTCTTGACGAAGAACCCGTCGCGCGGGAACCACTGATACTCGCGCGCGAAGCCGTAGACCCGTCTCCCGTCGAGCGCGGTCACGTCCATCGACTCGCGCTCTTCGAGCACGTACTGCTGCAACTTCTTCCAGTTGTCGTCGCGCTTGAGGAGCACGCGCCCCATCAGCGCATCGAGGTCCGATTGCGCCAGCGGCGCCGCGGCCGCCGAGGCATACGACAAGGGCGGCGATTGAGAGCAGGACGTTTCGAAGCATTGCGCCTTAAGACTACAGAGGTAGCTGGGTAGCTGGGTAGCCTGGGTGCTGGGTTGCCTGGGTTGCCTGGGTATGCACGTGGGTTGCTGGGTTCTGGGTGCTCGGCTACCCATCGTGGAGCTCTTCATTACACGCAGTCCGACTGGCGATCGCCTGTTTCCTTAGCAATTCATCTGTTCGCTCTTTGGCACACCGCCTGCTCTATAGGCTGGCAGTTCGAAAGTTACCCACCCCCGCAGCGAAAGTGGCGGGGAACCAAGCTTCCAGACACCCCACCAAATGACCGGGGGAGGATCAAACCTCCCTCGCGCCGCTAGCCTGGTCGCGGCGCTTCGCGCTACGGCTCAGGGCAAGCCCTCAGCTGCAATTCCTGCCACCCTTTCCGCTCATCCCTGGACCAGCCCTGAGGCCTTGGGCCTTGGCCCTTAGGCCTTAAGATAGAGGCATATCTAGCGCATGCCCTAAAAGGAAGGCGCAATATGTTGTGGTTTGCTGCTTGACAAAGCCGATCGGCAGGCGCACTATCGGGCCTTCGCGCTCACAGCCTGATGACGAGGGGCATCCCAGCGCTCGACGCCATCAGACCGCAAGTCCGGGCGCCCATCACGACATTTAGATCCGTCGACGCAGAGACGCGGTCGAGGGGTTAAGAGACGGCCGGTCGCGCCGCCCATTGAGCGGTGAGGCCATTTATTGGGCTGAACGATCACGTCAAGCGGAGGAAACATGGACGAAAGAGGCCCTGCCCGCGAAGCGGCTCCCGCCGGTCAGCAGGTGACCAGCAGCGGAACTCCCGATACCCAGGTCCGCGCACGGAAGGCCGTGGAACGGCCGCCCTCAACACCTGGACTGGAGTTCTCGCGGTACTTCACCCTGCCAGGCGTGGATCCGTTCGACGAAGTGGAGTGGGAAATCCGCTCTGCCGTCATCGGCAACGAGAAGGGCAAGGTCGTCTTCGAGCAGCGCGACGTCGAGATCCCGAAGTTCTGGTCGCAGCAGGCCACCAACATCGTCGTCTCGAAGTACTTCCGCGGGCAGATGGGCTCGCCGGAGCGCGAGAGCTCGGTCAAGCAGTTGATCGGCCGCGTCGTCGACACCATCACCGGGTGGGCGCGGGCGCAGCACTACTTCGCCAGCGAGGACGCGCTGCATGGCGTTCAGCCACGAGCTGAAGCATCTGCTCGTCTATCAGAAGGCGGCGTTCAACAGCCCGGTCTGGTTCAACTGCGGCTTCGAGAAGGCGCCGCAGTGCTCGGCCTGCTTCATCAACTCGGTGCAGGACACGATGGACTCGATCCTCACGCTGGCGAGGACCGAGGGGATGCTCTTCAAGTTCGGCTCGGGCACCGGCAGCAACCTGTCGGCGATCCGCTCGTCGAAGGAGCTGCTCGCGGGCGGCGGCACCGCGTCGGGCCCGGTGTCGTTCATGAAGGGCTACGACGCGTTTGCCGGCGTCATCAAGTCCGGCGGCAAGACGCGCCGCGCGGCGAAGATGGTGATCCTCAACGCCGAGCATCCCGACATCATGGACTTCATCAACTGCAAGGTCGAGGAAGAGAAGAAGGCGTGGGCGCTCATCGATGCCGGCTACGACGGCTCGTTCACCGGCGTCGCCTATGGATCGGTGTTCTTCCAGAACTCCAATAACAGCGTGCGCGTGACCGACGACTTCATGCGCGCGGTGCTGGACGACGGCGAGTGGCACACCAAGGCGGGTGACCAACGGCGAGGTGATGGAGACCTACAAGGCGCGCGACCTGATGAAGGGGATCTCCGAAGGCACGTGGGTCTGCGGCGACCCGGGCATGCAGTTCGACACCACCGTCAACGACTGGCACACCTGCTCGGAGACGGCGCGCATCAACGCCAGCAACCCGTGCTCGGAATACATGTTCCTGGACGACTCGGCGTGCAACCTGGCGTCGATCAACCTGATGAAGTTCGTCAAGGACGACGGCGAGCTCGACGTGGCGGCGTTCAAGGCGGCCTGCCGCACGCTGATCACCGCGCAGGAGATCATCGTCCCGAACTCGAGCTATCCGACGAAGGCGATCGAGAAGAACAGCCACGACTACCGTCCGCTCGGTCTCGGCTACGCCAACCTGGGCGCGCTGCTGATGTCGCGCGGCCTGCCGTACGACAGCGACGAGGGGCGTGCACTACGCGGCGGCGATCACGGCGGTGATGACCGGCGAGGCCTACGCGCAGTCAGCGCGCGTCGCGCGCGACCATGGCGGTCCGTTTGCCGGCTACGAGAAGAATCGCGAGTCGATGCTGCGCGTGATGCGGAAGCATCGCGACGCCGTGGCCGAGATCAGCGTCGAAGTACGTGCCGGCCGATCTGTATGCCGGCGCGAAGCAGGCGTGGGACGAGGCCGTGGAGCTGGGCGAGGACTTCGGCTACCGCAACGCGCAGGCCACCGTGCTGGCGCCGACCGGGACCATCGGCTTCATGATGGACTGCGACACCACCGGCGTCGAGCCCGACATCGCGCTGGTCAAGTACAAGAAGCTCGTTGGCGGCGGGTTGATGAAGATCGTCAACCAGACCGTGCCGATGGCGCTCGAGAAGCTCGGCTACACCAAGCCCGAGGTCGAGGCGATCGTCCACTACATCGACGAGAACGAGATGATCGAGGGTGCGCCGTTCCTCAAGGAGGAGCACCTGCCGGTGTTCGACTGCGCGTTCAAGCCGGCCAACGGCGAGCGGTCGATTCACTACATGGGGCACATCAAGATGATGGGCGCGACGCAGCCGTTCATCTCCGGCGCGATCAGCAAGACCGTCAACGTGCCGCGCGAGGCGACCGTCGAGGAGATCGAGCGCGCCTACATCGAATCGTGGCGCCTGGGCGCGAAGGCGATCTCGATCTATCGCGACGGCAGCAAGCGGACGCAGCCGCTCAACACGTCGAAGGCGGGCGTGGCCGACACGCGTAACAACGTGAAGGGCTCGGGCGGCTCGGTAGAGGCCGACCTTCAGGTCGGCCCGCGCGAAATCGTGAAGGAAGTCGTCAAGATCGTCGAGACGCCGAAGCGGCGGAAGCTGCCGGACGAGCGCCACTCGATCACGCACAAGTTCGACATCGCCGGCCACGAGGGCTACATCACCGTCGGCCTGTTCGACGACGGGACGCCTGGCGAGATCTTCCTGACGATGGCGAAGGAGGGCTCGACCATTTCGGGCTTTGCCGACGCCTTTGCGCAGGCGATCTCCTACGCGCTGCAGTACGGCGTGCCGCTGCAGGTGCTGGTGGACAAGTTCAGCCACGCGCGGTTCGAGCCGTCGGGGATGACGAAGAACCCCGAGATCCGGTTCGCGAAGTCGATCGTGGACTACATCTTCCGGTGGATGGCGACGAAGTTCCTGTCGCAGGAAGCGCAGTTCCACGTCGGCGTGAACGTCAGAGAGCCGAGGGCTGATGCGCCGCCCGCGAAGCTCCGGCACGCCGAGGCGACGGCGCGCGTCGCCTCCAACGTAGCGCCGGCTTCCGCCGGACCTCCGCGAAGGCAGCCGGACCGAGTACCGCCGCACCGAGACCCAAGTCCTCCGAATTCGCCGCGATGCGGAACCAGGAGGACGCGCCGCCGTGCAGCACCTGCGGGTCGATCATGATCCGCAGCGGCAGCTGCTACAAGTGCGCGAACTGCGGAACGACGTCTGGCTGCGCTTGACGTCGTTCCCGGTAGGCCCAAGGCCTGAGGAATCAGGCCTCAGGGCTGGTTAAGGCTGAAGGCAAGAGGCGAAAGCGGAAAGGGCACGGGTTCATCCTCGTGCCCTTTTGCTTTCTAGAATCCGCTTGGCCGTCAGTAGTGAGGCGTCCGAACAAAGGAATCGAAGCATGACCGACGACCGGCCTGATAAGGCTGACACATCTGATTGCGTTGTCCCGGCGGGCCCTCTGCCTGCGGAGGCGCTTGGAAGATACAGCGTAGAACGAGATCCTCACCGGGAGAAGGACATCGCGGAGTACGTCGAGTCCCAGGCTCGCGACGAATCTGTCAAGCACGTTGAGCGGGTCAAGGAGGAGGTCGTCCTTGGAGATTCGTACGAAATCTGGGACGTGACGACAGACAGGGACCGTTGGTGGGTCATCACGAACCTAACGAATCTCTACTCTCAAAGACACTTTCCGAGTCTCGACTACACGCTGTCATTTCACGTCGGGTTGATGATGCGACTTCGCAGCCGTCCCGAGGGGGCTCGCAGTGACGACCCCTCGCCGTTTGACGATGTCTTCCGACGACAGGAGCACGCAAAGGACCGCTTTGACCGGGCAGTTGAGGCTGAGGACTATCAGGCGGTCGGCGTCCATCTTCGTGAGTGTCTACTGTCTCTTGTTGCGGCGCTTCGTCAACGCGCCGTCATCAGCAGCGACGGCGAACAGCCAGGATGCGAACTTCGTCGCTTGGACGGCCTTATTGATGGACGAGTTGTGCCGCGGCGGCAGCAACAAGGAGTTGCGCCAGTATCTCAAGGGCACTGCGAAGGATAGTTGGCAACTTGTCAATTGGCTGACGCACGATCGAACTGCAAATCAGACCGCCGCTTCAATAGCGATTCACGGATGCGATACGGTCGTCGGTCACTTTGTACAGATTCTGGAACGAGAAAGCACTGATCGGACTGAGCAGTGCCCGTTGTGCCAATCGCGCAAGGTCAGAACGCACTTCGACATCTCGATCGGTGTTGACGGTGACTACTACGTAACCTGCGTCGTATGTGAGTGGACCAACCATCCAAATCATTCCGCTGACGTGGCCGTTCCAAGACGCGACGCCTAACACGGTTTACGGCCGGCGGCGGTGAAGCCGCGCGCTGGCCAAGTTGATTAATCGACAGCAGGACTCTATGACGCTCGCACGAATCCTCGTCATTGTGATGATGGAAGCGGTTGGGCAGGTCGCGGAGATTCCGTCAACACCGACGTTGGCGCCGATGTTCATGTCGCGCAGTGTTGATCGCGGTCCCGCGTTCTTTGCCGAGTGTCGCAATACCACCGATTTCCCTGTCTCATCCGGTTCTCAGGTCTGGGTCCTGACCAGAAGCGCAGTTCGGATCGACGGGGCTGTTCTCGACGAACCTCCCGGGGGCCGCGATCGGTGTAGGTCTCACGACGAATATTCCACCGGGTGGCATGTGGCGAGGCATCATCGAGCTGCGCCAGTCCATCGGAGGGACGTCTTGGCAAGTGGTGATTGGTGCAAACACGAGGATGCCCATTGTCGTGCCCCTGAACACCGGGCGACACACCATTGCGGTCCGTTGCTCCGGCGTGTGGTCCAACGACGTAGCTTTCTATTGGGAGGAGTGAATCTTCCGCTTGGCAGGTGGCCGTCTCGAAGTGAGCTTTTGTAGTGGTCCTGACGCGCCACGCGGCCGAAAAGCCGCCGGCACGTTCATCCCATCGCAACTCGCGGCTTGTTTGCACGGAATCTGTTTATAGTGGACGCACACACGATGCGTTGGCATGCATTCGATTCATTTCGGTGCGCCACTTTGCCCGTTAGCTGCGAAAACCGTCCATATTCGCGCGCACGCGTTACGCATCGCGCCAACGCGTTACATACCGGGCGAAACGCGACCCGTTGCTCGGTATTTTGTTGATTCCGGCGCCACTCGCGGCTGCGGGCATGAATTCGCAGCTGTAAATCGCCCGACGCTGACTTTTGAGAGTGTCAGGATTTCTGTGTGAGAGGCGTCTCCGCCCTTCGACTGCCCGCTCAAGGCGTCTCGTAGCGGTGGATGACAAGCTTGCCCCGGCCCGCGGGAATCGGCTGCTGGCACTCGTTCCGGAACGAGTGCTGATTCGCGCTCGCGGGAGCGCCCGTGATGCGCGAATCGTGATCGCCGCTTGTTGCCCCGACGCGAACGAAGACGTTGGTGGTATCAGGTAGCGTGCCCTTTTTGTTCACCTTTGCTCTTTCACGAGCCCGGCCGCTATCCTCTCGACGTGGCAAAGCGAAGCCGAACACAACCCACACGGAGCCCCGCGAGCGGGATCAACTACTTCCGGCCGCATCCATGGCATGGCCTGGAGGTGGGGCCGGATCCTCCCGAGACGCTCAACGCGTACATCGAGATCACGCCATTCGACCTCATGAAGTACGAGGTGGACAAGGTGTCCGGGTATCTGCGTGTCGATCGTCCGCAGCGATCGTCTGCACAGCACCCGGCTCTCTATGGGTTTGTACCGCGGACGTACTGCGCCGACCGCGTGCGCGCGTTGGCGCCCGGCGCACGGCGAGGTGACGGCGATCCGCTTGATATCTGCGTGCTCAGCGAACGGGCGATCGCACGGAACGAGATCATCGTGCGTGCTCGGGTCATCGGCGGGCTGAAGATGATCGACAACGGAGAGGCGGACGACAAGATCATAGGGGTGCTGGAGAACGACTTCGTCTGGGGAACTGCGCGCGATCTCAAGGACGTCCCGCAGGTGCTGGTGGAGCGGCTGCAGCACTACTTCCTGACTTACAAGCTGGTACCGGGAAAGCGCCCCCGGGCACGGATCACGTCGGTGTACGGGCGGGCTCACGCGCTCAGAGTCGTGCGTGCGGCGCTTGCTGACTACGACGAGCACTACGCTGCGCGAGCGCGAGCAATCCCGCTGTAGCCTGATAACGTGGCCGTCTCGAAAACAGGATGAGACGCCTTCTGCGGCTGGGCTCCTGTGTGATCGCGACGCTGGTGTCGGTAGGCGCCTGCGCTGACAGGGCACCGCGTTCGAGCATCCCCGCGACTGTTCCGACCGCTCTGCGACAGATTCACGCTGAAGTCCGCGATTCATCCGTTGATGCACTTCCCGATTACCGCGTCCCGGTCTCTCCGGATATCGTCCTGGCCATCATCGACGTCGGCCATGACGAAGTCGTATTCCAGGCTGAGACACCGGCCGGGATCATTCGACTCGGCGACCACGAGGTTTGCCATCGATCTCGATACCGACCAGAACGCATCAACAGGGTCAGCGGGCATCGAGTACAACGTCTTCGTTTTTCCTGCCGGTGGAAAGGGCGCCGACGTGGCGCGGACAACGAGCACCGGCTACACGGTTGTTGGCACCGTTGTCGTCAGCTTCGTCGCCGATGGATGTGACGTTGCCGTACCTCTGTCGCTGCTGGGATCTGACGATGGCCGCTTCGACTTCCGGGTGCGGGTCTATGCGCAACCGTCATTGCCGCTGGTTCTTGATGTGCTGCCGGATATCGGTCTTGTGCGGCTCGAATGACCCTCGTCGACGTCGAGCCACAGCTGGGTGCACTGGCTTTCCTATCACCGCTGATTCGGTTGATGGGAGCAGATGCGACGAGCCGCACACTGGGAAAGCTATTCGGATCGCAGTAACAGCGTAGCTTCTGAAACGTCGCGCGTGCCGACCATCTCAGTCGAGCCTGAGCGGGCGTGCCGAGCGGCCAGCGGAGCGAGAGACCTGCTGCCGCGTCTGGCCCAAGGGTCCGCCTGAAGGCGGACACGTACTACAGGGTCCGCCTGGGTGGTCCGGGCCAGAGGCGGCAGCAGGTGTCTCGTGGAGCCGGCCGACTCGGTCGCCGGGGGCAGATGCGACGAGCCGCACACTGGGAAAGCTATTCGGATCGCAGTAACAGGTAGCTTCTGAAACGTCGCGCGTGCCGACCATGTCAGTCGAGCCTGAGCGGGCGTGCCGAGCGGCCAGCGGAGCGAGAGACCTGCTGCCGCGTTTGGCCATGGTCCGCCTACAGGCGGACACTACGTCGAAGCCAAAGGCGCGGCTGCCGCGCCAACCATCGTCAGGGATAAGATTCCCGCCTCAGCTTCAATCGAATGACGGCTTCGCCAGGGATCCACCGGGTCAGTCGGCTTGTCGGGCGGGTCGTTTCCTTGCGGCAGGGAGACGGCGCCGTCGCCCTGCTGATGTTCGCCTACTCCTTCCTGGCGATGGCCTCCTACAACATCCTCAAGCCGCTGACCCGTTCCAAATTCATTTCCGATCTGGGCTCCGACAATCTCCCGTATGTGCTGCTGGCCAGCGCGGTCGTCATCGGCCTGCTGATGCACTGGTACACCACGGCGACGGGACGTCTCGCGCGCCGGCACGTGATTCCGGCCACGCAGGCGGCCATCATCGTGCTGATCGTCGTCTTTTCACTTCTGCTGCGGACGAGTGCCGAGTGGGTGACGGTCGCCTTCTACTTGTTCGGGCAGATCCTCGGACTTCTCCTGATCAGCCAGTTCTGGACGCTGGCGAACGACGTGTACGACGCCCGTCAGGCCAAACGGCTGTTCGGCTTCATCGGCGCAGGCGCCAGCCTGGGAGGCGCCGCCGGGGCTGCCATTGTCGCGACCATCGTCCACAGAGTCGGCATGCATGACCTCCTGCTGGTGAGCGCGGCCACGCTCGGCGGATGCCTGGCCATTGTCGTCATGATCGGCCGACGCCATCCGATCAGCACCGCACCGCAGGTCGAGGACGAAGCGGGCATCGGCGGACGCGAGGCGATCCATCTGCTGCTGCAGTCCCGACACTTCCGCATCGTCGCCCTTGCCGTCGTGTGCGCCGCCGCCGGCGCCACGATCGTGGAACAGCAGCTGAACATGGCGGCCGAGGCGCTCAAGGGCCAGGAGGGCGACGCCGCCATCGCCGCGTTCCTCGCGCAGATCATCGTCTACACGTCGATCGTTGGATTCATCCTGCAGCTGGTGGCGACGAGCCTGATTCACCGGTCACTCGGCCTGGCGTTTGCCCTGGTGCTGCTGCCGCTGGCGCTCGGGTCGATGGCGACGGTAATCCTCCTGACCGGCGCGTTCTGGGCGCCGCAGGCGGCGCGCGTCCTCGATTCCACGCTTCGCTACACGGTCGACAAGACGTCGCGCGAAGTGCTGTTCCTGCCGCTGCCGTCCGAGCTGAAGTATCGGGCGAAGCCGTTCATCGACGTGACGATGGACCGGTTTGCGAAGGGTGCGACCGCAGTGGTCATCCTCGTGCTGATTCAGCCATGGGGACTGGGGCTCGACTGGCGTCATCTGAGTTACGCGAGCATTGCGGTCATGGTGCTCTGGATCGCGACCGCGCTGGTTGCCCGGCGTCAGTACCTCCACGCGTTCCGCCAGAGCATCGGTTCGCGCACACTCGAGGTCGACTCGGTTCGCATAGACGTCGGCGATCCGGCGACCATCGAGGCGCTTGTCGAAGAGCTCTCCAATCCGGACCCGACGACCGTGCTGTACGCGATCGGCATGCTGGAGGTGCTGGACAAGCGGAGGCTCATTTCGCCGCTGCTGCTGCATCACGAGTCACCACGGGTGCGCGCACGGGTGCTGCGTTCTCTCAGCGCGGTGCGCTCGCACATTGCGCTCCGCTGGCGGCCTGCGGTCGAGCGATTGGTGCACGACCCGGATGTCGGCGTACGCGCCGCGGCGCTGCGTGCGCTCGCGGAGTTCTCGCACGAGGATGCCGCGTCCGCTGCTGCGGCGTCACCTCAGCGATCCCGAGCCGCAGGTGGCGGCGACCGCCGCCATGATGCTCGCCCAGTCCGGGCTGCCAGGCGACGTCGATGCGGCGGCGCGGACGTTCGAGCGCCTGATTTCGCGATTCACGCGAGGCCGGCGCCATCGGCCGGCGTGAGGTCGCCGTGGCGCTGGCGTACATCAGCGCGCCACGATTCAGGCTGCTGCTGGTTCCCCTCATCTATGACCACGACACCCGCGTCGTCGCGGCAGCCATCAAGAGTGCCCGGAGAATTGGGGCCTCTGACGGCCTCTTCCTCCCTGCGTTGATCTCGCTGCTTGGGCACCGCGTCCTGAAGACAGCCGCGCGTGCAGCGCTCGTGGGATACGGCGAGGCGGCCGTCGGCACGCTGGCGCATGCGCTTGCCGATCCGCGCGAGAACCTGTGGATCCGCCGCCACGTTCCCGCAACGCTGGCGCTGATTCCGACGCAGGCGTCCATGGACGCCTTGATCCGCGCACTCGAGGATCACGATCGATTTCTGAGTTTCAAGGCCATCACGGCGATCGAAAAGCTCCATCGGGCCCATCGTTCGCTGACCTTCCCTGCCGCGGTGATCGAGCGGCGGGTCCTGCGCGAGGCCTTGCGATACTTCGACGACCTGTGCGCACGGCATGACCTGCTGCGCGAGCCTTCCACGCAGGGGACGCTGCTCGTCCGGGCACTCGATGAGCGGCTCGAACGCGCCATCGATTGCCTCTACCGGCTGCTCGGCCTGCTCTACGACACCGACCATGTGGCCGCAGCGCGCTACACCATCGAGCAGGGCGACGCTCGGCGCCGCGCGGCCGCGGTGGAGTACCTGGACAACCTCCTGAAAGGCGCGGTGCGGAAACGGGTCCTGCCGATCCTCGAGGAGACCTCGGACGCAGGAAAACTGCGACATGCCTATGTGGCGCTCCAGACGCGGCCACGCGACCTGGAGGACACGCTGGCACGCATACTCCACGACGACGATCCCGTATTCGCGGCGGCAGCGGTCCACTTGATCGTGCAGCGCCGCCTGTGGGCGCTCACCGGCGACATCGAGTATGTGCTCGGGCACCAGTCGGCGGACGGCCATGCCGCGTCCGAAGCGGCATCGTGGGCGCTGAGGATCCGCCGTGCCGGTCGGCCCGCGGCGGGTGAGCCGCTGACGATCGTGGAGCTCGCTCACCGTGTGCGACTGATCCCGCTGTTCGAATTCGTGTCGGTCGACGAGCTGTTCCGCGTCGCCGCCGCGGGCGAGGAGGCGCATCACCCGGCGGGGCGCGAGCTATTTCATCCAGGCGCCGCGCCGGATCACATGGAGTTCCTGATCGAGGGCGCGGTGCAGATGATCCAGCCCTCCGGCACCAGCGAGATTGAAGCGCCTGCAGTCCTCGGGCTCGAAGACGTGCTGCAGGGCGCCCCGCCGACGGTGACCATGCGGGCGGTCGAACCGGTCGTTTGCTTCCGAATCGGTGCGGGGGAGTTCATGACCATGGTGTGCGGCAACGAGCTCCTCGCGCAGAGCCTCTTCCAGATGCTGCTGGCACGCGCGACCTGGCACGACGCGAAGGCCCCGCTGCTGACCCGCGCGACACCACCACAGCTGCGCGCCCTGATCGAGGTGGCGACCGAGGTCCCGATGACCGAGGGCACGGTGCTCGTTGAGCACGGGGACGCGCCGGCTGTCTTCCAGGTGGTTGACGGAGAGCTGCGGCTCGAGACCGCTGGCGGTGCAACGGTAGTCCTGCCGGGCATGACGCTGGGGGTTGCCGACACGCTGTCGGGCGGCGCGGCCTCGGCACGCGCCGTGGTCACGCGTTCCGGACGCGCGTTGCGCGTCGATCGCGACGACCTGTTCGCCGTTCTGACCGACCACATGGATTTGATGCAGAGCGTGTTCAGCGAAGTCCTGTCCCTGCCTCGAAAAGAGCTACCCGGGATCGCTGCGCAGGCGTAGAATCCGCGTCAGTAAGGTAAGGGGAAACGATATGTCTGTCTCTCGTCCGCTCCTTTTGGCGTTGGTCCTCGTTCTTGCCCCCCGCCTGGCGACGCCGCAGGCAGTCGCGCTCACGCCCGAACAAATGGCGGACTTCCTCGCCAAGGCTGCGATCATCCAGGAGAAGACGACCAGCATCGGAACGACGCGACCCATTCGGGCAACGCTCTCCGACGGCGTGCTGACCCACGACGCGCAATTTCAGACCGTGGACCAGGCCAAGGCGTTGTTCGAGGCTGGCAAAGCCTCCGAGGTCGATTTCAAAGACACCTACCGCTATAACATCGCGGGCTACCGCCTCGCGCAGATGGTGGGCCTCCAGACCGTCCCGATGTCCGTCGAGCGCCGTTACAAGAACATGAACGCCGCCGTCACCTGGTGGGTAGACGACGTGATGTTCGACGAGGCCGGGCGCCAAAAGGCGCAGGACAAATTTGGCCCCGATCCGGAACGGACGCAGAAGCAGATTTACGTCATGCGTGTCTGGGACGAGCTGATCCAGAACAAGGACCGAAACACGGGGAACATCCTGTGGACGAAGGACTGGACCCTGTGGCTGATCGATCACACACGCGCGTTCCGGACGGGCGGGTCGTTGTTGAAGCCTGATGAGATCGTTCGCATCGAACGCACGATGTTCGACAAGATGAAGCAGCTCACCGAGGCGTCGGTGACGCAGGTCATGAAGGGCACCCTGACGCGGGGAGAGATCAGGGCGATGCTGACGCGGCGCGACACGATCGTGCGGCTCGTCGAAGCGCAGATCGCCAAGCGCAGCGAGGTCGCGGTGTTCTTTACTTTGTTGCCAACGCCGGCGCGGTGATCGTCACGCGGCGGCCGTCCGCGTAGATGGCCGCAAGCGCTCCGTCGCGCGTCTCGAGCGCGGACGCCGTTCCCCTCGGATAGAACTCTCCTCCAAGCATTCCGGTGTCGATCATTACGACCCGGCCGCCGAACCGCGTCGTAATTTGCCCACTCGGGATCGGCGTGTGGCCGATCACTACTGCCCGTGCGTCGAGGCGCCGCAGAATACCGTCAAGCATCGGCTCGAAGGTGGCTTCGGGTTCCGACGCCATTCCGCGTACCAGAGTGGCCCAGCTTCGGTCGCCGACAGCAGCGACATGATCTTGTCGGGGGGCACCGGCGCAGCGGCGAGATCGCGCTGCACTTCCGCGTTCAACCCCTGGCAGCCGAGGTTCGCCACCGCGTCACTGACCCCGCCGTGAAGAAAGAGCACCCCGTTGATCTTGACGGCAGCCATGCGGCTCCGGACCCACTTGCCGTACTCGCCGTCCTTGCCGAACGCGCGCTCCATCTCGAAATACCCGAGGGGAAAGTCCTTGTCGAACTGCGACCGGTATTCGCGCGCATTGAACGTGCGGTTCTCCGCGCGCGCTCTCTGGGCCGCCCGCTCGGCGTTCAGGGCGTGCACCCGGTCGCGCAGATCGGCGGACTCAGCGTTCTGAAACGCCTTGAACTCGCCGGGGCTGACGTAGCGCCAGTCGCCCACGACGCGCATGAATTCGTGGTTACCGACCAGCGCGTGCACGCGCCCGCCAGCCGCCGCCGCTTCGCGCTCGAGTCTGATGAGGAGATCCACCACCTTCCGCGAGTCCGCTCCGCGATCGAGCACGTCACCCGTCTGCACCAGGCGCGCCCGGCCTCCGGTCCACCGTTGGCGGTCGTTGATCAGTGCGGCCGCACGCAGCAGGCCCACAAACCGGTCGTATGCGCCGTGGACGTCCCCGATGGCCACGACTCGCTCAGAGGTCGTGATGTCACACGGAACCTCGGGTGCACTACTCTGAGCGCGGGGCAGCTCGGGGCGGGCCCACCAGAGAAGTGCGAGCACGACCGCGATTGCACTGGCCAACGGGCGGCGGCGGTTGGTGCGCGCGCTCACTCAGCGAGTATACCCGCCGACCCGTCGAAGCCCGAGGTGGCCCCCGAGACCCGCTGGGCGATATCGATTTATGCGAATCATCGATCTGAACGAGGCAGACTCCGAGCATTTTGAGCAGGTAGCGGCACTGTTGATGGACGGCTTCTCTGACACTGGCTCTGACGCGTGGCAGACCCACTCCGAGGCGATCGCTTTCTGTGCGGGAATCGTTGCAAGAGGGACGCATCAGTCGGGTGGCGCTGGACGACGCGGCGACGGTCGCCGGCTGGATCGGGGGCCAGGCGACGTACCAGGGCCACGTCTGGGAGCTGCATCCGCTGGTTGTGCGCCGGGACTGTCGCGGTCAGGGTCTTGGCCGGGCGCTTGTCAACGACTTCGAGGAACAGGTCAGGCTTCGACGTGGTTCAACCATTTACCTTGGTGCGGACGATGAAGACAACCGCACCAGCCTCGGCGGTGTTGATCTCTATCCTGACCCGCTGGCCGCCGCCGCGCAGATTCAGAACGTAGGGCGCCACCCGTTCGAGTTTTATCGTAAGGTTGGCTTCGTGATCGTCGGCGGGCTCCCGGACGCGAACGGGTTCGGCAAGCCAGACATCTTCATGGCGAAGCGAGTTCGGAATGGCGCCTAAGGCGCGAGATCGTCGATGCCAATCAAGAGCAAAGCGCAGCGCAGGAAGTTTGCCGAGTTGCTGGTCGAGGGCAAGATCCCGCCGGAGACCTACGAGGAGTGGAATCGCGCAGCGGGGAACCGCCGAGTCGCCGAGCGGCTCCACCCGAAGGCGAAGGCGAAGCGGAAGCCCAAAGCGAAATCGAAGCGCGCTCCGAAGTCCAAGACGACTCCGGCCAGGAAGGGTAGCCGGCCAGCGCGGAAGCGCGGCTGATTCCGGGTGCGAAGCCGCGGCTGACGCCTGATACTCGCCAGACTCCATGTCTCCCTACCACGCGATCCTCGGCGAGGCGTTCGATACGCTGCACCCGAACGTCCGCAGGGCGCACGAGGCGCCGCTCAGCGCAGAAGGCACGTTCGACGTTGTCCACGGGACTCACCGCGTCACCCGGATTCTGGTGGCGCTGATGAAGTTGCCAGCCGCCGGAAGCCGTGTGCCAGTCGCCCTCAGTGTGGTCTTCGGTGCGGCGCCAACAACGACCGGCCCGATCACCCTGCGGTGGGAGCGCCGGATCGGGCGGACGCCTCTCACGACGCATCAGCACGCTCACCGGGGCTTCCTCGTCGAGGAGAAGGGGCTTGGCCGCATCGTGTTCTCGCTGCGTGCAGCGAACGGTTGCCTGTTGTGACGAGCACGCCGCGTTGCGTTTTCTGTTCCTGCGCGTGCCGCCGGTCCTGTCTCCGCGCGTACGGGCCCGCGTGTCGCCAGATCCGGAGGGTTGGCACGTCGACGTCAGAGTGGAGTGGCACGGCCATCTCATCTGCCAGTACGGGGGAAGAATGCGGCCATTGCAGGCGGCACCGTGAACACGGCGATCTGGCTGCTTTTCGTCCAGGCGCTGCTCGGGGCCTTCGATACGCTTTACTACCACGAGTACCCGGCTTCGCCTCCCGCACGGGCATGGAGCCGGGACCGAACTGCGCCTGCACGCCGCGCGCGACTTCGCGTACGCGGTGATCATCGGTAGCCTCGGCTTTCTGACCTGGAACGGCTGGCTGGCGTGGGTACTGTGCGCGTTGCTGCTGGCCGAAATTGGCATCACGCTCTGGGATTTCATCGAAGAGGATCGCATCCGCCGGCTGCCTGGCGGTGAGCGCACAATGCACACGGTGATGGGAATTGTGTACGGGGCGTTCCTCGCGTATCTCGTTCCTGAGATTCTGCGTTGGAGCACCGAGCCCACGGGGTTTGGCCGCAGTTACCACGGGTTTCCCGCCTGGGTACTGGCGGGGCTCGCGGTGGGTGTGTTGCTCTCTGGTGTCCGTGACGTGATGGCCAGCGTTCGCCTTGCCCGCGAATGACGGACCACCTTCGAATGTACCGTGTGTGGTTCTACGCGGCGGCAATGTACAACGTTGCCTGGGGAACAGCCGTCATCGCCTTTCCGGTTCCGTTGTCGCGTCTGGCCGGTCTCGAAGTTGCGACCGTCATCCCTCTGGTGCAGGTCATCGGGATGATGGTCGGGGTGTATGCCATCGGCTACTACCTGCTGGCCAGAGAGCCGCTTCGATACGCCGGCCTGATCTGGATTGCCCTGGCGGGTAAGACACTCGGACCGGTGGGATTCGTGGACCACGCGATCGCCGGGATACTGCCCTGGAAGTTCGGCTGGACCTGCGTGCTCAATGACATCATCTGGTGGCCGGTGTTCTGGAGCTTCGCGCTGCGGTATGCACGACGGACCACGCACCAAGGGACTACTCTCACTCCATCACGACGAAGCTGAGCCGCGGGAACGCCACGGTGCTGGCAATCGAGTCCACAGCCATCTGGGGATCCTGGCCGGCGCCATCGCCCACTTATCGGCGTTGAACGGCGGCGTCGCGAGCATAGTAGCCGGGCCGCGATCGCGCGTGCAGCTCGGGGACGGCCGACATGAACCGAGACCGTCCGCCATCCCGCACGCGCCGTCGCGTTGGCCGAGACGTAGCCGAGCACGGTACTGGCTCGCCAGTTCGTCCGCGATGTCGTTGTAAACACCCGAGAGCGCCTCAGCGGTCTTCGGCAGGAACAAACGGCCTCCAGTCTCGTGCGCGAGCGAGCGCAACGCGTAGCCGGGCCGCGATCGCGCGTGCAGTTCGGGACGGCCGACACGAACCGAGACCGTCCGCCATCCCGACCGCGCCGTCGCGTTGGCCGAGACGTAGCCGAGCACGTACTGGCTGGCCAGTTCGTCCGCGATGTCGTTGTAAATGCCCGACAGCGCCTCAGCGTTCTTCGGCAGGAACAAACGGCCGCCGGTCTCGTGCGCGAGCGAGCGCAACGCGTACTCCGGAGGGGTGGCACCGCGGCGCATCCGCGGGTCACCGATGCCAAGCCCGATCGCGTAGATGACGCTCTGCCCGCGTTTCGCGCCGTCGAGCACGTGGTCGTGGGTCACGAGGCTGGAGGTGTCGTCGCCGTCCGACAGGACGACGATCACGTCGCGGCGGATCTCGTCGCCTGCCGGCTTGGCCAGGGCGCTGAGCTCGCGCAGCGCGATATAAATCGCGTTGAACATCGACGTCGTCCCGCGCGCCACCACGCGCTGGATCGCGCGTTCCAGCGCGACGCGGTCGTCGGTGAACGGCTGGAGCACCTGGACGCGCTGGTCGAAGTCGACGATCGAGGCGAGATCGCCCGGGCGGAGGCGCGCGACGAATTCGGACGCCGCTCGCTGGGCCAGCGGCATTTGGCGGACCATGCTGCCGCTGCTGTCGATCAGCAGCGACACCGCGAGCGGACTGTTCGCGCGCTCGAAGATGCTGATGTTCTGTTTCTTGCCGTCTTCAAGGATGGTGAAGTCGCCCGCCTCGAGATCAGAGATGTAGCGTCCGTTGGGGCCCGTGACGGTCACGCTCAGGGTGACGAGGTCCACGCTGGCCCGGAACGTGCCACGCTGCGCCTGCACCTGCACGGCGGCGACGGCAACTCCGAGCGCTAGAAGCCGGACACCACCCACGGAGCATGCCCGGCTTCAACTCACTCCATCACGACGAAGCTGAGCCGCGGGAACGCCACGGTGCTGGCAATCGAGTCCACGATGTTGATCTGGCACGTGTAGGCCCCGGGCTTGAACTGCTCCGCGGGAACCTCGAACTGGAAGACGACGGCGCGACGGTTCGGCTCGTCGATCGCCGTGCGCGTCACCATCGGCGTCTCGAACACCTTCACGCCGCCACGGTAGAACGCGAGGCTGGTCCGCAGGTCGGGATTCTGCTCGGCGAGGGCCGGATCGTAGACCTCGTAGTAGAAGTACACCTTCTGGTTGCGGCCGACGGCGCGCGTCAGGTTCGGCAGGAGCTGCACGCCCTCACGAACCAGCGGATTGTCGGAGCGTCCAGCCGCGGCCTTCTGCACCTGCGTGCTCATCACGACCGAGCTCACCTTCATCTGCTGCCCGTTCAGCTGCGGCACCACGATTCCGTGCTTCGAACGAGCCGACGCCGCCGCCCGTGTTCTCGCGCAGCACCACCTTCACGACGAAGCGGCCGGGCGGAAGCGACAGGCCGGTCTGATAGAAGACCTGCCGGCCGGCCAGCGTTTCGGCGCCGCCTGAGGGCACCTTCATCGTTTCGCGAATGCGGCCGACCACGCGCCCCTGTTCGTCCCGCACTTCGCCTTTGACGTCCAGCTGGACCTCGGTTGCCTTCTCCGCCACCGGGACGGCAAATCCGGGGACCGCCAGGGCGATGGGAACGTAGAAGCGGTCGTTGCGAGGGTCGTTGTTGTTGCCCTGGCCTTGCTGACGGAAATATCCGGTGCCGACCACCATCGGAACGTCCGTCGACGACACGGCGGCCTGGAGTTGATCGTCGAGCTGCGCTTCGCGGTCGCGATTGTTGGTGTTGGTGAAGCTGCGGCCCGCGTAGTAGCCCGGCCGTGCCTCGATGTTGAGCGCTTTCAACTCGGGACGATTGACGACGCGGACCTGAATGCGGCGGAACTTTCCGTCACGCGCCGGATTGGTGCTCGAGTAGCCGAGGAGGTAATAGGCGGCCAGGTCGCGCTGGACACGCGCGAACGCCTCGCCGAAATCGTTGGTCGCGGTGAACGCCCGCCCGCCGGTGTCGGCCGCCAGCGTGGTGAGCGTCTCCTGCGACTGGTTGAGTTGCTGGAAACCGCCCATGCCGCGGCCCTGGTCAGGAGCGAGCCGCCGTTTCCACGGCGCGCCGCCGAGCCGCCGGCGGCGACAGCCTGCAGCCCGCGTGTATCGACCGCATAGATCGACACGTTGCCCCGGTTGCACGTGCTGGTCGCGGAACGAAGCTCGATCTGGTTGTCGTCGCCGCTGCGGCTCATCCCGGCGCTGAAGTAGAGGAGGGCCTTCTTCTGCTGGATCGGAGCCAGCTCCTGGCACACGGTCTTCAATGCCCTGAGGCGTACGTCGTTGTTGAACTCCTGGAACGCATCCGCCTCGGTCGTGGTCGAGGCATCGGCTGCCGCAGCGTCCGCCTCCGTGGCGGCGGTCGCAATCGCTTCCGGGTTGACCTCGGTTCCCTCGTTATACGCGAGCGTTTGCAGTGCCGCGAGCGCCTCTTCCTTGCTCGACGTGAAGTCGGTCAGCACGTTGAGCCTGGTGCCGATCGTGATGATCGCGACGAGGTCGGCGTCCGTCATCTCCTCGCTCACCCACTCGCGGGAGTCTTCCACCGCGCGCTGCACGTCGTCCGGCTGCATCGAGCTGACGTCGAGCAGGATGGCCATCATCCGCCGGTTCATCACGCCGGCAGCCACGTCAGTTGCCGGGGCGACCGGCTCAGGGGTCGTCGACGTGGCGCTGGCGGCACGCGCCGCCTCGGCGCGGACCTTGTCCTCCAAGCCGTCCAGGAGCTGGACATCGGCGGCGCCTGCGGGCGCCGCTCCGCTGATTTCCTGGAACGAGAACGTGTCGACCCTCTGCGGCTTGCCGTCCTCCGTGACGATGAAGTCCTTGGCGGTCAGGCCGCGGACGATGTTCCCGGCCGAGTCGCGAACCACCACGTCCACCGAGACGATGCTGACGCCCGCGGAGCTGTCGAACCGCGGTGCCTGGGCTGGTGGCGCGGCCGGTTGTTGCTGCTGCGCTGACGGACTCGTCGCACCCGCCGCAAGAGCGAGGACGAGCGCCACCACGATGAACCGGTGCACCTGAGGCACCCTCGGCACATTAGGCACTCTAGGCACTTTATGAGTTGTGAGCACGTTGGTCATTCCCTAGAACCGGAAATTCAGATTCAGCGTGGCACGGCGTTGACCGGACACGCTTCGGATTTGCCCGAATGTCGGTGAGTTGACGTTGGTGTCCACACCCGAATAGTTGGCAAGGTTCAGGATGTTGTTGACGTTCATCCGAATCTGAACACTGCGGTTCCCACCCATTTGCACAGTGCGGTTGAACACCATGTTGAAGTTCTTCGAACCGGGGCCGGTGATGATGTTGCGCGCCGATGTACCGAACGCGCCGGCCACAGGCACCGTGAAGGCGGCGGTGTTGAACCACTGGTCGATCGACGGGTTCGCGATCGCCACCGCCTCGCCGTTGTAATCCGCGCGCAGCGCGCCGTTGATGCCGCTCGCGATATCCCGCGCCGCGCCGCTGACTGTGACCGTCTGCGGCGATCCCGAGTTGGCCGAGAAATTCGCGCTGAGACGTCCAGCCGCCGGCGATTCCGGCAAAGAAGCCGCCGTTATTAAGCCACCGCTCGTTCGGCCCGAACGGGAAGCGATAGTTGTCCGCTCACGGTCAAGCGGTCACGCTGGATGAAGCTCGACCTGGCCCACTCGGCGTCGATGTTCTGGTCGTCCTGCGCGACGTTGCCGTTGCGCGCCACCGCCACCGCCGCTGATCGACGGAGAGTTGTCGCGCGATCTGGCGCGTGTGTATGAGACCTGGTACCCGAATCCAGCCGACTCGTTCTTGCGAAGCTCGATGGTGGCCGAATCGAGGGTCGAACGGCCTTCGGACGACGTCCAGGTGAACGGCTGGACGCCTTCGATCTTCACACCATTCGCATCCCGGTTCGGTGCGCGCACGATCTCGAGGTTCGAGCCGATCGTGTGCCCATACTGCGCTGAGATCGCGTACGTGCGGAACAGCTGCCGCTGGATGCCGACCACCGCCTGTTGGGCGGTCCCGACGACATAATCGCGGTCGATGCCGTAGTTGTTGCGGGTCTCGTTGATGTTGATGCCGGTGAGGGCGTCTTCCAGCAACAGTGCGCTGGCTCAACCCGCCGATGTTCGTGCCGGTGGTCGCAAACGGCGGCTGCTGCGCGAGCCGCCTCGCAATCCCCGAGTAGGTGTTGTCGTTGTACTGAATCTCCCAGCTGCCGCGGTATTGGATTTGCCCCGGACCGCGCCACGCCGCCGAGAGCCGCGGCGAGACGTTGTTGGTGTCCTTCTCGATCAGCGCTGTCGGGAACGACCCGCTGAACACGCCCTCTCCGCCGGACTACAACCGGCGCCGCGGCGGTGAAATCCGGAGTGACGTCGAGGTTGACCAGATGGCCGTGCTCCTCGACGAACGGGAACCGGAGATCCCATCGCACGCCAAGGTTGAACGTCAGGTTGCCGCGGGCGCGCCACTCATCCTGGACGAACAGTCCCAGGTCCCGTCCCGTCAGCGTCGTCTCGCCAGGGCCGTAGGCAATCGTCGCCTGCTGCGGCATCCCGAGGAGGAAATCGGCGAAGTCGAACCCGGTCAATCCGCCGAGGGTGCCGCCATTGGCCGTGTAGATGCCGGTGAACACGAACGCGCCGTTGGCGTTGGTCTCGTTATTGGTGGTCGTCTTGTCGTAGTTGTACGTGCCGCCCGACTGGATCTGATGCCTGCCGAACGGACGCCTCCAGGTGACGCTCGTGCCGACGCGATCGCCGACCGAACGGGACGGGTTCACGTCGCTCAGGCCGCTGATGCTCGAAAAGCTCAATCGCGGCAGGCCCCACGCGAACGAGCTGTCGGACACGCCCTGGATTCCGATTTCGTTGGAGACGTTGTTGATGCCGCTGAAGTTGTTGACCGACCCGGACGACGAATGGTTGTAGTTCGTCTGACACCTGGAACTGATTGCGTCCCTGCTGAATGTTGAAATTGGGTGAAACGCTGTAGTTGCGGGTCTGCCGCGTCCCTCCCAGCGTGGAGAACACGTTCAGCTGATCGTTGTCCGACTGCTGATACGAGAAGTTCAGGTTCATGTTGACGTTGAGGCGTGAGTTGGCCGCACCCCGTCCACGGGCGCCCTGCTGGCCGCCGCCTCCGGCCTGCCCCCCTCCGCGCCCACCCGCCACCCTGCTGGCCGCCGCGTCCGCCGCGGCCACCGGCCTGGGGGGTGAAGTTGTGGTTGAGACGCATCTGCACATTGTTCTGACGCGAGAAGTTCGTCGTCGCGCGGTGATAGTTGCGCGTCGTGCCGTCCAGCGTCGCCGCGGGGTAGTACTGCAACAGGGCCAGCGCCTGCGGGCTGAGACGCTCCAACGGAATCTGATTACCCGCAAACGGCTGGCCGGTCGCCGGGTCGATGAGCGGCGCGGTGACCGACGAAAAGTTGCCGGCACGCATGGCGTCGGTCGGCACCGTCGCGTACTGATCGAACGGGTTTGTTCCGGTGCTGCCCGAATACGTGACCGTCACCGTCGACCTGTTGTCGGGGTTCTTGTAGATGCCCGGGAGCTTGATCGGGAGCTGTGCCGAGAAGTTATAGTTGTGATTCGCGTTCCTGGGTTCGACACCGCGGACCTCCGAGCGCAGCTGCTGCGGGGCGCTGTTCAGCGCGGAACCGGTGAACGTGTAGGTGGCAGTCCCCTGAACCCGCTGACCCTGGCGGAAGTTCTGGTTGCCCCCGCGTCCGCCCGGGCCTCCGCGACCGCCCTGGTCGCCGCCACGCCCCGCCGGCCCTGGAAGTCACCACCTCGGCCCTGGAAGTTGGGATTCCCCACCGGCTCGCCCCTGAAAATTCGGATTGCCTTCGAACCCGCCCGGGAAGTTGCGCGGATCGAAGTTGGGCCCCTGGAAGTCGGCGCCACGCCGATCGTTGAGCAGCCCGCGATCGACGCGTGCCGCTTCACCAGTCACGGCAAACGCGTCGGCCAGCGCTTCGGCGCCGAAGCCGAGCGGCGTCAAGGTCGAGGGATCAGGCTTGCGCCGACTCGAACACGCTGGGATCCAGAGAACGGGTGTGCGCGTTCTCGTTGACCGCCAGTGATTCGAAACGGCGCTCGGCGGCGGCTTCAGCCGTTTCATTTGCTGCGGGTGCCCCGCCAGCGCGTCGACCATTGGCGCCTGCGCCACGGCCGCGACCGGTTGAGGCGCTTGCCCCGAGCGCAGTCGAGGGGTCCGGCGCGCTCGCGACCCTGGGGGTCAGCGTCAGCGTCAGATCGACCGTCTGCGCGCATACGTCCTTACTTACGGTGACGTCCTGCTGAGCGGTGCCGAATCCGAAGAGCTCGGCGCTGAGTTGATAGGACGCCTCGGGAAGGGTCAGCTTGAATTTACCGTCGACGCCGGTGGAGCCAGCCGTCTGGACGGTGTTTTGGCCGGCGTCGCCGCGGCGCACCGTAATGGACACGCCCGGCAATGGGCCGCCGAGCCCGTTGATGGTCCCGGTGACGGTGCATGTGGCTGCTGCGGGCGGCGCCTGTTGGGCGCGCAGTCCGATACCCGCCATCACGAAGATGATTGCCGCTGAATTAACCGCGAAAACGCGACTCCAGCTCATGTCTCTCCTACCCTGTCGTCCAGCTCAGAGGAGCGTACGCCCGACCGCACACTGCGCCAATGACAAAAGGGTGTCAGAGGCCTCTTCGGCACGTCTTTTTACTTTCTTTACATGGAGTTAACGGTATGACCCCTCCAGACGTAGTGTCCGGCTTCCTTAGCCTCCGTAGCTCGGAACGAGCGAAGGAGGCAGCGGACCTCCGCGAAGGAAGCGGAGCTCGAAAACGGGGGGTCGACGGTCAGTGAATCGAGTCACCCTCCAACCCGTCGTCGTCGGGTTCGAGATGGGGAATCTCCATGCGCCGGACGGTTTCGATCGCCAGCGCCAGCGTCTGCTCGTCCGTCTTCAACGTGCCAGCCTGACGCAACCGCCTCCGCGTGTCGCGCAACGCGCGCAGCACCTGCGCCCGGTCGAACCGTTGTCCCTGGCAGTGTTCGCAGAAGCTCATCGTGTTGTCCAAATGTCCAGATCATAGCCCGCTGGGGACGGGTGGTAACATCCGCCCCCTATGAAGACCCGTCTCAGTCTCTTTCTCACGCTGTGCGTCGCCTTGATGGGCTCGTACGTCTACGCCCAGTTCGGCGACAAGCCGGCGCAGCTGTCGACCATCAAGGTCAAGGACGACCTGTTCGTCGTCTACAACGACCTCGTCCCCGGCAACACCACGGTGCTCGTCACCAACCAGGGGCTGATCCTCGTCGACAACAAGTTCGAGGTGGACTTCGACAACCTGATGGGCGCAGATCAAGAAGATCTCGCCGCAGCCGATCCGCTACGTGATCAACACGCACTATCACGGCGACCACAGCGGCGGGAACGTGAAGATGCAGGCGCAGAACGTCCAGGTGGTCGCCTCGGAGCGTGCCCGACGGAAGATGGTCGAGACCAATCAGCCCGGCGCGCCGAATGTGACGCTCGACAACAGCGTCAAGCTGTACCTCGGCGGCAAGCGCGTCGAGGTGTATCACTTCGGCCGCGCCCACACCGACGGCGACATCGTCGCCTACTTTCCCGACCACCGTGTGGTGTCGATGGGCGACATGTTCACGGTGGGCGAGGGGCTGCCCCCGCTCGTCGACTATCCCGGCGGCGGCAGCACGCGGGAATGGCCGCGATCGATCGAAGGCGCGCTCGCCCTCGATTTCGATACGGCGATCCCCGGACATGGCAAGCCGACCACCAAGGACGACCTCCGCAAGTATCGCGACAGCCTCACGACGCTCGGACGACGTGTGCATCGAAATGCTGACCAAGAACGCCTCGCGCGCCGAGGTCGAGAAGGAGCTGCGCAGCCGCTTCGGCTTTCAGGATTTCCACATCCAGTTGTCGCTGGATGGAGTGATGGCAGAGCTGCGGTAAGGCCCAAGGCCAAAGAGCGGTAGAGGCCGATCTTCAGGTCGGCCTTTCATCAACAGCCCTTTGTATGCGCTTTCAAGGGCCAGGCGCGACGGCAGGTGTCTCGCTCCGCCGGCCGCTCGGCACGCCCGCAGTGGTTCGACTGGCATGGTCGGCACGTGTGAGGTTTTCGAGGGCGCGTATTGCTGCTATGCGAGCAACTGTTCCAGTGTGCGAGTAGTTGCGCCGGTACCTCGGCGACCGAGTCGGCCGGCTCCTCGAGACACCTGCCGCCGCGCCTGGCCCGGCGCTCGTGGCTTCCGCCTTCTTCAGGATCTGCGAAGCCTTGCATCGACTGATTCGCGCCGCAGCTAGGCTCGTTGCTCCTTTCGAAGTCGTGCGCCCGATGCGCCACGTTCGATGAGTTAGACCGGCAGAACCACGCGTTATCATCGGTCGGCTATGAGAAATCTCGCCGTCGTTTTCGCCATTCTTCTTGGCTGTGCCGCTGCCGTCGTCTCGGCTCAGGGTCCCTCCTCCGCATTTCCTCGCGGGAACAGTCAGCAAGCCTGGCAGAGTCCGGGTCGGCTGCGGACCTCGCGAAATGCAAGACCCCGCCCGCCCATTCGCGATTCCGGTGCAGCCCGCTTCGCCGGCAACGACGCTGCGCCGCCCGACCGCCGGCGATGCCCACGTCCACGGCGATTCCTGGCGTGATCGCCGCAGGGCAGACCTGGAAGACCGTGTGGTCGTGGGAGGGCAACAACGCCGACGGCATCATCGACGGCGGCAAAGGCACCGTGCTGTTCGCCAACAACGACGCGAACAATGTGATGCAGCTCGATCCGGCCACCGGGCTGGCACGGATCATCCACGCCGACGTGAACACCGGCGGCGCTGTGTCGCGCAGCAAGAACGGCGCGCTGTTCCTGGTTTCGCGAGGCCTGAATCCGGCCGTTGTGCAGCTGGAGCCGCAGCGCAAGGTGTTTGCGAACACCTATCGCGGCGAGCCGCTCGACTGTGTCGGCGGCGTCCTCAATGACCTCGCGGCCGACGCCCGCGGCGGCGTCTACTTCACCGTCTCAGGCGGCGGCCTGTTCTACGCCAGCCCTCAAGGCGTCGTCTCGCAGTACGGCACCGGCCTCTCCGGCGCCAACGGCATCGTCCTCAGTCCTGACGAGAAGATCCTCTACGTCACCGCCGGTCCGCTCGTCACGGCGTTCGACGTGACCGCCGATGGGTCGCTGACCAAGCAGCGGGAGTTCGCCAAGCTGCGTGGCGGGAGGGCGGCGACGGCGCCACCGTTGACGCTCAGGGCCGCGTGTACTCGAGCACCGGGTCATCGGTCGACGTGTTCTCGCCGGCCGGCGAATTCCTCGGCACGATCCCGGGACCGACGATGTTGCATGGCGTGACGTTTGGCGGTCCCGACAAGAAGACGCTGTATGCCATCGTGTTCTATGGCGGATGGGGCACGCCGAGCGCCAGAAACAGGGTCATCGCCATTCCCACGATCGCTCAGGGTTACACCGGCCGCGCGAAGTAAAAGGCCGACCTGAAGAGCGATCGGCGGTCAATTCTGAGGCGTACGGACAGATTCAAGCTGACATTGCGGTTTTCGGCCTTGGCGGACACGCCAAGAAGCCGATACGTGGGGAATGAGCATCCGCTGATGCACGGGATCTCGAAGACATCGATCTATGTCGCCGCCGGACGCGCCATCGGCGCGCGGGAACCGGATCCGTCTGCGCGGAATCCGGATCATCTGGCGGAGAAGCTCCTTGGGGATCCCGCGGCGCTCAACGTCGATCACCCCGCCGTTCGCGCGCTCGGCCTCGACTACGACGAGGCGATGAAGGACACCGAAGTCATTGGCATCGTCCGGGCGATGATGGTCCGCACACGCTTCATCGACGAGTCATTGGAACGCGCGATTGCCGGTGGGGCCACGCAGGTGGCGATTCTGGGTGCGGGGTTCGATTCGCACGCCTATCGCTGTCGCGACCTGCTGGCCGGCGTCAAGGTGTTCGAGATCGATCGCCCGGTGATGCAGGCGTTCAAACGGCAGCGGGTTCACGACGAGCTTGGCGGGCCGCCGGACAATCTGACGTATGTACCGATCGATTTTCAGCACGAGGAGCTGCTCGAGGTGCTGACGCGGCACGGCTACGGCGTGGCGCAGCGGACGTTCTTCATCCTCGAGGGCGTCACCATGTACGTGCCGGAAGAGGCGGTCCGGGCGACGTTCGGATTCATCGCCGCTCACCCGCCTGGCAGCAGCGTCGTGTTCGATTTCGTTTCGCGGCCGATGGTGGATTTCCTCGCCAGGGGCAACCTGGACTCGATTCCTGAGGCGGCGCGCGCCGGGTACCAGCGCTTTCTCAATCTGCTCAAAGACGAGCCGTGGGTCTTTGGGATACCGGTCGATGGCGAGCGCGAATTCTTCGCCGGAACCGGACTCGAGCTCCGCGAGTTCTTCGTCATCGGCGGCGACGATTCGCTGAAGCGGTACGCGACGAAAGCGGACGGCACTCAGGTGGGAGCGGCGGCCATCGCGGCGGCGATGGAACGCTTCAGACAGCTCCTTGCCGCGTCCGGCGACCCCAGTCAAAGCGCGCTGATGTCACCCGAGCGCATGCGGGAACAGCAGCGGGTAATGTCGTACCAGCTCGCTGAAGCCGTCGTGGCCTGATGATTGGGGCCGACCTAAAGGTCGGCCTCTACCGTTCTGGATGCTGATTAGCGAACTTCGATCTCGACGACCTCCGCATCGGTGGTGCCGAGGCGCACGAGGTGATGCCGGTCGCCCGGCGGGATGACGAGCCACTGGCCCGGCTGATCGAGCTGCCGCAATCCAACCGGAGCCGGCGCGTACGCCTTCGCCTGCGCGTCCGGGCCGTCGGACATCACTTTGCCGCGGATCAGCACGGCGACGGTCGGCGACGTGTGCGTGTGGCTGCTCTGCGAGCTGGTCAGCGCCAGCTTCACGTCGTAAATCCGGAACGCCCTCGATTCCTGAACCTGCTTCGTGCCGATCCCGGTGATCGCCGCTCCGGTGGACCAGCCGCCAGCCTTGCGGTTTTCAACGGCGAAGAGCTGATACGCGCGCTTGCCGATGTTTTCGATCCGGTGGCTCGACGGCTTGCCGGCGTATTCGGCAGGCGACGCATTTCCGAGCGGCCGCGCCGCCCGCTGTTCCGGCTTCTGCCCGGTTGTCTGCAACCGCGTCTCGGTTCCCTCGTTCATCGACACGGTGACGATGTCGAAGTCGTGCCGGTGCGGCTCGGTCGTCACGCCAGGCTCGACGTTGACGCTCAGGATGCGCATCTGCGGGTTCTCGAAGACCACGCGATGCCAGGCGTCGTTGCCCAGCGGCGCCTGCGCTGCAAGGGCGGTGGCTGACAAGAGGATGAGGGCTCCGATGAGGCGGGCAGCAGTCATGACTGAATCATAGGCGTACTGGAGGGTGCGAGGGGTGCAAGGCGGCACCCTTCGCACCAACCGGTGCCGTCTCACGTCTCTGGTGCGTCGATGGCGGAAATGTCCGAGCGCTCGAGTATTGCTCCGAGGATCTCGCTGCCGGCGAAGGCTTCCACCAGCAGCGCGGCGCCGGCCAGCACGCCAGCCAGGACAAAGGAGATTGTCCCGGTCGCCAGATACAGAAGCCCGGCTCCGACTCCGGCGACGATCGCCGCGGGCAGCACCGCGACCACGAGCGCAAGCAGCACCGCGACCATGACCAGCAGCCGCTGTCCGACGATGTCAACGCCGCCGGGCCGGCCGCCGATGGCGACCCAGGACGGAAACGTGACGGCCAGTCCGTTCTGCGTGAGCAGCTGCGCCAGCACGATTCCTGGCGCGACGAGCAGCGCGGCGATCAGCCAGCCCACGCGCGTCGCGACGCTTTGGTCCACGGGCGCCTGCAGCGAGGCCACCATGGCGGCGATGAGCGCCAGAAAGATGATGGTCGTCAGCACGATCGCCGGCGCCAGAATCTCGCCGCGCACGAGCGCCGCGCCGCGGATGGGCCATGTTTTCAGGACGGCCAGCGCCGCCAGATCCTGTCGCAGATCGCTGCGCGCCATCTGCGGTCCGAGAATCAACGTGAATGCCGCCACCAGCAGGCACGCGCCGGTCAGCACGTTCGCGGCGTTGCCCGTACCGCGTGAAATCGCCAGCGTGACCAGCACGATCATCGGGAGGATGCGGACGAGCATCGTCGAGGACATGACCCGGCCCATGCTGATCAGGTTTTTCCACACGATGGCCGTCTCCGGACGGCCGTGAGCCGTCAATGTAAACGGCGTGCGTTTGCTCGCGCGCACCGGGCGCAACGCGGCGGGGCCGCGCTTGCGCAGCGCGTCGAGCTTTTCGGACAGTTCGGCCGATGCTTCCTCGAACGGCGCGTTCGTGCGCAGCACCCAGAGGTAGTTGAGGATCAGCAGGGCGAGCGCTGTCGGCAGGGCGGCAAAGAAGGCACCGAGCGATCCCGCCATCGGCAGCCGCGCCATCGCGCGGAACGGCCACAGCACGATGCCGGCGGCGCCGCTGGAGCTGAGACGATCGATCACGGCGCCCAGTTCACCGCGACGCGAGGCGATCGACAGATCCGTCCAGTGCATCGCCACCGTGCCGACGACGACGACGACGGCTGCCGCTGCGACCATCCGTGGCACCCAGGCGCGCGCTCCATGACTGGCCCGGCTGAGCGACACCGCGGTCAGGTGCATGTTGATGGTGGCCATGAGGAGGATCAGGCCAAGGGACGTCGTCGCGGCTTCGATTCCACTTGTCGGACGAAGGAGGAGCGTCATGATGAGGCTGGCGGCCAATGTCCCGACCTGCGACCGCAGCACACGATACCGAATGAGATCTGACCGTGAAATGGGCGCGGTGAACAGGTGCTGGACCTCCGCGCGCGTGAAGGGCAGCGCCGCCTTCGGGTGTGGCCAGATCCAGGCGAGCGCGGCCGCGGCGAACAGCAGAATGGTGGCGCCGAGTTCCACGGCGCTTCGCGCTCCGCCGATCGCGCGCATCGCGCCTCGCGAACCGCGTCCCGCTTGGCCAAAGGCAATGAAGGAGAAATACCCGACGCCGATGACCGTGGCGATCAGATACCGGGGCTCCCGCAATCTCCGGAGGCGCACCCGGATCCGGTTCCGTATGGAGTGGAGGGTGAGGTACAGGAGCGGATAGCGCTGTCACGATTCGACCGCACCAGGCACCGTTCCAGACGACGCGGCGGTCTCGTCGCGTCCCGTGACCTGCAGGAAGATCTGCTCGAGGCTGGATCCGGCTTCTTCCATTCGCGCGGCCAGCTCGGCGATCGTGCCGTCCGCGACCTTCTTCCCGCGATCGATGATCACGACCCGCGTGCAGATCTCCTGCACCAGGTGCAGCATGTGCGACGACACGATGACGGCGCCGCCGCTGCGGCCGCGCGCCACGATGGTCTCGCGCATGCGCCGGATGCCCAGCGGGTCGAGCCCGGTCAGCGGCTCGTCGAAGAGCAGCGCCGGCGGATCGTGCAGCAGCCCGCAGGCGATGGCGACCTTCTGCTTCATGCCGCGCGACAGCTCGCCCGGCAGCGCGTCTCTCTTCGCGGTCAGCTCCAGCTCCTCGAGCAGCGGCCCGGCCTTCGACTCGACGTCGCGCACGCCGTAGATGCGCGCCGTGAGCTGCAGGTGCTCGGCGACGGTCAGGTACTCGAACAGCTGCGGCTCGTCGGCCATGAACGCGAGCTTCCGCTTCGCCTCCACCGGGTCCGACACGATGTCGTGGCCGCCGATCGTGACCGTGCCGCCGGTCGGTCGCTGGATGCCGACCAGGCAGCGAAGCGTGGAGGTCTTGCCCGCGCCGTTCGGTCCGATCAGGCCGACGATCTCACCTGGCTGCACGTCGAACGAGAAGTCGTCCACTGCGGTGAGCTGTCCGTAACGCTTGGTGAGATGTGCGACATGGATCACGAGGTGTACTCCAGCATTGAATGACGGATCACGCTACGGGGTGTTCCATTCTTCATCACGCGCGCCGCCGATGTCGTCACGCGGAACCAACCCCCGATTTATGAGCGAGTTGCGGTGTGCAATTATCGCCGCCCAGGCGGCAAACGCCTTGCTCCGAATAGACCGAACCGTACGGCATGACGCAGGAGGGTATCGGTGTGCCTGTGAAGACATGAATCGGCGATCGGGATCGAAGCCGGCGAGTAAGCGAACCGTGAAGGCGGCGTCGAAACCTGCCGCGAGAGCGAAGTCCAAGGCCTCTACTGCGACGTGGGTCCGGCTTCAGCCGGATTCAAGAAGTCTGCAGCCAGACGTAGTCACGGTGTCCGGCGCCAGTGGCCGATCGAGCCGCGAACCATGGTGTACGGCTCCGTGGGCATCATCGCCACGGCTGCACTGATTGCGGCCCTCCAGTCACCAGGTGAAGCCAGGATCGCGCAGGCCGCCGACACGAGTGAGGTCGCGCGAACTTGAATCCGTGCGGACACCCGCGTCCGCGCGCGGACCAGCGACGAGGTCTCTCGCGGCGCCGGTCGCAGAGTCGCTCGAGGATTCGCCGCGATTGGCCGCGGCCGAATCCGAGTCGACAACGGCGCCTGACGCCTGTCTCAACCAACGGGGAGCAGGAGTGGGAGGTCGCCACGATTTCGGGCTGCCTTGAAATCAACGACGACGCGTTCTGGCTGAAAGACACGTCGGGAGCCGACGCGCCACAGGCACGCAGCTGGAAGTCCGGCTTCCTCAAGAAACGACCGTCGTCTATCGAGCTCGTCGATGGGGCCACAACGCGCAGACTGGCCTCACACGTCGGGCAACGGATCGAGACGACGGGCCTGCTCCTGGATCGCGAGATGCGCGTGAAGTCGCTTCGAGTCCTGGGATCCTGCGAGTAGGAGGATCCTGGCCGTTCACACTTCCGAGTGCTCGGTTCTCGGTTTGTGTTCGAGGTTCGGTTCAGGTTCGGGGTTCGGCGGCCGCACGCATCCAGCGCGAGCGTTCGGCCGCCGGCAGTCGCTCGATCGCATACCGCAGCATCGTCCGCGGCATCGTCGCCGCGTGGCGACTGCAGAAACGCCGTGAGCGCAGCCGGGCTCGCCCGCTTGTCGACTTCGCGCAGCATCCAGCCGACGGCCTTGTGAATCAGGTCGTGCTCGTCGTTGACGAGGATGGTGGCGATGCGGATCGCGTCGCGGTGCTCGCCGCGGTGGATGAAGTGGAACGTCGCGATCATGGCGACGCGGCGGGACCAGAGATGTGCGTCGACCGCGCCAGGCGATCGAGTGGGCGGCGCGGCTTGTCGGCCAGCCAGCCGCCGACGATCTGCGCGGCGCTGCTGTCCACCAGATCCCAATTGTTGATGAAGGGCAGGCGCTTCATGTACAGCCGGAAGATCCGGCCTCGCTCGCGATCGTCGCCGCGGTTGAATTGATCAACGAGGATGAACAGCGCGGTCAGACGCTCTTCGTGAATCCGCGACGTGAGCAGGCGGTCGGCCTCTCCGAGCGGCAGATCACGGAATTGCCGGGCGACCCTGCGCTGTGCAGGGACGGTGACGCCGATGAACGCGTCGTTCTCACCGTATTCACCCGGACCGCACTTGAAGAAACGAAGGGCCCCGGCCACGGCCTGCGGCCGGGCCTGTAGCGCGTAACGCGCGCCGTACGGCCGCCGCGGTCTCACTGCCTTCCTGAACCTGGCCCTTTGCCTGGCGCCGTGCGGTCATTCGTTGCGCCAACGATACCGCGGTCGATCCCCTTGCCAATGCTCGGGAGGCCGAATGGCTCGCCGATTCGGCGTGATGCGTCCGCTGCGTCGAGCGGAGCGGCGAAGAAGTAGCCCTGTGCGTATCCGCAGCCCAGCGCCGCCACGTGTTCCACCTGGACCTCCGTTTCCGTGCCTTCTGCAACCACGTCGAGGCCCAGTGTCTTCGCCAGACCGACGATGAGCTGGATGATCTCGCTGCGGTCGGTACTCGAGACGAACGACCGGTCGATCTTGATCACGTCCACCGGCAGCATCTGCAGATAGCTCAGCGACGAGTAGCCGGTTCCGAAGTCGTCGATGCTGACCCGGACGCCGAGCGCCCGGAGCTCGGTCAGCACCTCGCACGCGCGCTCCGGGTCTTTGATGGCGGTGCCTTCCGTGATCTCCAGCCGCAGCTTGTTCGGCGCGAATCCGGTCTCGGACAGCACCAGCGCCACCTGCTGGACGAACATTTCCTGCGCGAAGCAGCGGGGCGAGATGTTGACGCTCAGCGTGGGCGCGTCCGCGCTGGTGTTCGCGTCCAGCCACTCCCGGCCCTGACGGCACGCTTCGCGCAACACCAGCTCGTCGATCTGCGCACCGACGCCGACTTCGTCCGCGACGGCGAGGAAATCCACCGGCGAGAGCAAGCCGCGCCTGGGATGCTGCCATCGCACCAGCGCTTCGAACCCGACCACGCGCCCGTCGCTGAGCGAGACGATCGGCTGGTACCGCACGCGGAACTCCTGCCGCTCGAGGCCCCGTCGCAGCTCGGTCTCGAGCTGCAGGCGATTGACCGCGTCCACATGCATGGCGCTGTCGGCCAGCGCGTAGTTGTTGCCGCCCGCGTGTTTGGCGCGGTACATGGCCAGATCCGCATCCCGCACCAGCTCCTCCGCGGAGTGATGCGCGGCCGTACAGACGGCGACGCCGATGCTCGGCGTGGCGAAGAGATCCTCCGAGCCGACGCGTAACGGCTCCGTCGACAGCTGACGGACGCGCTCCGCCACGCGCACGGCGTCAATTGGATCGCGCACGTCGTCCAGCAGCACGACGAACTCGTCACCGCCAAAGCGGGCGAGCGTGCTCGTCTCCGACTCGTCGGACGCAACCGGCGTCACAGCGCGCGCGACGGCGTCATCGCGGCGCACGGCGCTGGCGAGCCGTTCGGCAAAGAGCACCAGCATCCGATCGCCGGCGCTGTGGCCGAGGCTGTCGTTGACGTGCTTGAACCGGTCAAGGTCGATGAACAGCACGGCAAAGCAGTAGTGCGGATGCCGCTGACGTCTGATCATGGCGCGCTCGAGACGCTCCATCAGCAGCGCCCGGTTAGGCAGGCGCGTCAGCGGATCGTGCGTGGCGTCATGGACGAGCTGATCGCGCGCGGCCCGCAGGCTGACGCCCATGCCGTTGAACGCACGCGCCACCGTCACGGATTCAACAGTCCCACGCTCCGGCAGCTGGAGCTGCAGGTTGCCGGCGGCGATCTCCGACGCGGCTGTGGCGATGTCTCGAAGCGGGCGGCTGATGCGCCGGCTGAAGAGGGCGCCACCCACGAGCGACAGCGCCAGCACCACCAGGCCGGTCGCGGCGAACCGCCCGCGCAGCCGATCGATGAACGCCTGTGTCGGCTGCCAGTCGGAGAGGAGCACGAGCCGGCCTTCGTCGCTGGCGATGCCTGTCCCGGCGAGAGTGGATGTGCCCACCAGCCATTTGCGGTCGCCCATCTGTCTCGGATCGGAGAGCACGGTGGCCGCGGGCGCCGTCGCCATCGACACGAGCGTCCCGGCGTCTGCCGTCGTCCGATCGCCGAGGCTCGAGGCGACGATGCGGCCGGAGGCAATGATGATCACCTCGCATTGCGCCAGGCGCGCGAGCTGCGTGGCCAGGTCGTCCGTCAGCTGATAGCCGAGCGTCAGCGAGCCGAGGATTTCATCGGCGAATCGCGCCGGTACCGAGACGGTGAGGTAGAGGGCCTGCTCGTGGGCGACGATCGCGCCCCCGGATGTGCCGGAGAGCGCTGCCTCGACCGCCTGCTGCAGCGGAGTCGTCGCGGCAGAGGGGAGCGCGCGCCATCCGGGATGGGCAGCCCAGTCGCCGCCCGGTCTGGCGACGATCACAAACTGCGCCCGCATCTGCTCGCGATAGCCATTGGCCATCGCGTCGAGGTTCTCGCGGTCTTCAGCCAGGCGTGCGTCGGTCAGGTGCGCGCGAAAGACCGGCAGCTGTGTCACCAGCTCCGCCGCGGCCATCGCCGACCTGACGCGCTCGTCCATCAGGTTGTGGAACGAACTGCGTGCGACTTCGAGCTCGATCGCCGCGCGATCGCGTGACTGCGCCGACACGATACCGGTCGTCACGACGAAGACGGCAATCAGGCCGCCCAGCATGAGCGCGCCAAGGACCAGCGCCACGCGGGCGTCGAGCCGCGACAGCCAGGCTGCTGGTGAGCGGCGGCCCGCGGAGGTCATTTCTGGTGGGTCAGGTCTTGTCGGAGGGCCCAGGTGATCCCGAGGTCTACCGCGGTGCGGCGCTCCTGCGTCTGCTGGCCGCCCTGGTGCGCGATGCCGAGCGATACCGACAGGCCCTGCCACGCGCGCACGCGCGCGGCGGCGCTGTAGCGGTGCGTGACGAGGGCATACGGCGGCGCCGTGTTGTAGTTGATCCTCTCGATGCGTCCGAGCGCGGTGACTCGGCCCATGGCTGGCGTGTGCACGATCGTGTCGAAGTAACCGCCGTCTGTCGTGGCGATGTCGGAGTACTGGCCGAAGAGCCACTCCCCGCGGAACTGCACGCCGTTTCGCATCCAGCGTGCGTCAATGCCACCAAAGTGCGTCCGTCCAGGAGCCCATGCGGTCGGCTCGTACGGCATCGTGTTCACGAAGCTTGCACCGACAATCCAC
Organism: uncultured Acidobacteriota bacterium; assembly: GCA_963793705.1. Taxonomy (GTDB): domain Bacteria; phylum Acidobacteriota; class Vicinamibacteria; order Vicinamibacterales; family UBA2999; genus Gp6-AA40. The sequence continues at coordinate 37,495 of CAWCBC010000021.1, read as the reverse complement.
GGGCCGGCGCTCCCTTCGGCGCGCACAGCGCCGCTCCAGCCGGGACGGCGCAGCACGTCCCCGACGTCGCCGGGCCGACCGATGCTCATCTCGAGCGATAACTGCGGGACGCCCACGAGCACGTCGACGCCATGTTCCAGATACCCGGTGGACATCCCCCAGTACGCGCCGTACCGGATCAAGGGTGGGCGCAGGAAGCCGACATAGGCGTGATCGCTTGCGTTATAGAGTCCGAACGGCGTCCGATAACGCCCGGCCTTGACCGCGCGCAGACCGCGACGTTCGGTGAGCCACTCCCCGTACGCTTCGATGACGTCAAAGCGGCCGCCGTAGGGATACGCCGTGCCGAAGACATCCGATGTCGCCTCTGAGCGATCGCCCCATGCCGTCTCGATCCGAAGACGCAGGCCTGGCTTCGGCTCGGCGAGGCCGCGGACCTGCACCCCGACGGAGGCGATCGATTCCGTCGAGGCCCCGACCGACTGCACGGCCTCGACAGCCGCCATTTGTCCGTGCGCCATCGCCGGCGACAGCAGAACAGCCGCCAGCGTCAGCACCGATCGACGCGTCATGGCAGCTCGACCTCCACCGGACGACCGGGCTCGGCGACGAGCGTGCCCGTCGTGAACGCTTTGCCGGCCCGCCACGCATGATAGGTGTGGGTTCCGGCCGGCACGGAAGCGATGGTGAATCGGCCCTGGGCGTCGGACACGGCGAAGTAATCGGAATCAACCGCGAGCACGTACGCAGCCATGGTCGGATGGATGTTGCAGAAGATCCGGCTGAGGCCGGGTTGATCGAACTTCACCGTCTGTGAAGCGCCCACCGGGTACAGTCCGAGGTCGAAGATCTTGCCGTCGTGGAAGGAGAACACGTTGTGGAGGAGCCGATCGCTGTTCGGCATTTCCACGGAGGTGCCGACGCGCACCGCAAGCACGCGCGGAACGAATTGCATGTTCCGCTGATCAAGCCGGGCCTTCGGGTGTGGCGCCGTGCCGCGTGGCGCGTCCACCCAGATGACCACGTCCTTGGCCACCCGCCCGGCAACACGCACGATGCCCTGTAGGCCAGTCCCCGTCGCGTGTGAGGCGATGACTCCCGGGGCCACGACCGCGGCCGCGGCGAAAGCGACGACGAGGCGTAACGCCCGTGCAGCCACAAAAACTCTTAAGCTCCGTATCGGCGGCAGGTTGGAGGGGAGATAGTCAAATCGAGGTACGCGGACCTGACAAGGTCCGCGCCACTAGACGATGGCGCATTCGCGTGCAGTGGTGTGCGCTGTCGCGAAAGCCATTCGCAATCCGCTAAGATGCGCCACCCCTGCATGACGCCCCGCGATCCCTGTGATCGTTGCGCTCCTGTTCGTCGGAACCGCGCTGGCGGCCCAGAAGCCGGCAGCCGGCGGCGCAGATACGGTTCTGATCAACGGGAAGATCCTGTCGGCCGACGGCCAGTTCACCATCCACGAAGCGCTTGCCGTTCGAGGCGAACGCGTGGCCGCCGCCGGAAGCACGCGTGAGATTCGCGCCCTTGCCGACGCCAGGACCAGGGTGATCGACCTCGGCGGACGAACGGTCATCCCCGGACTCACCGACTCGCACATTCACGCCATTCGCGCCGCGCTCAGCTTCGCCACCGAAGTGCACTGGATTGGCGCGCCCACGCTCGACAATGCCCTCGGCCGCCTGCGCGAGGCGTCGAAGCGGATGGCACCGGGCGCGTGGCTGATCGTCGCCGGCGGCTGGACCGAACGGCAGTTTGCCGAGAAGCGGCGGCCGACGCAGAAGGAGCTGATCGCGGCGGCACCGGACAACCCGGTCTACGTCCAACTCGGCTATCAGTGGGCGCTGATGACGCCGAAGGCGCTCGATGCGCTGACGATCGCGCGCGACGAGGACCTGCCTGCGGGAGGACGCCTCGAACGCGACAGCGCCGGCCTTCTCACCGGTGCGGTAGCCGGCGCGCAGCAGGCGATCGTCGCGCTGTTCGACCGGCTGCCGAAGCCGACGCCGGAGCAGAAGGCCGACGGCACGAAGAAGTTCTTTCTCGAGCTGAATCGGCTTGGCATGACCGGCGTCATCGATCCGGGCGGCAACAACATCACGCCTCCCGACTACGAGACGCTGTTCGAGGTGTGGCGCCAGGGCCAGCTGACCGTGCGCGTCGCCTTCTCGTTCGGCTCGCAGGGCAACGGCGGCGAGTTCGAGGAGCTCACCGAGACCACGTTGAAGCTGCCGATGGGCATCGGTGACAACATGCTGCGCTTCAACGGCGTCGGCGAACGCGTGACCGGCGGGATGTACAACAACGACAAGCCGACCGCCGCGGACAAGGAGGCCTTTGAGAAGATCGCGCTCTGGGTTGCCGAGCGCGGCCTGACGCTGACGGTGCACTGGGGCAACGACGCCTCCGTCGGCCAGCTGCTGGAGGTGTTCGATCGCGTGAACGCCCAGGTGCCGATCGCGCCGCTGCGCTGGTCGATCGCCCATCTCAACGACGCGTCGTTCGACACGCTGAGCCGCATGAAAGCCCTCGGCGTTGGCTGGGCGATGCAGGACGCGATGTATTTCAATGGCGACGCCACGATTCGCCAGCGCGGCCCCGCCGCGCGCCGTATTCCGCCGATTGAAACCGCCCGCAAGCTCGGCGTGGTGATCGGCGCGGGGACCGACGCGCATCGCGTCGCCTCGTACAATCCGTTCACCTGCCTGCAGTGGATGCTCGACGGAAAGACCGTCGAGGGCATCACGATGCGGGGAACGGACGAGAAGCCGACGCGTGCCGACGCGCTGCGGATGTACACGAGCGGCAGCGCGTGGTTCGCGTTCGCCGACGATCGTCGCGGCTCACTGGAAGTCGGGAAGCTGGCCGACCTGGCGGTGCTGACGAAAGACTACATGACGGTGCCGGAGGCGCAGATCGGCTCGATCGAGTCGCTGCTCACCATGGTTGGCGGCAAGGTCGTCTACGCCGCGGAGCCGTTCATACGTAGGCCGTTAGGTAGGCCGACCTTAAGGTCGGCCTCTACGAGGCTACGAGTGCCGAAGGCGGACCCGGCCGTAGCGCTCGGCCGCCCGGGCCTTCGCACGCGCGGCCCACTCCTCGCGGTCGCGCGGCGGCGCGTCCGTCACCAGCGACACGATCAGCCGCTCGGCCACTTCGGCGACCTCCTCGATCGCCTGGTTGAAACGCCGCCTCATTGGCTTTCGACGGCTTGTTGAATCCGGACAGCTTGCGTACGAACTGCAGCGACGCGGCGCGGATTTCTTCCTCGGTGGCTGGAGGATCGAAGTTGAAGAGGGTTTTAATGTTGCGGCACATGGAGGGATTTTAACCGGTGGGTCCGCCTGAAGGCGGACACTACGTCGGTCCGCCTAAAGGCGGACACTACGAGTGTCGGTGAGGGTGGCGATCTGGTCGAGCAGGCGGGCGATTGTCAGTGGTTTCGTGCAGTGCGCGTCGAAGCCGGCCTCGATCGCCGCGGCCGCGTCGGCGTCCTGCCCGTAGCCGGTGAGCGCAATCAGCCGCAGGTGCGGCTGCGCGACGCGGAGCGTTCGAGCCAGCTCGTACCCGTCGATTCCCGGCAGCCCGATATCAAGCACCGCGACCTCCGGCTGAAATGCCGCCGCAACCGCCAGCGCGTCGTTGCCGTTGCCCGCCAACTGCACCTCGTGTCCCTTCGTTTCGAGCGCCAGCCGCATCATGTCCAGACCATCGGTGTTGTCGTCCACCAGCAGCACGCGTCGCGGCGTCACGACCTTTTCGGGGTAAGCGGATACGGGTTCGTCACGGGCGAGTTCGGTGGCGAGTGGAAGGCTGACGACGAACCGGCTCCCGTGCGGGACGACCGGCTCGTAGCGAAGCGCCCCGCCATGCATCTCGGTGAGGCTGCGCGCCAGGGTCAGGCCGAGACCGAGCCCGCCCTGCTGCCGCGCGATCGAACGCGGCCCCTGAATGAACGGTTCGAAGATCGTTGGCACCTGTTCCGGCGGCACTCCAGGGCCGTTGTCTTCGCAGCTGATCTCGACGCGGCCATCGAGACACTCCGACGTCAGTGCGAGATGTCCGCCGGCCGGCGTGTACCGTGCCGCGTTCGTCAGCAGGTTCACCAGGACCTGGACGATGCGGTCCTGATCGCCGTCGATGGGGAGGCCGGTGTCGGGGATGCCGACGTACAGCGCGTGCCCGTTCTGTTCGACCAGCGGGTGCGCCATATCAACCGCGCGATCGATGGCGGTCCGGGCTTCGAATCGATGCCTGACGAGATCGACCTTGCCGCGCGTCAGGCGCGACACGTCGAGCAGGTCGTCCACGAGACGCGTCAGGTGCGAGATCTGCCGCTCCAGCACTTCGCGCTCGCGCGTGAGCGTGTCGCCGCCGCGCAGCTTCATCAGCTCCAGCGCCGTCAGCGCCGGCGCCAGCGGATTGCGCAGTTCGTGGCCAAGCACCGCCAGGAACTGATCCTTCGTCCGGCTGGCTTCTTCAGCCTGCGCCTGGGCCATCACCACGCGCTGGAGCTGCTCATCGCGCTCGCGCTCGCGATCGGCGAGGAGTTGCGCGGCTCGCTGCAGCGACGCTTCAACCTGCTTCGCCTCCGCCACCCGCGGTCTCGATGGTGCGGGTGTCCGGCCGTCGGCCAGCGCCGCCGCCGCGTCGCGTGCCGCTTCGAAGTCTCTGGAGACACGGCGCGACACGAGCAGCACGGCCAGCAGCCCGCCGAAGATCAGCACCGCGCCTCCTGAGACGCTGGCGATGATCGACGCTCGCGCTGGTCCGTCGAGCACCGCCTTGGGTACCGACACGCTGGTTGTCCACCCGAATGCGCTCCGGCGCAAGGACGAATAGAGTGGTTCGCCTTCGAGGCTCGTGCCCTGGATCGGGCGCGCGGGCGGCTTGAGGATGTTCGCCCGGCCCTGCGCCGTGACCTCGCGCCCGATGAATTGATCGCCGCCGCGCGAGCGCGCAGCGATCCGCAGCCCTGGATCGATGATCGCGCGCGTCCATTCCTCGGTCTCGGGCAACTGCGTGCGGATCACCTGGGCCAGCGATTCCGGCTCCATCAGCGCCGTGAGGACGTACATCAGTTGGCCCTGGCGTTCGACCGGCACGCTGATCGGAAACCGCAGCTTCCCGCCGTGGTCGCGGGTCAGCGGTCCGACCACCGGCGTGCGCGCGCGCTCCAGCTGCTGCGCGAGTTCGGAATCCTGCGCTTCACGCAGCGGCGCACCGAAGGGCACTTCGCTGTGCAGTTGGAGCTCGCTGTCGGGCGTCAGCAGCACCACCGCGTACCAGCCTGGCTGCGTGCCGGCGGCGCGGTGCGCTTCCGCCCAGAACGATTTCAAGTCGCCCGCCTCGAGTGAGGGAGATTGCGCCAGCGTTTGCAGCACGCGAATCGTGCCGTTGAATTCGCGATCGAGGGCGGCCGCGTCCACGCGCGCGGTGTCCACGAGACGATTCTCGAGCACGGTGCGGTTTTGTTCGAGCGTCCGCCGGACGATCAATCCGGTGAGGAGCGCGCCCGGCAGCACCGCGCCGAGGACGAGGAGAACGAGATGGCTGCGAAGGGAAAGCGGGCCGCGCACAGGGACGTCGTTACATCATAGGCTGTGCCAGAACTCCCGGAAGTCGAGTACGAGCGGAGGCGCCTGCAGCGCGCGATGGCGAGGGGGCGCATTCGTTGCCGTCATCACGCGCCGCGCCAACCTGCGCTACGCCTTTCCGCCCGATTTCGCGCATCGGCTCAACGGGCAGTCGGTACGCGGCGTCGGTCGCCGCGCCGAAGTATCTTCTGGTTGAGCTAGGGTCCGGCGATGTCCTCTTGATGCACCTGGGTATGTCCGGGTCGTTTCGTGTAATCAGGCGAGGCACTTTCGGGAAGCATGACCACGTCGTCTTTGAGATGTCCACCGGCGCCATGGTCGTCTTCAACGACCCCAGGCGCTTCGGGTTCATGACGCTGCTGGCCCCTGGCGAGCTCGAGACCCACGCAACGCTCCGGGCGCTCGGGCCCGAGCCGCTGGCGCGTCGAGTTCGACGCGGCGGCGCTCGCGCGTGCGCTCGCGCCGACGCAAGACCTCGCTCAAGATCGCGCTTGTCGGATCAGCGCGTGGTCGCCGGCCTTGGGAATATCTATGTGTGCGAAGCGCTGCACCGCGCCAGGCTGTCGCCGAAGCGCCGCGCCTCAACGCTGGTGACACGCGCAGGGGAGCCGCGCCCCGCGCTCGCACGATCTGGTGAAGGCGATTCAGGACGTGTTGAAGGACGCGATCAGGAATCAGAACCGGCCCGGCGGCGACGATCGATTCCTTGTCTACGATCGCGAAGGCCGCCGCTGTCCGCGCCGCGGGTGCACGGGGACGATCAAGCGGATCGTGCAAGGCGGTCGCTCGACGTTCTACTGTCCCGTTTGTCAAACGTAGTGTCCGCCTTCAGGCGGACTAGAATCTCCCGATGCCGACGATTCTCCGCAATAACAAAGTCCTCTGGACGCTGCAGATTCTGCTCGCCGCGCTCTATCTGTTCGCGGGCGGGTTGAAGCTGGTGGCGGCGCCTGACCAGCTGCGGCCGACGCCCGCGGATCCGATTCCGTCAGCCAACATGATGGTCTTCCTGCGGGCGATTGGCGGCTTCGAAGTGCTGGGCGCGCTCGGTCTGATTTTGCCGGGGCTCACCGGCATCAAGCGCCACCTGACGTTCGTCGCCGCCGGCTGCCTCGCGTTCATCATGCTCGGCGCCGTTGTCGTCTGCGTACGCGCAGATGGGCGTGACGGCCGCGATCATCCCGTTTGTGGTCGGACTCCTCGACCTGGTCGTGATGGCCGGCCGGCGGGAATGGGGAAGGTGTAACTCCCAATTCCGACTTAACTTCCAAACGAACCACGAAGACCACGAAGGGTTCGGAAGAGCACGAAGATGAACCACTCAAATCAGAATTCTTCGTGTTCTTCGATCCTTCGTGCTCTTCGTGGTTTCTCTTGGGAGTTGGAAGTTGGTGGTTGGAGTTAATCAACTCCAAACGCGAACAGCACGTTCCCCGGCCGTCCGATCAGGCTGACGTAACCCGACAGGACGTAGACCATTCCGCCGGAGACGACAGGGCCCGGTCCGTCCATCGCGCCGCCCTTGGCCGGAACGCCGTTTACCGTCTCGAACTCCTTGTTCGTGTCGAATGTCCAGACGACCTTTCCATCCGTGCTCGAGTAGGCGCGCACGCCGCCGTCCATCGAGCCAGCGAAGACGAGTCCGGGAATCGCCGTGACCGCCGCACCTTGTGCCGCGCTGCAGCCGCGAACGGTGCCACAGAGGCGTTCGGCCGGTGGTGACGTCCACGCTTCGCTGCCGGTATCGAGGTTCACGGCGCGGAGACCGCCCGGTCCGTTGACGCCGAAGTAGGCATTGCGATCGTCCACCGCGCCGCCCCACTGGCCACCGAGCGCGGCACCCGCGCCGGTACGGTATTCCCACACCTTCGTCCCCTTGTCCGGATCGATCGCGTAGGCCATGCCGGACTTCTGCTGGACGACGATCAGATCGCGCCCGGCCGGCGTCTTCACGAGGATCGGGGAGATGGAGAAGTCGTGATCAGGGCCAAGCGTTTCCGGACACTGGCCGCCGGGAGGATTCGAACGCCCGCACCCGCCCGCCCAGACGTCATTCGGCGTCGGCTGGAACACCCACTTATGGCGCCCGGTCTCGATGTCCATCGCGATGACCGCATCGCTCGTCATCGTCGCCGGGCCGGAATAGTTGTTGCCCGTGGTGATGTAGATCGAGCGGCGAGCCGGATCAATCGTCGGCGCTCCCCAGACGCCGCCGCCAGAGGGACCCCAGATCGTCTTGCCTTCAGCGTTCTTGCCGCGCGCGGACGGCGCGTCCGGAATCGTGTAGGACTTCCACGACGACCGCTCCCGTGTTCGCGTCGAGCGCAGTCACGCTGCCGCGGAACGTGCAGCACTCGTAGCGCGCCTGTCCACCCTGGCCTTCTTCGCCGACGCCGGCAAGCGGCACATACAGTCGGCCGTTGTAGAGAGTGGGCGAGCCCGTTGCGCGCGCGAAGATGTGCTCGTCCAGCTTGCGCGACCAGATCTCGCGACCGGTGTTGGCGTCCACCGCGTAGGCGGACGGCGTGCCGTCGGCGAAATACACGGCGTAGCCGCCCTGTCCGTTCGTGCCCTTGTAGGGGCCGACCGAGACGGCGGTCCGGATGCCGGCCTGCGCGTGATAGCGCCAGTAGGTGCAGCCCGTCTTCGCGTTGAGCGCGAGCACGTCGCCGCTCTCGCTGGCCACGAACACGCGGTCGCCGACGATGGCCGGCTGGGCGCGGGCGGAGTTCACACCGGCAAATCCGATCGCCCACTTGAGTTTCAGCTTCGGCGCGGCGGCTGCGCGTGATCCCGCCCTGCGCAGCGTTCTTGTAGCGCGTGTTCGCCGCTCCGGCGCCCCACCCGTTCCATCCCGTCTCAAGGTCCCGTGCCTGCAGCGCTGCCGGCGCCGCTGTGCAGCGACCGACGATGGGTGCCGGCGCCGCGGTGCCGACCGGCCGTCCGGCGAGAAAGCCAGCGACCGCGCGTCGCTCTGCCTCGGTCAGCTCCGAGCCCTGCCGAAACATGTTGCCCGTCGTCAGCGAGGTGAGCATCGACTCGGGTGCGATCGTGGCCAGCACCTCACGCGTTGGCGCGCGCGAACCGGCCGCGGGCGCCTGGTGGCATGACGCGCACGATTTCTGATAGACCGCCGCTCCATCGGGCGTCTGTGCGGAGGCCGCGCCTCCCATGAGCACGATGGCGGCGATTGAGAACGCTGTTAGAAAGGCTGTACGCATCGACATATTCTCCGGGACCGTCGGATTGTAAGACGGGAACCACGAAGAACGCGAAGGGGATCGAAGAATCCGCCCTTCGATCCTTCGTGCTCTTCGTGGTTATCTTTTGGGCGTTGGGAGGTTGGAAGGTCCGGCTACTCCGTAGCGCTCATGGCCGCTTCCATCCGCCGCTTCATCTCGTCCTCGTCCACGTCTTCGACGTGCGTGGCAATCGTCCACTGATGACCGAACGGATCGTTCAGCGTGCCGGAGCGATCGCCGTAGAACTGATTCTGCAGGGGCCGAACCTCTTCGCCGCCCGCATTGAGCGCGCGCTTGAACACCGTGTCGGCGTCCTGCACGTAGATCATCAGGCCGACGCTGCTGCCGCCGAGAGTCTGTGGGCTCTTGTGGCCCATCTGAGGCGACTCGTCGCCCAGCATGATGCGGGAATCGCCGATCTGCAGTTCGGCATGGGCGATGGTCCCGCCAGGCCCTTCGAAGCGCATGATCTCGGTGGCGTCGAAGGCGAGCTTGTAATAGTCGATTGCGCGCGAGGCGCCGGTGACGATCAGGTACGGAGTGACGCTGGAATAACCCTCGGGAATTGGTTGCACTGGCATGTCAGCCTCCTTCGGTGAACCGGCGCACGTTAGCACGCGGACATCACGTCTGTTTAGCTGAACTATGAGCGGCGGAAAGTCTTCTTCGCCAGCTTCGATTTCGTGCGCTTCGTGGTTTTCTTGGGCGTTGGAAGTTGGAAGTTGGGAGTTCTCGAGGGTGTGACCTGCTCTGTCAACCGACGATGAAAGAATGCCGACAGCGTAGAATGATGCATTCCTCTTCATCCCCCATGAGGCAGTTGTGACCCCCGGTGCGTCCACCCCGAGCAACGTCGATGGGCTTGCCCTGAGCAAAGTCGAAGGGTTCGATCTGTCGACGCGCGATGCCGTCGATTGGCTCCGCGACCTGTCCGCGGAATCGCTGGACCTGGTCATCACCGACCCGGCGTACGAGTCGCTGGAAAAGCACCGCGCCATCGGCACGACGACGCGGCTCAAGCACAGCAAGTCGTCGAGCAACGACTGGTTCAACATCTTCCCGAACGCGCGGTTCGGCGAGCTGTTCGCCGAGATCCACCGCGTGCTCAAGCCCGATACGCACTTCTACCTGCTGTGCGATGCCGAGACGATGTTCGTGGCAAAGCCGGAAGCCGAGAAGGTGGGTTTCAAGTTCTGGAAGCCGCTGGTGTGGGACAAGCGCACGATCGGGATGGGCTACCACTACCGGGCGCGCTACGAGCTGATTCTCTTCTTCGAGAAGGGGAAGCGCCGGCTGAACGACCTTGGGATCGCCGACGTGATTTCCGTGCCGAGAATCCGCGGCGGCTATCCGGCGGAAAAGCCGGTGGAAGTCGCGGACGTGCTGATCCGCCAGAGCTCCGTGGCGGGCGAGGTGGTTGCCGACCCGTTCATGGGGTCGGGCAGCGTCGGTGTGGCGGCGACGAAGCTCGGACGACGATTCCTCGGCAACGATCTGAATCCTGAAGCCGTGCAGATTGCCGCACGACGCTTGAGGGAAGTGGGTGCGTCAGGAAACGCGCCAGCGCCGCCCGCGGATGCCGAGCCGACACAAGCCGACTTGCTCAACCCGGCCGCCGTTGAAAGGCCGACCTGAAGGTCGGCCTCTACCAGCACAGAGACTGATGACTGGAGCTGAATACGCGAACCTGGTGGCGTCCTACGTCGCGCGCCGCTTCGAATCGCGCGGCTGAAGGCCTATCGCGAAGTGCGGGTCGGCAAGACGATCATCGCCAAGAACCGCTGCATCGACATCCTCTGCGTCGGCGACGACGGTCAGAAGGCGTTTGCGATCGAGTGCAAGTTCCAGGACAGCCAGGGAACCGTGGACGAGAAGATCCCCTACGCGCTGGACGATCTGCAGGCGCTGCCGATGGCCGGCTGTATCGCGTATGCAGGGACAGGATTCTCCGCTGGTGTGCTGCACATGCTGGCCGCGTCACCGCACGCCGCGTTCTGCCAGCCGGTGCTGGGCCAGATCGAGTCCACCAACGAAACGCGAGAGCTGGACCACCTGCTCGCGGTGCACTTCGCGTGGTGGGATGTATTAATCGAACGGAAAAAACCTGTGTGAACTCGTGAACCCTTGAACAGGACCTCCTGCACCCAGTGCACTTCTTGAACCCATTGAACCTAACGCGCGACTCGTCCCGCGTCGAGCGTCACATCAGCCCTCCGCCACGCCTGCTGCAACTGTGTCTGCAGCATGATCGTCGCGCCATCGCGATCGCGTCCCTGGCGGACACGGCTGGTATAGAGCCCCGATAGCGACCAGCCGTTATTCGGAAACTTCTTCAGATCCCCGCCGAATGCGACTTCGGCATCCGCGTTCCGGCCCAGCGCCAGCATGGCCGCTCCCTGCAGCTGACGGGCGGGAATTGGCCAGTCGGGCGGCTCCATGTAGGTGAGTGCGTCTTCCATCGCGACGGCGGCGGCAAAATGTTTCGCGGCCTCGCCGCCGCGCTTCTGTCGCGCCCGCAGCTCGCCGGCCGCCACGTCGTAGGCGATGTTCGCGACCGCCGATCCGACGTTGACGCTCGAGATATACAGAGTCTTCAGCGAGGCGTCGTCTTTCGCCATCCTCACCGCCGACAGTTCCTTCTCCGCGTCCTCAAATCGGCCCGTTGCCGAGTAGGCGATCGAGCGCGCCGCATGCGAGATCGCCTGCATGTAGGGAATATCCTGCGGCGGCAGGGGCTCGGCGAGGACCTCGTCCCACATCGCAAACCGCAGCTTCGTGAAGAGCGGCGTCAGCCGCATGTGCTGCACCATGCCGCCCATCGAGGGGTCGCGCAGCATGTCGGCGTGCATCCGGCTCCGGACGTCCTCCGCCGCTCGCAGCGCGTCGGCCCGTCGTCCCTCGAGCGAGGCCGATGCGACGAAGAAGTGCGGGTTGTGTGGGATGTAACCGACGTCGTACATCATGTTGCCCGCGACGGCGTTTCCAGCCTTGTACGCCGCATCCACCTTGATCGCGTTCTCGTTGGCCGCCGACGCATCGTGATAGCGGCCGGTGCGCAGGTAGATGTGCCCCGGCATGTGCACGAGATGTCCGGCGCCAGGAACGAGCGCGGGAAGACGATCGGCGTACTGCTCCGCGCGCTTGGGATCGGGCGAGGCTTCGACCGCGTGGATGTAGAGATGGATGGCCCCCGCGTGGTCGTTCTTCCTCTTCAGCACGGATTCGAGCGACGAGATCACGTCGTTGGTAAACTCACGCGGGCTGCCGTCGGCGTTCCAGTAGTTCCAGGGCGACGTGTCCATCAGCGACTGCGCGAACAGCGTTGCCGCGTCGAGATCGTCCGGGAACTTCGCCACCACGTCTCGCATCGCTGCCGCGTAGGCGGCGTCGAGCGGTGGACGATCGGCTTTGGGATCGGCGACGTAGCGCTTCGCCAGCGCCTCGATATAGGCCCGCTCGTTCGGGGACGCCTTCGCCGCGCGCTGACGCGCCTGTCCGATCGCGTCGAATGCGTCCTTTGCCGCCTCCGGCGTGATTGGTGCGTTGATGTTCGGCCCGAGCGCATACGCGACGCCCCAGTAGCACATCGCGCAGTCGGGATCGATCGCGGCGGCCTGTCGGAACGAGCGGATCGCCTCCGCGTGGTTGAAGGCGTAGGACAACGTCAGGCCCTGGTCGAAATAGCGCTGCGCTTCGGGCGACGCGGTCATGATCTCGTGGTGCAGGTTCCCGAGATTGTCGTAGAGAGGCGCCTTTGGCGTGGCGGGTTGTTCCGCTCGTGAACACGCGCCAACGGCCACCGAGACGGCGAGAAGAACTGTGATTCTCGTCATAGATGAACTCTTGAACAGGACCCTCTGAACCCAGTGAACCCCTTGAACCCCCTGAACCAGAGTAGGAGAGTATAGATGCCATGCGCAAACCTACACGGGCGCTCGTCCTCCTCTGCGCACTCCTCCTCTCGTCACTCGCCGGCGCGCAGACGCAGCCACGCACGTGGCGGCTCGATTTCTACGAAACCGGCGGTCCTGGCATCGAGGCCTACAGTTTCGACCGTCTCGTCGTCGAGCCGCTCGCGTGGCCGGACAACCCGGCGGCCGCCGTCGAGACGAGGCTGACCGGCAACTACCGCTTCGTGATCGTTGACGGCAGCGGTCGCGTGCTGTTCGCTCGTGGATACGACCCGGCGTTTGCCGAGTGGGTCACGACGGCTGAGTCGAAGAAGATTCGCCGGACATTCCAGGATTCGCTGCGCTTCCCGGCGCTGGCGACGAAGGCCGACGTCGTGCTCATGAAGCGCGCCGAGGACGGCACCTACGCCGAGGTCTGGCGCCATTCGATCGACCCGGCGGATCCGTTCATCGACCGCTCCACGCCAGCGCGCCAGCAGGCCATTGCCATCGAACAACACGGCCCGCCGCCGACGAAGGTCGACCTCCTGCTGCTTGGCGATGGATACACGGCCGCCGAGTGCGCGAAGTTCCGCACGCAGGCGCGTCGTCTGTCGGCCGCGCTCTTTGCGGTGGAGCCGTTCAAGTCGCGGCGGAACGATTTCAACGTGTGGGGGCTGTGTCCGCCGTCTGCGCAATCAGGCGTCGCGAGCCCGTCGCGCAACATCCATCGCAGGACGCCTGTCGGCGCCGCCTATGATGCGTTTGCGTCCGAGCGCTATATCCTCACGTTCGAAAATCGTGCGTGGCGCGACATCGCCGCGTGGGCGCCGTACCAGTACCTGATCATCCTGACGAACGGCGAGACCTACGGTGGCGGCGGGCTCTACAACGTCTTTTCAACCGCGGCGGCCGGCAACGACTTCGCGGAATACCTGTTCATCCACGAGTTCGGCCATCACTTTGCCGGCCTCGCCGACGAGTACTACACATCACCCGTCGCCTACGAGAAGCCTGAGCGCGTGTTCGAACCGTGGGCGGCGAACGCGACGGCGACGACGGATCCGGCACGTCTGAAGTGGCGGGACCTGCTCGACGCCGGGCGTGCCGACGCCGACGCCGTGGCCCAAGCAGCCGTTCGAGGCGATGCAGAAGGAGTATCAGGCGACGCGCGCGAAGCTGCGCGCCGACAAGCGGCCCGAGGCGGAGATGACGCAGTTGTTCCGGCGCGAGGCCGAAATCGAGATGAAGCTGTTTGCCACGGCGGAGCACAAGGGGAAGGTCGGCCTGTTCCAGGGCGCCAACTACGACGCGCAGGTGTTCTACCGTCCCGAGCTCGACTGCATCATGTTCTCGCGCAACGCGGTCCCGTTCTGCAGGGTGTGTCAGCGTGCGCTGTCGCAGCAGATCGATCGGCACACCGCGCAGCGTTGACGCTGGCCTTAACCACGAAGGACACGAAGAGATCGAAGTCCACGAAGACGGCGATCATCGGCAGGGCCGCGAAGAGCGAAGAGCTGGAATCGATGTGAGATGGGTTCCCTTGTGTTCAGTGAAGGCGAGCCCTCGAGGCGGCGCGATCAGCAGCGACCGTAAAACGCGCTGCAGGCTCACCACAAGGCAACGGCGCTTCCATTGGGCAGGAAGATAAACGTGTTCTTTGCTTCGACGGCCGGAAGCGCGTTTTTCCGCGCCGAGGAGCGGGCTCGCCGGCACTGAATACAAGGGAACCCATCTGTAAGACGGCGTGATATTCTCCCCGGCGCGTTGCGGACTTACGATGGCGGTCCGGCTGAAGCCGGACACTACGTTAGAGCAATGCGGTCCGGCCGAAGCCGGACACTACGTTGGAGCAATGCAGTCCGGCCGAAGCCGGACGCTGCGCTGCAGCATGAAAGGATCAGATCGATGTCGACGAACCATGAGATTCCGCGTGAAGCGATTCACGCCTACAACCTCTACATCCACGGCGAGATCGACCGTCGCGCCTTCATCGATCGCGTGAAGAAGGTGGCCGTCTCAACCGTGGCCGCCGGCGCCATCGTCGATCAGCTGATGCCGAACTACGCCGAGGCGCAGCAGGTCAAACCGGACGATGCGCGGCTGAAGACGTCGCGCGAGACGGTGCCGTCGCCGGCCGGCAACGGCAGCATCAAGGGCTATCTCGTGCGGCCGACCAGCGCCGGGACCAACAGGCTGCCCGCGGTCCTCGTGGTCCATGAGAACCGCGGCCTCAATCCGCACATCGAAGACGTTGCCAGGCGCTTCGCGCTCGAAGGCTTCATGGCGTTCGCCCCGGACGGATTGACGTCAGTGGGCGGCTATCCCGGAGACGACGACGCGGGCGGAAAGCTGTTCGGATTCGGTTGATCGCGGCAAGATGCAGGAGGACATGCGGGCCGCGGCCGTGTGGCTGAAGAACCGTCCCGACAGCACGGGCCGTCTGGGGCTTACCGGCTTCTGCTATGGGGGAGGCGTCGCCAACAATCTCGCCGTGACCCTCGGGAGTGACGTTCAGGCGATCGCGCCGTTCTACGGCGGTGCGCCGGCAGCGGCCGACGTGCCGAAGATCAAGGCCGCAGTGCTCGTGCACCACGGCGAGACCGACAAGCGCCTGGTGGATGCGTGGCCTGCGTATCAGGAAGCGCTCAAAGCGGCTGGCGTGACGAGCGAGGGGCACATCTATCCGGGAGCCGGTCACGGCTTCAACAACGACGCCAGCGCCGCGCGCTACAACAAGGCTGCCGCCGACGCCGCATGGAAGCGGACGATCGAGTGGTTCAACATGTATCTGAAGAAGTAGTTGGTAGTTGGATAGTTGGCTAGTTCGTAGTCAGAGTTCGTAGGGGCCGACCTTAAGGTCGGCCCCTACGCGAACTTTCAAAGACTACTTCGGCTCGCCGCGGTAGCGGCCGACGTAGATCGCCTTCCCGACAACCTTGCCAGCCATCGCCGTGTACACCGCCTCGCGCGGGAGTCTGGCTGGAAGATCGAGGTTCGCGTTCAGCGCATATACCTCGAACATATAGTGGTGGTAGCGCGGTCCCGCTGGCGCACCCGGGCCGAAGTAGACCGGCTTTTTCTGGATGTTGTTGCCCATCACCGATTCCTGCCGGCAGCTGGTGCCGGTGCTCTGGTCCCTCGGGCCAGCCGTTCGACGCCGCCGGGACGTTCCAGAACATTGCGTGGAGCACATCGTTCGGCGGGTTGCGGATGTTGACCTCCATGTCGTGGAAGATCACCGCAAACGACACCGTCCCCATCGGTACGTTCGAGATCTTGAAGGCGGGCATCGTGCTGCCGCCCGCGCCGCGTACTTCGCGGGAACAATGCGCGCCGTCGGCGAAAGCATCGCTTTCCAGCAGCATCGGAACCATCGCAGGGCCACGACCGCCGCCGCGACCACCACCGCCGCCGCCTTGGGCACCGGGAGCACCAGCTGGCGGTGCGCCCTGCGGGGCCTGCGCCGCGAGCGTGGCGCTGAGCGCCACCGCGACGGCTACTGCCAGTGTCGAACTGAAGAGTCTGCTTCGCATTCTGTGAACACTCCTGCGCTTCAAAGTTGAGCCACTCAATCTACTCCGAACCGGCGTTCGGGTGCATGGTATACGGCCATAACGGGCTGTTTGCTTACCCCGAACGGCCGGCCTCTGACCCACGCGGACCTGACAGGTCCGCGCCACACTACGAACTATCCAACTATCTAACTATCCAACTAGTCCAGAAACGGCTCGCACAGTGCGCCGAGTTGGTCTCGCCCATGCCGGGCCGCCAGGCGCAGCAGACGCTGGAAGATCTGCGCGGTGATGAAGGCATCGCCGCCCGCCGTGTGGCGGTCGTGCGGAATGATGCCGAACCGGGTGCACAGGCTGTCGAGCGTGAACTCGCGGATGCGCTCCTCGCCCTCGAACGCCCCGCTGCGTTCAAGGTGCAGCGTGAGGTCCATCGTATCGAGGTGGCGATTCATCAGCTCCACGCCCCAGTGCCGCTGGTAGCCGGCGTTCAGCGTTGAGATGTCGTGCCCGATGTGGTGACCGACGATGACGCCGTCGTGCAGGTAGTCAAGGAAGCGGCGTAAGGCCTCGGGCTCATCGACGCCACCTCGCGTCTCGTCGCGCGTGATGCCGTGGATGGTGACCGCCGACGTATTCCGCGACATCTGCAGCAGGGCCTCGAACGAGTCCTCGAAGACGATGTCCCCGCCCTGGACGGCGACGGCGCCGATCGTAATGATGCGGTCGGTCTGCGGATTGAGGCCGGTCGTTTCCGAATCGAGCGCGATGAACCGCACGCGATCGATCGGGGTGTCGTCGCTCCACGTCGCGGCGAAGCGCTGCTGGTAGTCGTCGATAAACGCGTCCATGCCTACACGGAGTCGATCCACTCGTAGTTCGCCGTCAGCTCGATCAGGCGATGGATGACGCGGAAGCCGCTTTTCAGCACCTGCCGATCGTGGCGGCCGAGCAGGTTCGGCGGCAGCTCGGCGCCGCTCGTGCCCTGCCTGATGCCGATGCGCCCCTGCTGCCAGAGCACGACGCTGAGCGTGTCCGCGGCCTCGCGAAAGATCGCCTCGTGCTGCGGGAGCAGGCGGCGCGCCATCGCCAGCCGCTCGTGCGTTGACCCGCCAAGCACGCGCCCGGCGGCAATGCCGTAGACGCGCGCCACGTCGACGAGCGGCGTCAGCGCGTTACGTTCGAGCTGAAACACCGAGCTCCGTTCACCCATGTCATCGACGACAGCGTCCTGAAAGATCGTCAGCGGAGGAAGCCTGGCGACGCAGTCGTTGGCGATGATCCGGATGAAGTCTCGATCGACGGCGCCGGCGATGGTGGACTCGATGTCGCGGATCAGATCGACGGCGGGTCCGCCTCGCAGGGCTGATGAGCTCGGCGGAACCCGCCCTACATCGGACAGGTGGCGCAGGTCGAAGAGGGCCCGTGCCAGATACATCTGCTCGAGGATCGGGTTGCGGACCCAGGCCTCGTACCGGGCCTTCCATTCGTCGATCGTCGCGGCGTAGAACGATGGCTCGAACGGCCCGTCCAGGGCCGTGGAAGGTAATCGCAGTCGGCAAGCAGGTCCGAAACGCGCTGATAGTCACTCGTCACCCCAGCGTGTCCGCGGCGGGCGATCAGGACGAGCTCCGGCATCACCCGGGTCAACGATTCACCGCGTCCCGACGACCCGCAGAGCGCCCAGCAGGACGCTCCGGAATCCGGCACGTCAGCGAGCGTGATGACCCTGGCCACGATCGACGAGTCCACCAGCGTCGTGAAACGCGCCAGCCAGTCCACCGAACGCGCGCTCTCCAGATACTCCAGCGCAAATGCGCGCGCCCGGTGATTGAGCGCTCGAAGCTCGGACGTGCTGGAGGCGTGGCGGATGTCACGCAGGATGGACACCGGCTGGTCACCGAATGCCGGATGCCAGATCGGCGGTCGTGACGAGTGCGTGCAGCTCGCCATCCGGTTTCCCGTCCGCGGTGATCGCCAGCGCCGTCGCGCCGGTGGCCCCCATGGTCAGCACCCCGTCGGCGACGGATGCTCCCGGCGCCATCGCGTGCGCAGTTGGCCGCAGGAGTTGCGCAACGGGCTGATCGCGCGCGCCGTCGCTATTGGCCACCCAGGCGAGCAGATCGTTCGCGGTGATGACGCCGCGTGCCCGTCCGTCAGTGTCGAGCACGGCCAGGGCGTCAACACCGGCGGCGTGCATCGATCGCGCGGCGTCGCGAATGGTGTCCTGCGGACTGCACGTCACCACTCGCCGCGCTTTGACCACCTCGTGCAGGAAGACCTCCTCCGGCCGCCGTCGTCCGTCGGCCGCCTGGTGGTCGAGCGTCACCGTGCTGTATGCGGACACGAACTGTCTCGCGCTCGGATACTTGTCGAGCAGCGCCCCGAGGTCGTCCGCGGGGAGGGCATAGAGCACGACATCGGTGGCCGATCGTGCCGAGTGCAGGCTGGCAGGAGCGCCGTTGAACCGTTCGACGCCGAGCAGGTCGCCCGGGCCGCGAACGTCGCGCAGCTCGAAGAGGCCGTTCACCTCGTCCCAGACCGAGACGACGCCCTGTTGAATCACGAAGATCAGGTGCGTGTGGGCCGCGCCCTGGGAGAGGATGTGCTCGTTGCGCTCGTGGAACCGGACGCGCCCCCGGCCGGCGAGTGCGAGCAGATCCGCATCGTCCATCGCCTGAAACGGGGGATATTTCTTGAGGAAGTCAGCTACGCGATAGCTGATCGTCGCGGTGTCCATGGGGCTGGTTGGTGGTTGGTGGTTAGCAGTCGGTGTGTGTTCTTACTGCGAACCGGCCGACTATCCAACTACCACCACTAACCACTAACCACCAACCCAAAACTAGCGCCTAGCGCCGACGCGCTTCGCCAGCTGCGCCTCGAACTCTGCGAACGTCAGGCCGTAGCGCTGCATCGCGGTGTCGATGGTGGAGCCGCGATCAAGGTCCTGCAGCAGGATTCCGAGGTTGCTCGCGCCGATGCGCGTCATCAGCGCGCTCACGGCAAATGCGCTCATGTCGTAGGCGATAGTCGCCTGTTGCGAGGTCAGTCCGGTAAAACCACCCTGGAGGTTCGCCAGGGGCACGAACGCGTGTGCGGTCGCGAGCCGCTTCTCCGACGCCGCAGCGTCGTTCCCCTCAAAGTGCATGGCCAGCCCCTCCTGCAGCCACGCCGGCACGTTGCGTGGCGCGATGCTGGAGATCATGGCGTGCGCCAGCTCGTGCGTCAGCACGCGATCGAACGCCTGCAGGTTCTGCGTCGCGCCGGCCACAGGCATCCGAATCTGGCCGTCGAAGCCGCCGCCGGCCCATTCGGGCGCACCGGTGATGTCGCGAAACTGCTGGGCGGTGTAGAAGACGACGTTGATGGGAGCGGTCGGGTATGTGCGGAACACCCCGCCGATCCGCCAGAAGGCATTGCGCAGCACGATCGTGGCGCGCACGGCCAGTTCCTGGTTGGCCGGTCCGTCGAACAGAATCGTGAAGCGGTCGTCCTTGAGCGCGTGGAGGTTGTTGTGGACGGCAGCTTCGCTGCGCCAGGTGGCCAGCCGCTCGCGCAGCTGCACGTTTCCCGGCGTCAGCGCGAGCGCGCTCTCGTAGGTCTTGATGGCGACCGTCAGGTCGCCCTGGTGATAGGCGATCTCTCCCAGCAGCGCGGACGCCTGCCAGAGACGTGGCTCGATCGTCAGCGCGCGTTTCAGGAATGAGAGCGCGTCGGTCTCGCGCCCCTGCAGGTGCGCGGCAGCGCCGGCCCCAAAGAGCGCCGCCGGGTTCCCGGGTTCGACCGAGAGCGCTCGCCGGAACTGCGTGGCCGCTCGGTCGCCGTCGCTCGTCTTCAGCGCCGCAAAGCCGGCGTTCAGCGCCTCATCGGCCGCCTGCGCGAAGGATGGCGTGGGGAGCAATGCAAAATGCAAAATGCAAAATGCAAACAGTGCACGCATTGGCATTGACTGGATCATCCGGTAGTACTTTTCGGCATCTGCCGTCTTTCCATGACGGCTGGCGCGGTTTTCAGATTCGTGTAGGATGCCAGGCCGGGTCCGGCTCCGCACGCCGGGCGGCCTCACCGGGCGAGCCTGCTCGCGGCTCCCGGTTCGCGACGTGGAAATCGAACCCTCCGGCATGGACTGACGAAAACGCCGTCGCCTTGAATGATCCGTGCGACAGCCTTCACATCGTGTCAGTAACCGGGTATGTCGGACGGTAGTGGCGATAGCAGCGGCGTCGGCGCAACTACGCCTGCGGGCCCGATTTAACATCTTCGCTGATCACGTCGCTCACAGGGAGCCACGAGCAGGCTCGCCCGGTGAGGCCACTGAACATGCGCTGATTGGCGAGGCGGCTTGGCACATTGCGTCGCGAAGCCTTCGAGCAAGCCGACAGCGAAGTCGAAAGAGCGCGAGGAGGCTGAGACTTCGGCGAGGTTGAGCCGCGCGATCCCGGGGCCCCCGCCGCGCACGCTTGCGCGGTGGGGTGGAGAAGCGCGGCGACCCGAGCGGTCGGCGAGGCCAGCGCCCCGCAGCGCTCTTCGGCGCCGCGAGCGGCTTCGCGACGCGATGTGCCAGGCCGCCTCGCCAATCTGAGGCGCTACACGGAATCCAGAACTGCTCCAGCGCTCGCCTAGCGCCCCGCTCAGCTCTTAGCGCTCCGCGCCGGGATTCGCGGGAGTTGTGCTGCCTGCGGGCGGTGTTGCCGCAGCGCCGCGCCCGCGCCCGAGCAGACGTCCGAGGCCCTCGCCCGGGTTGGCCGGCAGGTCTATCCCCAGACTCTGCGCGACCCTTTGCAGCGTTCCGTTGGTGGCGGCCGCCAGCAGCGTCCCGTTCCGCTGCTGTAAGGCGAACTGATTCCACGCGGCCTCGTCCTCGACGCCGCACCGGAATCAACCCGAAGCCGATGGTGCCCATTTCATCCGTCGACTGCTCGCCCCACCAGACGCGCTGCGGTGGGTTGCTCGGGTTCCGCGGATTGGTCGCCGAGTTGTCGTAGGTGATACGGACGTCGATGCGCGTGCCTTTCGGCAGGATCACCGGCTGCTTGTAGTTGTAGCCATCCTGCCAGTTGAAGTCCCAGTCCTGGATCCAGAGCAGCGGCTTCGTCGAGCCGTCGGGCAGCGTGGCGGTCGCCTTGAACTCCTTCGCCAGATAGTGCGCGTGCGGGTTCGCGAAGTAGACCTTGACGTCCACCGGCAGCGTTGTCGAGCGCTCGATCACGTGGTTGCGCTCGCCGGCGGGAATCTCGGCCAGCGAGCCGATGCCGAAGAGGCCGGGCACCATGAGGTTGCGCAGCGTCCGCTCCGGCGCCTTGTCGGCAAAGTAGATCCCGACAGTCGACTTCTCCCGCTCCACTTTGCCGGACGGGTGGAAGTGCATCTGGATGACGAAGTCGGACCCTTTGCCCATCGGCAGCGCGAGCCCTTCCGGAAGGAAGCGCGGGCTTGCGCCTACCGCCCATCCGCCGAGCGGTCCTGACGGGGCGATGTTGGGATTCGCGCCGATCGGCGCAAGCCCTCTGAATCCGGGCTTGCCGTCAGCGCCGTCAATCGACGCGTACGCGCCCGCGCGCACGTACGCAAAGAGCGCGTGGTGCACGACCGTCCGTGCGCCGGGACGGAACTCCACCGCGCGCACCCACTTGTCCTCGACGCAGCTTCGACGGGATCACGAAGTTCCGGAAGATGTCTGGCCCGCTCGCCGGCACCTCGAACTCCTGCGGCATCTCGAGCACCAGGTCCGGGGTCCCAAGCCTCCAGCCGCTGGTGAACTTCGGCAGCGCCGGCATCTTCGCCTTGTCGCCTTCCGGCATCCCGTTCTTCACCCACCCGGCGATCGTCTGGATCTGCGCGTCCGTCAGACGGCGCTCGTCGTCGAAGTCGCCGAAGCCGTGCGTCGCCTGCCAGGGTGGCATGTACCGCGACTGCGTGACCGCGGCAATCAGCTGGCCGCGATTCTTCACGTCGTTGTACGAGATCAGCGAGAACGGCGCGGCCTCGCCCGGCCGGTGGCAGCTGACGCAGTTGTCGTAGACGATCGGCGCGATCGTCTCGGTGAACGTGACGCGGCTGGCAGGCGCGTTCTGCGCCTGCACGCGGCGCTTCACCGCGCGACGACGCGCGATGATGAGTGCGGCGGAGGCGAGGGCGAGGACGAGTCGTTGCGCATAATCACCACTGTCAAGGTCGATCTCAAGGTCGACCTCTACCGTTTCTCGTTCCGCGGCTCTGGCCGCGTGATGAAGCAGCCGAGCGCTTCGGTTTCCGGCTTGGGTACAGGCTTATTCGCCAGGATGGCATCGAGCGCGTCGGTCAGATCGTGCTCGGTGACGTGCTGGCGTGGTTTCCCGAGGGACGCATAGAAGTTGTCGATGCGGCCGCGATATCGCACGGTGCCGCGCGCGTCGACGACGACGGCTTGCGGCGTGATCGTCGCGCGGGCGCGGTCGGCCAGCGCCCGCGAGCTGTCGATCGTCGCGGTGACGCCGGTGTAGGCGAAGTCGTTCATGTGCTTGCGCACGGCAGCCGCATCAACCTTCACGTCCTCGTAGGCGAGCGAGCAGCTGACGCCCTTGGACTCGTAGGCTTTGCAGATGCGCTGAATCTCCGGCGCGTAGGAGTTGGAGACGGGGCAGTCGCTCTGGACGAACAGCAGGACGCTCGCCTTGCCGGCGGGCGCGAAGGGCGCGATCGAACGGCCGTCGATGTCGCGCGTCTGTCCAGCCGCGCCGCGCGCCAGCAGCATGATGACGCCCGCCCCGGGCAGGACCCGCCCCCAGCGCATCGACTTGTTCCCTCTTCGTAGGGCGCCCCTTGACGGGGCGCCGTTGGTGGGTGGCCTAGATCGTAACCCTATTACCGGAATCGCCCGCAAAAGGTTCGAAATGATATGGTTCGCGCATGAAATGGGTTTCGCTGGCACTGGCTCCTTATCGGTGCAGCCGTGACTCACGCGCAGCAATCGGCACCCCTCGAAGGGGCGCCCCACGTCTTCATTCCAGATCCACGAAGCCACCATCGCGGACATCCAGCGCGCCATCCAGGCCAGGCGCATCACGACCGTCGGGGTCGTCGAGCAGTATCTGAGGCGCATCAAGGCCTATAACGGCACCTGCGTGAACGAGCCGAAGGGCATCCTCGGCCCGGTCACGACCATCGCCGACGCCGGGCAGATCAACGCCCTGTCTACGCTCAACCTCCGGCCCGCGGCGCGGGAGCGATGGGGGTTCGACGCGCGCAAGGCGCGCAGCATGACCGACCGCGCGGACAACGCGCCGAACATGCCGGACGCGCTCGAGACCGCCGCCGCCCAGGACCGCGCGTTCGCGCGGACGGGGACGCTCGTCGGCCCGCTCCAGGGCGTGGTCATGGCCATCAAGGATCAGTACGACACCAGGGACATGCGCACGACGTCCGGCGCAGACGCCCAGTACGCCAACGACCGTCCGCCCGATGACGCGACGTTCATTGCGCGTCTCCGTGACGCCGGCGCGATCATCCTCGCCAAGGCGAACCTGGCGGAGTACGCCGTGGACGGCGCGCGCAGCTCCTTCGGTGGCACGTTCTGCAATCCCTACGACACCGAGCGCGAGCCGGGGATGTCGAGCGCCGGATCGGCCACGTCGGTGGCGGCCAACCTCGTGACGTGCGCGATCGGCGAAGAGACCGTGGTCTCCGTTCGCTGGCCCGCCGCCGTCAACAGCATCGTCGGACTGGCGCCGACGAAGGAGCTGGTCAGCACCGACGGCATGATCGGCGCCGGCCTCAACATGCGCGTCGGGCCGATGTGCCGAACGGTCGCAGGACACGGCGCGGATTCTCGACGCGATCGCCGGTTACGACCCGAAGGACGAGTACACGGCGCTCAGCATCGGCCGGACGCCGCGCACGTCCTATCTGTCCGCGACCGCCTCGCGGTCGCTCGCGGGCCTGCGCATCGGCGTCGTGCGCGAGTACCTGAATCGCAAGCTGCTGGCCAAGGCCGACGAGGAAAGCGTCGACCTCGTGGAGCGCGCGATCGGCGTGCTGAGGAAACTCGGCGCCACGGTTGTCGATCCCGGACCGGAGGGAGCGCTGTTCCAGCGCTGTATTTCGCAGTCGGCGCCGGAGTTGCTGAGCAGCGTCTTCGCGCGGCAGAACCGTCAATTGTTTCCGGTGGATGCATCAGGACAGCCGACGGGCGATCAGATCGCGACCCTCATTGACCTGCGCACGGATCCTTCGCGGGTGCCCGAGGCCCTCACGCTGCGCACGCTCGGTGGCGGATTCGGCGAACCCGGCGAAGACAAATACATGATCAACCGCTACCTGCGCGAACGGGGCGACGCCAACATCAAGACCAACGCCGACCTGATCGCGAAAGCGACGTTCTACAACGATCCCAATTTCCCGAACCGGCGGGCTGCGCGCGAACAGGCCGAGCGTGCGACCACGCTGGACACCTCCGCCCGGATGCACACACGCTTTGCACTGCAGACGCTGCTGATGCAGTGCATGGAAGAGCAGAAGCTCGACGCGCTGGTGGCGCCGATGTCCACCGTGCCGCCGAAGAAGCTGCTGTCGCCGCGCGAGCCGAACAGCAACGGACGCAACCCGATCGGCTGGTTCATGTTCGGTCAGCAGGGATTCCCGGTGATCGACGTGCCCGCCGGGTTCACGACGAACGTGTGGGATCGCGAGCGCGAGGGCAACGGCACGCGCCAGGTCGGCCCGATTCCGGCGAAGCTGCCCGTCGGCGTCGACTTCATCGCCCGGCCGTTTGGCGAGCCGACGCTGTTCCGCATTGCCGTCGGCCTACGAAGCCGCGACGAAGAACCGCCGTCCACCTGAAGACTTTGGACCACTCCGATGAACTTCATTCTCCGCCTGCTCATCAACGCTCTTGCCCTCTGGCTCGCGACCAGACTGGTTGACGGCATCTCCTTCGACGGCGAGATCGTCTTTCTGTTCGTTGTCGCGATGATTTTTGGCGTCGTGAACACCATCGTCAAACCCATTCTGATGGTGTTGACGTTCCCGTTCCTCATCGTGACGCTCGGGCTGTTTCTGCTCGTGCTGAACGGCGTGATGTTGTGGCTGACCGGCGCCATCTCCGACGCCGCCGAACTGGGCTTTCACGTGAGCAGCTTCAAGGCTGCGTTCATCGGCGGCCTGGTGGTGAGCATCGTCAGCTTTGTGCTGTCGTTGGTGGTGGGTGACTCGAAACGGAAAGGTCGCGACTAAGCGAGTGCTCGCCTTTCGTCAGCTCGCAGGACAACGACGTTGACGCTGCCGTTGCGATTCTGGACGCGGCGTCTGAATGGCTGTTGGCCCGCGGGATCCGCGCAGTGGATGACGGCGTATCCTCGCGAGCTCTATCAACAGTCGCTGGATCGCGAGAGAATTTGGTCTTTCGAAAAGGGAGCCTCGTGGCCATCGCTGACGTCTGACACCTCAGCGCTCTCTCGACTGCGCGTCGGCTGTCGAAGGATTCGGTATCCGAGTTGCCTGACCGTCGGACGAGCGCTCGATGCTCAGCCGCACAGCGTGCGCCGATCGCGACGGGCGTCACGGCGGTCTTGATCGGTCGGCCGCGACGCGAAGGCCTTCGAGTATCAGCCGGTCACCGAACCTCGTGTTGAGAAGCCGTACTCGCCGACGAAGGACGGCCTCTAGTCCACCGTGATCGACGATTCAGTCTGCTGCGGGAGGACAGCTCACCGAGCCGACATCGCACGATCGACTATCACTTTCTGATGACCATGGTGAATCCGTTGCCGACTTTGTCGTCGGTGTCCTGGGTCTCGACGATGGTGAAACGCAACGCCTTCACCAGATCGACAAGGTCGTTCGTTCTCCAGACCGACCAATGATGGTGATCATCCGTGTCGTAACGCACCCACCCTTCCTCAGGCTGGACACCGCGCCGCAGCAGCATCTGCGGCGGGACTTCGTAGTCCGGACCGAACTTCGCTTTGCCTGATTTCGTCAGCGCCGGGATGTCGACGCCCCTCACGTAGTCTGAAATCCTGATCCTGCCCGTGGATCGGTCGAGCAACTCCGCTGGCGGCGTGACCTCGCGGGGCTTGTCGAACGTCCTGTCCTTGTGGGGAGCGATGATGAAGATATACCCGCCTGGCTTGATGACTCTGTGCCACTCCCGCAACGCCTTCACCGGGTCGAAGAAGTGCTCGATGACGTGCGAGGTCAGCACGTAGTCGAGCGTGTTGTCCTTGAACGGCAGATCGTCTCCGAGGGCGACGATGTTCACGGTGGCCGGCTCGCAGTTCTTGTCCTGCCACAGGCCTCCCTGCTCGTCCGAAAAATCGACATTCACGGATCGCTTCAGGGCAAAGGAGTTCTGCGTGGAAGCGCCGATTTCGATGCCGTGCAGGTTCTCGAGATATTTCGTGGCGAGCGGCGAGGGTTTGAATTGCGGGCAAGGCGCGGCGCTTGG
Organism: uncultured Acidobacteriota bacterium; assembly: GCA_963793705.1. Lineage (GTDB taxonomy): Bacteria > Acidobacteriota > Vicinamibacteria > Vicinamibacterales > UBA2999 > Gp6-AA40. Next base: position 10,828 of record CAWCBC010000021.1, on the reverse strand, counting down.
CGGGTCTCCGGACTGGTGGCCACGGCTTCGGCGCGCGGCGCGTCTCCGGTCCACGCTGCTGCCAGACGAGCAGCGCGGACACGCCCAGGAGCGCCCCGGCGAGAATGGCGGCCGCCGTTTTCAGCATCGTCGGCTGAATTACGGGCGATTGAAGCGATGCACGCGGCCGAAGGAGTTGAACTCGGCCACGAAGATGTCGCCGTGATCGTTCAACGCGACACCGTGCGGCGACAGCACCAACCCGGTCTTCCACTGCGCCGGCGGGATCTTGTTCGTGCCCGTCCCTTGTTCAGTGTTCGCGCCCACACGTTGAACCACCGCGCCCGACTTGTCGAGGAGGGTGACCCGGCCGTTGAGCTCGCCGATGATCGCGTTGTCGCCGCTGATGGCCACCGCCGCGGGCAGCAGCAGATCCTTCGCGACCACGCCGAGGAACTCGCCGGTCAGCGACATGTGCACGACGCGGTTGTTCGCGCGGTCGACGGCGATGAGCCGCTCCGGGCTGAAGCGCGTGTCGATGGCGAGCTTGTGCAGCGTGTTGAAGCTGTACGGCGCGGCCTTGCCGCCGAACGACGACAGGTATTTGCCGGTCTTGTCGAAGCGATGGATGAAGTCGCTCGCGTAGCCGTCCGTCACGTAGATGTCGCCGTTCGGCGCGACGTCGAGGCCAGTGAGCAGCAGCGACAGCTGGCCGCTTCTCGCGTTCTTGACCTTGAACTGATCCGGAATCTGCGCCGAGCCGATCGTCATGACGATGCCGCCGTCGAGCCGCAGCTTGACGACGGTCTGGCCGCGCATCGTCGCGCCGTAGATGAACTCGCCGTCGGGCTGCTTCTTGATCACGAACCCGTGGAAGTCGCTCGGCGCGTTCGGGACGTTGCGGAGGAACTTGCCGTCCGGTGCGTAGACCTGCAGGCCCGCCGCCGGATCCTGCACGCTGACATAGACCTCGCCGGCGGAGCTGACCGCGACGTCGCCGTGCATGTTCCCGAGGTTCTGCCGCCCCTCGGGCAGCTTCAACCAGTCGGCAACGGCGGTGAAATCGGTGGCAGCCGCGGCGGGGGTCAGCAGGCATGCCGCGGCGACGAGCATCAGGAGCGATCTTCTTCATGGCGCGCCGATTCTAGCTGTGGTTCCATGTAGGAGCCAATCACATGAATGCGCGGACGGCGCTGGTCGATCGCCCTTCGCGCGCTGGCGCGGCGGCAGCGGCGTGTGCTCGGCGGCGCAGGCGCCGCCGCAGCCGCCACCCACGTTCCGCTCGTCTGTCGAGGCCGTGCAGCTCAGCGTCATCGTCACCGACAGCGAGGGCAATCCGGTCTCCGGGCTGACCGCCGACGACTTCGAGGTCCTCGAGGATCGGGTGGCGCGGCCGATCACGACGTTCGCGGCGGTGGACATCCCGATCGAGCGGGTGGAGCGCACGTTGGTCGACGAGCGGACGTGCGCAGCAACGACGGCCCGCCCGGGCGCCTGTATGTCATCGCGCTCGACCAGATGGCGGCGGATAGCGCGTTGCGCACGCGCGCGTTCCTCCGGCAGTTCATCGAGAAGTACCTCGGTCCGAACGATACTGCGGCCGTGGTGCTGACCACCGGTGGGCTGCGCGAATCCGGGCAGGACTTCACCAGCAATCCGCGGTCTGCTGCTGAACGCCATCGACAGGTTCGATGGCGGCGTCAGCTGTCGCAGATGAGTCCCGCAGCTGCGGGAGAAGAACTTCATCGGCGACTTCAAGGCGCTGATGCCGTTCATGTCCACGCTTCGCGGCGGACGCAAGGCCGTTATCTTCGTCAGCGAGAACATTCCGGTCGATGCCTACGAGGCGTGGACAGGGGCCGCGCGCGGTTCGGCGGACTCTTCTCGGAAGTCGATACCGAGTGGATCGACGCGTTGTCGTTCGCCACGCGCAACAACATCGCGATCTATCCAATCGATCCCGCGAGGCCTGCACCACCGGGTGTGACAGGCGAAGATGGCGTCGACGCCCAGTCAAGCGAGCTTCGACGACCGCATCGGGCTGGGTGGCCTGGCCGGGTCACGGGTGGCTTCTCGCTGACCGGCTCGAACAATTACACGCAGGCCTTCGAGCGGCTGGTGCGCGAGAACAGCACCTATTACCTGCTCGCCTTCAATTCAGGGGTCGACTACCGCGATGGCCGCTACGTTCGCCTCGAGGTCCGCGTGAAGCGCCCCGGCCTGCAGGTGCGATCGACGGAGGGCTACGTCTCGCCGCGCGGCAAACAGCAACAGCCCGCAGCCGCGGCGCCCGACGACGGTCCTGGCCGCCACCTGGGATGCGGTGACGAGCGCGATCACCACGAGCGGCGTGTCGATGCGCGATGTACGCGGCGGCATTCAAGGGCAAGGACAAGGACGCCGTTGTCGCCGATCACGCTCGAGATCGCGCCGGACAAGTTGAATCTGGTCGAGGAGGACGGCGCCTACCGCGGGCAGCTCGAGGTGATCTTCGCGGTGACCGACGCCAAGAAGAGGCGATTGCCGATCTGTGCGGCATCGCTGTGGCGCTCGCGCTGAAGCCCGAGACCTACGAGCGGGTCAGCACGGGCGCGATGCGCGTGCTCTCGCAGCTGCCGTTACCCGAAGGCCGCTACCAGCTGCGCGCGTCCGCGGGCGGCGCCGCCGTCGCCGGAAGCGTCATCTACGATCTCGACGTTCCTGATTTCCGCGAGGACTTCTCGCTGAGCGGCGTTGCGCTGACCTCGTCGCAGGCGCAGCCAGACGTTCACGTTCAGCCCACCGCCCGGCCGGATCGACGTCGCGCTGCCCGGCCCGCCGACGACGGCGCGCGAGTTCTCGCGTGACGACACGCTGACGGTGTTTGCCGAGGCCTACGAGAACCGCAAGAAACCTCATACCGTCACGTTCACCGTCGAGCTGCGCGACGAACGAGGCCGCGGGCTCGGCTCGTACGCCATGGAACGGAAGGCCGTCGAAAAACCGAAACAGGCCAGCGTCTACGCGTTTGCGCCGAACCTGCCGCTGGAAGACTTCCCGCCGGGGCGCTACGCGCTCCACATCGATGCGCGCTCCTCGCTGGACAAGAACAAGCCCGTCACGCGCGATATCCCCTTCAGCGTGCGCTAGTGCATGACGACGCCCGTCTCCGCAAGGCTGTTCGCTCTGGCCGCTGCGCTGGCGGCGTGCAGCGGGGTGCTGCTCCGCGGGCAGGCGCCACAGGAGCCGACACCCACGTTCCGTCAGGGCGTGGAAGCCGTCCAGTTCAGTGTCATCGTCACAGACAGCGAGGGCAATCCGGTCTCTGGTCTGACCGCCGACGACTTCGAGGTCCTCGAGGATCGCTCGTCGCGGGCGATCACGACGTTTGCGGCGGTGGACATTCCGATCGAGCGGATGGAGCGTCCGGTCGCCGAGGCTGACGTGCTGACTAACGACCGCCCGACTGGGCGGCTTTATGTGATCGCATTCGACACGATGAGCTCTTACAGCGCGCTACGCGCGCGGGGCGTCCTGCGTCAGTTCATCGAGAGCCACTTCGGGCCCAACGACACCGCCGCGGTGGTGTTGACGACGCAGGGACCACGCGACTCCGGGCAGGAGTTCACCAGCAACCCGCGTCTGCACGGAGGCCTATGAGAACCGCAAGAAGCCGCACGTCGTCACCCTGACCATAGAATTGCGCGACGACGCGGGCCGTGTGCTGGACTCCTACGCAATCGAACGGAAGGCCGTCGACAAGCCGAAGGACGCCAGTGTCTACACGTTCGCGCCAAACCTGGCTCTCGAAGACATCCAGCCCGGCCGCTACGCGATTCACCTCGACGCGCGGTCCTCACTGGACAGGAACAAGAGCGTGACCCGCGCCATCCCGTTCAGCGTCCGGTAAATGCCGGGAGCCATTCTGGTGTATGTACTGACGCCACGCGGAATTCGGTTTGTGCCAACGCCCGGCTGAGCGGCGTCCATGAGGAGCAGACATGTGCGACAAGGAATATTTTGAGAAAGATCGACTGGAGTACGAGGCTCGAGGGCTGATCACGCGCCGGCAGTTCGGCATGCTGGTCGCGGCAGGGGTGTCGCTGGTCCTACCGGAAATCGCCAACGCTCAGCAAACCAGCGAGAAGGACGTCGAGATCAAGACGCCGGACGGTACCGCGGACGGCTACTTCGTCTATCCGTCAACGGGTTCGGCGGCGGCCGTTCTGATCTGGCCGGACATCTTCGGCCTGCGGCCGGCGATGCGGACCATGGCCAAGCGGCTCGCGGGGTCCGGCTACTCGGTGCTGGTGGTCAACCCGTTCTATCGGGTGGGGAAGACCTCGTTCACCGGCGCGAGCCCGTTCGGGGAGATCGGGCCGTTCAGGAAAGGGATGGGGACCCAGGCGACCGACATGTCGGATGCCAAAGCGTTCATCGCCTGGCTCGACCAGCAGCCGCAGGTGAACAGGAACCGCAGGATCGGCACCCAGGGCTACTGCATGGGCGGCCCGATGACGTTCCACACCGCAGCAGCCGTTCCCGATCGCGTCGGCGCAGTCGCGTCGTTCCACGGCGGCGGGCTCGTTGGCAAGGACCCGGCCACCAGTCCGCATACGCTGGCTGCGGCGTCGAAGGCGTCGTTCCTGATCGCCATTGCTGAGAACGACGACAAAGGGCAGCCGACCGTGAAGGACGTGTTGAAAGAGACCTTCGCGAAAGCCAATCGCCCGGCGGAAATCGAGGTTTATCCCGCCGCGCACGGCTGGTGCCCGCCCGACACGACAGGTCTACAACGAGCCGGCGGCGGAGAAGGCGTGGGCGCCGTGCTCGCGCTGTATAAAACCGCTCTCGCCTGACGCGGGCCTGAACCGCGCCCCTCGACTGCGCTCGGGGCGCCCTGAAAGCGAGTCGAAGGGCGTAGTTCGCGAAGACAGCGAACCACAACGAGGCCGCGAAGAACTTCTCTCAAAAGAGATTCTTCTTCGCGGTCTTGCCGTTTCTGTCGCGCTTCGTGTGCTTCGTGGTTTGCGTTGAGAATTCGACCAACTCCCACCCTGGAATTTCTGGGTACCTCAGCCCACGACCCCGGCCTATTCCGCGCTTTTCCACACAATCCGGACGGGCACGGCAGTTGCCGTTCAGGCATTTACAATGTGCCCATGTCCGGGAGCGAAGAGATGCGTCCGACTCCAGTCGTCAAGCTCACCTACGAGGACTTCGTTCTGTTTCCAGACGATGGGAAGCGGCACGAGTTGATCGACGGCGAGCACTACGTGACACCGTCCCCCAATGCGATTCACCAGACGATTGTCGGCAACCTGCACTTCGCGCTGCGGGCGTACCTCGAGGCGCATCCGGTCGGTCAGATCTTCGTGGCGCCGTTCGACGTCGTGTTCTCCCACGTCGACGTCGTCGAGCCCGATCTGCTGTACATCACCGCCGAGCGGCGACACGGCGTGCTGACCGCGCAGAATGTCCAGGGCGCTCCGGATCTGGTTATCGAGATCGGATCACCTGGCACCCGCCGAAGGGACGAAACGATCAAGCGCCGCTTGTACCGAGCGCGGCGGCGTTGCCGAATACTGGATTGTCGACCCTGAGTTGGACGTCGTGCGGATCTACGGGCGCGAGGGCGACGGCTACGCCCGTCCGAGAGAGCTCTCTCGTGAGGCGGGCGATGTTCTGCAGTCGCCGTTGTTCCCTGGGCTGGCGCTGACGCTCGAGGCGATCTTTCGAGTCCCCGCCTGACGCTTTATCTTCTGGACGTGGGGCGGACCTTGCCAGGTCCGCCCCATCCCTTCAGCCTTCAGCATTCCAGGTTCACTTCTAGTGGTGGTCGTGTCCTTCCACGCGGACCGTCGCGCGCATCCATGGATGGAAACAGCACTGGAACCGCTGGATCCCTTCGGTGGTTGCCTTCAACTTGAGCTGGTCGCCAGGGGCGGCCAGATACCGATCGGTCGCACCTGGGGCCGGCGCCGCGCACTCGGGAGCCGGGAGCGTGCCCACACGGAGTGGCGGTACACGCCCGCCGCCGAACTCTGCGACCGGCGTGAACGTGTGCGGTCTTCCGCCTTCGTTCTTGACGTGAATGTTGTCGCCCACCTCGACCACGATGTGGGAAGGCTGATTCCGCCAGGAGGGGTGGCCGACGAGGAAGAGTTGGGGCGGATTCGGAGGGCTCGGCGGCGCGGCGTTGTTATAAAGCGGAGACCGCAGGACAGGTTGAACTCGGCGAGGTTCACATCCCCTTTCTTGAGCGCACATCCTCCGGGCCAGGCAGGGTCGCTGGGATCGCAGTCGTCCTTCATCGCGATTCGCTTCCCGTCTTTCTCCGCGGCAACCTCGATCGGACCAGCAGCCCACAGGACCGACAGCGCCAGAACCAGCATCACGGGGATTCGCACATTCCGCATCGCACGCCTCCAGTTGCTCCCCGACTAAGCAGGCCGGACGCTACCACTGAAAAACGGTCTGTGGCAAATGCTGAAGGCGAAGTGCGAATGCTGAGGTGGATGCTTCTTCGTGCGCTTCGTGGTTAAGTTGCGACCGCCACGTCGAGGACGAACGGCCTCGACGCGCTCCAGTGCCTGCGAAGCGCTGCGGCGAGATCGGGGGCACGTTCGACGCGTGCCCCAGTGCATCCCATCGCCTTCGCCAGACCGACGAAATCCAGCCCCGGCAGCTTCGTGCCGATCAACTGCTTGATGTTGAAGTGCGCGGTGAATTCGCTGAGCGCCGCGTAGCCGCCGTTGTTGACGATCACGATCGTCATCGGCAGCTTCAGGTCCGCCGCTGTCCACAGCGCCTGAATCGAGTACATCGCCGAGCCGTCGCCGAAGATGCCGATGACGCGCTGCTGAGCGCGGATTCTGCCAGCGCGATGCCGACGGCCGCCGGCATGCTGTGACCAAGCCCGCCGCTGGCGCACGTGAAGAAGCTCTGCGGCCGCTCAATCGGCAGATGCGCCTGCATCGTCTTCCGGCTCGACGGCGATTCCTCGACGATGATGCTGTCCGCGGGGCGGACGTCGGCGAGCGTCTGCATCAGGAAGGCGATCGTCAGGCCTGCGTCGGCGGTCACTCGGGGCGGCGGAGTCCGCCTCGAGGAGCGGGCCGGGATCCTGATGACGGTAGAGGCCGACCTTCAGAGTCGGCCTTTCTCGAGGATCGCCTGCACGCCATGACGCACGTTGCAGACGAGCGCCGTGCCGAGCGGCGTCCACGCGGCCACGTTCGGGTCGTCGATGATCTGCACCAGCGACGCGCCCGGCGGCACGTGCGGGCCGAATCCCTCGATGTGATAGGTGAACACCGGGGCGCCAAGCGCGACGATCAGATCGTGGCCGTCGAGCAGCTTGACGATCTGTTCGCGCATCGGCGGCAGGAAGCCCGCGAACAGCGGATGGCGCTCGGGGAAGCTGCAGCGCGACGACATCGGACTGGCCCACACCAGCGCCTGATGCCGCTCGGCCAGCGCGACCACCTCGTCCCACGCGTCGTTCCGATCGACGCCGAAGCCGACGACGAACACGGGATGTTCGCTGCGATCGAGCATCCCGGCGATCTCGCTCGACGAGCGCCTGGTCCGGGTGAGCGCGCGGCTGACCGTGCGTGGCGGAGTCGCGTCCGTCGGCCGGTCCCAGTCGTCCACCGGGATTGACACGAACGTCGGGCCGCACGGCTCCTGCATCGCCAGGTAGTAAGCGCGCGCGATGGCGAGCGGCACGTCCTCGCCGCGCGCCGGCTCGACCGCCCATTTCACGTACGGCTCGGGCAGCTTCGCCGCGTCGCTGGCGAAAAGGAACGGCTCGAATGGAAGGATCGACCGCGCCTGCTGCCCGGCGGTGATCACCATCGGCGTGCGGTTGCGATAGGCGGTAAAGATGTTGCCCATCGCGTTGCCGACGCCGGCGGCGGAATGCAGGTTGACGAACGCGGCGTTCCCCGTGGCCTGGGCGTAGCCGTCGGCCATGCCGACGACGACCGATTCCTGCAGGCCCAGGACGTAGCGGAAGTCGGCAGGGAAATCGCGGAAGAGCGGCAGCTCGGTCGATCCCGGGTTGCCGAAGATCGTGGTCATCCCGAGCTCGCGCATCAGGCAGACGGTGGCTTCGCGGACGGTAGGCATCGGCGCAGCATGATATGCGAGTTGCGTTAGAGTCTGGGGATGACGAGTCTTGAGTTGAACCACGAAGACCACGAAGGACACGAAGAGCCAAGTGGCATTCGCTTCGTGGTCTTCGTGTGCTCGTGGTTAGCTGCTGGCCTGTCGTGTTGTCCTGCGATTGCGGGCTCGGTCGCTGTCTCCGCGCAGTGGCCGGCGTTCGCGCCGCCCGATGTGCCACGCGGTGCGGACGGCCAGCCGAACCTCGACGCGCCGGCGCCGCGGCTGCCGAACGGCAAGCCCGATTTCTCCGGCGTCTGGGAAAGCCGCGTCGGGCCGAGCGGACGGCTCGGCGGACCGTTCCTGCCGTCGCTGACGGCCGACAGTCCGCCGGTGGCCACGTTCGTCGACGTCGGCCGCAACGTCAAGGAAGGCCTGCCGCTTACGCCCGCGGCCGCCGAGCTGAAGAAGCAGCGCATGTCGCGCAACAGCATGGACAATCCCGACGCGCACTGCCTGCCGCTCGGGTTCATGCAGCTCCACACGCACTCGCAGCCGCGGAAGATCGTGCACACCAAGGACACGGTCGTCATCGGCTACGAGGCGAACTACGGCCTGCGCTGGATCTTCACCGACGGCCGCGCGCTGCCGACCAACGATCCGCAGCCGTTCTGGTACGGCTATTCAGTCGGCCGCTGGAACGGCGACGAGCTGGTGGTCGAGACCATCGGCCTGCGCGACGACGGCTGGCTGGACGTGAACGGGACGCCGTTCGGCAGCACGACGAAGGTAACTGAGCGCTTCCGCCGCGTGAACTACGGCCGGCTGAGATCGACCTCACCGTCGAGGACCCGAAGTTCTACACGAAGCCCTTCACCACGCGCGTGAACTGGCGGCTCTATCCGGACGGCGAGCTGATCGAGTTCATCTGCAACGAGAACGAGCAGTCGTCGAAGCACCTCGTCCCGCCGAAGGACTGACCCGGTAATGCAAATGCAAAATTCAAAATGCAAACACGGCATTGCGAGCGCGTTAACCGTTGGTTCTGTCCGCGGCGCTTCTCGCCACATTCGCCTCGCCTGCGATGGCGCAGGAGTGGACGGAATTCATCAGTCGGGATGACGGGTTTCGCGTGAACTTTCCCGGCGCGCCGGCCGTGACGACGACCACATTCACGTCGGGTACGGCGCCCAGCTGCCGGCGCGTGTGTATCGCGCGACGCGCGGGCCTCAGCGCTATTCGATCATGGTGGTCGACTACCGGCCGATCGAAAAGCTCCTCACCGACAAGGCCAAGCAGTGTCCACCGTTTGCCGACGAGCGGTGCACGGGTTTTGGCGCCGGCGCGACGGTGGGCTCGGGTTACTGGAGGACCGACATCCGCGCTGCGCTCGTCTGGGCGTCGTGGCAGATCGTCGAGCGCGACGCCAAGATCACGCATTACATGTGGAACTTCATCGACCTCATCGAAGGCCACCAGCTGCAGCTCACCAACAACGCCGACAAGTCGAGCACCTTCGTCGCCATTTACATGCACGACAACCGGCTGTTCCTCTCCGAAGGCACCGTACCCGGCCGGCGACCCGCCGCCCGGCCTCTTCCAGCAGTCGCTGGGCTTCGTCGACAAGGACGGCAACGGCGTTCGCTATACCGACTACTACGACAACGATTACACCGGCGCCCGCGCGTGCGGGGGCGCTCGCGGTGCTGGCCCGGCGCCCGACGCCGGCGGTGACAGCAGGGGAGCGATGCGGCACGCAGCCTCCGGCTGGGTATTGCGATTCGCGGTGCTGTGCGCGGCTCTGCGATGGACCACTACTACAGACCGCCCATCACTCGCACGGGAACTACACAGACACCTTCATCGACCTCCAGGGCATCGCTCAAGGAAGTGCACCTGCTGAACCCACATTCGTGGGTCTACATGGACGTGCGCAATCCCAGCGGTCAGCTGCAGACGTGGGCCGTCGAGGCGACGGACAAATCGGTCTCGAACGCATCGGTGTGACCGCAGACACGGTGAAGCCGGGCGAGACGGTCAAGGTCAGATGCCATCCGCTACGAGACGGATCACGCGGATGCCTGCTGGGGTTTCTGAAGACGAAGGATGGCGAGGTCAAGGATGGGACGGCAACCGGCTGCCGATCCCGGCGGATTTCTGACCAACGCGGCAATGCAAAATGCAAAATTCAAGATGCAAACCGCGAAGGGCAGACCCGTGAGCTATTTCGCGTTCAGATCGTCACAGATATATCCAAAGACGCCGTCGCACCTGAGAAACGCGGTTATCTCTTCAGAGCGCCGCAGCATGGACGCGATGTCAGCGGCTGAAAGTCGTGCCGGTGCGGCTCCGCGGCCTGGAGAGGCTGTGAATGTCAGGTCCGCCCGGATCGATTTCGCAGAGAGTCCCCCTCCAGCGCGATCGATGCCGTCCACCAGCAGGACGTTGTGACCGTCTGCCATTGAGACCTCGAGCTCCTGGATCGGGCCATACGGCGCGACCGGTCGTAGGAAAAATCGATTCGGGTCGAACCGAATTCCTCGTAGCCGGTATAACCCGCGGCGTTTCCCGAGCCTCCACTCTTCATCGAGCCTGAATACCAGCGCTCGGCGCCTCGCCACAGCACGATGAGTCCGATTTCATCGACCTGCCATCTGAAAAACGATCCGCGGACAAAGGGTGAAAGCGCCATATCGCTGCTGCCGAAGTAGGTGATCGGTGGTGCGGGTTGCTGGGCCATTGCGGCCGCGGAGCATGCGAC